>CAZUAT010000008.1:0-61042 GCA_964618415.1 uncultured Thermoanaerobaculia bacterium
TCCCGCCGCCCGGGCCGTTCGTGCGCGCGGCGCTTTCGCCGCCTGGGTAGCGGCGCGAAGCCGCTCGAACTGGAAACGACCTCCGTCGACGACTGGAGAAAAGCAAGAACTCCGGTGTGTGGTCGGGGTGTGGCACTTCGGAGCGCCGCGGGCCCCGCAAACACGATCCGCGCCGACGCAGCGACCTGTGCGCCCCTCCGAGCTCCCCTTCTGCCCCCGGCTGCGACTATGCCTCGCACCCCAAGCCCGACGCCGGTGCCGCAAGTCACCCGCTGGCAGCCAAGACGCTGGCACCTAAGGTTGGGATAGGGGGGTGGGGCGCGGGCGCAGGGCGATCCATCCGATCACCACCGCGAGCGCCAGCAGCACCGCTGCCGAGGCGCCGTTCCAGAACTCCACGCCTCCCGCGTCGCCACCCAGGTTGGACCATGCCACCTGCCCGAGCGCCCAGAGCGTGATCGTCGCCACGAACATCAGCGGTACGAACGTGAACAGCCACGGCCGTCTGCGCCGCCGCAGCCAGACCGTCAGCACCAGCAGCGTCAGCGCCGCCAGCAGCTGGTTGCTCGCCCCGAACAGCGTCCAAAACCCCAGCCAGGCCCCCCTTCCGCCCGCCAGCACGCACGCCACCGCCGGCGCCAGCGTCACCACCGTCGCCGCCAGCGCTCCCCCCGCCCGGTGCCAGCCGAATAGTTCCTGCAGCAGATAGCGGCCCAGCCGCGCCGACACGTCCAGCGTGTCGAACACGAACGTCGAAAACGCCATCGCCCCGAACGTGATCGCGAACTGCAAGTGGTCCTCCCCCACGACCAGCGCCAGGAACCGTCCGATCCCATTCCCGTAGATCGTGCCCGGCGACAGCCCCGCCACCGAATCGGGCGCCGCGATCATGATCGTCACCAGCGCGATCAGCGCCACGAACCCCTCTGCCAGCATCGCCCCGAAGCCCACCGCGCGGCAGTCGCTCTCCCGCTCGATCTGCTTCGAGGTCGTGCCCGAGCAGACCAGCCCGTGAAAACCCGAGCAGGCCCCGCACGCGATCGTCACGAACAGGAACGGGAACAGTCCACCGGTCGCTCCACCCGCGTCCCACGTGCGGAAGAACGGCTGTTCGACCGACCACCCGCCGAACAGCACTCCGATCACCCCCGTCGCCAGCGCCGTGTACAGCACGTACCCGCCCAGGTAGCCCCGCGGCTGCAGCAGCGCCCAGACCGGCAACAGCGACGCGACCGCGCAGTACGCCAGGATCGCGACCGCCCAGGTCGCATGGTCGAACACCAGCCAGTTCGACAGCCGCGTCCCCGCCCAGCAGGCCGCAAACGTCGCCGGCACGAACACCAGCGTGACCAACCAGAGCGGCGGCGCCAGCCACCGCTGCACCAGCCCGAGCACCAGCGACAGCCCCAGGTAGAGCACCGCCGCAGCCGCCACCGCGCCGCCAGCGTGGAACGTGGTCGCTCCGGCCGCCACCTCCTCGGTCCCGGCCACGAAGCTGCCGGCCGTGATGTCCGCAAAGGCGACGATGACGTAGACCAGGGCGATCCAGATGAAGATCATCATCGACCGCCCCGCCACCGGTCCGAGTTCGCGGCGGGTGATCTCCGCGATCGACTCGCCCCCATGCCGCACCGAGACCGCGAGCGTCGAGAAGTCGTGCACCGCGCCGATGAACACGACCCCGAACGCAATCCAGGCCAGGCACGGCCCCCAACCGAACGCCTGGCAGGCCAGGATCGGCCCCGCGATCGGCCCCGCTGCCGCGATGGCCGAGAAGTGCTGACCGAACAGGTACCAGCGACGGGTCGGCACGTAATCGACGCCGTCGCGCCGCTCGACGGCCGGCGTTACCCGCGCATCGTCGAGCCGGAACTGCCGTGCCACCCAGCCGCCGTACGTGGCGTACGCGCCGGCCAGCGCCGCCAGCACCCCCAGTGCCAGCAGCGCCAGGCTCATGGCCGGGCTGTGGTGCGCCGCCCGGACATCGCCGTTCCGGCCGCCAGTGCCATCACTCCCAGCAGGATCAGGATCCCGCCCACCATCGCCCGGCCGTGACCCGGCACACCGGCCGTCGTCGCTTCACGCAGCAGTTCGCCGATCCCGGCATCGTGCGGAATGACGAACAGTCCGATGCCGGCCAGCAGGAACCCGAGTGTCAGCATGTTCATGAACGGCGGATTGACGGTCGGACGCCCCGCCTGCCGCCCGAGCACGCTGTTGCGCCAGCCCCACGCCGTGTAGATCCCGGCGCCGCAGACCAGCCAGCCGACGAATCGCCACCACGAGGCGGGAGGCAGCCAGACCATCAGGAAGATGCAGCACGACGCGCCGAGCAGCGGCACCAGCCAGTTGCCACCCGGCACCCGGAACGGCCGCGGGCGATCCGGATCGCGGTATCTCAGCACGGCCACGCCGAGGCAGACGAGCACGAACGCAAACAGCGTCCCGATGTTCGTCAGCTGGACGATCTCGTCGATATTCGCGACGCCGGCCAGCAGGGCGACGAACCAGCCGGTGAGCCAGGTCGTCACATGCGGTGTCTGGAACTTCGGGTGAACCTTCGACGCCCACTTCGGCAGCAGTCCGTCGCGGCCCATCGAGAAGAAGATGCGCGGCTGTCCAAGCTGGAAGACCAGCAGCACGGAGGTGGTGGCAAATACTGCGCCGACCGCAATGACCAGCGCCGGCCAGTTCATCCCCAGGTTCGAGAACGCCGTCGCCAGTGGCTCGGCGGTGCCGAGCTGATTCCAGGGCAGCATGCCGGTCAGCACGACCGCCACCAGGATGTAGATCACCGTGCAGGCCGCCAGCGAGCCGAGGATGGCACGCGGCATGTCGCGCTGCGGATTGCGGCTCTCCTCGGCCGCCGTCGAGACCGCGTCGAACCCGATGTAGGCGAAGAAGATGATCGCCGCCGCAGAGAAAATGCCCCGGAATCCGTTGGGAGCGAACGGCGTCCAGTTCTCGGGCTGCACCCAGAATGCCCCGAAGAGGATGAAGAACCCGATGATCGCCAGCTTCAGGCCGACCATCCAGTTGTTGAACCGGGCGCTCTCGCGGATCCCGCGCACGAGCACCAGGGTGATCAGCATCACGATCAGAAACGCGGGCAGATTGAACACCACCGGCAGACCGAACAGGCTCGGCGCGGCCTCGATGGCGCTCGCCATGCGGACGTTCGACGCTCCCAGCTCGGCCACCGGATCGAGCCCGGCCGCGGTGGCCTCCGCCACGCGAGCGGCTGCCTGGGAGGCCGAGCGCCAGTCGATGCCCAACCAGACCGGCCAGTCGATCGAAAAGCCGCGCAGCAGCTCCTGGAAGTAGCCCGACCACGAGATGGCGACGGCGATGTTGCCGACCGCGTACTCGATGATCAGGTCCCAGCCGATGATCCACGCCACCAGCTCGCCGAGCGTGGCGTAAGAGTAGGTGTAGGCCGACCCGGAGATCGGCACCATCGACGACAGCTCGGCGTAGCAGAGCCCGGCGAATCCGCAGGCGATCGCGGTGAGCAGGAACGAGATCGACAGCGCCGGCCCGGCGCCGACGTGGTCGGCCCCGCCGGCCGCCGCGGTGCCGACGGTCGAAAAGAGGCCGGCCCCGATCACCGCTCCGATACCGAGCGCCATCAGCGCCCAGACCGAGAGGTGCCGCTTGAGCACCGGCCCGCTGCCGGGCTCGGGTGCCGCCAGAATATCGTCGAGACTCTTGGTACGCAGCAGATCGGAGAACAAGCGAACGCCCCCTCGTGACTTGCCGGTCAACCCGCAGAGATCGAAAACGGAAACGGCGGGAAGTTTGCCACGCCAAGCCGTCCGGCGCTACATCCAGCGGGACCGCGAGAGCGATCCCCTGCTTGCGGCCCGATCGATTCGGGCGCTCGATCTCGACATGCTCTGGGTTTCAGAGTACTCTATTCCAACCGAGAGGAGACGCAACCATGGACAGCGACCGCACGTACGCTGCCGGGGCTGACCTCGCCTATGTCCGCCGAGTGCTGGACCGTGAGTCCCCCGACCCCTTCCCGCGCCCGGTGGCCCTGCTCTGGGCCGCGATCGCGCTGGTCGGCTTCCCCCTCTTCGATTTCGCGCCCCGGGCCGTTCCGGTCTACTGGACCTTTGCCGGTCCGCTCGGCTTCTCGCTCTCGCTCTGGCTGGGCCGGCGCGCGGCCCGCGATGCGGGACTCGAGGACCGCGTCCAGGCGGCCCGCTGGAGTCGTCACTGGCTCGGCCTGCTGATCGCCATCGCGCTCGTGATCGTCGTGTCGATGACCGGCCGGCTCGACTGGCAGGCGACCGGTTCGACCATCCTGCTGCTGCTCGCGGCGTTCTACTTCACCGCCGGCGTTCACCTGCATCGAGGCCTGCTGCCGATCGCAGGCCTGCTCGGCGTCGGCTACGTCCTGGTGCTCCTCCTCTCCGGCCGCGTCTGGACCTGGCTCGGCGTCGCGACCGCCGCCGCGCTCGCGGCGACCGCGCTGGTTGCCCGTCCGCCCCGCGAGGCCGACTCCGACCCGTCGATTCCCGAATCGGACCTCGGCCCTCGATGACCGGGCCCAGCGAGCAGGGAGCGCTTGCCGCGCTGCCCGAGTTCGACCGTCTGTTCGAACATCGAGTCCGGCTGGCAATCGGCGCCCTGCTGGCGCGCCGCGATGCGCTCTCGTTCTCACGCCTCAAGGAGCTGCTGGAGGAGACGGACGGCAGCCTCGGCGCCCATCTGCGGCGCCTCGAGGAGGCCGGATACGTCGCCGTCCGCAAGGAGTTCGTGGCCCGCAAGCCGGTGACCTGGTACCGCCTCACCACCGCCGGCCGGCGCGCCCTCGAGCGCCATGTCGACGCCCTCGAGCGGCTTCTTTCCGGCCTCGAGCCTCAGGGCACCCGTCCCACTCGCACCAACCGCACCATGCAGACAGCCCCGCGGGGCAAGGAGAAGTCATGAACCGTTCCGCCATCCGTCCGTTCGCGCTCGCCACTCCGCTGCTGTTGCTGCTGGCTGTCACCGCCACCTCGCAGGCACCGCCCCCCGCCTCGCCCGAGGCACGCGAGAAGATGCAGGCGCTCGCCGGCATGGTCGGCGAGTGGCAGGGCGAGGCATGGAGCGAGTTGCGGCCCGGCATGCGCGAGACGGCCGTGCAGCACGAACTCGTCGAGTGGGCCGCCGGCGAGGAGGCGCTGCTGGTTCGGGGCACCGGCACAGTGGACGGCCGCACAGTCCACCAGGCGATCGCCCTGATCTACTGGGATGCGCGGCAGCAGCGGTATGCGATGACCGCCTACCGCGCCGGCAGCGGCCCGTCGACGCAAGAGGTGCGCCTCGAAGGCGGCGCCCTGGTCTGGGGCTTCTCCGCCCCCGGCGGCGAGATCCGCTTCACCCAGCGCTTCGACGAAGCCGGCCGCTGGACCGAAATCGGCGAACGCTCCTCCGACCGGGGAGCAACCTGGCATCCATTCCTCGGCATGACGCTGACGAGAAAGTAGGCATCGCCGCCACCGGCAACGCGCCCAGCGACCCGGCGGGACGCGGACTCAGCCAGACTGCGCACAAGCCGCCGGGGGGACCGAGCGACTGCCGCTCAGTCGGCCTCCGTCGACAGCCGGTACCCCTCGCCCGCCACGGTGACGACGCGCCTGGGGGCGGCGGGGTCGGGTTCGACCTTCTGGCGCAGGCGGTGGACGAGCTGCTTGAGCAGCTGGCGGTCGCCGCCGCCGCGGCCGCCCCAGATGTGGACAAGCAGGCGTTCGGCGGGAACGGTCTCGCCGGCGCGGGCGAGCAGGAACTGCAGCAGGCGCGCTTCGAGCGGCGTGAGCCGGACTTCGTCGAGGCCGTCACCGCTCACCGTGCGCCGATCGATGTCGAAGCGCAGGCCGGCCGCCTCCAGCAGGTCCGGCGCTTCGGACCCGGCGCGTCGCAGCAACGCGCGCACGCGCGCCAGGAGCGTGCGCGGCGAGAACGGTTTGGTCAGGTAGTCGTCGGCGCCGAGATCGAGCGCCCGCACGACGTCCTCTTCGCGCGAACGCACGGACAGCACCAGCAGCGGCCGCGGCGAACCGTCGCGCGCGCGCAGCTCGGCAAGCAGATCGAGTCCGTCGACCGGGCCGAGGTTGAGGTCGAGCACGACCAGGTCGGGCAGCTCGCTCGCGGCGAGCCGCACGGCCGCCGCTGCGTCTGCCGCGCCGAGAGTGAGGAATCCGGCGTCGCGGAGCGCGAAACCGAGAATGGCGCGCAGATCCGCGTCGTCGTCGACGATCAGGATCTTCATCCGACACCTTCCACCGGCAGATGGGCGGCGGCCCGCGTCCGGTCGCCCCGGCGCTCGAGGCGCAGCTCGCCGCCGTGCCGCTCGACGATCGACCGGCAGATCCAGAGCCCCAGTCCGCTCCCCTCCTCGCGCGGCTCGCTGGCGCCCCGCCGAAAGCGGCCCGGTTCGCGGGCGACCTCGGGCGGGACGCCCGGCCCGTCATCCTCGACCCAGATCTCGATCCGCGACGCCCCAGCGTCGTGAACCCGGCCGGCACCGACGCGCAGGACCGACCCGTCCGGCCCATACTTCGACGCATTGGCCAGCAGGTTCGTGAGCACCTGCGCGATGCGCTGCGGGTCGCCGGTCAGCTGCGGCAGCTCGGGTTCGATACGCTGTTCGATGCGCTGGCCGCGACGTTCGGCGAGCGGGCGCGCCAGTTCCACTGCCTCCTCGATCAGCGTCGCGACGTCGAGCGGAACCCGCCGCACCGCCAGCTGACCCGACTCGATCCGCACGCTCTCGAGCAGATTGTCGATCAGGCGGCGCAACCGCACGCCACCGGTCTCGAGTCCGAGTACCAGCTCGAGCGCCCCCCGGTCGGAGTCCGAGAGGCGATCCCGCAGCAGCTCGAGCGAGGCGTACTGCGCCGCGAGCGGCGTCTGCAGCTCATGCGCCAGCTCCGCGACGGCGACATCCCGTGCCCGGCCGGCCGCCTCGACCGGCGTCTCTTCGCGCAGGATCAGGACCTGCAGCCCGTCGCGCGGCGGCGAGGCCGAAAGCACGAACGGCACCGCCCCGCCATCGGGCAGGCAGAGGCGCTCAACCGCACGCGACGGGCCGCGAAACCGCGCATGCAGGAGCGGACAGTCCTCCTCACACGGGCGCACTCCACGCACCGGCTCCGGGCGCAGCAGGTCGCCGCAGAAACGGCCGACTGCCTCCTCCGGCTGGATTCCGAGTCGCTGCGCCGCCGGCGGACTGGCAAACCGCACCCGACGGTCGCGATCGACCGCCACGACCCCTTCCGCGACCCCGGACAGAATGGTCTCCATCTCGGCCCGGCGGTGCTCGAGCTCCCCGGTCGCTGCTGCGAGGCGGCGGCGCATCTGTTCCAGAGTGCGCGCCAGGGCGCCGACCTCCGCCCCGCCGAACTCGGGGAGCGGGCGATCGAGCTGTCCCTCTCCGATCCGCTCCGCGGCGCGCGCCAGCACGCCGAGCGGACGCGCCAGCTGACGCCCCAGCAGGACGGCGGCGAACGCCGCCAAGCCGCCGATGGCGAGCGTCGAGGTGACCAGACCGGCAGCCAGTCGTCGCAGCGGCGCATAGACCACCTCCGGAGGCATCTGCGCCTCGAGCAGGTCACCGCCGTCGATGCGGCGCGCGGCCACCGCGCCGCCTGCGCCCGGCAGGACGGCGCTCGCCGAGCCGGATTCGAGCGCCCGGCTCCAGACGGAAAGACGCGGATCGCCGGCCGCCGCGTCGATCTCCGCCCGCCGGCGCACCGCGACCTCGATGCCGGTCCCCACCTCGAACAGCTCCGGGTCGAGGCCGCGCTCACGCGCATCGACCGCGCGCTCGATCGCCCGCTCCGCCCGCACGCGCGCCTCTTCGTCGACCAGCCGGCTGGCCTGATTCCACGCCACTGCCGTGAGGGTCACCACGGCTGCGCCGACCAGCGCCAGTGCCGAGGTCGCCAGGACCGACTCGAAACTCCACCGTCGCACCGGCGGAGGCTACCTCAGGCCCGTGACGCGGGAGTCCGCCGGCCCAGCACCGCCTGGGCGGCGATCGTCGCGAGCGCCAGCAGAGTCAACAGCGACGCGACCGCGAACGAGGCCGCGAACTGATATTCGTTGTAGAGGATCTCCACGTGCAGTGGAATCGTGTTGGTGCGCCCGCGGATGTGCCCCGACACGACCGACACCGCGCCGAACTCGCCCATCGCCCGGGCGTTGGTCAGAATGATTCCGTAGAGCAGCGCCCAGCGAATCTTGGGCAGAGTCACGCGCAGGAACATCTGCCAGGGCGAGGCGCCCAGGGTGAGGGCCGCCTCCTCTTCGGTCGATCCCTGTGCCTCCAGAGTCGGAATCAGCTGGCGGGCTACGAACGGCAGCGTCACGAACAGCGTCGCCAGCACGATGCCGGGCAACGCGAACAGGACCTTGATCCCCATCCCGTTCAGCCAGGGCCCGAGCAGCCCCTGGGCCCCGAACAGCAGAACGAGCATCAGGCCGGCGACCACCGGCGAGACGCTGAACGGCAGATCGACGAGCGTGAGCAGGAACTGGCGGCCGCGAAAGCGGAAGCGCGCCAGCAGCCAGGCCGTGGCCAACCCCAGCGCGGTGTGGATCGGCACCGTGATTGCCGCCACCACGACCGTCAACCGTACCGCCGCCAGCGCTACCGGGTCGCGCACCGCGGCGAGCCAGGTCTCCCAGCCCTTGCCGAACGCCTGCGCGAAGACGGCTGCCAGCGGAATGAACAGGAAGAGCAGCAGGAATCCCAGGGCCAGGGCGGTCAGCAGCCATCGCACCCAGGCCGGCTCGGCGCGCGGATCGGTCCGGCGACTCATCAGCGCATCGGTGCGCTGGCGCGCGCGAACAGCTCGAGGCGCGACAGCCGGTTGAGTGCGAGCAGCAGTGTGAACGAGGCGAGCAGGAAGACGAGCGCGATCGCAGTCGCGCCGGCGTAGTCGTACTCCTCCAGCCGCACCATGATCAGCAACGCGGTGATCTCCGACTCGAGTGGCAGGTTGCCGGCGATGAAGATCACCGACCCGTACTCCCCGAGTCCCCGCGCCAACGCGAGGATGCCGCCGGTCAGCGCCGCCGGCGCCAGCTGCGGAAGGACGACCCGAACGAAGGTCGTCCAGCGACCGGCGCCCAGCGTGGCGGCTGCCTCTTCGAGCGCCGGATCCAGGTCGCGCAGGACCGGCTGCACGCACCGGACCACGAACGGCAGGCCGATGAACGTCAGCGCGACCACGACGCCTACCGGGGTGTAGGCGACCTTCCAGCCGATCGCCTCGAGGCCGCGGCCGAGCCATCCGTTCGGCGCGTAAATGGCCGCCAGCGCGATGCCCGCCACCGCGGTGGGCAGCGCGAACGGCAGGTCGACCAGGGCATCCACCACGCGCCGGCCGGGAAAGCGGTAGCGCTCGAGCACCCAAGCGACGAGCAACCCGAATCCGAGGTTGATCGCGGCGCCGATCGCCGCTGCTCCGAACGTCAGGCGATACGACGCCAGCGCCCTCTCCGAGGTCGCCAGCTCCCAAATGCGCGCCGGCGACAGCGTCGCGGTCTGCAGAACCACCGCCGCCAGCGGCACGAGCACGAGGAGCGTGAGCCCGAACAGGGAGACGCCGAGCGTGAGCCCGAACCCCGGCAGGGCCCCGCGCCCCGCGCCGCGACTCACCGCCGGGTCCTCGGCAGGCGGTCGAACTCGCCCTGATCGCCGAAGTGCAGGGGTTGCGCCTTGCCCCAGCCGCCGAACAGTTCGTCGATCGTGAACAGCTCGACCTGGGGGAACTTGGCGGCGTGCGCGCGCGCGACCTCAGAGTCGGTCGGGCGGTAGTAATGACGGGCCGCAATCGCCTGCCCCTCCGGGGTGTACAGGTACTCCAGGTAGGCGCGGGCGACCTCGGTCGTGCCGCGGCGCCGGGCCACCGAGTCGACGACGGCCACCGGCGGCTCGGCGAGAATCGAGACCGACGGCACGACGATCTCGAACTTGCCGGCGCCGAACTCGTCCAGACTGAGCAAGGCCTCGTTCTCCCAGGCCAGCAGGACATCGCCGATGCCGCGCTCGACGAACGTCACGGTCGACCCGCGCGCGCCCGTGTCGAGCACCGGCACGTTGTCGAAAATCGCGCCGACGAACTTGCGCGCCGCCGCGTCGTCGCCGCCGTTGCGCAGCACGTAGCCCCAGGCGGCCAGGTAGTTCCAGCGCGCGCCGCCGGAGGTCTTCGGATTGGGAGTGATCACCCGGATGCCGGGCTTGACCAGATCGTCCCAGTCGCGGATCCCTTTCGGATTGCCCTTGCGCACCAGGAAGACGATCGTCGACGTGTACGGCGAGCTGTTGCGGGGCAGCCGCTGCTGCCAGTCAGCGGGCAGCAGGCCGGCCTTGGCGATGGCGTCGATGTCGGCCGACAGCGCCAGCGTGACGACGTCGGCCTCCAGGCCGTCGATCACCGACCGGGCCTGCTTGCCCGAGCCGCCGTGCGACTGTTCGAAGCGCACCTGCTGACCGGTCTTCGCCTGCCAGTGGCGCGCGAATGCCGTGTTGAACTCGGCGTAGAGCTCGCGGGTCGGATCGTACGAGACGTTGAGCAGCGAAACCGGCTTCTGGGCCTCGGCGAGGCGCGACCCGGCCAGCATGAGGGCGAACGCCGCCAGCAGGGCGGCGGGGAGCGAGATTCTCTTCATCGGAACAGCCTCCTCTCTTCGAGCATGGTCGTCACGCGGCGATGGGTCAGAACGAAACCTGGAGTCGGGTGAACAGCGTCTGCCCATCCGCCCGATCCGCGCCGTCCGCGGCGCCGCCGTCGAATCGGGTCAGGTCGTAGTCGACCATCCAGCGCACGCCGCGCACGAGATTCCAGGAGAGGCCGAGGCCGTACGAACGAGCCGCGCGCGAGGCACGATCCGGGTCGGCGAAGCGCGGGAACGCCTCATCGTCGATCGTCCACCCGGTGGCGCGCGCCGACACGATCCACGCCCCGCGGCCCTCGCCGCGCGGGTCGAACGGCCGCTGCGGCACCACACCCCGATAGCCGTTGCGCTCGCCGGTCAGCACCCACGACAGCGCCAGCTGCCAGGCCTCGGTGGTCAGGTCGGCCCTCGTGTCGTCGAGGCGCACCGACTGCTCCGAGCTCACCCACTCGGCCAGCAGGCCGAACGGCCCGCGGTAGAGGTAACCCTGCGGGGCGAGGCGGACCCGGGTGCCGTCGGCGATCGCCGTGCCGGCAGAGGTGCCGTCGGATCGCCAGGAGTAGAAGGTCCGCTGGTCGGTGGCACGCGGCGCGGGCAGAGTCGGCGCGGTCGGCGTGCCCTCGAGGTCGCCATGCGTCACCGCGAGACCCAGGGCCAGATCGACGGGAGCCGTCCCGTCGCCGCCGGCGAACGGCTTCCACAGCAGACGCCCCGCCACCTCCTTGCCGTCGTTGGTGTCCTGGTCAGCCGATCCGCCGTCGACGACTCCGTTGAACAGCCCGACGGCATAGTCGAAGCGACCGCCGCCAAGCTGCCCGCCGAGCTGCAGGCCGACGTCGCGATTCGGAACCAGCGCGGTCGGCAGCGCCGTCTCGACGAAGGCAGCGTCGGTGACCGATTGCAGCCGTTCGAGCCCGACCGGCGGCTTGAACTTGCCGGCGCGCAGGCGCACCGCGGGCGAGAATTTCGCCTCCACCCAGGCGTCCTGAAGGGAGGTCGAGCTGCCCGCGAAATCGGCCATGATCCGGAAGTCGAACATCCGATAGACGGTGCCCTCCAGGATCGGACGAGCCCGCCGCACCAGCAGCGTGTCGACCCCAGGCCGCTCCTCGTCGTCGACGAAGAAGCGGCCGTCGACGTGCACGTAGCCGCGCAGCTTGAGCTGGTGGGCGCCGTCAGCCGAGGCCAGCGCGAATCCGCCCGGGCCGGCGCTCAGCTTGGGAGCCGGAGACTCCTGCGCGGCGAGCGGACTGCCCGCCAGGACGATGGCGAGCAGTGCGGACGTCAGAACGGCGGGGACACGCAGCGGCATTCGGACACTCAAATCGGCCTCCCGGTGGACAGCTGGTTGGACGGACGAACGACGAGGATCGGGAAAGTGGCCGGGCGGTCGAGCAACGGACGGAGCTGTCGCCCCCATGCCCGGCGGCCCTGGGCGTCCGGCAGCGGAGCGCCGAGCACCAGGATGTCGTGCTCACTGGCCATCCGGCGCTCGAGCACCGCGGCCAGCTGCCCTCGCACCGTCTCGGCCTCGGCCTCCACGCCCCAGCGTCCGAGCGTGCGCACGCAGGCGGCGAGGAATCGCTCGGCCGAGCGCGTCGTCGCCTCGTCAGCATCGAGCTCGAGGGCGGTCAGCACGGTGGCGCGCGAACCCAGGTGGCGGGCGAGCCGGCCCACGAAGGCGACGTCTTCCTTGCCAGGTTCTCCCACCGCGACGGCGACCAGGAACCGGCGCGGCGGCAGAACGGGTGGCTCGCGAACGAGCAGCAGATGCGCGTCGCCCGTCGCCTCGAGCAGGCGTTCGCTCTGCTCGACCGCGCGCAGCGACGGCAACGCCGCAAAGACCAGGTCGACCGGTCCGCGCGCCTGCAGCTCGTGCAGCTCGGCGAGCGTGCTGGCGCGCTCGAGCCGGGCCTGCGTAAGCCGTGCCACCTCGCCCGCGCAGTCGGCCGCCGCTCCTTCGCCCAGCGCCGCGAACGCCAGGCCCGGATGCAGCAAGGCGTGGAGCCGGCGCACCCCGACCCAGACCCGGTCGCCGGCCGCCAGCGGTTGCTGGCGGGCGACGTGCTGTGCGCGGACCGCATTGACGGCGAACTGTTCGTCTCCGAAGCCGGCGGGCGGCTGGATGATCCGGACGCCGGGCAGAGCCGGCAGTCGAATCCGCAGCCGCTCCGTCGCGCCGGAGAACGCTGCCGACACGACCTCCCCCTGGCCGAGCACCGGCTCGGTCAGTTCGTCCTGGCGCTGGCGCACTGCGACGTCCTCGGGCCGCACCAGCACCTGCACCCGGCGCCGCCCGCCGTCACCGCGTACGGCCCCCGCCAGGGGCATGGTGACCGGTCCGAGGCGGACTCCCTCCGCGCTGCTCTCCCCCACCCAGAGATTGGCGCCGCCCAGGAATGCGGCCACGAACTCGGTCTGGGGGCGCAGATAGAGCTCGTCCGGGGGCCCGACTTCGATTAGCCGTCCCTGGGCCAGCACGGCAATCCGATCCGCCAGTTCGAACGCCTCCTCCTGATCGTGGGTGACGAAGATCGTGGTCACTCCGAGCTCGCGCTGCACGTCGCGGAGGCTTCGCCGCAGCTCGGCTCGAATGCGCGCATCGAGGGCTCCGAACGGCTCGTCGAGCAGCAGCACGCGCGGCCGGTGGGCGAGCGCCCGCGCAAGCGCCACCCGTTGTTGCTGCCCGCCGGAGAGCTGACCGGGAGTGCGTCCGCCGAGACCGGCCAGCCCGACCAGTTCGAGCAGCTCGTCGCGCCGCGCCCGGCGGGCGGCGCGCGGCATCCGGCGCACGCGCAGCGCGAACTCCACGTTGTCTGCCACCGTCATGTGCCGGAACAGGGCGTAGTTCTGGAAGACGAAGCCGCAGTCGCGGTGCTGCACCGGAACCCCGACCAGATCGCGACCATCCAGCCGGATCGCCCCGGAGTCGGCTTCGGAGAGGCCCGCGATCAGCCGCAGCAGCGTGCTCTTGCCACTCCCGGACGGCCCGAGCAGGACGCACAACGAGCCGGTCCGCACCTCGAGCGACAGATTCGAGACGACCGGCCGGCCGTCGTAGCGCTTGGTCACCTGCTCGAGGACGATCGACATCGCCGCGCAGTCTCACTCGCAGCCGGTGACGCCGTCGGTGGCCGGAAGGTTCCGATCGGCGGCCGGAATGTCACCGCCGACCGAGTCGACGGGTCCTCAACGACGGATCCCAAGAGCGGGCGGCCGGCGGCAGCGGCGCAGCCGGTCCCGCGTGAAGGTCTAGCTCAGTGACTGCCGGGCCGGCTGAGCCGCAGGCTCACCGCGGGAGACGACGACGGCGGCGGCGAGGTCGCCGGTGACGTTGAGGGTGGTCCGGCACATGTCCAGGAAGCGGTCGACGCCGAGGATGACGCCGATGCCTTCCACCGGGACGCCGACCTGGCCAAGGATCATCGCGACGACGGGGATCGAGCCGGCCGGCACGCCCGCGGTGCCGATGCCTCCCAGCACGCAGATGAACAGCACCAGCAGCTGTTGGCCGATCGCCAGGTCGATGCCGTAGAACTGGGCGAGGAAGAGGACCGTGACGCCTTCGAACAGCGCGGTGCCGTTCTGGTTGGCCGTCGCGCCGATCGTCAGCACGAAGCGCGAGACGTGCGGCGGAAGCTTCAGCTCCTCCTCGGCCACTCGCAGGGCCGTCGGCAGGGTGGCGTTCGACGAAGCCGTCGAAAACGCCGTCAGCATCGCTTCCTGACTGCCGCGGAAGAAGCGCCGTGGACTCATGCCGCCGAGCGCCGAAACAGCCAGCGAATAGACCACGAACTGATGGATCAGCAGCGCCAGCAGCACCACGCCGACGTAGCGCGCCAGCTGGACGAGGATCTCGACGCCGAGGTCGGCCGTCAGCGCGAACAGCAGCGCGGCAACGCCGATCGGAGCGACGGAGATGACGACCCGGATCAGCCGCATCGTCACGTCGTAGAGCCCCTCGATCACCTCCTCGAGCCGGCGCGCCGCCTCCGTGCGCACCAGCGCGAGACCGATCCCGAACATCAGCGCGAAGAACATCACCCCGAGCATGTCGCCGTCCGCCGCCGCGCGCAGCGGGTTGGCCGGCACGAGCTCGGTCAGCAGGTCGATTCCGCTGCGCGGAGCCTGGGCGCTCACCAGTGCGCTCGAGCGATCGGCCGCGCCGTCGAGCAGCCGTGCCCGGGCCTCGTCCGACAGCCCTCTGCCGGGCTCGAGCACGTTGACCAGGACGAGGCCGAGCAGCACCGCGATCGTCGACACCACGACCGTGTAGGCGAGCGTGCGCAGGCCCACCCGTCCCAGACTGCGCAGATCGCCGAGGCCGGTGATCCCCAGCACGAGAGCCGAGAACAGCAACGGGATGACGAGCATGAACAGCAGGCGCAGGAAGACCTTGCCGATCGGTCGCGCGACCCAGGTCAGGAAGCCGTCCAGCAGCGGCGCGAGCGCTGGATCGCCAGCGAGCAGCGAGTGGGCGAGCAGGCCGCCGACGACGCCGACCAGCCCGCCGATGAGCATGCGGGTGTGCAGCGGCATGCGCCGACGCTTGGGCACGGCTTCGGCCGTCATGGTCGCCGGAGGATACGGGCCGCACGCGCGACGGTCAAACCGGACGGCACGGCGCGCGCGGTCAGCGGCGCGGCAGCCGCGCCAGCAGCGGATCGTGATCGCTGGCGCGCTCGGCGTCCGGACAGTCGGTGTTCAGGTGCACCGCCTCGATCGAAGCCCCCTCGGCGAGCCGCGGCGAGACGACGATGTGATCGATCGCCGCCGCGCCGCCCTCGAACGAGAAGGTATAGCGCTCGGAGGGTGGCAGGCGCAGCACCAGATTCTCGAGCGGCGGCCGGGCGAGTTCGACCACCGGCGCACTGTGCGCGAGATCGTTGAAGTCGCCGAGCACGATCAACCGGGCTCGTGGATCGGCGGCGAGGAGCTCCTGGGCGAAGCGGCGCACCACTCGCGCCTGCGCCAGCCGACGCTCGGCGGTGCGTGACGTCTCCGGCGGCTGGCGGGCCCCGAAGGCCCGATCGTCCTCGTACTTCGAAGACCAGTGATTGACCACCACCACGACCCGCTGCCAGCGGCGCCAGTAGCGGCGGCCGGTCGGCACGTCGACCTCCACGACGAGCGATCGACGCACCCCCTCGCTGCCGTCGTCGCGCGGCGCGAACGCCTCCGACAGAGGCTCGACGCGCGCGGGGTTGACCGCCAGCGCGCGGCGCCGCCCCCGGCCCTCGAAGCGGGCCGCTGTCAGCGCGTCCGGCTCCCCGCGCGGGGAGTAGCGCACCCGCGTCGGATCGACCAGCAAGGCGACGCGGATGTTGCCCCCCGGCTGTCCGCCCTCGCGGTCGAGTTCCGGGTCGATCTGCACCGCGGTGTAGCGCGGCCCCCCGGCAGCGGCGATCGCGTCGGTCAGGCGCGCGAGCGTCCCCGTTGCGGCGACCACTCCGTCGCCAGTCGCACTCTCCCGGGCCCCGCTGTCGTCCTGCACCTCCTGCAACGCCAGCAGCTCCGGCGCTCCGAGGCCGTCGACGATCTGGCCCGCCAGGCGCGCGAAACGCTCCGGCGCGTCGACTGCCGACAGGTTGTACACGTTGAGAGACGCCACGGCAAAGGTTGCCGGTGTGGCCTCGGACCGGGCGGGGCGTGAGCACGGAATACCGGACGATTCAATCGCCGGCGGCTGCAGGGCGAGCAGGCGATAGTTCGAGTAGCTGTAGTCCACGACGCCGACCAGCGGGGCGACCAGCCGGTCGCCCACGGCCGCCCTCGGCGCCGGCCCCGCCAGCCGGGAGTCGAGGAAGACCCGGGAGAGCGGTCCGCCACCGTCGGGCCGGGCCAGCGCGCCGCCGAACGCCGATTGCCCGGTGACCGGCTCGCCCTCCGGCAGCACGACGAACTCCCCGAACGCGCGCGTCGCGCCGGTGACGACACCGGCCGGCAGTTCGACGCGCATCCCCTCCAGGCTCTCCCACAGGTCGATGGCGTCGTCACCGGGTTCGAACACGGACAGCCCGTCGTCGTCGATCTGCTGGGGAATCTCCAGCTCCCACCAGAGCCGCGGCGGCGCGGGCAGGGGCGGACTCGAGGCGAGGCGCTCCAGAGCCCCCAGTTCCAGCGTCGTCACCGGGAGCTGGTTGGCGCCGCGCTCGCGCTCGACCACCCGCCCGGAGACCCGCACCCCGTCGCCTGCGGAGATCGGTGCGCGCTCGCTCGTCTCCACGAAGATCCCCTCGGAGGTACGCGCGTCCGAATCCGGTTGCGTGGATTCGAGCCAGAAGCCCGGTCGACGCCCCTCTGCCACCACCCCGGTCACCACGCCCTCCAGCCCTGAGACCCACTGACCCTCGCGCGGCGACCGGTGGCCGGCCCCCTGCACGTCGGCGACGGCAAGCGGGGAGGCTTCGACGGCGAACGCGAAAACCTGTGTCACCTGCTCGGAGGGAGTGAAGTTGTCGTCCGAGATGACCAGGAGCGAGCGACGCCCGTCGGGCAGCGGCGGTCCGAACGCAAGCCCCTCCACGTTGTCGAGGTAGCCCCCCAGGTCGCCGAGATCCAGCAGGAGGTGCTTCGAGGCCCCCACCGTCGGCGCTGCCGGCAGCGCCTCCCAGCTGGCGACGGAGTCCGCACCGTCGAGATGCACGCGGAAGATCCGCGCCTCGACCCCCACGCCGGCCACAAACTGGCGCTCGAGGGACAGCAGCGTCGCGTCGTCCAGGGCGACCAGTTCGACCAGCCCGTTGACGCGAAAGGTCGCTGGCGTCGGCACCCGAACCGTCACTGGCTCGACCCGGTAGACGAACTCCTCCGGCATCGCATCCGGGTCGGACAGATCCCAGCGCAGCAGGCGTGCCGTCGCAGCGACCTCGAAGTCGGCCTCCGGACCGTCCTGCACCAGTGCCGACTCGGTGCCGGCGAACAGATAGCGGCCGTCGGGCGTCAGGGCGAGACTCTCGAACCCGAGGTTTTCGCGCACACCGCGGCTGCCGGCCGGATCGGGCAGATAGCGTGCCGGGAGAGGCAGCTCCCGACGCCAGCGCCCGTCGCGGTCGAACTCGGCCACGAACGGCGCCAGCCCCACCTTGGCCTCCCCTTCCGACCCGACGAAGAATCCGTCGGCCGACAGCACGAATCCCTCCGGGTCGAGCGTGCGCGGCGAGAAAGTGCGCCCGTGGCGGTCGTGCAGGATCACCTGCGCGGCCACGGTGACGTCGCCCGGGTCGAGCCGCCCGTCGGTGAGATCGATCGCGAGGCGCATCACCCGGGCGGGTCCGCGGATGCTCCGGTCGTCGCACATCGCCCAGAGCTGACCGGAGGCCGCGTCCCAGGAGATCGACGACAGGCCGCCGACGGGGTACTCCTCGAAGCGGAGATGGCGCTGCAGC
The DNA here is from genome assembly GCA_964618415.1 of uncultured Thermoanaerobaculia bacterium. Taxonomy (GTDB): domain Bacteria; phylum Acidobacteriota; class Thermoanaerobaculia; order Multivoradales; family JAGPDF01; genus JACTMI01. The sequence continues at coordinate 18,063 of CAZUAT010000008.1, forward strand.
TCGATGACGCCGATCGACTGCAGCGCAGTCGGGGTGGCGGTCCCGTCAGCGGTCGACGCGCTCGGGGCGCAGATCGTGGTGAGGGCGACGATCGCGGCCGGGGCGATCCGCAGGAAGCATCGAGTCGACATGTCGGATTCCACTCCTGGTGGGCGATCGCGAGTCTACCCGAGCGTCGGTCCGGTCGACGCCGGTGCGCGGGTAGAATCGTCGACATGTCAGAGGGCAGGCAGCGGCGGGACACGACCCAGCGCCGGGCGCTGCGTGCCGCCTTCGAGCGCGCCGATCGCCCGCTCTCCCCGGCCGAGCTGCTCGCCGCGGCGCAGAGCGACGTGCCCGGGCTCGGCTTGGCAACCGTCTACCGGACGGTCCGCGCCCTGCTCGACGAGGGCTGGCTGGCCGAGGTGGCACTGCCCGGTTCGGCCAACCGCTACGAGCAGGCGGGCAAGCACCACCATCATCACTTCCACTGCACGGTCTGCGATCGGGTGTTCGAGGTCGACGGCTGTCCGCCCGACCTGCGCGCTCTCCTGCCGCGCGGCTTCCGGCTCGACAGCCACGACATCACTCTGCTCGGCCGCTGCGCCGGCTGCGCGCGGCCCCGCTGAACGGCGCCGGCGGACGCGACGCTACGCCGCAGTGCGCGAGCGGCGCGGCGCCAGCTGCACGAGACCCAGCACCGCCGCCGCCACCAGCACGATCGCCGGCCCGGCCGGGAGCTCGAAGCGGGCCGCCAGCGCGAGTCCTGCGACCGAGACCAGCAGCGCCGCCAGCGCGGCGGCGGCCATCGCCGTCCACAGACCTCGACAGAGCCGCAGCGCGATCAGCGGCGGGATAGCCAGCAGGGCGACTGCGAGCACGACGCCGACCAGCGACAGCAGCGCCACCACGGATAGCGCCACCAGGAGCAGCAGCGTGAAGCCGTACAGTCCGGTGCGAACCCCCTGCAGCTCGGCCTGGTCGGGGTCGAATGCGGTGGCCACCAGGCGGCGACCGGCGAGCGCGAAGACTCCGATCGCGACGGCGTCGAGCACCCAGATCGCCTGCAGATCGACCGGGCGCACCGCCGAAATGTCGCCGAACAGGACGCCCTCGAGGTCGACTGCGCCCGCGCTGCCGACGTCGGCGCCGGCCACCAGCAGCATGCCGGCGGCCATGCCGACCGCCCAGAGCACTCCGATCGCGGCGTCGTTGCGTTCCAGCCGATCCCGGCGCAGCGGCGCGAGCACCGCTGCAGTCAGCACGGCCACCGCGGCAGCACCCAGGCGGGGCTCGACGCCGAGGCGAAGCGCCGCTCCGATGCCGCCGAACGCCGCGTGGGCCACCCCTCCGCCGAGTGCCACCAGTCTGCGCAGGACGACGAGCGTGCCGACCAGGCCGCAGAGCAGGCTGGCTGCCAGCGCCGCCCAGAGTGCATCCGGCGCGATGCCGAGCGCCGCCGCGAGCTCAACCATGGCGATGCCCGCACAGCAGATGGTGACCGGCCGCCGCGTCGACGGTCAGCTCCTCGACCCTCCCGTCCACCAGCAGAGCGCGTGTCGGCGCGAACGTGTCCGGAGCCAGGTCGTGGGTTGCCAGCACCACGGCGGCAGTCGTGGGCAGCGCGTCGAGCAGCTCCCACAGCACGCGACGCGACGGCTCGTCGAGCGACGCGCTCGGCTCGTCGAGCACCAGCAGCTCGGGCTCGGCGATCAGCGCGCGCGCGATCATTGCCCGCTTCAGCTCGCCGCCCGACAACTCGGTCAGATAGGCCCGTCGCAGCGGCCACAGTTCGAAGCGGTGCAGCATCGACTCCAGCTGCTGCCGGTCGGGAGCGGCGAGCGGCGCGAAGCGCGGCCGGTCGCGCAGGCGTCCCTCGAGCACCATCTCCTCGACGCGGATCGGGAACTGGCGATCGAAGGTCGGGAACTGCGGCACCCAGGCGCGGCGTACCGCGCGCGGCGGCCGGCTCCAGCGCACCGTCCCGCGCGACGGGCGGCGCAGCCCGAGCAGCAGCGCCAGCAGCGTCGACTTGCCCCCGCCGTTGGGGCCGAGTACCGCCCAGCGTTCACCCGCGTGCAGCGCCAGATCGACGTCCGTGATCGCGACGTCGCCGTCGTAGGCGAACTCGACCCCGGTCAGAGCGACCAGCGGGGACGCGGCAGCGGGACGCGACTCCATGGCTTGATGATAGCGGATTCTCAGTAAACAGCCCCGCCCGCCGCGCGCGGCCGGACGCGCCACGGCCCCGGCGGGCCGAAGCCGCACCGGGGCCGCGCAGAGGCGTGAGACTCAGAAGTCGTCGAACGTGCCGTCGTCGAAGGTGCTCAGGAACATCAGGCGCGGGCGGACGAACCGCAGGATCTCCGGCTCGTCGTTCTCGATGTCGACGATGCTCCCGTTGCCGTCGCGCACCACTGTGCCGGGGCCGAGCACCACCTCGTACCGGCTGCCGACCGGAATGTCGGAGCGGGTGGGGATCTCCACCGCCAGGAACGGTCCCGGCAGCAGCGTGTTGAGGTCGTCGGCGGTGGCGTGGAACGTGACGCGCACGACGCCCGGGGCCGGCTCCTCGACCGAGTCGATGACGGCAGCGCCATATGCGGCGTGGATCGACGCGCTGGCCGGACCGGCGGCGAACGCGGGATCGAACAGCAGCTCGATGGTGCCCGAGTCGATCTGGCCCAGGATCTCGGTACCGGCGCCGATCACCGCCGTCGCCCCTGCCACCGCATGGTCCGCTTCGGCTTCGAGGTCGACGTCGGAGTCGGCATCGTCGACGCGCAGCCGTCCCTTTTCGCTGAACCAGTAGACCCGCCCGCCGTCGGCCGCATCGAGGTCGACCGCATCGGAGTCCAGCCGCAGGATGAACCGGCGGTCGTTCTCGAGCTGCGGGTCGAGCGCGAAGTGGAGGATGACCAGGGGTCCGAAGTCGCTGTTGATCGTGCCGGAGGCCGAACTGAAGCTGACCTCGGTGCGCAGCGTGGCCGGGTCGTAGGTCGCCTGGGCGACCGCGTCGCCGGCGCCCGACAGCACGTCGACACTCAGCAGCGCGGTGAACGGGCTGCCGGGCAGGCCGTCCTTGTCGTGCATCCGGATGGCGAGACTGCCGCCAGAGAGCAGGCGGGCCGAGGTCGAGCGGACGACCACGGAGGCCTCGGTCGCCCCCTCGCGCACCCGGGTTTCGTCGATGACCAGACCGAGCACGCCGGTCTGCGCGGCAACCGAGGCGGCGCCGGCCAGCAGTGCGACCGCGAAAGCGGATGCGACGGCGAGCGGCAGGCTGCGGTGGCGGTGGGACCTGCGGAAGGTGTCGAGGCAGCGGAACGAACGCATAGTCTCTCCTGTCCTGCGGTGGCGTGGGCCCGAAGGCCCGTTCACCGACTCAGACAGGGCGCCCCGGCGGCCGGAACACCGGCCACCGCTGGGACGGGAGTGCCGCGGCTCGCCTCGCTCGGATGGCGGGCTGCCCCGAGGTGGTCAGAATTCGACCTGGGCGCCCAGCTCGACGACGCGATTGGGAGGGATGTTGAAAAAGTCGCTCGCCGATCGGGCGTTGCGCTTGAGGTAGACGAACAGCGCCTTGCGCCAGCGGGCGAGCTTGGAGCGGCCGCCGGGCAGCAGCGTCTCGCGGCCGAGAAAGAAGCTCGTGCCGGCCGGCGCGACGTGCAGGCCGTACCGACCGCACCGCGCCAGCAGATCAGGCACGTTCGGACTCTCCATGAATCCGACGTGCCCGAGCACCTCCCAGAACCCCTCACCCAGCTCGCGCACCGAGACGCGCTGCTTGCGGGAGACCTCGGGGATCCCTTCGTTGATCACGGTCAGCAGCACCACCTTCGCGTGCAGCGTCTTGTTGTGCTTGAAGTGATGCAGCAGCACGCCCGGCACGACCTCCGGATTGGAGGTCAGGAAGACCGCCGTGCCGTCGACCCGGTGCGGCTTGCGCCGGCCGAGATCGAGCAGGAACTGCTCGATCGGCAGCGCCGAGGCCCGCTGCTGCTCGCGCAGCGCCGTCTGCCCGCGCCGCCAGGTCGTCATCACGGCGAGCAGGAGGCCGCCGATGGCGAGCGGCACCCACCCGCCGTGCGCGAGTTTTGCGAGATTGGCCGCGAGGAACGGCAACTCGATGGCCAGAAACGCCGCGACCAGTCCGGCCGCAGCGCCGAGGGACCAGCTCCAGCGCCGGCGCAGCACCTGGAACATCAGCAGCGACGTGCAGACCATCGTGCCGATCACCGCCACGCCGTAGGCGGCCGCGAGCGAGCCCGAGGCGCGGAAGGCGAGGACGAGCGCCAGGCAGGCCACGAGCAGGAAGCGGTTGATCTCGGGCACGTAGATCTGCCCGCGAGCGGCTCCCGACGTGTGCACCACGGTCAGCCTTGGCAGGTAGCCGAGCTGCATCGCCTGCTGGCCGAGCGAGAAGGCGCCCGAGATCATCGCCTGCGAGGCGATGACCGCCGCCGCAGTGGCCAGCACCACGAGGGGGATGCGCAGCTGGTCCGGCGCCAGCTCGAAGAACGGACTGACCACCGCACCGCGGCGTAGCAGCAGCGCCCCCTGCCCGAAATAGGAAAGCAACAGCGCCGGCATCACGACGGCGAGCCAGACCAGCCGGATCGGTCGTCGCCCGAAGTGCCCGAGGTCGGCGTAGAGCGCCTCGCCTCCGGTCACGCACAGCACGACCGCGCCCAGGATGAGAAAGCCGTGCAGGCCGTTGGCGGCGAAGAAACGGACGGCATGGATCGGATGGATCGCCGCCAGCACCGCCGGTTCAGCCAGCACCGAGTGCAGCCCGAGCGCGGCAATGGTGAGAAACCAGAGCAGGGTCACCGGTCCGAAGATCATCCCCACGCCGCCGGTGCCGCGGCGCTGGAACAGGAACAGGCCCAGCAGGATGACCACCGCGGCCGGAACGACGGCCGGCGTGACGGCAGGCGCCGCGACCGCAACTCCCTCGAGGGCGCTGAGCACCGAGATCGCCGGCGTGATCGTGCCGTCCGCCAGCAGCAGCGCGGCGCCGATCAGCCCGAGCAGGACGATCGACAGATGGCGCTTGCGGCCCTTCTCGCCGCGCTTGGGGTGGCTGCGGTGCTCCGATACGAGCGCCAGCAGCGCCAGCACGCCGCCCTCTCCATCGTGGTCGGCCCGCAGCACGAAGCCGATGTACTTGACCAGGATGATCAGCACCAGCGCCCAGAAGACCAGCGACAGCACTCCCAGCACATTGCCGATCGTCACGTCGACGCCCTGTCCGGCGCGAAAGCACTCCTTGATGGCGTAGAGCGGCGAGGTGCCGATGTCGCCGTAGACGACCCCGAGGGCGCCGAGGGCGAGCCGCGCCAGGTCGCGCCGATTCCGGATCACCGGAGCGTGACTCTCGACCTCCGTGTCGAGCTGCCCGTCGGGGGGAACCATGGCCGGGTGGGGACACTAGCACCGCCTTCCGGACACGGCCGGCGGCCCTCGGTCGAGCTAGGATCCGCCGCGTGCCGACCGACGCCGTGCCGCTGCTGCTGTTCGGCGCCACCTATCTGCTGCTCGCCATCGGTCGCATCCCCGGACTGGCGCTCGACCGCACCGGTTTCGCGCTTCTGGGCGCCGTCGCCTTCCTCGCCAGCGGCCGCCTGAGCCTCGAGCAAGCCGTCGAAGCCGTCGACGCGCCGACGCTCGTGGTGCTGTTCGGCATGATGCTGCTCTCGGCGCAGTACCACCAGTCGGGGCTCTACGGCGTCATCGGTCGGCGCCTGGCCGGCGCAGGTGGCGAGCGGCGCGTGGTCGGCGTCGTGCTGGTAGTCGCCGCGCTGCTCGCTGCGGTGCTGACCAACGACGTGATCTGCCTGGCGCTCGCCCCGGTGATCGCCCGGGCACTGCTCGCCGCGCGCCGCGACCCCGTGCCGGCGCTGCTGGCGCTGGCCATCGGCACCAACCTCGGCAGCGCGCTGACCCCAATCGGGAACCCGCAGAACATCCTGATCGCGCAGAGCCTCGACCTGGCCTTCCTGCCGTTCGTCGCGGTCTGCGCCGCGCCGGTGGCGCTGTCGACCGCCTTCGCCGCCTGGCTGCTGGGGCGCCGATCGCAGCGCGCGGGTGCTGTGGGTCACCCACCGCTGGGACCGATCGACGAGCCGCCGACGCCCCTGGAACGCCGCGAAGCGGCCAAGGCGATCGTGCTCACCGTGGCCGCGATTGCGCTGTTTCTCTCGCCCGTGCCGGCCTACCTGACGGCCTGCACCATCGGCGGCGTCGTGCTGACCAGCCGCCGGATGCACACCCGGACCATGCTCGGCCTGGTCGACTGGCAGATGCTGGCGCTGTTCGTCGCCCTGTTCGCGGTCACGCGCGGGCTCGAGCTGTCCGGCTGGATCGAGGCCGGCCGCCAGGCACTCGCGGCAGCGAGCCTGGAGCTCGACGGACGCGGCACGGTACTGGTGATCACTGCGGCCCTCGGCAATCTGGTCGGCAACGTCCCGGCGGTGATGATGCTGCTGCCGTTCGTCGAGGCCAGCGAGCCGATCGGCTGGACCCTCGCGCTGGCGTCGAGCTTCGCCGGCAACGCCGTGCTCTACGGCTCGATCGCCAATCTGATCGTCGTCGAACAGGCCGACCGGCTGGGAGTGCGAATCGGCTTCCGGCGCCATCTCGCGGCCGGCCTGCCGGTAACGCTGGTCTCGCTCGCTGCGGCGGCGCTGACGCTGGCGCTGATCGCCGGCTGAACGGCCCGATCCAGGCGCCGGACGCCGCTCACTCCCCCATCTCGCTCGGGATGCCGAGGCGATGCAGGAGATTCTGGAGGATGCGGGCCGTCAGCCCCCAGATCAGGTGCCGCCCGACGTGGTAGATCCGCAGCGTGCGGCGCCTGCCGTTGATCACCACGTCGCGATCCTCGACCAAGCGGGGATTGGCGAGCGCCGAGATCGGGATCGCAAACACCTCGTCGATCTCGTCCGGGCTGGGCACGAACTCGAATCCCCGTGGGATGGCGCCCACGCAAGGCACGATCCGGAAGCCGGCCGGCGAACCGACCTCGTCGAGCTGGCCGAGTCGCAGAACGGTCCTCGCCGGCAGGCCGATCTCCTCCTCACTCTCGCGCAGCGCCGCCTCCCAGAGGTCTTCTCCGGTCTCGCGGCCGCCACCCGGAAACGCGATCTGTCCGCGGTGGTGCTGCAGCTGTTCCGAGCGCCGGGTGAGCACCGTCCACAGTTCGCCGGCGTCCACGTAGAGCGGCACCAGGACGGCCGCCTGTCGGGAGTCGGAGACCGGCAGCCGGGTCGGCGGGGGTGCGTCGAGGCGGGCGCGCAGCTCGTGAATCCAGCTCTGCCACGCGCTTCCCGTCTCCGGTGGCCGACCGCTCACGGCACGCCCCCGCCGATCGGCCGGGCGAGCGACAGGTCGAGCGGCACCGGAGCGACGGGCGCCTCTCCGCTGCCGCCGTCGAGGCCCAGCGTCACGAAGTAGATCGACGCGCCGCGCGGGCTGCGCCAGGTGGGATGACGGCGGTCCGGCGCCGCCAGGTCGACATCGAGCGCCAGCTCACCGCTCGGGCGCGCCAGCAGATCTCCGGCGGTCCCCCCTGCGACGTCGATCGCTGCGGGAGCCGCAGCGCCGAACTCCAGCCGCAGCGAGGAGAGTTCGGCGCCGCTCTCGATGATCAGCGGCACGCGCGCGGCGGTGAGCCGCAGGGTGCCGTCGGCGGCGCCGAATGCGGCCGCGAGCGGCGCTGAGAGCACGATCCCGCTGCCACGATCGAGCACCACGCGCCCGGCGATCTCGCGTTCCGTCGTTTCCACCGGCAGCCAGGCGCGGACCCGATCGGCTTCACGCAGAACCGGTCGTTCGGCGAGCCCGATCCGCTCGAGGGTGAGCGGCGCCAGCAACAGCAACGAACCGAGCGCCGCGACGACCGGTGCGGGACCGGCCAGTCGCGCCGGCATGGCGATCAGCAGGACCGCAGCGGGCAGGAACCAGGCGTTGCCCGCGCCGCCCGACGGTCCAGCGACGTCGAACGGCGACGTGATCAGCTGCAGCACGAGTCCCGCCGCCACCGCCCAGGGGATCCACCGCCGGCCGGCGTCGCGGTCCGGCGTGTCGAAGGCGGCGAGCAGAGGCAGGAACAGGGTCAGCACGCCGACGTGTCGCCCGATCAGCAGCGCCAGGCCGCTCCACCCCAGCAGCCGCAGGTCGTACCAGAACTCGAGCGGCGCCCAGAAGGTGCCGGTCAGCAGTGCCGCCGCCGCCAGCAGGAGTGCAGCGCCAGCGAGCAACGCCAATCCGCGCGACAGGCGGCGGCCGCGCGGCGCTGCCGCGAACAACGGCGCTGCCAGGGGCAGCAAGGAGGGTCCGGCGAGCAGCGCCAGCCCCATTCCGGCGCCGGCCACCGGCCAGCGCCAGAGGCCGACCCGCTCGTCCAGTTCGCCCCCGTACACCTGGCCCGGCTCGACGTCCGCCCCGGTGCGGCGGCCCCACAGCGCCGCCGCGGCGATCGCCATACCCAACGCGCCCAGCAGCTCCGGGGAGAGCGCGAGGGCGGCGAGCGGCAGCGCGGTGGCCCCGACCGCGATCAGGGTCCAGCGTTCGGCGCTTGCGCTGCCGAGGCGCGGGCGCGTGGCGCGGATCATCAGCAGGCCGATCGCGACAACGAACGCGGCCTGCAGAGCGAACAGGCCGTGCCAGCCGGCCAGCCGCCGCACCGCGGCCGCGCCGGCGGTCCACAGCCGCTGCGGCCGCGCGATCACCGGCTGCCCGTCCCGCCGCGCGTCGACGCCTTGCGGCGGCGCGCCGAACTGTGAGGCGAACGCAGCCGTCGCGTCGGCCTCGGGAAGCGCGCGGCTTTCCACCGCCAGCCAGAGCGTGCTCTGCCGGCCGTCGTCCGGCCGTCGCCCGGGCGCCACGAACAGCGCCAGGGCGAGTAGCGCCACCGCCGCCGTCAGCAGGCCGAGCCGCGGGGCACCGAGCGGACCGGATCCGGATCTCATCGCACGGCTCTCCTCATTCGCCCGGATCGGCACCGGCGAGGCCGATCTCGACCTCCCATCGACCGAACGGAAACGGTCCGTCTTCGAGCAGCACGGTCGGCTTGACGAGGAACCGGGCCGCGGCCCTCGGTCGCCGTACCTCGATCGAGTACCGGCGCGACTGCCCGGGGTCGAGCGGGGCCGGAAGCGCCAGCCAGGGACGACTCGACCAGAGGTCGCGACCGCCCTCCCAGAGCTGCACTTCGAACATCACTCCGCCCGGCGCGACGTGGCTGGGCAGCCAGCGGTGCGGGCTGGTGTTGTGCACCGTGATGTCGAGCCGCCGACGCTCCCCGTGCGTCCAGCCCCGGAATCCGTCGATGCGCAGGTCGCCCTGCCCCTTCGGATACAGGGTCGAGGTCACCGGCGGCGGCACCGGCACCCGATCACCGGGCGGCCGCAGGACCGCCAGCTCCTCGATCGCCGCCACCATCGCCGCCGCGCTCGCCTCCGGCGCGTGGCGTTCGGCCACGTAGCGCCGGGCCGCCTCACCCATCCTCCGGAGAGCGGCGCGATCCCGGTGCAGCCGCCCGGCCAGCACGCGGGCCAGCTGTTCGTCCTCGTCGTCTCCCAGCGCCACATGCAGCGCGATCGACTCGGGCAGGGCGCCGAACTCGGCGTAGTCGGACACGATCACCGGGCGACCGACGGCCAGGATGCGCAGCAGCGAGGCGGACGTCTCGCCGGCAGTCGGATAGCGCAGGTTGAGACAGAGGTCGGTTGCCGAGATCGCGGCCTCCATCTCGTCGAACGGCAGGAAGCCGGTGACGTGTACCCGGTCGGCTACCCCCAGCTCGGCCGCCAGCTCGCGATACTTCGCGTAGGGCGACAGCTCGCCGGCGATCAGCAGGTGGACATCCTCGAGCCCGGCGTGCGCCAGGGCCCGGATCGCCACGTCGGTGCGCTTGATCGGGGTCTGGAAGCCGAACGAACCGAGCAGCGGAGCGTCCGGGTCGATGCCGTGCCGGCGCCGGAACGCTGTTCCGGCCTCGCCGGAGGCCGCCTCGGGCAGCGGGATGGCCATCGGGACGACCCGCACCGCCAGTTCCTCATCGTCCTCGGCAAGCACTCCGGCGGACCAGTCGCCATGCACGATGATCCCATGCTGCCGGCGCACCAGCGTCCGGTGCGCCGGCAGCTGAAACTGAGCGCTGGTGCCGAAAGCACCCCAGTAGACCGGCCGGGCTGCGACGCGGCCGATCCATCCGTGGTCACGCTCGAGCTGCTCGGCATACGCGGGATAGTCCTGGCGGCCGACCGTGCGGTCGAGCAGGAAGTGGTGCAGGACGAGGTCGTGCAGCACCATCACTCCGGGTCGCTCGAGCGCCAGCTCCCGGATCGCCTCGTGATATCGGTTGTTGCCCATGTGGTAGAGCGGCAGCCGGCCGCTCTCGCCGGCACGGGCGGCGGGCTCCGGCTGCCAGCGCCGCTCCACCTCGGGCGCCACCGGCTGGTCCGGCAGCCGCAATACCCGGACATCCGCGCGGGCGGCCAGGTGCGGCAGCAGATCGATTGAGTAATCGGAGATCCCCGACCGGACCGGCGGCAGGGGCGAGAGGTAGTCCACCCGGAGCGTCACGCGACGACGATTCTATGCGCCGCGCCCGGCGCTCGGACCGGCCGGGGACTGGATCAGGACTCCGACGCGGCGTCCGGGCCGTCGGCACCGACGCCCGCCGCGACGGCGGCCTCGTCGCCGTCCGACTCGCCGGCTTCGGCGTCGGTGATGGGCAGGCCATCCGGACCGACGTCGGCGAAGATCGGGTTGCCGTACTCGTCGACCCCAACCACGACCTCGGTGATGCCCGCGTCCTTGCGCTCCTGGCGGCGCGCGGCCTTCTCTTCCTTCTTCTGACGCTTCGCCAGCTCGCGCTGGCGCTTATTGAAGCCGTAGTTCTGCCTGGCCATCCTCACCCCCGGGTACGCAACATGATCGATCGAGAGCGGGCGGGGCCAAACGACGGTGGGTTCGCTACGCGCCTCTTCGATCCTGCGAAGGCGCCACTCTATCATCCGGGGCCCCCGGCGCCCCGGCCGGCGCCCCCGCGGGCGATGGCGCGCCGGCGTGCCAGATGGCGCCCAGCGGCACCGCCGGGCGGCCGGACGTGAGCCAGACCGCCTCGCGATGATGCGGGTGATCTGCCGGCAGGCGCTCGCGCAGCAGCGCCGCGCCGCTTTGCACGAGCGACTCGCCGTCGAGGTCGCCGACCGCGCGTCGGCCGGCCCCCAGCCAGAGCGCGGCGCGGGCGGTTCGCAGGCTCGACTCGCCCATCGCCTCGCGGTAGAGCCGGTGCGCCTCGGCGAGCAGCGGCTCGGCCTCGGGCGCGCGTCCGGTAGCGAGCAGCAGGCGCCCCAGTTCGAGACAGGCTGTGCCGATGCGGGGGTGATCGGCCTCGAGCACTCGGCGCGCGATCCCGACGGCCTCGCGGTAGGCCGCCTCGGCCGCCGCGAGGTCGCCGAGCCCTTCTCGCGCCAACCCGCGCACGACCCGATTGCGGCTTCCGTAGCGGGTCTCGAGCCCGACCGTCGCCGCTTCGATCTGCGCCGCGCGGCGGGAGAGACGTTCGCTCGCGGCGAAGTTGCCGCGCAGTGCCTCGTTTTCGGCGATGTTCTCGGCCACGATGGCCACGCCGAGGTGACCCTCTCCAAAGGTCTGCTCGTAACTGCGCATCGCCGCGCCGAACGCCTCGACCGCGCCGGCGAGGTCGCCACGCGTCTCGCGCAGCATCCCCAGGTCGTTGAGCACCTGGGCCACCAGGGTGTGATGGTCGCCGAACAGGCGCCGCCGCAGCTCGAGCGCCGCGGTCAGCACCGGCTCGGCCTCCGCCAGCCGCCCGCGGCGCACCAGCAGGCTGGCGAGAGCGCGCTGGGCCGACGCGAGATCCGGATGATTGGCGCCGTGGGCCGCCTGCATCCGTTGCACGCCTGCCCGCAGGTGCGGCTCGCTCTCCTCGAAGCGGCCGAGATCCTCCAGGGCGTCGCCGAGGTTGATCTCGACCTGGGCGAGCAAGTGCAGGTCTTCGGCGGCAAACCGGGTGGCGAGCTGGTGGGCGCGACGCAGCAGACTCTCGGCCGCCGCCGCGTCGCCGCGCTGCTTGAGGGCGACGGCGAGATCATTGGTCAGGCGCGCCACGGCGAGGCTCTCCTCGCCATCGGCGCGCGCGCGAATCGCCAGGGCCTCGCGCAGCAGCCGCTCTGCCTCGTCGGTCTGCGCCTGGGTGAGGCGGATCTCGGCCAGCGACTGGCGCAGGTCGGCGCCTTGGGCTCCGTCGCCGTGACCGCTCTGCCCGGCGAGCTGCAGAGCCTCCTCGAGCATCGACGCCCCTTGGTCGACCGAGCCGAGCGTGGCGTGCACCGAACCGAGCACGCTGAGCATCCGGGCGCGCACATCGGGTGTCAGGTCGGCATCGCGGACGCGCCGGGCGCCACGTTCGAGCAGTTCGCGAGCCGAGATCTCCTCACCACGCGCCTCGGCCGGGTCGCTCGACTCGAACAGGGCCAGCAGGAAGTCGGTCACCTGACGGGCCTGCGTCGCCTCGCGGTGGGCGCGGTCGCGCTCGACCGCCGTGGCGCGCACCTGCAGCGCGAGGGCAGCGACGAGGCCGATCAGGCCGGCCGCCGCCAGTGCAGTGAGCGCGACGGCGGCGCGATGGCGCCGCACGAACTTGCCGATCCGCTCGCGCCGCGTGGCCGGCCGAGCGACGATCGGGCGGCCGGCGCGCCAGCGCCGCAGGTCATCGGCCAGCGCCGCCGCCGAGGGGTAGCGCCCCGCCGGATCCTTGCGCAGCGCGCACGCGACGATGGTGTCGAGGTCGCCGCGCAGCACCTGGGCCAGCCTGCCGGGCGGCAGAGGCGGCGCACCTGCGTGCGGGGCGGTCGCAACGACCGACGGCATGGTCGGCTCCTGTTCGCAGACCACCCGCTCGATCTCGGCTGCGCTGCGGCTGCCGAAGCGGAACGGTCGCCGGCCGGTGAGCAGTTCGTAGAGGACGAGCCCGAGCTGATAGACGTCGACCGCGGTGGTGATCTCGGCGCCGCGCAGCTGTTCGGGCGCCGCGTACTCGGGAGTCATGGGGAACAGGCCGGTGCGCGTCAGCGGCTCGGAGGCCGCGTGCGGGTCGGGTGCCAGCACGCGAGCAATGCCGAAGTCGAGCAGTTTGACCCGGCCCTCGCGGTCGACCAGCACGTTCGAAGGCTTGAGGTCGCGGTGCACGACGAAGCGGCGGTGGGCGTGGTCGACGGCGTCGCAGATATCGAGGAAGAGTCCGATGCGGCGGTCGAGGCTGGCCCGCTCGCGGGCGCACCAGGTCGCCAGGGTGGTGCCCTCGACGTACTCCATCACCAGGTACGGGTCGCCCGCCGCGTCGACGCCCGCGTCGAAGACCTGTGCGATGTGCGGGTGCGAGAGCGACGCCAGCACACGGCCTTCTGCGGCGAGCCGGCGGCCCAGCTCGGCGCGGTCGCCGGCCGCTGCGACGAGCTGCTTGATCGCCACCCGGCGTCCCAGCCGGTCATCGACCGGTTCGGCCAGCCAGACCCGGCTCATGCCGCCGCGCCCGATCTCGCGCAGCAGGCGCCAGCCGCCGATCTGCTGGTCTCTGGAGTCGGACAGCGGACCTGCCGACAGCCCCGACGGCTCGGCGCGCAACGCCTCCCCGACCAGCGCCGCGACCCCCGAATCGAGGTAGTCCGGCACGTGCGCGTCGGCTGCCACCAGTGCCCGCACTTCGGCGAGCAGGTCTGCGGCGGCGCCGCACTCTGCGAGGAACGTCTCGCGCTGCTCGGACGGCCGCTCCAGGGCGGCTTCGAGCAGCCGGCCGACGGCCTCCCAGTCGTGCGGCGACGAAGATCCTGCGCGGCCGCTCACGTCGGCTGCAGCTCGCGGGCCAACCAGGCACGGGCGCGCCGCCACTCGCTGCTGACCGTCCTCACCGAGACGGCCAGCACCTCGGCAATCTCCTCCTCTTTCATGCCGCCGAAGAACTTCATCTCGACCACCCGCCCGGCGCGCTCGGAGACGCTGGTGAGCCGGCCAAGCGCCTGGTCGAGGGCGAGCAGCGTCTCGCCGCGTGCCTCGACCGGCAGCCGGCCTTCGTCCAGGGAGAGCGGGGGCAGCGCCCCGCCCCGCTTGATGGCCTGGCGGCTGCGAAAGTGATCGACCAGGATCTGGCGCATGGCGCGCGCCGACAGCGACAGGAAATGGGCCCGGTCGCCGGCCTCTGGGTTGAGGCCGCCGCACAGCTTCAGATAGGTCTCGTGCACCAGCTCGGTCGTGTCGAGGCTGGCGTTGAAGTCGCGCGCCAGCTGGGCGCGTGCGATGCGGCGCAGTGGCTCGTAGAGGCGTCGAAAGAGCTGTTCTCGAGCCACCTCGTCGCCGCCGCGCGTTGCCGCGAGCAGCTGCGCGGTGTCCGGTCCGTGCAACGCGGCAAGGGCCTCTGGGTCGAACTCGCTCATGGTCGCAGTCGCAATCCTGGCCGCGAAGAGATGCACGCCCAACGCACGACGCCACGGTCCCTCGGGTCGCGTTCGATCATACCCCCGGCACCACCGCGGGCGGCTCCGAGCGCCGCGCCTCAGGGAGTGCGAGAATCGGCCTCGTGGCCGAACCCCTGCCGCCACTCTGGAGCGCGCGTCTCGCGCAGGCCGAGCTGTTGCGCGACCTCACCCCGGAATCGCGTACCGCGATGCTGGCAATCGGCACGCGGCGGCGCGCCGCGCGGCGCAGCCGGCTCTTCTCTGCTGGCGATGCCGCCGGAACGCTCTTCGTGCTCGTCTCGGGCCGCGTGAAACTGGTGGTGGGCAACCCCGACGGCCAGGAGGTGATCGTCCGTTTCCTCGGCCCGGGCGACCTGCTCGGCGGCGTCGCGGCGCTGCCCAAGGGTCGCTACTCGGCCAGCGCCGAGGTGGTCGACGAGGCCGAGCTGGCCACCTGGACGCGCACCGACCTCGCGGCGCTGATCGCCGACGATCCGCGCCTGCTGGTGGCGATCCTGGGCGTGGTGGCGCGGCGCATGGGCGACGTGCAGGGCCAGCTCCAGGAACTGGCCACCGAGCGCGTGGCGCAGCGCGTCGCGCGGGCGCTGCTGCGACTGGCCCGCCAGCTCGGCCGCCGCACCGACGACGGCGTGCTGATCGACATGCCGCTGTCGCGCCAGAACCTCGCCGAGCTGACCGGCACGACGCTGTTTACGGTCAGCCGGCTGCTGTCGGCCTGGGAAAGCGAGGGGCTGCTCGAGGTCGGCCGCGAACGGGTGGTCATCCGCGCCCCCCACGGCCTGGTGCGTATCGCCGAAGACCTGCCCTGAGCGGCGGACCGCGACCGGCGGCGAGTTTGTCCCGCCGCAACGACCGCACGGCGCGCGGCCGGTAGCCTGCATCCGTGTCGTCTGCTCCGCGCGATCCCGACCGCCACGCCGTGCCGAACCCGGGCCAGACGGTGGCCGACTGTCTGCGGATCTGGCCGAGCGCGGCGCAGGTCTTCCTGGCGCGCCAGATGGCCTGCGTGGGCTGTCCGCTGTCGGACTTTCAGACCCTCGCCGATGCCGCCCGTGAGTACTCCATCGCCCTGCCGGAGCTGCTCGAGGAACTCACACGCGCCGCGAACCAGTGGCAGGGCGCGCCATCTCCCTGACCGGCGGCAGCGCCGTCCGGCGGGTCTCTCCCTCACCGATCCTCGCGATCTTCCAACCGGAGCTCGAACCATGCACCACGCCGCACCTGGAACCGCCACCGCCGTCCACCCCGAAGAGGATCTCGCCCCGGCCCGGGTCGCCGACCTGGCCCGCGACTACCCCGGCACCATCCGCGTCTTTCAGCGCTATCGAATCGACTTCTGCTGCGGCGGCAAGCGCAGCGTCGCCGAGGCCGCCGAACGCGCCCAGGTCGCCCTGCCGCAGCTGCTGGCCGACCTGCGTGGCGCCCTCGACCGCAACGACAGTCCGCTGAGCGCCGCCGCCACGACGCTGCCCGATTCGCTCGGCGACCTCGGGCACATGATCGTCGGCCGCTATCACGTCGCCCTGCGCATGGAGTTGCCCCGCCTGGTGGCGATGGCCGACCGAGTCGAGAAGGTCCACGGCGCCGAGATGCCCGACGTGCTGCCGGCGCTCGCCACCACGGTGCGCAGCCTCGCCGCCGAGCTGATGCACCACATGGCCGAAGAGGAGGACGACCTGTTCCCGGCGATCCGCCGCCTCGAGCGTGCCGCGCGGCGGGGCGAGTCCGGACCGGCCGAGGACCTTGCGCAGGTGGTCGCGGCTCGCGAGGACGAACACACGGCCGCCGGCGAGCACCTGGCGACCCTGCGCAAGCTGTCGAACGACTTCGTGCCGCCCGACTGGGCGTGCAACACCTTCCGCGGGCTCTACCACGGCCTCGCGCAGCTCGAAACCGAGCTGCACGAGCACATCCACCTGGAAAACAACATCCTCTTCCCGCGCGCCCTCGCGCTGGCCGGCTGCCCGGCCAGCTGAGGCGGCTACAGCGCACGTCGGCGGCCGACTGCCCGGCCGCCGACGCTCGCCGGTCGGGTCGGCGGTCCGTCAGTCGCCTGTGTGAACCGGCAGTCCCATCTCGCGCAGCAGGTGGTGGGCGCGGTCGACGGCGTCCATCACCCACCGCATGTAGACCGCGTCGACGTGGATCGAGCGCACGACCGACTCGTCGAAGAGATAGTCGGAGACGACCCCCTCCCAGGCGGTGTCGAACGCCAGCCCGACCAGCTCCCCGCGCGCGTTGAGCGTCGCGGAGCCCGAGTTGCCCCCGGTGATGTCGAGCGTCGAGAGGAAGTCGACCGGCACTGTCCCCAGGCGGGCGTCAACGTAGGCCGCCGGCGGCTGCGCCGCCGCGGCGAGCAGGGCCTGCGGCGCCGCGAACGGCTCCTCCCCGGTCGCCTTGGCCACCACACCCGGCAGCGTCGTGCGCGCGGCGTACTGGACTCCGTCGCGCGGCGCGTAGCCGACGACGCGACCCCACGAGATGCGCAGAGTGCCGTTGGCGTCCGGATAGAGCTCGCGACCGGCGTTGGCGGCCAGCGCACGCAGGTATGCGGGCCGGTGGCGCAAGGTCGCGCCCTCGTCGGCCTTGGCCTGCTGGCGACGCTGGGCGGCCAGCGGCGCCAGCTGGCGCACCAGCTCCAGCATCGAGTCTCCCCGCGCGGCGAGCTGCTCGAGCGACTCGCCGGCCATCGCCCGCCGAGCGTCGAGATCGCCGACCTGGGTGGCCGCGTACAGCTCGTCGAGCAGCGCCTCCACCTGAGCCTCCGCCTCAGCCTTGCCGGTGCGCGCCAGCCGGGCGTCGAGCGCTTCGATGCGCTGATCGGCCGGCAGGCGCGTCGCCTCGAGCAGCGCGAAGCGCAGCGTCGCCCGGTCACTGCCCGGCTCGATGGCCCGCTGCGCCCGCACGAGTCCTTGCTCGAATCGCTCGCGGTCACGCTCCCGGTACCCCTCCTCGCGATCCAGATCCGGCCGCGGCCGCTCCTCGGCCAGGCGCCAGAGCGAGGTCGCCTGCTGCAGCATCGGCGAAGAGCGGCCCAGCCAGTCGAGCACGAAGTCGCGGCGTTCGGTGCTGCGGCGCCGCGCGGTCATTGCATTGAGCGTGTCGAGCGGCGCTGCCGCCTCGCCGGTGAGCGCGGACTCGCGTGCCACCCGGTCGGCCTCCACCTTGCCGTCGCGCATCGCCAGCAGCTGCCCTTCGAACTTCTTCATCGTGTTCGCCAGCCCGCGGATGCGCCCGTAGTTGGCCAGCGCCACCGACCGGCCACGCTGGTTCTCCTTTTCGAGAAGGGCGATCATCTCGTGGGACCAGCGCACCTGCTCGGGCATCGAGAACTCGTGTGCGGCCGCCACCTCGGCGGCGGTGCGGAAGCGGAACGTCCGGCCGGGATAGCCGGCCAGCCAGACCAGATCGCCCTCCTGCACGCCGGTGGTCGCGACCTTGAGCCAGTGCGACGGCCGGTAGGGCACGTTGCTCGCGGCGTGATCGGCGGAACTCCCGTCCGGCGCCACCCAGGCGCGCAGGAACGAGAAATCCCCGGTGTGGCGCGGCCACATCCAGTTGTCGATCTCGCCGCCGTAGTTGCCGATGCCCGCCGGCGGAGCGTAGACGAGTCGCAC
Organism: uncultured Thermoanaerobaculia bacterium; assembly: GCA_964618415.1. Taxonomy (GTDB): domain Bacteria; phylum Acidobacteriota; class Thermoanaerobaculia; order Multivoradales; family JAGPDF01; genus JACTMI01. The sequence goes on from CAZUAT010000008.1 coordinate 36,169, forward strand.
GTCGCGGATCTCTGTCTGCGTGATCTCCAGGAAGAGCGCGCCTTCGAAGAAGCTCGCCACCCGACAGCGCACGCCTTCGTCCTTCTCGCAGGTGTCGACGAGCTCGCGTTGGCGGCGCTCGACCTGGCGGGCATAGTCGGCATCCGACAGCCCTGCCCCGCCATCCCCCACGACCTCGGCCGTGACGTCCCGAATGGCACTGGTCACGAACACCCGCGAGCCCGGCGCCGCAGGAAGCTCGTCGGCGCGCGTGGCCGCCAGGAAGCCGTCGCGCACATAGTCGTGCTCTGCGGTCGCATTGAACTGCAGGGACCCGGCCACGCAGTGGTGGTTGGTGACGATCAGGCCTTCGGGCGAGACGAACGAGGCGCTGCAGCCGCCGAGCGACACGAGGGCGCCGAGCGGATCGCCGAGCAGGTCGCTGAGCCGCTCGGGTTCCAGCTCGAAGCCGGCCGCCTTCAGTTCGGCCGCCAGCGCCGGGATCTGCTGCGGCATCCACATTCCCTCGTCCGCCGTCAGCGGGGCGGCGAGGACTCCGGCGGCCAGGCAGGCCCCGATCCAGTTGCGATTTCGGCTCACGACACTCTCCTTACGGTTTCCGTCCCCGGACGGGACGTCGATCTGCGTGCGGGGTGGCCCCGTGCCCCTAGGATCTCATGGCAGACCGCGCCCGGCGAGGTCAGGGCTCACACGCGAGCCGGCCCCACTGCCCAGGGCTCCGATGCGCATACTAGGATCCGACCGACACGGGCCTCCGTGTGCGTTTCGTGTCGAGGAGCCTCGCTATCGAACCGCAGATCGACCCGCGGGCCTGGCCCGCTCCATCCCGGCCGCGCCGTCCGCGCCTCGCCGTCCTGATTGCCCTGCAGCTGGTCGCCGCTGCGGCCGGCGCGGAAGCCGGCGGCCCGCAAAGCGACGAAATGGTGATTCCGGGCGGCCAGGCGACCGTGGCGACCGCCATCGCCATGACCGCCGGCGACCCCGCCACCTTCGCCGCCCGCCTCAACCGGGCGCTGCTGATCGAGATCGATCCGGGAGGTCGCTGGGAACGCCAGCGGCGGCGCAGCGCCCTCGCGTTCCGCAGCGCCGACCTGGCGCCGATCGAACGGGAGTTCGGAAGCCGGATCGCGATCGACACCTCGGCCGCCGAGGGGCGCGATCGGTTCGCGCGGCTCGCGGCCCTGCTCGGCTACCTGGCCACCTGCGGCGACGACGGCTGCGTCGTGATCGAGGCACCGACCCCGACCGAGCTCGCTCCGCGGCTGCGTCAGCTTGCCGCCTCGCTGGGCTGGAATCTGCCCGCGCTGGCGCGCCATGGGGCCGGCGCACAGGCGGAGCTGGAGCTGCGCACCGACCGCGTGCCGGCCCCGCTGCCGCTGGCAACCTGGAACCGCTGGGTTGGCAGGCCGGCTGCCGACGCCATCACCCCCGACAACGCGTTCGACTTTCTGGTGCGCGACCAGGCGCTGGGCCTGCTGCTCGAAGCGAGCCGTCGGCTGGATACGGGGACCCGAGACCAGTTCGAGCGCTTGGGCCTCTTTACTCGCCTGTATCGGCTGGCGCCGGCACCGTTCTACCGTTATGCGAGCGCGCTGCGCTTCGATGCAGACGGACTGGTCTTTCCGGGCGGCGCCGCCTACGTCGACACCTGGCGCGAGCTGGTCGGCGCTCCGGTGGTCCACCTGCAGGTGTTCGTGCCGTCCCTGCTGACCGTGCGCGATGGTCGGGTAGCCGCCCTCTGGCACGCGCTGATCGACGCCCCGCCCGAGGTCGTGCGCTTCTATCTGGGCGAGCCGGACGACGCGAAGGCGGTGCGCCGCGTCGGCAGACTGCTCGACGCGCTGGCGAAGAACGCCGGCGAGAGCTTCCTCGCTCCGTACGGCGGAGACTCCGGCATGGCGGCCCTGGTGCGCACTCTGTCGGTCGACGTCGACGGGCGCCTGACTCTGCCCGGGGGCTCGGCGCGCTGGCTGGCCGCACTGCGCGCGCTCGACCCCGCGACAGCCCCCCCGCCGACCGGCGCCGATCCGGGGGACATCGACTTCCTGCTGGCCGCGCTCGGGACGCAGATCGAGGTGGGCGGCCTGCCGCGGCCCGCGCTGCCACGCCTGCTCGGCAGCGTCCGGCAGTTTGGCGACCAGTCCGAGCTGCTCACGCCGGAGACCGTCGGCCTGCTCGCCCGTGCGGTCGACCTCGGTCCGGCTGCGATATCGCCGCTGCTCCAGCTCGATTCGCTGGAGCCGGACACGGTGCGCGACCATCTGCGGGTCGTTGCGGCGCTCGACGCCCTGCCCCGCTCCATCGACTCCGAGCGTCTGATCCTGCAGTACCAGGCCGGCACCGAGCTCACGGCGCTGCTGAGCGGCGCGACGGGCCTGCCGGCCGCCGCCCGCGAGGCGCGGCTGGCGGCTTGGAGCCGGTTGCATTCCGGCGTCACGAGCGCAGCGGCCGTCGCGGAAGGGCAGGTCGCCTGGCTCGAGGAGCTGCTCATCGCGCTGCCCGAGCCGCCGTCCAACTCGCCCGGCCGGGGTCCGCTCGAACGCGCCCTGCTGGCGGCACTCGCACCGGCGCGCGATCCCCAGCGCATCCGGCTCGACGGCGTCGAGTTCGTCGGCTACGCCGGTCGGACGGCACGCAAACAGATGGCGCGGCGCCTCGTGGAGCAGCGCATCCCCGCCTATGACGACCTGGTCGCCGTCGGTCGCGCCCTGCGCGAGCTGGCGGCAGCCAGCCGGGCTGGCGACGACGCAGCGGCAGCCGCGGCGGCAAACGCCGCCGCCACGGCCGTGGCGCGCTTCCCGGAGGTCGACGCGGCCGCGGCGACGTCCGAGGCAGCCCTGCAGGCGCGCTGCTTCCCGGTCGACCGGCCACGGCTCGCCGCCGCCCTCGCCAGCTTTCAGGCGAGCGCGGGAGACGCCCGCCTGGCGCGGCGCGCCGACGAGGCCCAGCGGCTCGGCGGCCTGCTCGAGCGCGAGCTGCGCGCCGCACTGCTCGCACCGAGTTACCTGGCGGTTCTCTCGCGCAGTGACAACCCGGCCTTCGAGAGCCCGCACCTGATCCGCTCGCACCGCCTCTGGGACTTCGATGCCCCGGCGGTTTCGCAGACGGCCTGGGTCACAGCCCGGGTCGAGCGCGGCGCGAACGAGCGGCTGGGCGCCAGCCTGCTCGGCGCGGTCGCCGGCATCGGGCCGGCGCTCGCCGAGTACGCCACCCAGGGCGGCACGGGCGGTGGCTTCCAGGATCTGGCCCGCCTCCGCGCGGCGTTCGGCGAGTGGCTGGCCGCCGACTGGGAGGCGATCGATCCGACCCTCTCGGCCGCGGTCGCGGCGGCGATCGAACAGGGCGATGCCGTGCTGGCGGCGGCGACGCGCGAGCCGGCCGCCTATCGAAGGGTCGCGGCCGTCGTTCCGACTCCCCGGCTCGAGCGGGCGCTCGCGGGCGAGCCGTGCGTGGCGCTCTCGGAACGGCTGCAGCTCGGGCTCGACCTGCTCGGCTCGCCCGGCGACATCCCGGCAGCGTTGCGGCCGCTGGTCGTGGCGGAGGCTGCTGAAGCGTTCGCGCGCGCCCGCGCGGCGCACGGAGAGCGGCTCCAGGATCGGCTCGACGAAACCGGCACCGCCTCGCCGCGTACCAACGGGCGGGGCCGCCGCCACCTGACCGGCTGGCCACCGTGGGAGGCGCTCGAGCGCGAACGCGACGTCGGCCTGCTCGAGGAGCGGGGTCGCATCGATCTCAAGCTCGTAGTCGTCCGCGAGCTGGGGCGCCATGGGCTGGATGGCGCCCTCGGGATCGACCTGATGCGAGCCCTGCTGGACGAGATGCGCACGGTCGGCGCCGAGGGACCGCGCGACTGGGAGAGCTGGATCGAATGGACGAACGGATTCGACGAGGCGTGGGTCGAAGCGGTGCTGCGCCGCGGGCTGCAGGCGGGTCGCTATGAACTGGATTGAGCAGCGAGCGGGCATCGCCCTGCTGGGTATCGGGCTCGCCGTGGCCGGCTCCGCAGCCGCGCGCGGGGCCGAACCGCCGGAGACTCCTTCCGGCTTTCGCATCGACGCGCCGCGCGACGGCGCGATGCTGGTCGGACCGGTCTCGTTCCGCTTCACCCCGCTCGAGCCGCTCGAGCGGATCGACGTGTTCGCCGCCGGCCGCCTGGTGGGCAGCGCGCGTCCTCCGGACTGGGCCGTCGACTGGGCCGTCCCGGCCGGACTCGAGGTGCGCGAGGTGCGCGCTCTCGGCTTCCGCGACGGGCGCCTGGTGGCGCGGGAATCGATCGCGGCAACCCCGGTCGAAATCGACGACACGGTGAATGTCACCAACGTCCAGCTCCATCCGGTCGTCTTCGACAGCAACGGCAGCTACGTGACGAACCTCGGCGCCGAAGCTTTCGAGGTGCTGGAGAGCGGCCGCCCGATCGGCCTCGAGGCGTTCGCGGCCGAGCGCGTGGCCGTGCACCTCGCGGTGATGGTCGATGCCAGCCTGTCGATGACCAACTCGCTGCCGCTCGTGCAGGAGGGAACCGGTGAGTTCCTGGACCGCCTGCAGAGCGAAGACATCGTCTCGGTGTACGGCTTCAACCACGGGGTGCAGACCCTGCTCGAGCGCTCCTCCGACCGCGCCGCGGCCGGTGACGCGATTCGATCCCTCTCGGCCGGCGGCGGTACCGCGCTCTACGACGCCGTGGTGCGCGTGCTGGGCGATCTCGAGCCGCGCGGGGAGGCCGAGGCGTGGCGCCGGCGGGCCATCCTCCTGTTCTCCGACGGACGCGACGAGCGCAGCCTCGTCTCGCTCGCGCGGGCGGTCGAACGAGCCCGTGAGAGCGACGTCATGATCTACGCGCTGTCGGCCGGACACGCCCTCGACACCCTGATGGCGCGCCAGGACCTGCGGCAGCTGGCGGTCGAGACCGGCGGCGAGTTCTTCGTCGCCGAGAAGCTGACCGAGCTGCCGGCGATTTTCGACCGCGTGCTGCACGACCTGGCGTCCCAGTACCGGCTCGTATTCACGCCGCCGGTTGGCGCCCACGGCACCCGCCAGGTCGAAGTCCGCGTCCGCCGCCCCGGCCTGCGCGTCCGCTGCCGCACCAGCTACTTCGCCCCCTGAGCCTCCTCGGCCGAGGCGGCCGCTTCGGCGTCGCGGCGCAGTTGGGCGAGTTTGGGATGCGAGGCCGGAAATGCGCGCTCGCCGATCACGAGCGCGCTCTGGAAGAGCGGCCCCGCCTCGGCCTCCCGGCCCTGCGCGCGCAGCGCCAGCGCCAGCCCGTGCTCACTGTCGGCGATGTTGCGGTGGCCCGGATCGAGCCGCGCGCGGCGCGCCGCGAGGGCGCGACGGAAGTAGAGCTCGGCCTCCTGCGCGCGCCCCTGGGCCAGCCGCAGCAGGCCGAGGTTGTTGACCGTCAGCGCCGTGTCGGGGTGATCCGGGCCGAGCTTGGCCTCGCGGATCGCCAGCACCTCGCCGTAGTAGCTCTCGGCCGCTTCCAGATCCCCCCGCAGGTACGAGAACCAGCCCAGATTGTTGAGGCTGATCGCCGTCTCGGGATGGTCGGCGCCGCGCTCGCGGACCCGCACCTCGTACGAACGCTGATGCAGCGGCGCGGCTTCTTCGTATCGCTGCTGGTCGTGCAGCACCGTCGCCAGATTGCCGGCTGTGGAGGCGAGCGACGTGTCGCCCGCCCCGGCCACGTACAGCTGCTCCTGAATTCCGAACGCCCGCCGGTAGTACTGCTCGGCCTGCTGAAAGTGCGACAGCTCCCGATGGACCGCCGCCAGATTGTTCAGCGCTCCGGCGACCTCGGGGCTGCCAGCGCCGGAGAGCGCCTCGTGGATGGCGACGGTGCGCTCGACCAGCGGCAGCGCTTCCTCGTTGCGGTTCTGCAGAAAGAGCGTCCAGCCCAGCGTCTCCAGGCTCGTCGCGACCTCGGGCGAGACCGGGCCGTAGACCCGACCGCGTGTCTCGAGCGCCTCGCGCGCCATCCGCTCGGCGCGGTCGTAGAGGCCGAGCTGCAGGTAGACGACTGCCAGTGTGTCGAACAGCGTCGCCCGCACCTTCGGCTGCTCGGCCAGCTCGGACTCCAGGCGCTCGGCGCCGCGATCCAGGATCTCGCGCGCGGTGACCGTCTCGCCGTTGGCCACCGTCGGATCGGAGACCTGGAAGGTTCCGACCAGGAAGCGGACCACTTCGTCGGCCGCCGCCTTCTCGAGGTTGGCGCGCCGCGCCTCGCGACGGGCCCGCAGCAGGCCCCAACCCAGGCTGGCGGCGATCAGCGACAGCGCGATTGCGCTGCCGATGACCAGCGGCGCGTGCCGCCGCGCGTACTTGCGGACGACATAGAACAGTGTCGGCCGGCGCGCCACCACCGGAGTGCCGTCGAGAAAGCGGCGGATGTCGTCGGCAAGCGCGGCCGGCGATTCGTAGCGCCGCTCCGGGTCCTTGTCGAGCGCCTTGAGCACCACCCAGTCGAGGTCGGACTCGAGCGCGCGCCCGAGGGTCGGCGGATCAGCCAGCCGCTCGGTCTCGCCGGTTTGCACCAGCTGCGTCAGTCGCCGGCTGGGACGCAGCGGATCGATCTCGCGGATCGTCCGCACGACCTCGTCGATCGGACTGCCCGACAGACCGCGGGCATCGAACGGCGCCTCGGCCAGCAGCAGCTCGTAGAGAAGCGCGCCCAGGCTGTAGACGTCGCTGCGCGTGTCGGCCGACCCGCCGGCGAGCAGCTGCTCCGGGCTCATGTAGTCCGGCGTGCCGAGAACCGTGCCGTAGCGCGTCTGCTTCACGTCCTCGGTAAGCGCCCCGGCGAGCGCCTTGGCGAGCCCGAAGTCGATCACCTTGGGAACGGGGCGGCCGTCGACCTGCGTGACCAGTACGTTCGACGGCTTGATGTCGCGGTGCAGGATGCCCTTGAAGTGCGCGTGCTGGATCGCGTCGCACACGGCGACGAACAGTTCCAGGCGACTGCGCAGATCGAGGCTGTTCTGCTCGACGAAGTCGGTGATCGCCTCGCCGGGCGCGTACTCCATGACGAAGTACGGAAAGCCGTCCCGCGTCGTGCCGGCGTCGTAGATCTGGGCGACGTTCGGGTGATTCATCAGCGCGAGCGCCTGCCGCTCGGCCTCGAAGCGTCGGAACAGGTCGGTCGTGGCGATACCGCGCCGGACGAGCTTGACGGCGACCTGCCGGCGCACCGGCGAGAGCTGCTCGGCCAGGAAGACGTTGCCCATGCCCCCGTGGCCGATCTCGCGCAAGATCCGGTACGGTCCGATCTGGCGCGGCATTCCTGGCTCGTCGATGATCAGCGGATCGTCGGCGAGCTCGGACTCGTCCCGCGGCGCATTGGCGGGCGTGCGTTGCCAGAGGGTCGGGTCGTCGGCAGTCACGAGATCGGCTTCTGCTCCCGGTCGCCACGATAGCCCGCCCATCTCACGGGAGCAACGTCGGTCGCTCTGCTGTATAGGATCGGGCGGGAGATCCATCCATGTTCCGCACCGACCGCTCGTCCAGCACGGCGCCCGTCGCCGCTCTCTGTATCGCCGCCGCACTGACAGCCGCCTGTCGCGCGGCTCCTCCTGCCACTCCGGCGCCGCAGCCCGCCGATCTGGTCCTGCGCGGCGGCAAGCTGGTCACGCTCGATCCGGCGCAGCCCGACGCGTCGGCACTGGCAGCCCGAGACGGCCGCATCGTCGCGCTCGGCAGCGCAGCCGACGTCGAACCGCTCATCGGACCCGAGACGCGCCTGCTCGAGCTCCACGGCCGGCTCGCGGTCCCCGGCCTCGTGGAGAGCCATGGTCACTTCGCGAGCCTGGGAGAAGCCGCGACGACGCTCGCCCTGGCACCGCTGCAGAGCTGGGACGAGATCGTCGCGGCCGTCGCCACCGAAGCGCGCGAGCGCCGCCCCGGCGAGTGGATCATCGGCCGCGGATGGCACCAGGAGAAATGGAGCGCCGCGCCGTCGCCCGCCGTGGAGGGCTTCCCGGTGCACGATGCGCTGTCGGCAGCAAGTCCGGATCATCCCGTGCTGCTGGTGCACGCCAGCGGTCACGCTGTGTTCGTGAACGCGCGTGCGATGCAGCTGGCCGGCATCGACGCCTCGACGCCCGATCCCGCCGGTGGCGAGATCCTGCACGGCCCCGACGGGCGCCCGACCGGACTGCTGCGCGAGACCGCCGAGGAGCTGATCGGCGCGGCGCTCGCCCGATCCGAAGCGCAGCGCGGCGCCGTGGCCCGCGAAGCGGAGCTGCGCCGGCAGCTCGAGCTGGCCGACCGCGAGGTGCTGGCCGCCGGGATCACCACCTTCCACGACGCCGGCGCCTCGTACGACGAGGTCGATCGCCTGGTCGCCATGGATACCGAGCAGCGCCTCGGTGTCCGCCTGTGGGTCATGGTGCGCGACTCGCTCGAACGGCACACCGCCAACCTCCAGCGCTATCGCCGCGTCGCCGGGCCGGCGAGCCGGCTGACGGTGCGGGCGATCAAGGTCTCGATCGACGGCGCTCTCGGCTCGCGCGGAGCCTGGCTGCTCGAGCCGTACAGCGATCTGCCCGGCTCGACCGGGCTCGCGACCACGGATCCGGCAGAGGTGCGCGAGCTGGCGCGAGCGGCACTGGCCGAGAACTACCAGCTCTGCGTGCACGCGATCGGCGACCGCGCCAACCGCGAGACGCTCGACATCTTCGAGCAGGTGCTCGGCAGCGTGCCGGACGGCAGCCAGCGGCGCTGGCGCATCGAGCATGCCCAGCACCTCGCGCCGGCGGACATTGCCCGCTTCGAGCAGCTGGGGGTGATCGCGTCGATGCAGGGGATTCACTGCACCTCCGACGCCCCGTACGTGATCGCCCGGCTCGGCGAGCGCCGCGCCGCCGAGGGCGCCTACGTCTGGCGGCGCCTGCTCGACTCCGGCGCAGTGATCATCAACGGCACCGATACGCCGGTCGAACCGATCGACCCGATCGCCAATTTCCACGCCACCGTGACCCGCGAGCTGACCGACGGGACGCGCTTTTATCCCGATCAGGCGCTGTCGCGGCTCGAAGCGCTCGAGACGATGACTCGCCACCCTGCCTGGGCGGCGTTCGAGGAAGCCGACAAGGGGACGCTCGAGGTTGGCAAACTTGCCGACATCACGGTGTTCGACCGCGACCTGCTGACGATTCCCGAGGCCGAGATCCGCTCCACCCGGGTCGAGTGGACGATCGTCGGCGGGCAGGTGGTCTACGAAGCGCCGACGCGTTAGACGGCGTCGGCGTCGGCGCCCGGCGGGGCGATCTTGCCCTTGAGGAACGCCTCGAGGAACGGATCGATCTCGCCGTCGAGCACGCTGTCGGCATCGCCGACCTGCTCGCCGGTGCGATGGTCCTTGACCATCCGGTACGGCTGCAGCACGTAGGACCGGATCTGGCTGCCCCAGCCGATCTCCATCTTCTGGCCCTCGCGCTTGTCCTGCTCCTCCCGCCGCTTGCGCAGTTCGAGCTCGTAGAGGCGGGACTTCAGGATCTTCATCGCCGAGGCCTTGTTCTTGTGCTGGCTGCGCTCGTTCTGGCACTGCGCCACGATGCCGGTCGGCAGGTGCGTGATCCGTACCGCCGACTCGGTCCGGTTGACGTGCTGTCCGCCGGCGCCGGAGGCGCGGAAGACGTCGATCCTGAGATCCTTGTCCTCGAGTTCGATCTCGATCGAATCGTCCACCTCGGGCACCACGTCAGCGGAAGCGAACGAGGTGTGCCGGCGCGCCGCGGAGTCGAACGGACTGATCCGCACCAGCCGGTGGACCCCCACCTCGCCGTGCAGCAGCCCGTAGGCGTGCGAGCCGCGAATGGCCACCGTGGCGCTCTTGATGCCCGCTTCCTCGCCGTCCTGACGATCGAGAAGTTCGACCGCAAGTCCCTTGCGCTCGGCCCAGCGCAGGTACATGCGCAGCAGCATCTCGGCCCAGTCCTGGCTTTCCGTGCCGCCAGCACCGGCGTTGATCGAAAGAATCGCGTTCTTGTCGTCGTCGGGGCCGGAGAGCTTGAGCTGCAGGTCGAGCCGCTCGAGGTCGGCCGCGAGGCGGTCGGCGAAGGCGAGCGCGTCGGAATCGGCCTCACCCTCGGTCCCCAGCAGCTCCTGCCAGGTGGCGAGTTCCTCAGCGTCCGCGCGCAGCTTGTGCAGCGTTTCGACGCGCCGTTCGATGTCGCGGCGCTGGCGCAGGATCTCGGCCGACTCGGTGGGCCGATCCCAGAAGCCCGGCATCTCCATCTGCCGGTCGATGTCGGCGAGCTTGGCCTCTACACCGGCCTCTTCAAAGATACCCCCGGATGACGAGGAGCTGTTCGCCGAGACGGGAGAGGCGCTGCTGAGCTTCGGTGGCAATCATGTACGGATCCTGATCGGATGTGGTCGAAAACGACGGATCGAGGGGCGCCTGTCGCCCTCGGATCGCGGGCGACGATACCAGACAGCCGACCACGGTGCCGCCCGCGCTTTGGTAAACTCGAGGCCACGAGCCGGCCAACCGCCGCAGTGCACGCCCATCGGCCCCGTCGTGCTCCGGGGCCCCGCGGAGGATTCCAATGAAGCAGACATCGAGCCCCTGGACGGCGCTCATTTTCGCCGTCTTTCTCGCGCTGACGCTCGGCGCGCAGCCGGCACACGCGTACCTCGATCCGGCCTCGGGGTCGATGCTGCTGCAGGTTCTGCTCGGCGGCATCGCGGGCGTGGCGCTCTTCTTCAAGCTGTTCTGGCGCAAGGTCGTCGCCTTCTTCGGCGGCGGCCGGAACAAGAACGATGCCTCCGGCGACTCCTGATCCCGGTTCGTACCGGGATCGGGAAGGCCGCGTCTTCGAATCCGACGGTCGTCTGCTGCGCGCGCTGAGCGCCCGCGCGCTCGAGGAGTGGGACGCCGTCTCGGCAACCCCGTTCTTCGCCCGCGCGATGGCCGACGGGCGCGTCGTCGAGACCCGCCGGGTCGACCTGCCCGCCGACGCGCCGGTTGCCACCGCCCAGCCCTGGGTGGCCGCACTCGAGCATCAGCGAATCCCGTTCATCTCGTATCCGTACGAGTGGTCGTTCGGCATGCTGCGCGACGCCGCGCTGCTGCAGCTCGAACTGCTGCGCGAGGCGCTCGAAGCGGGATTCGTGCTCAAGGACTCCTCGGCCTACAACCTGCAGTGGATCGGCAGCCGCCCGGTGTTCATCGACGTGCCGTCGTTCGAGCGGCACCGTCAGGGCGAGCCTTGGATCGGCTACCTGCAGTTCTGCCAGCTGTTTCTCTACCCGCTGCTGCTCACCGCCTATCGCGACATCCCGTTCCGGGGCCTGCTGCGCGGCTCGCTCGACGGAGTGCCGCCCGCCACCGCGGCCGCGATGTTCAGCCTGCGCGACCGGCTGCGACCCGGCGTGCTGACCCACGTGGCGCTGCAGGCCCGCCTGCAGGCCGCTCAGCCGGGCGGCCAACGCAGCGTCCGGCGCCAGCTCGCGGACGCCGGATTCGGCCGTGAGCTGATCCTCGCCAATGTGCGCAAGCTCAGCCGCCTGATCACGCGTCTCGAGTGGAAGCGCTCGGCATCGACCTGGGTCGACTACCGGGAGACGCACAGCTACAGCGACGCCGACCACGCCGCCAAGAAGGAGTTCGTGCGGGCGGCGGCCGCGGCGGTCCCGCGACGGATGGTCTGGGATCTCGGCGCCAACACCGGCGACTTTTCGCGCGTCTGTCGCGAGCACGCCGACTACATCCTGGCCATCGACGCCGACGAGCTGGCGGTGGAGCGGATGTACCGCGAACTCAACGCCGAGGGCGACGGCAAGATCCTGCCGCTGGTGGGCAACCTGGTCGATCCGTCTCCGGGGCTCGGCTGGCTCGGCCGGGAGCGGCGGCCGCTGCCCGACCGCGGGCGACCCGACCTGGTGCTCGCCCTGGCGCTGATCCACCATGTGGTGATCGGCGCCAACCTGCCCCTGGACGACTTCGTCGACGGCCTGGCCCGACTGGGCGGAGACCTGGTGATCGAGTTCGTCCACAAGGACGATCCGATGGTGCGCCAGCTGCTGCTGGAGAAGGAGGACCGCTACGCCGACTACGACCGCGATCGGCTCGAGAGGGCACTGTCGCGGCACTGGACGATCGCCGAGCGCCTCGCGCTGGGCTCCGGAACCCGCACGCTCTACTTCGCGCGCCGCGCCGGCTGATCCCCTCTGGCCGGCGACTGACACCCGGCGCAGAGTTCCATCGTTCTGTTCTCCCAGGAGGATTCCCCATGTCGCGCTCTGCTTCGTACCGTCCCACCCGGGCACTCGCTCTCGCGCTGCTCGCCGCCGCCCCCGCCCTCGGCGAGAATTCCGTCAGGGGCCATTTCCGCATCGGCGACAGCCGGCTGGAGGTCTCGCAGGGCTGCGCCTACCGGATTCCCGGCGACGAACCCGGGAGCGTCCAGACGCTCGTCTATCTCGCCAGCGCGCCGCTCGACTGCGCCGCCGCCGAGACTGCGCTCGACCCCGAGGCGGCCCTCGACCGCGCCGTGCGCGACGCCAAGGCGGGCAACGTGCGGATCCTGGTCGGCCCCGACGGCAGCGAGCGCGGGCTCTACTTCTTCCTCTCCGAGCCGTTCGACTCGTTCAACACCTCGGGCAGCGGCGAGTTCGCCGCCGCCGAAACGACGGTCGGTCAGTCGGCCGGCTCCTGGAAGCTCGCCGAACCGAAGGAGTTCTTCGACAAGACCTTCGACTTCGACCTCGTCTGGTCGCTTCCCCTCTCCGATGGCCCCCTGCGCGGCGAGGTCCTGCCGGCCGGCGGCGGCGAACCTGGCGCGGCCCTGGTCGCCTACGTCAAGGCGACTGCCGAGGACGACCGCGCGGCGCTCAAGTCGCTGCTCGCCGCCGACGTGCGGCGTGAGAGGTTCGCCGACGAGGGATCGACCTGGTTCGAAGAGAGCTGGAAGATGCAGCGCGACTGGGAGATGGTCGAGGTCACGGTCCTCGGCGGCCGGATCGACGGCGATCGCGCGACGCTCGACATCACCGGCAAGCAGGGCGACGGCGAGAAGTTCCGCGGCCGTGCCCGCCTGGTGCGCGAGGACGGTGGCTGGAAATTTGCCGACCGCCGGCTGACGCTCACCTACGACTGAGCGTCCAAGCCACGGCCGCCAGCAGAGCGGCGAGTGACGGCACCAGCCACGGAGCGCGGCTGTACGGGGACAGGTCGGACCGTCCCACGACTCCCGACACGATGGTGCCGTGCTCGCCGACACCCAAGCGCCCCGCCAGCGAGCCGTCGGGTCGCACCAGAGCGGAGATGCCCGTGATGGCCGCCCGCGCCAGCCAGCGCCGGTTCTCGGCGGCGCGGAAGCGGGCCGCCCGCAGATGCTGGTGCGGTGCCGCGCTGTCGCCGTACCAGGAGTCGTTGGTCACCGTCACCAGCAGAGTCGCGCCGCGCCGCACGCGCGCCGCCACTTCGCCCGGGAAGACGATCTCGTAGCAGACCGCCGGCCCCAGCCGTTCACCGTTCCAGTCGATCAGCTCGAACCCGTCGGCCGGCTCGAAATCCCCCACCGCCCGGGCCAACGTCCCCGCGCCCGGGACGAGGTTGCGGAACGGGAAGTACTCCCCGAACGGCACCAGATGGAACTTGTCGGCTCGCGCGGGCCGCTGCCCGGGCGCCAGCAACATCACCGAGTTGCGCCAGCGCTCGTGGACCTGGGTCGGAGTGTTGAGCAGCAGCGAGCAGCCGCGAGCCAGGCGGCGCTCGATGTCGGCGGCGAGGCGCGCATCCCCGGGCCAGTCGCGCGGCCAGGTGGCGCTCTCAGGCCAGATCACCAGCCGTCCGGGTTCGCACACCTCGTCGGTGAGCGCCAGCAGGCGCCGATAGTCTTCTTCGCTGGCGCGCGGGTCGAACACGGGGCGACTCGGCGCATCCGGCTGGACGATCGCCAGCGAACGGACCGGTCCGCCGCCCGCCGCCGGCGCGGCGAGGCGTGCCGCGACGGCGAGCAGCGTGAACGGCAGCAGGAGCGTGTACAGCCAGGTCGAGAGGCGGCGTCGCACCACGGCGCGTGCCGCGCCGAGCGAGCAGGCGACGACCAGCGCCGAGACTCCAAACGCTCCGATCCAGCCCGCCAGCGGCAGCGCGCCCGGCAGATCGATCCAGGCGTAAGCGGCGAGGTTCCAGGGGAAGCCGGTCGCGACCTTGCCGCGCAGGAACTCGAGCGTCACGTAGAGCGCCGGCAGTGCGGCGAGCGACAGCGCGTCGCCGCGCCGCCACAGATGCGCGCCGAGCCGCGTGAACAGCCCGTCCCAGATCCCGAGCCAGAGTGCCAGCGCCACGACCGCCAGGGCGCCGAGCCAACCCGGCAACTGGCCGAAGACGCTGACCGTCGGCCCGATCCACGGCATCGCCACCGCCCAGGAGACGGCGCCATGCAGCCAGCCGAGCCACCCGGCCCGCCGCGCGCCGCAGAGCAGCAGCAGCGGCGCCAGTGCCACCAGGGCCAGCCCCGGCGGCGGCGCGGCCACGTGGCACAGGCCCCAGGCCACCCCGCCTCCGATGGCCCAGCCGAGCGGGCGGCGCAGCGCCGGCGGTGCGGTCACCGGGGCGCCGCGCCTCAGGGAGTGTCCGTGATCCAGGTGTCGAGACGGTGCTCGCGGCGCAGTCGTGCCGCTGCCGCCTCGGCGCGGTCGCGCGCCGGGTACGGCCCGACGCGGACGCGGTACTGCGACGCGCCGTCGCGCGGCAGCTGCGCCAGCACGACCGGGAACTTCGCCCGCCGCAGACTCGCGACGATCTCGCGTGCGCGCTCGCCGTTGGTCGAAGAGTAGACCTGCACCCACGTCCCGGCGGCGGCAATCGGTGCGGTCGATGCGGCCGGGCGGGCAGTCTCGACCGTCGGCGCGGGGGTCGTTGTCGCCGGCGTCTGCCGGGTGCGGCTCCCCGCCTCGGCGACGATCGCTGCAGCCGCCGGAGCCGCCGCGGGCGCCGCCACCTCGGGCTCGCGGTTGGCGGCCATCTCCGCCTCCAGCGTGCGGCGCATCGCCTCGGCCGCCGGATCGGGCTCCGGCTCGGCGGTCTCTCGCTGCGCCGGGGCCGCTGTGGCCGCCGGGACGGCCGGCTGTGCCGTGCTCCGCTCGCCGGGCTCGCGGCCGTTGAAGAAAGTCAGCTGTTCGAGTGGCTCGCCGGCCGGCGGCGGTGGCGGTGGAGCCACGGCCTGCCGGCCGCCGGCGTCCTGCCCCACCCAGACGCCCGACAGAAAGGCGGCGAGCAAACAGACCAGCAGCGCGACGAACGCCACGAGCACCTGACGGTTGGTCAGCGCGACCTCGTAGTAGCTCGGCTCGCGCGTTTCGATCGAATCCACTGCGGCTTCCTCCAGCTGGCGGGCCGATGAATGGCGCGCCCGTCGCCGGAATTCTCGCACGCTTCGTGCCGGGCCGCCTTGCCGGCCGGCCGCGGGCCGCAGCGAGGAGCACCGGCTTGGATAGAATGCCGCCACCGTTGCACCGGATCGACTCTTCCGAGGTGAACATGCGCCTGTCTCCTGCCGCCCTGCTCTGCCTGCTCGTGATCGTCGCCATCGGCGCTGCGCCCGCACCCGCGGACGAGCCCACGCCGTCGACCGCCGCCACCACGACGACGGTCGAGAAGTCGACGCCACGTGAGCCGATCCGGGCGCTGCTCGGGTCGGAAGCCACCCAGGTGACCGTCGAGGGCAAGACCTCTGCAACGCGTCCGGGTGTCGTGCTGTTCGCAGCCCCGGTCGACCGCATGATGCGCATCCGGATCTCCTCGCCCGAGCACCAGGCGCGCCTGGTCGTCTATCGACCCGGCGCGGACAAGGGCGACCTCGGGGCCGCCGAGGAGGACGGCGCGATCATGTGGATCAGCCAGATCGACAAGCCCGGCGACCTGCGACTCGAAGCGCGGACGCTGTCGGAGACCGAGCTGCCGTTCCGTATCGAGATCGAAGTCCCCCCGGTCGAAGGAGCTGCGCCGGCCGAGGCCGCGCCGGCGCAGCCCGCCTCACTCCCCGCCAGCGGCAGCTGACCGGCCGCCGCGGCGGGCGCCTCGAGCGGTCCGGGCGACCGGCCGGTTTCCTGGCGCCGGCGTGAGGGGTCCAAGGGGGCATGACCATCCCTCTCGCGAGGCCCCGACCGATGCCCGATCCGCGAAGTCCCCGCACGGACCCGCCACCCGGCGGGCTCTCCCCCGCCAGCGACGACAGTTCGCTGGTGGCCGCCGCCCGCGCCGGCAGCCACGAAGCCGCCGAGCGGCTCGCCGCCGCCACCTACGAACGCCTGTGGGCCTCCTGCCTGCGCCTGACTGGTGACCCGGACCGCGCCGCCGACCTGGTGCAGGAGACGTACCGCAAGGCCTGGCAGGCGCTGCCGCGCTTTCGCGGCGACGCCCAGTTCTCGACCTGGCTGTTTCGGATCGCGTTCACCACGCACCTGAAGATCGCCCGCCGCCCGCGCCGAGTCGTCCCGATCGAACCGGTCCAGGAGGAGAACGCCGCCGACCCGGCGCCCGATCCGGAGACCACGACCGGCGAAGCCGAGCGCGCGCACCGACTGCGACGCGCCGTGGCCGCCCTGCCCGACGATCTGCGCTACGCGGTGTCGGCGCACTACTGGGGAGAAGTCCCCGTGCGCGACATCGCCCTCGAGTCCGGTATCACCCCCGTGGCCGTCCGCAAGCGGATGGCAAAGGCACTGCGCGTGCTCGCCGCGGTGCTGCAGGAGAACCCGCGATGAACGCCCCGAACCGCCCCAGCCGTGACGCGCGCCGTCGGCTCGAAGCCGAGCTGCGCGACCTGCCGACCGCTCCGCCCCCGGCCGACCTTCTCGAGCGGATCCGCCGCGACATCCCCGACCATCTCAATGCCCCAACCGACGCCGGGGCTCCGATCCGTCCGTCGCGCCCCGCACGTCGCTCGACCGCGTGGCTGCGCCTCGCCGCGACGCTCGCCATCGGCGTCGTCGGCGTCACCGTCGCCTGGCAGGTCTCCCAGCCCGAGGCCGCCTCGCTCGGCAACGAAAAAGCTGCATTGAATGGACAAGAAGCAGCCGGCACCGCTGCTCGTCGCCAGGTGGAGGAGGTCGCCATCTTCGCGTCGCCGTCGACCCCCGCTCCTGCACCCGCGCAGCCGACTTCGGCCGTAGAAGCGCCCGCCGGTCCCCTCGCCCAGCGCCGCGTGGCCGAATCGCCGGCGGTCGCCGCCGACGGCCCGGAAACTCTCGCCACCCTGGGCTATCTGAAAGATTCCACCGTCGGTCGCGACGAGGTCCGGGATGCCGTTCTCCCGGCGCCGCCGCCGCCGGTCGCGGCGGCACCCGGCGGCGGTCTCGCTCGCGACGGAGCGTCGGTGGCCCTGACGGCCCCTTCTATGGAAGCTTCTCGCAGCGAAGTTCACCAGATGGCGGAGCGACGAGTCGAGGAGCCGAAGCGGCGTGCCTCCGCCGACGCGGTCGCACCGGCGGCCCCCACCGAATCTGCCGGACGGCTCCGGCACGAGGTCGGCGCCGGCGTCATCGCGGAGCGCGAGCGCGACGACTTCCGCGCTGATGAGTCGGCGCCGGATCGGGAGCCGGGACCGGCGGGCATGTTCTTCCGCGAGGCCGGCACGCATCCGTTCGTCGCCACCCGCGCCGACGCGCTCTCGACCTTCGCGCTCGATGTCGACACCGGCAGCTACACCCTGGTGCGCTCTTACCTGGAGCGCGGCCAGCTGCCGCCACCGGCCGCTGTTCGCGTCGAGGAGATCGTCAATGCGATGCGCTACGACGATCCGGCACCGCGGCGCGGCGAGTTCACGCTCACTGCCGAGGGCGCGCCCTCGCCGTTCGCCCGCGCCCACAGCCGCCTGCACCTGCTGCGTCTTGCGGTCAAAGCGCGGGAGGTCGACGCTGCGGCGCGCAAGAGCGCCAATCTCACCTTCGTCGTCGACGTCTCGGGCTCGATGAACCGCGAAAACCGCCTCGGCCTCGTCAAGCGGGCGCTCGGCCTGCTGCTCGACGAACTCGACCGTGGCGACCGCGTGGCACTCGTCGTCTACGGCAGCCGGGGCCGCGTCCTCCTGCCCCATACCGGCGACCACGCGGCGATCCGCGCCGCCATCGCGCGGCTCGAACCCGAGGGCTCGACCAACGCCGAGGAGGGGCTGCGGCTGGCCTACGACCTGGCGGCCGAGGCCTGGCGCGAGGGCTCGATCAACCGCATCATCCTCTGCTCGGACGGCGTCGCCAACGTCGGCGCCACCGGTCCGGAGTCGATTCTGGAGCGAATCGGGCGCGAGGCGCGGCGCGGCATCGAGCTGACTGCCGTCGGTTTCGGCATGGGCAACTACAACGACGCCCTGATGGAGCAGCTGGCCAACAAGGGCGACGGCTCGTACCACTACGTCGACCAGCTCGACGAAGCGCGCCGCGTCTTCGTCGAGAACCTGACCGGCACCCTGCAGACGGTGGCCAAGGACGCCAAGGTCCAGGTCGAATTCGACCGCGGTGCCGTCGAGGCCTGGCGACTGCTCGGCTACGAGAACCGCGACGTGGCCGACCGCGACTTCCGCAACGACCGGATCGATGCCGGCGAAGTCGGCGCGGGTCAGTCGGCAACCGCGGTCTACGAGGTGCGGCTCGCCGAGGACGCCCGCGCCGGCGATCGGCTGGCGACGCTGCGCCTGCGCTGGCAGAGCGTCGACGGCGGGCGCGTGGTCGAGGCCTCCCAAGAGCTCTCGGTCGCCGACGTCGGCCGGTCGTTCGATCGCGCGACCCGCGACCTGCGCCTGGCGGCCCTGGCCGCCCGGTTCGCCGAGCAGCTCAAGGGGACCCGCGAGAGCCGCTCGACCACCTGGGACGACCTGGCCGCCGAGGCGCGCCGGCTGCGAAGCGACTTCCGGGGCGACGCCTCGATCGACGAGCTGTCCCGCCTCATCGACCGCGCCGCCCGGCTGGACGGCTACCGGCCGGCGGCGGCAGAGGAGGAGGACGGCCCGCTGCGCGACTGAGGCTCACGGCGCTGCGACCCACTCCCCGGCGCCGCCTGCCCACCCCGGCGGGCGGCGTCGTGGTCGGACGACGGGCGCACACTGAGACTCGACTTCAGAGGGAGGCTGCCATGCGCACCTTCGTCCCCGCCTGCGTGCTCGTCGTCACCTGCTGCTCACTGCCCGCGGCCGCCGCGCCGCAGACGTGCACGCCCGAACGGATCGGCGGCGACCAGCGCGGCCCCGCCACCGGCCTGGCCCGCGCCGGGACGCGCCTGGTGCTGGCCACCGGTGGCGCCGTCGAGATCGTCGACGTCGGCGACCCTGCCGAACCGCAGCCGCGCGGCTATGCCGACGTCGGGACGTTCGTGACCGGCATCGGACAGGTCGGGTTGCTCGCCGTCGCTGCAGGACCGGACGGTCTGTTCACCGTCGACCTCACCGATCCGGACCGCCCGGTCGTGCTCGGCAGCATGGCCTTCCCTTCGCCCGCCTGGCCCGAGCTGGCACTCACGGACTCGGCCGCCTACCTCGCCCCCTGGCCGGGAGGGCTGGCGGTCATCGATCTCGGCGATCCGGAGGCACCGTCGCTCGCTGGCGTCTATCCACTCCTCGCCTCCGACCTCGTGACCTACGGCGAACGCCTGTACGCCGTCCACGGCACCGGGGTCACGGTACTCGACATCAGCGATCCGCTCGCTCCCAAGCACGTCGCCACCGTCGCCCCCGGCGGCGCCGGCATCGCGGTCTCGGGCAACGGGCAGCGACTGGCGACCTGGCGGCGCTGCGACCCGCGCCATGACTGTGGCACGGTCCGGTTCTACAACCTCGTCAACCCGGACCTGCCGATCGTGCGCAGTTCGATCGTCGACGGCAACCGCACGCCAACCGCGGTCTCGATGTCCGGCGGTCGGGCGTACGTGTCGTATTCACCGGGACCCGGCGACATCTTCAACCTGCCGAACCCGGCCTCTCCGACCCTGGTCGGTCAGTTCGACGTGGACTGGGGAACGGCGCTCGCTTCGACGGCCAACCACCTGTTCGTCGCCGATTTCTACGGTGGCCTCGACGTCCACGACGTGTCACCGCCGTCGGGCAGCCACCGGCTGGCGCGCTACGAAACGCCCGACCAGGCGGTGGGCGGCTTCGTGCACGACGGCTACGCCATCGGAGTCTGGGACGATCAGGTGCGGGTCTACGATCTCGGTACCCCAGCAGGTCCGACTCTGGTGACGAGTCTCCCCGCGCCGGAGGATGAGTGGTTCTCCGGCGTCTCGGCCGTGCAAGGCGTCGGATATCTCGTCGCCGGCAGCCCGGGTGGAGTCCGCATCCTGGACGCGCGCAGTCCGCTCTCCCCCGCCTGGGGCGACTCTCTCGAACTCGACGAGTTTCAGCCCGCGGTCCGGCTCAGCGGTCGACGGCTCTACGCCTGGGACGATGCGCTGAGGATCTTCGACCTGAGCACGCCCACGGCACCCGCGCCGCTCGCAGTCTGGGATGACCGTCAGCTGGACTCGATCGACCTGATCGGCCCCTATCTGTTTGGCCTCGAACGCGTCCCCGACCGGCCGTTGGTCGGCCTCGACTTCTCCGATCCGTTCACCCCGCAGCTGCTGTTCGAGCAGCCGGGCTTCGGGTCGTCGTGGGGATTCGTGGCGGCCGGGAGCGGTCTGCTGATGCGCGCCACCAACGAGCAGTCGCAGCTCTTCCGTGCTTTCAGCCCTGGCGGCCCGGTTCTCACAGGCTCGTTCGCGACCCCGTCTGCGGGCGCCATCGACGGCGCCTGGCACGGCTCCCGCCTGCACTTGTCCCTCAACGGCGGCGCAACGACGCGAGAACACCAGGTCTGGGAGACCGTCGATCCGACGCAGCCGACGCTCGTGCTTGCCTCTCCGGCCCTCGACTACGCCCGAGCGACGTTCAGCGGCCCGGGCGTGCTCGGCCTGGCGCAGGGGATGGCCGGCGTCGAGTTCTTCGACTCCTGTTCGCCGTTCGTCGACGGCTTCGAGACCGGCGACCTGTCGGCCTGGAGCCTCTCAGACCCCTGACGAGCCGGAGCGTCGACGCGGGCGCAAGATCGGCGGCACGAGATCCGGATCCGAGTGACGCAGGGTCTCGAGCCGCTCGATCTCGGCCGGGTCCGCCATCGGTTCGAACACCTGCTCGACGGCCTGCCACAGCTCGGCAGCCAGCTGCTTGCGGTCCGGCGCCGAGCGCGGCTCGGGGCCGAAAGTGAGCCGCGCCTCGATGTGGGTCAGCTGCAGCGCCTGCCACAGGTGGGGAACCAGCGACATTTCGCCCCACCAGGTCACGCTCAGGTGAGTCGGCGGCGCGCCGGCCGGCGCGCGGTAGGAGAGCGCCGCCCAGTGCACCGGGTGACCCATTCTCACCGGCAGCTCGAGCAGCGGCGAGCGGAACGGCAGCAGGCGGTCGCCGGCCCCCGAGCCGCCCTCCGGAAAGATCACCACCCCCTGATGCGCCGCCAGCGTCTCGTCGATGCGGGCGATCACCTGCGGCAGTTGCCGCTTCGACGTGCGGTCGACGAAGATCGTCTCGACCGACCGGCACAGGGCGCCGAACAGTGGCCAGCGGTCGATCTCGGCCTTGGCGACGAAGACGCACGGCAATGCGGTACCGAGCGTCAGGATGTCGAAGTACGACACGTGATTGGAGACCAGCACGAACGGCGCCTGCGGCGGCGTTCCCTCGCGCGCGATGCGCACGCCGAAGATGCGCACCAGCGCGCGGCTCCACCCCCGGAAGATGGCGCCCCGCACCCGCGACCGCCGGCGCGGCCAGGGTGCCAGCAGGAGCGTGGCGGCCAGCGCCGCCAGCCAGGCGATCAGCGTGACCGGAGCGGCGAGCAGCAGGCGCCAGACGGCGCGCAGACGCTTCACTGCAGCGACACGGCCCGCCGTGCCGGCGGGTGACAGGCGCCCGCCCCGCAAGCGGAGAAGATCAGCTCGAGCTCGGTCGGCGCGCCGGCGGGCAGGCGACCGTGCGCGGTGACGGATCCCGTCCAGCCCCGCACCACCACCCCGGGCGGTTGATCGGCAAACAGCTCGGGATCCGGCAGTTCGATCGAGATCTCGGCGCCGCCGCTGTGGAGAGTCGGTGGCTGCGGCTCGGCGGCCAGGTGCCAGCCGTCCGCGACTTCGATCTGGACCTCGACCGCCCGCGTCCCGTCCGGTGCGGGCGCATCGATCCGGCCCACCAGCCGCGCGATGCCGGCGCCCGAAGCTCCGTCGGCCTCGCTCGCAGCCGGCTGCGCCTCCGCCGCCTCCGGGCCGGCGCTTGCAGAGGCTCGCCCGCCGGCGAGTCGGCGCAGTGCCAGCGTGAGCGTACGGGCGGCCTCGGGGTGAGCCTGCGCGATCGGCACGAAGCCGCGCACCGCCCGCTCGGCGATCGACCGCCAGGCCGGATCCCCGGTCGCAGCGTGCAGCGCGAGGGCGTTGAGCATCGCCACCGGATTGGCCGCCGGCAGTGCGCCGTCGAACACCTCCTGCCCGCGGGCGAGCAGATCGGGCGCCGGCTCGGCGTTGTACCAGCCGCCACCGGGGGCTGCGAGCCGTCGCTGCTGCTCGGTCGCCAGTTCGATCGCGGCGTCGAGCCAGCGCGGCTCGTCAGTCGTCGCGTGGAGACGCAGCAGTCCACGCACGAGGAAGGCGTAGTCGGCCAGGAACGCCCGCACGCGGCCGCTCCCGCCGCGCCAGGCGTGCAGCAGCGTGCCGTCCGCGGTGCGCAGGTCGCGCAGCACGGCGGTGGCGGCGCCGCGCGCCAGATCGAGGAGATGAGCGCTGCCGAGCGCTGCGCCCGCGGCCGCCAGCCCGGCGATCGCTGTCCCGTTCCAGTCGGCCAGCACCTTGTCGTCGGTGGCCGGCCGCGGTCGCTCGGCCCGCGCCGCCGCCAGTCGCGCCAGCAGTGGATCGACCAGGGCCAGCAGCTCGTCGCGCGTCATGTGGCGCAGGCGCGCTGCGCCGGCCAGCGGCAGCGGCAGGTGGAGGACGTACCACTGCTCCTCGAAGAACGGCTCGCCCCCGAACCCCAGCAGCGGCGCCAGGAAGTCGGCGTCCTCCCGCCCGAGGACCGCGTCGAGCTCGGCCCGTGTCCAGACGTGGTGCCCGCCCTCGTGCCCCGCGACCTCGGCGTCGATGGCGCTCCAGAACGCGCCGCCGGGCGCGCGCAGCTCGCGCTCCAGAAAGCCCGCCGTGGCCGCCACGACGCGGGCGAGGTCCGGCTCCCCCGTCCGCGCATAGCGATCGGCGTAAACCTCGAGCAGCAGCCCGTTGTCGTAGAGCATCTTCTCGAAGTGCGGCACCTTCCACCCGGCGTCGGTGGCGTAGCGGTGGAAGCCGCCCGCCAGCTGATCGAAGATGCCGCCCCGGCCCATCGCCGCCAGGGTCGCGTCGAGCATCATGCCGGCCTCGGGACGCTCGTCAGCGAGCTCGGCGAGCAGCCAGAGATTGGCCGGGGTCGGAAACTTGGGCGCCGTTCCGAAACCGCCATGGGTGGCGTCGAAACGCTGGCGCAGCGCGGCGAGGCTGCGCTCGGCCGACTCGGCAGAGATCCGATCGGGCGCGCCGCCGACGGTCGGCGCGGCGCCGGCCAGGTGGCCTTCGATCGCCCGTGCAAGCTCGGCCGCCTGCTCCTCGACATCGGCGCGACGCTCCCGCCAGGCGTGGCTCATCGAGGCGAGGACCTGGCGAAAGCCCGGGCGACCCCACCGCTCCTCGGGCGGAAAGTAAGTGCCGGCGAAGTAAGGCCGCAGCTGCGGCGTGAGGAAGAGCGAGTTCGGCCAGCCGCCCTGGCCGGTCAGCAGCTGCGTGGCGAGCATGTAGATCTCGTCGAGGTCCGGCCGCTCCTCGCGATCGACCTTGATGTTGACGAACTCGCGGTTCATGAAGGCGGCGATCTGCGGGTCGGTGAACGACTCGCGCTCCATCACGTGACACCAGTAACAGGTCGAGTAGCCGACCGACAGGAAGATCGGCCGGTCCTCGCGGCGTGCCCGCTCGAGCGCCTCCTCACCCCAGGGGAACCAGTCGACCGGATTGCCGGCGTGCTGCAGCAGGTAGGGAGAACTCTCCCCGGCGAGGCGGTTGGTGGCGGGGCGGTTGTCGTGCACCCCCCGATTCTAGGCCGCCGCCGCTGTTCCGGACCGCCCTGCAACCTGTCCAATGCGGAAGAACCCGGCCCTCCGACCGTCGGAGGGCCGATCATGCCGCCGGCGGCGGGGGAACGGCATGCTGCGCAAAGCCGTGCTGTGGACGCTCCATCTGGGCAGCCTCGCTGCCGTGGGGGCCCTCTGGCTTTGGGGGCGCGACTACTACGCCTTGGAGCTGATCGATCGGCCGCGCCATCCGCTGCACTGGCAGCTCAAGCCGGGCGGCGAGATCGGTCGCCTGTACGGGATCGGTGGCGCAGCGCTCATGCTGGCCATGCTTTCCTACTCGGTCCGCAAGCGTATTCCGTGGCTGCGGCGGGCCGGTCGGCTCGCCCTGTGGCTCGACTTCCACATCTGGTGCGGAGTGACCGGCCCGCTGTTGATCTTTCTGCACTCAGCGGGCAAGGTCGGCGGCCTGATCGCCATCTCGTTCTGGTCGATGGTCGCCGTCGCCCTGTCGGGCATCCTCGGCCGATTCCTCTATGCCCAGATCCCGCGCACCGCAGCCGGCGACCAGGTCTCGCTCGAGGAGGCGCAGCGCATTGGCGCCGACCTCGACGCCACGCTGCGCCGCGAACTCGGATCGGTTGCCGATCAACTGCCGGGCCTCGACGGCGCCGATGTCGACGACCGCTCCACCTCGCTCGTCGGTGCGCTCGTCGGCCTGGCGGTCGAACCGCTGCGGACACGGCGGCGCCTCGACCGTTTCCGCGCCCGGCACTCCGCGGTGCGCGCGCTGCCGCGAGCGACCTGGCGCCGGCTCGGGCGC
>CAZUAT010000009.1:0-53239 GCA_964618415.1 uncultured Thermoanaerobaculia bacterium
TCGAGCGTGGCCTCGATCCGAGCAACCGGGCGCAGCTGGGCGCCCATTACACGAGCCGCGAGGACATCGAGACGCTGGTCGAGCCGGTGCTGATGGCCCCGCTGCGCCGCGAGTGGGCGCAGGCCGCAGCGCTGATCGACCGCCTGCTGACGACCGGCCGCAAGACGGAGGGCCCGCCGCCGAAGCAGCCGCTCGGCGGGGCCGCGCTCAAGAAGGCCCGGGTCGAGGCGGAGATGTTCGCGCTGCGCTTTCTGGACCGGCTGGAGAAGGTCCGGGTACTCGATCCGGCCTGTGGTTCGGGGAACTTCCTCTACGTGACGCTGCGCAAGCTCAAGGGGCTCGAGAGCGAGGTCTACGACTTCATGCTCGATCGCGGCCTGCAGACACCGCTGCGCGTCGGCGTGGGCCCGTGGCAGCTCTACGGCATCGAGATCAACGCCTACGCCCACGAGCTGGCCCAGATGACCGTCTGGATCGGCTACCTCCAGTGGCTCCGCCAGCACGGCACGACGACCTGGAAAGAGCCGGTCCTGCAGGCGATGTCGAACATCGAGTGCAAAGACGCCATCCTCGACCTGACCGACCCCGACCACCCCAAAGAACCCACCTGGCCCCCCGTCGACTACATCGTCGGCAACCCCCCGTTCCTGGGGGGAAAGATGCTTCGCCGCGAGTTGGGAGACGAGTACGTCGATCGCCTGTTCGCTGTCTACGACGACGCCGTGCCGCGCGAGGCCGACCTATGCTGCTACTGGTTCGACAGGTCCAGAAAAGCACTCATAGAGGGAAAAAGCTCCCGGGTGGGCCTGCTGGCTACTCAGGGCATCCGCGGTGGCGCCAATCGCAAGGTGCTCGAGCGCATCAAGGAATCCGGCGACATCTTCTGGGCCGTCAGCGACCGCGACTGGATACTTGACGGTGCAGCGGTGCATGTCTCGATGGTGGGTTTCGACGCCGGAGTTGAGTCGGGGCGCACTGTGGACGGCGCGTCAGTAGAAACCATTCATGCCGACCTGACGACTGGCGTCGCGACGGTGTCTGCTCGAGCGCTCTCCGAGAACCAAGGCAAGAGTTTCATGGGAGACACGAAAGGTGGCCCATTCGAGCTGCCTTTCGACAAGGCGAAGGATTTCTTGGGGATACCGAATCCGCACGGTCGCCCGAACTCGGACGTTCTGATTCCCTGGGCGAACGGAATCGACTTGACGCGTCGACCACGAGAGTTGTGGATCGTGGACTTCGGGGTGGGCACGCCGGAGCAAGAGGCGGCGCTCTATCAGGGGCCTTTCGAATACATCTCGGAAGTGGTCAAGGTAGCCCGAGCAAAGTCCCGCTCGACCATCGGGAAGTGGTGGCTGCACGAACGCGCCCGCGAGGACATGCGCACTGTTGGGGCGGCCCAAATGCGGCTCCTGGCGACGGCGCGTGTGACGAAGCACAGACTATTCTCGTGGCTTTCGTGCCCAACGCTGCCGGATAGCGCAACCTTCATTTTCGTCGGCGAGGCGGATTCCCTCCTCGGTGTTCTGCATTCCCGACTGCACGAGTCCTGGGCACTCGCGCAGGGGACGCAGTTGCGGGAGAAGGAGAGCGGGTTTCGGTACACGCCGACGACCTGTTTCGAGACGTTTCCGTTTCCTTCGATGAACGCTTCTCAGGAGGCGGCGATCGGGGAGGCGGCGCGGGAGCTGGATCAGTCGCGGCGGGCGTGGCTGAATCCGCCGGAGTGGACGCAGGACGAGGTACTCGAGTTCCCCGGTTCGGTGGACGGGCCGTGGAAGCGGTTCGTGCACGAGCCGAACGCGAAGGGGATCGGCACCGTGCGGTGGCCGCGGATCGTGCCCCGGGATGCCGAGTGCGCGGCGAAGCTCGCCAAGCGGACACTGACCAATCTGTACAACGAGCGCCCCGCCTGGCTCGACAACGCGCACCGCAAGCTCGACGAAGCGGTGTTCGCCGCCTACGGCTGGCCGGCCGATCTCACCGACGAGCAGATCCTCGAGCGCCTGCTGGCGCTCAACCTGGAACGGGCGAGGGCCGAGCGTCCGGCGTGACCGGGCGGCGCTACTACGCGTCGGGGTGGTCCCGCTCGTACTCGGCGATCAGTTCGCGCACGGTCGGTAGGAGGGCGACGGGGACTTCGATCAGTGTCTCGCGCGGTGTGCCGAGCGCGACTTCATGCTCGGCGATCGCGTCGTCGTCGCTCTGGCCGTCGTAGGACTCGGCAACGCGCCGGACGCGGTCGGCGTCCCGGCCTGCGGGGAGCTGTGGATCCTTCTGCCTGGTCATCCTCTGCGCCGCCATGGTGCTGAGAAGTAGGATTCAATCATGTCGGGAACCGAACTGTGGGTACGGCCGGCTCTGTCGGCGCCTCGACAAGACTAACCAAGTAGGTTATTCTCTGCGTGGAAAAGAAGCGGCCCCACTATCTGCTGGCGCAGATCCAGGCCGGTGTGCGGCGGGAGGGCCGACGGGCGTTCACGGCGACCGCTCTGCGAGGCGGCGCCGAGATGGGCTTGAGTGTCTCGGTCATGATCGAGCTGGTCTGCACGATGCCTCGAGGTTGCTTCTACAAGTCGATGACGACGCTCTACGACCATACGATCTGGCAGGACGTGTATGTCGTCCCCACCCCTGCCGGTGCGGCCTACGTGAAGGTGACCGGGTTCGACGACGGGCGCCCGCCGGTGATTCAGTTCAAGCGGAGGTGAGCCATGCAGTGTCCGGCATGCGGGTGGAAGGCGATGCGGCGGGCCGTGCGGAACCTGCCGCTGAGCTACAAGGGCCGGTCGGTCACCGTACGCGAGCTGTCCGGGTCCTTCTGCCCGAAGTGCGGCGAGGGCGTGCTCGAGGACGCCAGCAATGCCCGATACGCGGAGGCGCTGGATCAACTGGTGCGGGAGACGAACCGCGCTTCGCTGCCCGACCTGCGTGCCATCCGCCGGCGGTTGAAGCTGACCCAGGCCGAAGCCGCCGAGCTGTTCGGTGGCGGCGTCAATGCCTTTTCGCGCTACGAGCGCGGTGAGACCGAGCCGCCGCGCAGCCTCGTGCAGCTGCTGCGGATTCTCGATCGCCGACCGGAACTGCTGGCCGAGCTGCGGCCAGCGCCCGAGCGCCGTCCCGGCGCCTGACCCGGGACACCGGCGCGCAGCGTGCGCCCCGTGAAGGCGCCGGCGCCTTGACCGGTGGGGGCGCACGTCATAGCTTGGGGCGGTCGGCTCCGTGACGACAGGATGCGCGGTACGGTTCGGGCGGAGGTCCGCTCTGGGAAGGGCCGACTTGCCGGAGGCGCGTGAAGATGTGGGATCTGCTGTTCGACTTCCAGGGGCTGCTCGAGCGCGGGGTGGACGCGGTGGCGTACGCCGTCATGGCGATCGCCGCGACGGTCTTCTTCCTGCTCCGGCTCGGGCTGGCCCTGTTCGCGGGGGACGGCGGGGACGGCGGTGACTTCGACGCCGACGTCGGCACCGACAGCGACGCCTCGTTCGCGTTCTTCTCGGTCCTCTCGATCCTCGCCTTCTTCATGGGTGCCGGCTGGATGGGTCTCGCCTGCCGGCTCGACTGGGGGCTCGGCCGCCTCGCCAGTTCGGCCGCGGCAACCTCGTTCGGCCTCCTCATGATGGTGCTCGCGTCGGCGATGATGTGGGGCGTGCGCAGGCTCAACCGCGACGTCGGCTACGAACTCGACACCGCGGTGGGGCGGGTGGGACGCGTCTACCTGACCGTTCCCGAGAAGGGTGCCGGCGCCGGGCAGGTGGAGATCACCGTCTCCGGGCGCCGCAAGATCCTCGCCGCGCAGAGCGCCGGGCCCCGCTTCGAGCCGTTCAGCAACGTGCGCGTGGTCGCCGTGCGCGCCGATGACGAAACCCTGATCGTCGACGCGGCCGACTGACCGTCACAGCCAGGCAGCAAGGAGAAGAAACATGCCGTTCGGATTCAGCTCGATCGCCGTCATCGGCGTCCCCGTACTCCTCTTCCTCTTCCTGGTCACCATGCTGGTGCGCCAGTATCGGCGCTGCCCGTCGAACCGCATCCTGGTCGTCTACGGCAAGGTCGCCGGCCAGCGCGCCGCCAAGTGCATGCACGGCGGCGGCACCTTCGTCGTGCCGCTGCTGCAGAGCTACGCGTATCTCAATCTCGAGCCGATGACGATCGAGATCGAGCTGGCGAACGCGCTGTCGAAGAAGAACATCCGGGTCAACGTGCCGTCGACGTTCACCATCGGCATCTCGACCGCGCCCGACATCATGAACAACGCCGCCGAGCGTCTGCTCGGGCTCTCCGAGCAGGCGATCGCCGCGCAGGCGCGCGACATCATCCTCGGCCAGATGCGTCTCGTGATCGCCACCCTGTCGATCGAGGAGATCAACCAGGACCGCGAGAAGTTTCTCGACCTGGTCAACAAGAACGTGTCGCTCGAGATCAACAAGATCGGCCTCGAGCTGATCAACGTCAACATCCGCGACATCACCGACGAGTCGGGCTACATCGAGGCGCTCGGCCGGCGGGCCGCCTCCGAGGCGATCAACCAGGCCAAGGTCGAGGTCGCCGAGGCCGACCGCTCGGGCTCGATCGGCCAGGCGACGGCCAAGCGCGACATGGACGTGCAGGTCGCTGACCAGATCGCGCAGTCGTCGATCGGCCAGAAGGCCGCCGAGCGGGAGCAGCGCATTCGCACCGCCAAGCTGGAGGCGGAGGGCGTTGCCGGCGAGGCCGACGCCGAGCGCGAGAAGCAGATCGCCATCGCCGCCCAGCAGGCGCTCGCCGTGCAGGGCAAGAAGAGCGCCGAAATGGACCAGCGCGTCAAGGTCGCGACGCTCGAAGCCGAGGCGGTGCGCGGCGAGAACGAGGCGAAGGCGAAGATCGTCGAGTACCAGGCGACGCTCGCCGAGCGCCAGGCCGACGCCAAGCGGCGCGGCGACGTGGCGCTCGCAAACGCCACCCGCGACGTGCTGATGGCCGAGAAGGAGCAGGAACTGGCGCGCCTCGAGAAGACCGAGCTGGCGCAGCAGATGATCGAGCGCAAGAAGGTCGAGGTCGACGCCGAGGCCGAAGCCGAGCGGGTGCGCCGGATCGCCAAGGGCGAGGCCGACGCCGTGCTGGCGCGCTACCTCGCCGAAGCCGAGGGTGTGCGCAAGGTGCTGGAGGCCAAGGCGTCCGGCTACGAGAACCTGCTCAAGGTCTGCGGCGAGCGCAAGGACCTCGCCCCTGCCCTGCTCATCATCGAGAAGCTCCCCGAGCTGGTGGCCGAACAGGTCAAGGCGGTGCAGAACCTCAAGATCGACAAGATCACCGTCTGGGACAGCGGCCAGGGGAGCGAGACCGGGTCGACTGCCGGCTTTCTGCGCGGGCTGATCTCCTCGCTGCCGCCGGTCCACGAGCTGGCCAAGCAGGCCGGTATCGACCTGCCCGAAGTCCTCGGTCGCATCCACGACACGCAGCGGGCCAGCGAGTCCGTCGACTCCTCCCGGGCGGGCGAGCGGTCCACCGCCCCGTAAAGGTCGGCGGCGATCGCAGTCAGGCAGGGGGTGGCTGGAGCCTTGCTGCGCCGGCGAAGACGACGGCGATCCAGAGCAGGTCGGCGAGCAGCAGGTGCAGCAACTGCAGCGCGATCGGCGCCAGCAGCGCGACGTTGACCACGCCGACGACGACCTGCAGCAGGGCGAGCGCCGCGGCGGCCCGCGCCGCCGGCGCGCCGCGGCCGCCGTCGAGAGCCAGCCTCCAGCCTGCCAGCAGCACGACCCCGGCGGCGGCCGCCGCCAGGACCGGGTGCGCCAGCCGCAGGCGCAGCAGCAGGTGCGCGCCGGCGCCGAACTCCTGCTCGAGCGCGTGCGCCAGGTCACGGGCCGGAAAGAGCGTGTCGCCGAGCGCCGCCACCGCACCGGAAGCCCCCGCCAGGGCGAGCAGGCCGAGAGTCGCCAGCCAGCCGCGCGCGAAACGGGGGGAGCGGGCGCTCCGGGGCCAGGCGCCGCCGGCCGCCGTGTGGACGCAGAGGGTGAGCGCGGCCAGCAGGAGGAAGGTGTTGACCAGGTGGGCCGCCATCGCCCAGGCACGCGCCAGCGAGGCGTTGTCGGCGACCAGCTCGAACAGCACCAGCCCGGCGCCGAGCAGCGCTTCGAGCAGGATGAACAAGGTCGCCCAGCCGGCGGCCTGGCGCATCGGATCCCCGCCCGGGCGGGCACGGAAGGCGGCGAAAGCGAGCGCCAGCACAGCCAGCAGGGCGATCCCGCTGGTCACTCGATGGGCGTACTCGATCGCCTGCGCCGCCGAGTCGGCAGCCGGGATCAGCTGTCCGTCGCAGAGGGGCCAGTGACTGCCGCAGCCGGCCCCCGAGCCGGTCGCGCGCACCACCGCGCCCCACAAAATGACCAACAGGTTCCAGCCCAGGACGGCCCAGGCCAGAGCGGTGAGGCGGCGGTTCGACACGGCCGGATCCTATCGGCAAGCGGACGTACGTCCGCCGGTGGAGCGGCCGCCGGCGAGCGGGCCGGGGTTGCCAAGCGCGCGCAGGCGCGATAGAAACCTCCGACTTACGGACGAAAATGGTCAGAGACCTCGCACGCGCCGCGTGGCACTACGAGACGTCCGGCCAGGTGCTCGGCCCGATTACCGGCGCCGAACTGGCGGGACTCGCTGCGTCTGGCGCTCTGGCGCCGGGTGACCGCGTCTCCTTGGACGCTGGCGCGACGTGGCAGGACTATGCGTCCGTGGCCGACACGCTCGCCGCGGCGCTCGCCGCTCCGCCGGCCGCGGCAGCCGGCGAAGGCGCCCCGTCGATGCCGGCCTGCTCCCTCTGCGGGCGCAGCTTCGACGAAGCCGATCTGCTGGTGTTCGGCGACGACAGAGTCTGCGCCGACTGCAAGCCCGTCTTCCTGCAGCGACTGCGCGGCAGTGAATCGACGATCCGCCACTGGGACTTCGGCGGCTTCTGGATCCGCTTCGGGGCACGGATGATCGACGGCATCATCCTCGGCGCGGCCAACTTTGCGATCCAGTTCGGGTTCCTGTCGAGTCTCGGAGAGATGAACCCGACCGAGCCGCCGGGCCCCGCCTTTTTCGTGATGTTCTGCGGCATGTTCCTCCTTCAGATGGGGATTCTCGCCGGCTACAACATCTACTTCGTCGCGCGCCACGCCGCGACGCCCGGCAAGATGGCCTGCCGGCTGCGGATCGTGCGGTCGGACGGCTCGCCCCTGACGTGGGGACGCGCCACCGGGCGATTCTTCGCCGACCTGCTGACCGGGATGACGATCGGGATCGGCTACATCATCGCGGCGTTCGACGAGGAGAAGCGGGCGCTGCACGATCATCTCTGCGACACGCGGGTGGTGCGGACGGGATGATCGGCTGTCCGGCCTGCCGGGCACCACTCTCGCCCGAGGTGCTCGGCGCGCCGACGTTCGAGGCCTGCGCCGACTGTCGCACTCCGCTGCGGGTGCGCCTGTTCCCGGCCGCCTTCCGCGCGGCCGCTGCGGCGCCGGCCGCTCTGGCGGCGCCCGGTGACGCCACCTGTTTCTTTCACGCCAGCCGGCGAGCTGCCGTGCCGTGCGCCGACTGCGGGCGCTACCTGTGCGCGCTGTGTGACCTGGAGATCGCGGGGCGGCACGTCTGCCCGAGCTGCGCCGCCCGCCGGGCGGGCGACGCGCGCGAGGACCGGTTCGTGCGCGAGCGGACGCTGTGGGACAGCCTCGCCCTCGCCCTCGCCGTCTACCCGATGCTGATCTTCTACTTCAGCATCGTCACGGCGCCGGCGGCGATCTTCATCGCGATCCGGTACTGGAAGGCGCCCCTGGCCCTGCAGCGACGGTCGCGTTTCCGCTTCGTGGTGGCAATCGTGCTGGCTTCGCTCCAGCTGCTCGGCTGGATCGGAGTCTTCGGCCTGATCCTCTACGTAACGATCGTGGGGCCCGTCCAGTGAGCGCGAATCGCGAGTCGGCGCCGCTGGTGAGACTGCCCGGCTCTTCCGGCGGTCTCATCTCCCGCTACCGGGTACTGGCGGGCGACGACCACCTCGTGCTCGTCCAGCGCAACGGCTACCGGGAGGTCTACCGGCGCGTCGAGTTCGACGACATCCAGGCCTCGGCGATGCAGCGCACTTCGTCGTACGCGGCCTGGGCGGCGGGCGGCGCGGTGACGATCGCGCTGCTCACGCTGCTGGCGATCGCCTCCGACGGCGCGCCGCGGATCGTCTGGGCGACGTTTGCAGTATTGGCCTTGATCCCGCTCGCTGTGCATCTCCTTCGCGGACCGAGCTGTCGCGTCTATCTGCGCACGCCGCTCGACTGGCTCGAGGTTCCCGCCTGGCGGCGCCAGCGTCCCGCGCGGCGCGCCCTCGAGCGGCTGGAGCGGGCGGTCAGCGGACGACAGGGCGAGTTGTCGCCGGCCGAAGCGCGCGCCCGGCTCGGCGAGGTCGTGCCGGTGCTCGCGGAGCCCGAGGACGTACTCGCACCCCTGCCGGCAGGGCCCGGGGTGCCGCCCTCAGCCGCTGGAGCGAGACGGGCCG
This sequence comes from uncultured Thermoanaerobaculia bacterium, assembly GCA_964618415.1. Classification (GTDB taxonomy): domain Bacteria; phylum Acidobacteriota; class Thermoanaerobaculia; order Multivoradales; family JAGPDF01; genus JACTMI01. The sequence goes on from CAZUAT010000009.1 coordinate 8,504, forward strand.
CCGGGACCGCCACGGCCGGGAGCGCCACCTCCGGTCGCTGGCAGCGGGCCCTGGTCGCGCTGCTCGGCGCCGGCCTGCTGGTCTGGGGCGCGATGATGGTCGCACCGGATGCGCCGATCGGGACCGCCGCGGCCGTTCTCGTGCTGGCGCAGATCATCGCGGCAATCGGTGCCCTGTCTGCGGGTGCTGAGCCGAGGCTGCGCCGCTGGACGCTGATGGTGCTGGTGACCGTCAGTCTGGTCTGCATGATCGGGTTCTACGTGGCGACGATCATCGGCATGGTCGGCGGCACGCCGTCTCCCAGCCCGTTTGCCCCGGCGAGCCTGCCCGGCCGGATGCGGCAGCCGCTGGGCCTGATCCTGACGGTGCTGACGTCGCTGCTGCTGGCGGCGCGCTGGCGGATCCGGTCGCGCCCGAGCGCTGAATGAACTCGCGCCCGGCCGTCGCGCGGGCGCGCTGCGAGCTGCATGCCGAGCGGGAGGCGGCCGCGCGCTGCCCGTCCTGCGGCCTCGACTATTGCCGCGAGTGCGTCGTCGAACACTCCGGGCGGTTGCTCTGCAGGCGCTGTCTCGAGCGGCCGTCGCAGGAGCTTGCAGAACGCGGTCGGCGACACCGCTGGTGGCGTTCGGCCCGGCGGTTGGGAGCGGGTGCGGGGCGCGTGGCCGGCTGGACGGCGGGCCTGCTCTCGGCCTGGCTGTTCTTCTATCTGTGCGGGCAGGCGATCGCGCTGGTCGCCCGCGCCCCCGCCTCCGAACCGCCGGCGGTGCCTGCCGAGGTCGAACCGTGAGGCCCGGCCGGGCACGGTCGGCCCCGGCGCTCGTCGAGCGGGCGATCGAGCTGCAGCTGGCGCTGCCTCCGAGGGCTCACCTGCTGATTGCCGGCGGCGCTCCCTTCGCGTTCGCCGCGGCCCACTTTGCGACCGAGTTCGCGCTGCACGGCCCGACTCGCGTGCCGATCGGCCCGGCGTCGGCGCTGGTCGCGCTGCTCTGGCTGGCGAGCCGCTGCCTGCGCACGCTCTACGCGCGCGCCCTCTACCGGCAGGCGCTGGGCCGTGACTTCGAAGGCGCGGGGGCCTGGGCGGCCGTGCGGGCGCAGCTGGTCTGGCAGCCGCTCGGGCTCTGGCTCGTAGGACTGGCGGCCGTGGCGGTGATCCCGCTGGCCTGGGTTTCGGCCTGCTTCCATGCGCTGACGTTGACCGGCAGCTTGCGGCAGTCGATCCGGCTCGCCGCACTCTGGCCGAAACAGAATCATTTCGCCCAGGCGGTGATCGGCCTTTGCGCGCTGCTGGTGTTCGTGAACGCCTGGCTGCTCCTGCTGGTCGGGCCGCCGCTGGCGCGGATCCTGTTCGGCATCGAGGCCCCCACCGCGCCGACGCTGGCCTTCTGGCTCGACCCGGGCCGCGTGGCGAGCGCCGCCGCGCTGACCTGGCTGCTCATCGCTCCGCTGGGCATGGCGGTGCAGGTCGTGCGGGCCGTCGACGCCGAGTCGCGCCACAACGGCGTCGACCTGCTCGTGCAACTGCGGCGGCTGCGCGCGCGGCGCGTCGCCGCGGCCGTGTTGCTGGGAGTCGTCCTGTCGGCCGGCGGCGCATCCGCTGCCGCACCGCCGGACGCGCAGGCCGCGTCGCCAGCGGTGACGCTCGCTCCCGCCGACCTCGACGCAGCCCTCGACGACGTGCTGCAGGGCTCCGAGTACCGGTGGCAGCTCGAAGGGGACCCGCGGACGATCGTCACGCCCTCCTGGATGGCCGACTCGTTCGGCGTGTTCGCCCGCGGCGTCCGTGCCGCACTCGACGCCATCGGAGACTGGATGCGCGCCTTTGGGCGTTGGCTGCGCGGGCGGGACCCGGGCACGTTGGGAGAGACGGGACTTCCGACTGCGGCACCGGCCGGCTGGAGGGCGCTGCTGGTCCTCGCCGGCCTCGGACTCGTGCTCGCCGGGCTTCTTTTCTGGCGCGGCCGTCGTCGAGCCGCCGCGGCGCGGGCCCAGCTGCCGGCGGCGGTCGAGACCCGGCCGGCGGAGCTGCCGCCGCTCGAAGACTACCGGGCCGATCGCCTGGCGAGCGACGAGTGGTTGCGTCTGGCGGCCGAGCTCGAGGCGACCGGAGACCTGCGTGCCGCGGCGCGCGCGATCCAGCTCGCCCTGCTTTCCGCACTGGCCCGCGCCGGGCGCGTGCGCCTGGCGGCCGCCAAGACGAATCGCGACTACGCGCGCGAACTGACGCGCGGCTCGCGCAGCGCGCCGGCGCTCGCGGAGGCGTGGCGAGCCACGTTCAGCGCCGTGGAGCCGATCTGGTACGGATCCCATTCCGTCGCCGCGCCGCTGCTGGCCGAGTTGCGCAGCCATATGGCCACGCTGGAACAGGACCTGGAGCCCGATGTCGCGCGGGCTTGAGCGAGTGCTCGTGGCGGTCGCGGCTGCGGCCTGCCTGGCTGTGGCGTTCCGCTTGGCGGGAGTGCGGATGGGCGGCGGTGAGCTGTTCCCGCGGGCCTCCTCGCTGGCCACGACACCGGAGGGGACGAGCGCGCTCGCCGAGGCTCTGGCGAGGTTGCCGGACCTGGAGGTGGTGAGCGCGGTGCGCGGGCGCGACCTGCGTCGCTGTGCCGGCGGCTGCACGCTGCTCTACCTGCGAGCCGATCCCGAGGCGCTGGCCACCGGCGACGGATTGCCGACCGCATTGGCGCGGCTCGAGTCGCTGCTCGAGCGCGGGGCGCGCGTCGTACTGGCCCTGGCGCCGGAGGCGCGCCAGTCGGCACGGACGGATGAGTTCGAGTCCGACGAGGCGAACGCGGACCCACCGACGGCAGAGCCGACCTCGGCCGAGCCCGAAGCGAGCGAGTCGGACAAGGAACCCGTGGACCCCTCGCTGCCGCACTGGTGGCGCGCCCTGGAATTCGAGAGCGCGGCTGCAGACGCGTCGGTGGAGGTCGCCTTGCCGGCGCACCGCGACGCCAGCGCCGGGCCGGAGTGGCCGCAAACGGCCACCTGGCGGTCGACGCAGCATCTGGTCGGCTGGCCGGACGATGCCGCGGTGCGGATGCGGGTCGCAGGGAATCCGGTCGTCGTCGAGATCGCGGTCGGAACCGGCCGCCTGCTGATCGTCACCGACGACTCCGCGTTTGCCAACTTCGAACTGGCCGATCGTCGCCAGACGGAACTGGTCACGGCGCTGCTGGGGCGCCCGTCGCTGGTGGCCTTCGACGAAATTCACCTCGGCGTGGGGCACGGCGCTGGCGTGATGGCGCTCGCCCGCGGCTACGGCCTGACCGGCGCGCTCGCGGCGCTGCTCTTGCTCGCCGGGCTCTACGTCTGGCGGGCCTCGCAGCCCCTGTCGCCGCGGCGGCCGGCAGCGCCGGCGGCACACGAAGGACTCGATGCCGGCAGCGGACTGGTCGCCCTGCTCGAGCGTGGACTGCCGCCGCGTCAGTTGCTGGCGGCGTGCGTCGAGTCGCTTCGCGGGCCGGGCGGGGAGCGGCTGGACGAGGCGACCTGGCAGGCGCTCGAAAGCGTCGCCGCTGCGGGCGGGGACCCGGCGGCGGGCTACGAACGGATGCGGAGACTCATCATGAAGCAGAGAGGAGAAGTCGAGTGAGCGAGCGGCTGGAACGACTCAAGGAGATCACGGCACGCGCCCGCACCGAGGTCGGGAAGGTAGTGATCGGTCAGGAGGCGGTCGTCGACGCGGCGCTGATCACTATCTTTGCCGGTCAGCATGCCCTCGTCGAGGGCGTCCCCGGCATCGCCAAGACGCTGCTCGTGCGCACGCTGGCGAAGCTCCTCGGGGGGAGTTTTGCACGGGTGCAGTTCACGCCGGACCTGATGCCCTCGGACATCACCGGCACCCACGTGTTCGATTTCCAGAAGCAGCAGTTCACGCTCTCGCCGGGGCCGGTCTTCACCGACTTTCTGCTCGCCGACGAGATCAACCGGGCGCCCGCCAAGACGCAGGCGGCGCTGCTGCAGGCGATGCAGGAGCGCACGGTGACGATCGACCGCACGACCTATCCGCTGTCGGCCGGGTTCACGGTCTTCGCGACGCAGAATCCGATCGAGTTCGAGGGGACTTACGCGCTGCCGGAGGCGCAGAAGGATCGCTTCCTTTTCCGCATCGCCATGGACGTGCCGGCGCGCGACGAGGAGCTGGAGCTGGCGCGGCGCAGTCTCGGTGCCCAGCGCCCCGAGGCGGTGCTCGAGTCCGACGCGATCGAGCCGGTGCTCGGACCCGGGACGCTCGCCGAAGCGCGGTCGGCGCTCGTCGACGTCGTGGTGCGCGACGAACTGCTCGCCTACGTGGTCGACCTGGTGCGGCGCACTCGTGAGCACCCCAGCGTGCTGGTCGGCGCCGGGCCGCGTGCCACCCAGGCGTTCCTGGCGGCGTCGCGGGTCGCAGCGGTCCTTGCAGGGCGGGACTTCGTCACCCCGGACGACGTCCGCGCCTTTGCCGGGGCGGTCCTCGAGCATCGCCTGGTGCTGCGGCCGGAGTACGAGATCGAGGGGCTGACGGCGGCCGAGGTGGTCGACCGGGTGGTCCAGGAGGTTGCCGTCCCGCGATGATGGTGCCGACCCCGCGCCTGCTCGCGGTCTGGGCGGCTGTCGGCCTCCCGCTGGCCGCTGCCGCCGGACTCGCGCCGGCCGCCCGCCCGGCGGCGCTCGCGCTGCTGGCCGGCGCGGCGACGCTGATGGCCGTCGATGCGTGGGCGGGACGGCGCCGCGTGCGCGGAGTCGGGGTCGAGCTGGAGCCGGTCGTTCGCCTGACCCGCGGGCGCACCGGGCAGCTGCGGACGCGCGTGTTCCTGGCGGCTCGCAGCGGCAGCCGGGAGCTGCGCCTGGCACTGGTCGGCGTCGAATCGCTGGAGCGCCAGCCCGAGGAGCTGGCGCTGCGCGCTCCGACGGGCACCGGATCGCTCGTGGTCGACTGGCCGGTGCTGCCCGGCGAGCGGGGCCGCGAGCGGATCACGCAGGCACGGATCGAAGTCGTTTCGCCGGCCGGGCTCTGGGCGGCTCGCGCGGCGGTCCCCGTCGACTGCGAGGTGCGCATCTACCCCGAGCTCGGTGAGGCGGCGCGCAGCGTCGTGGCGCGGCTCTGGCGCCGCGGCGCCGCCGGCGCCCATCTGGCACATCAGCTGGGGCGCGGGCGGGAGTTCGATCGCCTGCGGGAGTACGTGGCCGGCGATCCGCTCGACGAGATTCACTGGAAGGCGACTGCGCGCCGCGGCCGCCCGGTTTCCAAGGTGTTCCGGGTCGAGCGGACGCAGGAGGTCTACGTGGCGCTGGACCGGTCGCGGCTGTCCGGCCGTCTCGTCGACGGGCGACCCGCCCTGGAGGCGACGCTGCAGACGGCGCTCGTGCTCGGCATCGCCTGCCGACGGTTCGGCGACCTGTTCGGGGTGGTGAGCTTCGCCGATCGCGTCGACCGGTTCGTCCGCGCCGGTGCCGGCAGGGGCCACTTCAACGCCTGCCGTGACGCGCTGTTCGACGGCCGCAGCCACCCGGTGGCCCCGGATTTCGGCGAGCTGGCGACCTTCCTGCGCAGTCGCCTGCGGCGGCGCGCCCTGGTCGTCGTGCTCACCGATCTCGAAGACGGAGCCCACGCGGATCAGTTCGTGCGCACGATGCGTATCGTTGCCGAGCGCCACCTGGTGCTGGCGCTCGGCCTGCGGCCGGCGGGGGTCGAGCCGCTGTTCGCGCGCCGTGCCCACGACACCCGGGCGGTCTACGAGCGCCTGGCAGGACACCGGCGCTGGCGCCGCCTCGAGGAGCTGCGGCGGGCGCTCTCCCGGCGCGGGATCGGTTTTCACCTCGCCGCGGCGCCGGAACTGGTGGTCGAGGCGGTGGGGCGCTACGTCGACGTCAAGGCGAGGCAGCAGCTGTGATCGTCGACCTCGACCGGTTCGTCGCCGCGGGCCAGCCGCTGTGGCGCGAACTCGAGCTGCAGCTCGACCGGTTCGACCGCGACCCCGGAGCGTCGCGCACCGTCGCCGAGCTCGAGCGCTTCTACCTCCTGTACGAGCGTGCCGCCTCCGACCTGGCGCGACTGGCGGCCTTCGCGGCGCCGCCCCGGGTGCACGACTATCTGGCCGCTTTTGTCGTGCCGGCGTACACCGAGATCCACGCCGGCCGTCGGCGGCGGCTGATCTGGAAGCCCTGGGCGTTCATCCGGGTCGAGATTCCGCGGGTCTTTCGCCGGCGGGCCGGCGCCTTCGTCCTGGCGCTGGTCGCCACGCTCGCCGGCGGCGCGTTCGGAGTCGGCGCGATGGTGGTCGACGAGGAGGCCAAGGCGATCCTGATTCCGTTTCCGCATCTGCAGGGAGATCCTGCCGAACGGGTCCGCCAGGAGGAGGCGGTGGGGCGCGAGTCGGGCGAGCGGCGGGCGGCCGACCAGCGGTCGTCGTTCTCCGCCATGCTGGTCACACACAACACGCGGGTCGCCCTGAACTGTCTCGCGCTCGGCATGACCTGGGGGATCGGCACGCTGATCCTGCTCTTCTACAACGGCGTCGTCCTCGGCGCCGTGATTGCCGACTACTTGCGGGCCGGTCAGGGGGCATTCCTCGCCGGCTGGCTGTTGCCGCATGGCGTGGTCGAAATCCCGGCCTTCCTGATTGCCGGCCAGGCGGGGCTCGTGCTGGCGGCAGCCCTGATCGGCCGCGCCGATCCGGCGCCGCTGGCCACCCGGCTGCGGCGGGCGTCGGGCGACGTGGTCACGCTGGTCGTGGGCAGCGCGCTGCTGCTCGCCTGGGCAGCGTTGGTGGAGAGCTTTCTGTCCCAGCTGCACGCGCCGGTGCTGCCGTACGGCGCCAAGATCGCCTTTGGACTGGTCGAGCTGGGCGTGTTGACCGCCTGGCTCGGCCTCGCCGGCCGACAGCGCGAGGCAGGTGCGCCGTGAACGCCGGCGTGCTCGTCCTGCGGCTGCCCGAGGGGGTCGAGCTGACCGTGCCGCTGGCCGGTCCGGTGCGCCGGCTGCTGGCGCTCGCCGTCGATATGGCTGCCGTCGCCGCGGCGAGCAGTCTGGTCTCCGGGCTGGTGGCCGCCGTGGCGGCGCTGCACTTCGATCTCGCCGCGGCGCTGGCGACGCTGCTCTACTTCACGCTGGCGGTCGGGTACGCGATCTACTGCGAGATCCGCCTGCGCGGCCAGACGCTGGGCAAGCGCCTGATGGGATTGCGGGTCGTGGACGCGAGCGGGATGCGGCTGCGCCCGGTGCAGGTGGTGCTGCGCAACCTGCTGCGGCCGGTCGATATCTTGCCGGGCGGCTACCTGCTCGGCGGTCTGGCGATGCTCGCCTCGCCGTTGCGCCAGCGCCTGGGCGACCTCGCCGCCGGCACGGTGGTGGTCCAGACGCGCTCCGCGACGGCGCTCGGCGAGCGGCCCTGGCAGGCGGCGCGGTTCAACTCGCTGGCGGCCTTTCCTCACCTGGTGGCGCGGCTGCGCCAGACGCTGACGCCGGAAGAGGCCCGCCTCGCTCTGGAGGCGTTGCTGCGTCGCGACGAACTCGAGCCCGAACCGCGGCTCGAGCTGTTCGCCGCGCTCGCTGAGCACCTGCGCGAGCGGGTGCCGTTCCCGGAGGAGGCCTGGGCGCACCTGGCCGACGAGCAGTACGTGCGCAACGTCGCCGACCTGCTGTTCCGGCCAGCGCTGGACGCCTGATCCCGACGCCTTGCGATCGCCTGCGATCGGGGCAGCGATGCCCCGCTCGCATGCGGTAGCATGGCCGCTTCCCATGCGCGAGCGACCAGTCGCCTCGTCAGCCGTGGTAACGCCGACGCCCGCGGGGCAGCCGGCCGGAGCGGGGACCGCGATCGAGGTCTCCGGTGCGCGAACCCACAACCTGAAGGGGATCGACTGCCGGGTGCCGCACGGGCGGCTGACGGTGGTCACCGGTCCGTCGGGCGCCGGCAAGAGTTCGCTCGTCTTCGACACCATCTACGCGGAGGGCCAGCGGCGATTCGTCGAGTCGATGTCGACCTACGCGCGGCAGTTCCTCGACCAGATGGAGCGCCCGCCGGTCGACGACGTGCGGCACATCCTGCCGGCGGTGGCGCTCGAGGCGCGCAACACGGTGCGCAACGCGCGCTCGACGGTCGGGACGATCACCGAGATCCACGACGTCATGCGGCTGCTGTTCGCCCACCTGGGCGAGGTCGGCTGTCCGAACGGCCACGGACCGGCGCGGCGGTGGACGGCGGCCGAGGTGGGGGCCGACCTGGCGGCGGGCGCCGCCGGAGCGCGGTTCACGCTCGTCGCCCGCCTTGCGCGGCCGCGCCGGGGAGCCGACGGGCGCCTCGCCGAGCTCGTCCGGCAAGGTTTTGCGCGGCGCTTCGTCGACGGCGGCGTGGTCGAGCTCGACGCGGGCGGCGGCTGGCCGCGGGCGCTCGACCCGCTGCCCCTGGTGCTGGGCCGGTTCGTGGCCGAGCCGGCGGCCGCCAGCCGCATCGCGGCGACGGTCGAGGACGGCTGGCGCCTCGGCCCGGCGCAGCTCGAGGCGATCGGCGCCGCCGGCGACGGGCCGGCCCCGACGCGCTGGTACTCGGCCGAGCTCGGATGTGCCGTCTGCGGGCTGGCGCTGCGGCCGCCCAGCCCGGCCCTGTTTTCCTTCAACTCACCGCTCGGCGCCTGTCCGACCTGCGAGGGCTTCGGCCGCATCATCGGCATCGACGCCGGGCGCGTGGTGCCCGATCCTTCGCGCTCGCTCTCCGAGCACCCGATCGCGCCCTGGAACACGCCCGCCTACGAGGAGCTGTACGCCGACCTGCTCACCGCGGCCCGGCGCCGGCGCATCCCGCTCGACCGGCCCTGGAAGGACCTGACTCAGCGTCAGCGCGACTGGGTCTGGCGGGGAGAGGGCCGGTTCGTCAACGTCGAGGCGTTCTTCCGCTGGCTCGAGGCGCGCACCTACAAGGTGCACGTGCGCGTCCTGCTGGCGCGCTACCGCGCCTACAACCCGTGTCCCGACTGCGCCGGCACGCGGCTCAACCGCGAGGCGCTCGCGGTGCGCCTGCACGGGCGTTCGATGCCCGAGCTGGCCTCGATGTCGGTCGAGCAGCTGATCGCCTGGCTGGCCGGGCAGTCGTGGAGCGGCCGCGAGAGCGAAATCGGGAGCCACCTGCTCGAGCAACTCGCCGAGCGGCTGGACGTGCTCAACCGGGTGGGCCTCGACTACCTGTCGATCGATCGTCAGGCGCGGACGCTCTCGGGGGGCGAGACGCAGCGCATCCACCTGGCCGCGGCGCTCGGCTCCGGCCTCACGTCGACGCTCTACGTGCTCGACGAGCCGACCATCGGACTCCATCCGCGCGACAGCGAGCGCCTGCTGGCGCTGCTGGCCGACCTGGCGGCGCGCGGCAACACGGTGCTGGTTGTCGAGCACGACCGCACGCTGATCGAAGGCGCCGACTGGCTGATCGATCTCGGTCCGGCGGCGGGCGAACAGGGCGGAGCGCTGGTCGCCGAAGGTCCGCCGTCGGAGGTCCTGGAGCATCCCGAGTCGCTCACCGCCCGCTTCCTGCGTCAGAAGCCGATCACGCCGGCGCGCGCGCACGTGGCGCGCTTCCGGCGCGAACACGGCCGCAAGTCGATCGAGCAGGAGCTGGCCGATCGGCCGCGCCTGACCGTGCTCGGGGCGCGCGAGCACAACCTGCAGGGGATCGATCTGGCGTTTCCGCTCGACGCTCTGGTCGCGGTGACCGGCGTCTCCGGTTCCGGCAAGTCGACGCTGATCGAGAACGTGCTCTTCGGCACCTACCAGCGCTCGCGCGGCGTGGTCGACGTCGAACCCGGCCGCTGCGACGCGCTGCTCGGCCTGGAACGGCTGACCGACGTGACGATGGTCGATCAGAGTCCGATCGGCCGTTCGTCGCGTTCCAATCCGGCCACCTACGTCAAGGCCTACGACGACCTGCGACGGATCTTCGCGGGAACCGAGGAGGCGCGGCGGCGGGGGATCACGCCAGCGCACTTCTCGTTCAACCTCGAGACCGGGCGCTGCCCGGAGTGCCAGGGGGCCGGCGTGCTCGAGGTCGACATGCAGTTCATGGCGCCGGTGGTCGTCCCGTGCGAGCGCTGCCAGGGCCGTCGGTTCCGCCCCGAAGTGCTGGCGGTAAGACACCTCGGGCGCGACATCGCGCAGACCCTCGAGCTGACGATCGACGAGGCGATGTCGCTGCTCGCGCGCGAGACGACCTTCTGCCGCAAGCTGCAGCCGCTCGTCGAGGTGGGGCTCGGCTACCTGCGCCTCGGGCAGCCGACCTCGACACTGTCGGGCGGCGAAGCGCAGCGGCTCAAGCTTGCCAGCTTCCTGGCGCGGCCGCAGCGCGATGGCCGCCGCCTGTTTCTGTTCGACGAACCGACGACGGGTCTGCACCTGTCCGACATCGACCTGCTGTATCGCACGCTGCGCCGGCTGGTGCAGCGGGGCGACGGCGTCGTGGTGGTCGAGCACAGCCTCGATCTGATCGCCCACGCCGACTGGATCGTCGACCTCGGGCCGGGCGGCGGCGCGCACGGCGGTCAGCTGCTCTACTGCGGGCCGATGGGACCGTTCCTGGACGAGATCGAAAGCCCGACCGCCGAGATGCTGCGCGCTCACCTGCGCTGGACCCGTGCCACGCAGACCGGCTCGGCGGACGTGCCGGTCGGCCCGCGCCGGCCGTCGGTTAGAATGCCGGCAGGTCATAAACCCCCGCGCTGAACTGTCCAGCGCCCGAAAACCCGGTCTGGTTGCGAGAGGAGAGGTCCCCATCATGGAGGGCTGGCAAGTCTTCTTCGAGATTCCCGGCAAGCCGCCGGTCGAGCTGCGCGAGGGAGAGTCGATCATCGGCCGGAGCCGCACCTCGGCCGTTCACATTCCGGAAACCACGGTCAGTCGGCAGCACGCCAAAGTCACGGTGGCCGGCGGCGCGGTCACCCTCACCGATCTCGGCTCGGCCAACGGGACGCTGGTCAACGACGAGAAGGTGGAGGGCACCCGCCCGCTCGCCGACGGCGACCGGCTGCTGGTCGGCGACGCCGAGCTGGTGATCCGGATCCTCGCGCCTGCCGATCTGTCGGACGCCACGGTGCGCGTCGTGATCCCGCCGCTCGGTCCGCCGCCGGCAGGGGCGACGGTGAGGATGGACTTCGCCGATCCGGCCGGCCCGGCAGCCGCGGCCGCCGCAGCGCCGCCGCCAGCTCCACAGCCGGTCGCTCCGCCACCGCCGCCGGTGGCCCCGCCCCCGCAGGTCGCGGCTCCGGCACCGCCTCCGGTCGCCGCCGCTCCGGCGCGGCCGGCTCCACCGCCTCCGCCGGTCATCGCTCCGCCGCCGCCGGCTCCGCCGCTCGCTCCGGCGGCCGGCGACGTACTCGGTTCGATCGAAGCGATCGATCAGCTGCCGCTCACTCCGCCGGCCGCTGCTGCCGCGGCGCGGCCCGGTGCCGGCGCGGTGCCGCTGCGCCCGGCCGGTGCGCCGGGGGCGGCCGGTGGCAGCGTGCAGTACGCCGGCTTCTGGATTCGCGTCGTCGCGGCGCTGATCGATGCCGTGCCGATGTTCGTGCTCGCGATCCTCGGCACCGTGCTCAGCATCTTCGTCGACCCGATGGCGGGCATGCTCGTCAACCTGCTCACCCTGCCGTACTGGTTCTACGTCGCGCTGTTCATGCCGGCCACGCGCGGCACGACGATCGGCAAGCGGATGATGGGGCTCGCCATCATCACCGACGGCGTGCGCCCAGGTCAGGGGCTCGGCTGGGGCAAGGCGTTCATGCGGCTGCTCGGCCATATGGTGGCCGGCATGACCGCGTCGATCGGTTACCTGCTGGTGGCGTTCACCACCCACAAGCAGGGGCTGCACGACATGATCGCCGGCACCTTCGTCGTGCGCACGCGCTGATCGTCGACGCGCTTGGCAGCGCTGCCGCGCTGGTAGACTCGCGCGGTGATGGCGGTCGAGGCGCAGAGGTTCGACATCCGCTTCCGGGGCCGCGACGCCCTCGGCTGGATCGGCGGTGGCCTGCTCGGCCTCGTGCTGCTGATCGCCGCTGCCGCCAAGTCGCTCGACCCGGCCGCCTTCGGGCGCGAGATCGAGCGCATCTGGCTGCCGGCGGGTATTTCTCCGCTCGTGGCGGCGGTGATCGCCATCGGGATCGAGGCGCTGCTCGGCCTGCTGCTCCTGCTCGACCTGCGGCGCACCTGGGTGCTGGTGGCCGCCACGGTCACGGTGCTGTTCTTCCTGACGCTCACCGGTCGGTCCGCCTGGCGCGCCGCTCACGGCATCGTCGACGAGGAGGCCTCGTGCGGCTGCTTCGGCAATCTGATCGAACGCACGCCGCAGCAGGCGTTCCACCAGGATCTGTGGATGCTGGTGCCGACCCTCGCACTCGCCTGGGCAGGGGGGCGGCCGGGCGCCCGTCGCGGGGTGACCGCGCGCTGGACGGCGGCTGGCATCGGCGCTGCGGCGCTGGCCGGCTTTGCGGCGCTGGCACCGGGGCTGCCGCTCGACGATCTGGCGACCCGCCTGGCGCCGGGCGACACGGTCGCCAGCCGCTGCGCCGGCAGCGGCGAGTCGCGCGTCTGCCTCGATCTGGTGGCACCCGAGCTGGCGACCGGGCGGCATCTGGTCGTGCTGGCCGACGTCGCGGCGCCGGCATTCGAGGAGCTGGCGCCGCGGTTCAACGACTGGACGCGCGCGGGGTCGGAGCCCGCCGTCGTCGTCCTCGGTGAACTGAGCGAGGAGCGCCGCACGGAGCTGTTCTGGACCGTCGCACCGGCATTCGCCTTGCACGACACCCCGCCGGCGCTGCTGCGTCCGCTCTACCGTACGCTTCCCCGTTCGTTCCTCGTCGAGGACGGGCGGGTCATCGAGACCTGGAACGGCCTGCCGCCGCAGCTGGCGGCACCGGCCGAATGACCCGCGGGCCGCGCTGCCCGCACGAAGGGATCCACCGCATGAATCGATTCGCCCGCCTGACCGCTGCACTCGCCCTGTCGCTCGGTACGCTGGTTGCGCTCGGCGGCGCCGCACACGCCCAGACGGCTGACAGTCTCCTGTCGGGCTTCGAACCGTCCGGTGACTGGGTGCTGCGGGTCGGCGGGGCTGAAGTCCCGAAGGCCCGCATCTACTTCGCCCGCCGCGCCCAGGCGCTGCTGATCCGCAGCGCCGAGTTCGAGTCGCCGGTGCTGATCGACCTGCGCGGACGCGAGGTGAAGACGGTCGACCTGATGAAGGTCGCCGAGCGTCCCGACGGCCGGATCGATCTGCTCGCCGACGCCATGCTCGAGCCGGCGGGAGCGCTGACGCCGGACCGCACCGGCGCCGCGTTCACGGTGGGCGGCAAGCAGGCCGAGCTGCGGCAGGCGCCGTATCTGATCGGCCGGCAGAAGGGCAGCGACCTGCTGGTCCACAGCGCGTACTACCGATTCCTGGCCGAGCGGTACTCCCCCGACAGCGCGGCCGTCGAGAAGCTGAAGAAGGAGGCGCGAGGCGTCCAGGTGCTCACCTTCTTCGGCTCCTGGTGCCCGCACTGCAAGGAGCACGTGCCGCTGCTGCTCAAGGTCGAGCAGACTCTGGGCGGCTCGAAGCTCGACTTCGTCTACCAGGGGATGCCGGGCGGCACGGTCGCCGACGATCCGGAGGCCAAGAAGTGGGGGGTGACCGGGGTGCCGACCTCGATCGTGCTGGTCGACGGCCGAGAGGTGGGCCGCATTCCGAACTCCGGCTGGGCGCATCCGGAGAAGGCGCTCGCCGAGATCCTCGGCGCCCCCGCCAAGCCCTGACCCTGCGGCCGGCCGGCGACCGGAGCGCGGCGTGGTCGCACTCCGGTTCGCAGCACCCGCTCCGGCAGTAGACTGTCGTCCGCAAGCAGCTGACCAGGGATTTCCTCGCCCGGCCGAAGCCGCCCCTCGCGGCCGGCCGGATGGAGAAGGGATCGGTATGGGACGACGCGCGATCGCAGGCGTGCTTCTGCTGTGGGGCCTCGGCAGCGCAGCGGCGCTGAGCGCTCAGGAGACGGAGGCGACCGGTTTCGCGGTCGACTGGGGGTTCGAGGCCAAGGCCCACTTTCGCGACAGCGAGGCGAGCCGGAACCCGAGCCCGTTCCCGTTTCCACCCGAGTTCCTGCCGCCAGGCCAGCAGGGGGCGTTCCAGGAGACGGTCGACCCGGACCAGCACTTCGAGGTCTCGACGCTCACCCTGCTGCTCGGGGCGTCCTGGGGCGAGACCGTCGTCGCCCACGCCAAGATCGATTTCATCGACCTCTACGACCGCAATCCGACTTCGTCGGACCGGGAGATCGACGTCGACGAGGTCTGGCTCCGCTTCGGGCGCGATCCGGACCGCCCGGCCGAACGCCTGGGCGCCTACGCGAAGGTGGGCAAGTTCGCGCACTTCGAGCGGCAGAACGACCGGCATCTGGAGAGCTACGGCCTGATCTCGACCGCCTTCAACCGGTTCGAGGACGCCGGGCTCGAGGTGGGGCTCGACTTCGGCCGCCACGTCTACCTGCGCGCCTCCCTCACGCAGGGCAACCCGGTCTTCTTCCGGGATCCGAACGCCCTGGCGGGAGACAACGGCACTCCGGCCGAAGATCCGTTCCTGCACGAGAACCCGGTTCCCGAACTGGGCCGCGGCTTCCCGATCTTCTACGACGCCGAAGTGGAGGACCTGGATGTCGACGGCGACCTCGAGACCGGCGTCGGCCTGGGCGTGCGGTTCGGCACGCCCGGCGCGGTGCAGTTCGATCTGCTCGGCTGGTCGTACCGGCGTGAGCTGGCCGACACGGTGGCCCTCGAGGGGACGTCGTACGGTGGCGACCTCGATCTGCTCGACGGGCCGTTCGAAGGATTCGGTCTGCCGATCTCGGGCAACGACAAGGAGGAGGTCGGCGCCAACCTGCGCCTGGGCGCCGGAGGGCTGGCGCTGTTCGGCCAGTGGGTCGACCAGGAACTGGCGGGTATGGACCGCACCGGCTTCGAGATCGAGGCGGCGTACACCTTCGAGCTGCCGCTGCGCTGGGCGGTGGGTGGCCGTCAGCTGTTCCCCTCGGTGCAACCGGCGGTGCGTTTCTCCCGGCTCGAGCCGGAGTTCGCCGGCGGCTCGCCGCAGTATCCGGCGCCGTCGGTCCGCTGGGAGTGGGACAAGATCGACTACGGCATCCGGCTGGGCATCGTCGACGGCATCGATCTGACGATCGAGTTCGCGGACAACGTCATGACCCTCGCCAACGGCCGCGAGATCTCCGCCGACGAACTGCTCGCCACCCTCCGCTGGCGCCCCTGAACTGAAAATTCGGTCAGAGGCCATTTCCCGGCGCAGCCCGCCAGCCGGCGGTTCCGGAGAAATGGCCTCTGACCGAATTTTCCTGGTTAGCGGAAGAGGTCGGTGGGGTCGATGCCGCCGTTGGCCCAGCCGGCGGGGGCGGCCTGGAGTTCGCCGGGGCGGGCGACGCGGGAGATGCCGAGCTCGCCGAGATGGGCCCAGACCGAGCGGGCTCGCTCTCCCGCCAGGGCAGCCCCTTGTAACTGACCGCTCCAGGACGACAGCGCCTCGAGTGCCTCGCCGAGGCTGCCGACCGCATGCACCCGCACGGTGCGCAGACCGGGGGAGGGCCGAAAGGCGGCGTCGGGAGCCAGCACGACGGTCCCCTGCAGCGGCGGCAGGCCGGCGATGCGGGCGCCGCGCAGCTCGGCCTCGCCGCGCCACTGCTGCACGATCGCCAGCTGCTGCGGATCGGCGGGTCCCGGCGGCAGCCGGAGCGCCTCGCCGGCCAGCGCGAAGGCGAGCGCCTCGGCCAGTTCGTGAGCGTCGCCCTCGACCCAGACCGCGTGCACGGAAAGACAGCCGCGCTGGTCGAGCAGCGCGATGTCGCGCGCCAGCGCCCGCCCGGTCGAGAGCGGATCGTGCCGACCGCCGACCAGCGCCACGCTCGCCTTCGGACCCTGCCCCACGAAGCGGCGCCCGGGCTTGCGTTCGAGCCGCTCGCGCAGCGCGGTGAGCGCCCCCTGGCCGCCGTAGGCGAGGACGAGTTCGGCGTGCGCAAACGCCGCTTCGGTCGCCTCCGGTGCCTCGCCGGGAAAGGTGAAGGCGGCGAACGCCTCGCCGAGCGCCGGCTCGCGCCGGGCCAGGGCGCCGATCAGCGCCGGTGCGAACAGCGGTTCCGACGACGCCGACTTGATCAGCAGCGGCCGCCCGGCGAGCAGCGCCGGCAGCACGGTCTGCGCTGCCAGACCAGGAACGTTGCCGGCGAGCACCACCCCCGCCGGTGGCGCCGGACCCCGGTCGCCCGCCCGGTCCCGCGATTCGTGCAGGCGCGCCGCCAGGCGCTCGGCCGCGGGCCCGTGCCAGCCGCCGAGGACGACCTCCAGCGCCTCGGTGAGACCTTCCGGCGAGAGCCGTGAGCTGACGGCGAGCGGACGGAACAGCGCCCTGCGTTCGTCGCTGTCGGGATCGAGCAGCGCTTCGATCGCTCCGTTCCAGGCGGCGAGCCGCCGCTCGATCGACAGGTCGGCAAGCGCGTTGGCTCCGCGTCCGGCCAGGTGCGCCCCCAGCCGCTCGAGCTCCCCCGGCTCCAGCCGGGCGGTTCGCCAGCCTTTCGCGCCCGCCTCGGCGACGGCCGGCGCGCCGGTCGGAGGCAGGGCGAAGTCGGCCGGATCGAACACGCTCACGGGTCGATGCTACGCTGGCGCGCCATGCCGCGCGCGACACTTTCTCTGTTCGAGATTCCAGCCGTCGACCCCGACGCGCTGGCGAAGTTCTTTGCCGACGTCTTCGGCTGGGAGTCGGTCGTCGTGCCTTGGGACGGCCCGCGCTATCTGCGCCTGCTGGCGCCCGAGGACCCGCGCCGCCCCGGCGGCGGCATCCTGGCGCGGCAGGCCGGCGGCGAGGCCCTGGTCGACCGGCTGACCGTCATGATCGACATCGAGGGGGAGCCACTCGCCGCCGTGCTCGCGCGCGTCGAAGCGGCCGGCGGCACGGTGCTCGCGGCCCCGGCGCCGGTCGGCTCGTTCGGCCATTACGCCCGCTTCCTCGACCCGGACGGCAACTGCTTCGGGCTGTGGAGCCGCAGCGACAGCGACGGCACCGCAGACTGATCGCCGGACGCGGCCGCTCAGAACGCCAGCGTCAGGCCGACCCGCAGGCCGTCGAAGGCCGACTCGGCGCGCGTCAGGCCGTCGTCGTCGGGTTCGGTGTTCTCCGCTTCGATTTCGGTCGAGGCCCAGCCCGCGCCGACGCCGACGTTGTCGAGGAAGAACCAGTCGAAGCGCGCCGACAGATCGAGCGCGCTGCCGCTCCAGCCGTCGAGGTCGTCGATGTCGAGGTAGCGCCCGGCGGCCGACAGCCGGAAGCGGTCCCCGAGCCACCAGGCGCCGTGCAGACCGAGCATCGGCACCGGGCCCTCGACGTCGCCGCTCTCGACGACCTCGAACGACGGCCCACCCTGGACGACCACCAGCCCTGAGACCGAGGCATCGATCTCGACCCAGGCCGCGGAGAGCGAGAAGCCGAACTCCGACGACGGGTTCTTGATCAGCGCGTAGCGCCAGCCGAGCGCCGCGAAGCGGGTCTCCGTGGCGCTCGTGACGTCGGCGTCGGCGCGGAAGACGAAGTCGCCGAAGCGGAACTGGCGACCGACCACCGCCGAGCCCTCGCGGTCGAAGGCGACGTAGTCGACGGTGAGGCGGCTGCGGTTGCCGGTGCGCAGCGCGAGCTCGGCGCGCAGGATATCGGCAGAGTCTTCGACGCCCAGGTCGCTTTCGAGATCGAGCGTCGTGCCGATACCGAAGTCGATGGCGTCGAAGCGCACACTCGAGTCGAAGTTCGCCGCGAAGTAGTCGGCCCGCAACTCGACGCGCGGGTCGATCGGCTGTGCGGCGAGGGGCGAGGCGATCCAGAGGCCGACACTCGCCAGGCCGGCCGCAAACAGAGGCAACCGAGTCGGCAGCTGGAGTGAGGCAGTGCGAAGCAGACCGTGCAGGCGCATCGTGAGTTCCCTCCGAAAGGTTGCCCGAAAGTCTGACAGGCGGCCGCGCCGCCGCGCGATGGAGGATTTCACCCTCTCGGCGCACGCGGTCGGGCCGCGCGCCTTCAGCGACTCAACTCTTCGGCGAGCAGCGAACAGCCCCGCAGGTCGGCCTCGGGGGCACGGCCGGCCAGGCGGAATCCGGGGCCGTCCACGCTGCCGAGATCCTCGGTCAGCAGGTGAACTGCGGAGCCGACGTTGGCGAGGTCGAAGAACGCGAGCAGGCCGGTAGCCCCGGGCGGCAGCTCCGCGAGAGTCGCCGGATCGAGCGCCCGCGCGCGCATCCAGGGCGGCGGAACGAACGTCGACGGCTCGCCGCCGAGCAGGGTCGGCGTGTAGGCGTGGCTGGTCAGTTCCGTCATGCCGTACTCGCCGACCACCTGGGAGGCCGGAATCCCGAGCCAGGTGGCCGCCCGCGCCAGCAGCTCGTCACGCGGCTCCTCGCGCTGGCGACCCTTGTAGCCGCCGGTCTCCATCAGCACGCTGCCCGGCGGCAGGCGGAAATGCAGATTGGTGCGGGCCAGGAAGTCGAGCAGGTCGGCGAGCGCGAAGGCGGTCGCCAGCACGACGACCGGCCGGCCGCCGCGCTGGTGGGCGCCCAGCCAGGAGCGGCAGGTGCCGACTTCGACGCCGCGCGGGCCGAAGCCCCAGGCGCTGCCCTCGCCGCCCGCCGTCGCCAGCACGTGGTCGATCATGAAGCTGAGCGACGAGTCGGGTGCCAGCGCGCGCGGGGGCACCAGCGCGAGCATCGGCGGCCGGCCGCCGCGCGGCAGGCACCAGGTGGAGAAGGTGGCGTCGATCACCGCCCGGTAGAGATCCGGGAAAGGATGGTGATGGACGCTGCGCGCCCCGCCGCCGGTGCCGCTCGAGCGGAACGTCTCCACTGCCGGTGCCGCCGCCAGCTCGACGGTGGCAAAGGCGGTCGCGGGCACCGCCGGCACGTCCCGCCACGAGGCGACCGTGCCCGGCGTGCGGCCGGCCCGTTCGCACAGCGCCCGATAGGGGGCGATGCGCTCGAACTGGAAGGCGAACGCCTCGAGGGCGAGCGCCTCGAACTCCGCGACCGGATGATCGCGGCGCGCGACGAAGGCAGCGATGCGAGAGACTCGTTCCACGCGCCGAATCCTCTCATGGTCGGACGGCGCTTCGAGGGTCGCCGGATGCCGCTCACCGCAGTGCTATGCTGCCGCAAGTTCTGCTGCAACTTACGTTTCGTTGCCAGGTCCGATGAGTGTGACGAGATACGGATGGCTGCTGCTCGTGATCGGGGGCGCCGCGGCGTGGGCCGGCGCCGGGGCGCCGGCGTGGGCGCAAGGGGCACCGGCAAACCGACCGGACACGGCCGTCGCAGCGCCGGCCACCGCGACCCATGTGGTGAGCGGACGCCTCGTGCTGATGGAGCGCGGGCGTCAGTCGACCGACCGCTCGCTCGACCTGACCAATGCGGTGATCTGGTTCGAGCCGGCCCGCCCGGCCAGGGTCAAGCCGCTGCGCGGCGTGGAGCTGACCACGCTGCGCAAGCAGTTCAGCCCGCGCATGGTCGTCGTCCCGGCCGGGTCGGAGGTCGCCTTCTCCAACCAGGACCCGATCCTGCACAACGCATTTTCCGTTTCTCCCGGCAACGCGTTCGACCTCGGACTGGTCGGCAAGGGGCCCGGCAAGCCGGTGACCTTCGAGACTCCCGGCATCGTGCGCGTCTTTTGCAACGTGCACCATGCCATGTACGCCAACGTCGTGGTGGTCCCGACCCCGCACTACGCGGTGCCGGATGCGGGCGGCAACTTTCGTCTCGACGACGTGCCGGCCGGGCCCGGGACGCTCAGCTTCTGGCACGAGCGGGGAGAGGTCGTGAGCTTTCCGCTCAACGTCCCCGCCCGCGGCGCGCTGACGCTCAACCTCGACGTGACCCAGCCGCGCGTGCCGCCGCATCTCAACAAGCACGGGCGGGCCTACGGCCGGGGGGCGTATGACTGAGGCGCGGCGCGGCCTGAGCCTCGGCACCCGCATCTTCCTCGGCACCGCGCTGGTGGTGGTGCTGTCGCTCGGCATCGCCGTGGCGGTGGTGTCGCTGCTCGGCGAACAGGTCGCCGCACGCGCTGCCCGCGAGCGCATCCTGGGATCGGCCGCGCTGATCGCCGCCGAGCAGCAGCAGCGGTTCGATCAGCTGCGCCTGCTGGCCGAGGTGCTGGCCGGCAGCCCGACGTTCAAGGCGTATCTCGCCGAGGCGATCACGGCCGGCGACCGCTTTTCGATCCTCGATCAGCTCGACGAGCGGCGGAACGAACTGCGGTTCGACCTGGCGATCGTCACCGACCCGTTCGGCAATCTCGCGGCGCGCACCGACCAGCCTGACGCGGCCAGCGGCAGCCTGGCCAGCCGCGCGCTGGTGCGCAAGGTGATGCGCGATTACGAGGCAAGCGGTATCTGGATCGACGGCGGACGGGTTTACGAGGCGGTCGCGACGCCGCTCGCGACCGAGGGGATCTTCGGCCAGCTGATCCTGGGCTATCAGGTCAGCGACGTGCGGGCGCTCGACATCAAGCGCGGCACCGGCTCGGATGTCCTGTTTCTTTCGGGCGCCGACGCGCGGCCGGTGGCCAGCTCGCTCACCCCGCAGGAGAGCGAGCGCGTGCTGCTCGCGCTGCGCGCCGGCGGCGACCTGCTCGCGCGGGTGACCAGTCGCGGTGAACCCGACGCGCAGACCGAGATCCTGCTCGACGGCGAACGCTGGGTAACCCGCCTGGTGCCGCTCGCCGACGCGGAGGGCAAGGCGATCGGAGCGGTCGTCTCGCTCGCCTCGCTCGATCGCGAGCTGGCGGGGTACCGACAGATCCGCAACCTCCTGATCGCCGTCGGCGGCGCTGCCCTGCTGGCCGCGCTCGCCATCGCCTGGCTGCTGGCACGGCGCGTGTCGCGGCCGATCGACGCCCTGGTGCGGGCGGTGGGCGAAGCGCGGCAGGGCAACTACGACATCACGCTGCCGCCTGGCGGCTCGGGAGAAGTGCTGGCGCTGGCCAACGGCTTCAACGCGCTGCTGGGCGACCTGCGCGAGCGGCGGGACATGGCCGAGTACGTGGCCAAGCTGTCGCGCAACCTGCCGGACGGCGCGCAGCCGGCCGCCGCGGCGTTGCCCCGCGGGCCGGAGGGACGGGCGGATCAGCGCCGGGTGGCCCTCGTCGTGGTCGACCTGCGGCGCTACCTCAAACCGCGCGTGGGGGCCGATCCGCCCGAGGCGCTCGCGCGGCTGGGGCGCGACGTGCGGAAGATCGCGGCGATCGCCACCGCGCATCGCGGCCGCTTCGAGGACGTGGCCGGGCACCGGGCGATCATCAGCTTCGCCGACGAGGGGCGCTGCGACCGCGCGCTCGCCGCGGCGGCAACGATCCTCAGCGCAGTGGCCGAACGCGAGAACGCCTTCGACGAGGCCGAGGCGCCCGCCATCGCCGTGGTGGCCGGGGAGGCGCTGGGCGGCCCGGTCAGCTGGGGCGGCGGCGGCGAACGGGTACTCATCGGCGTCCAGCTGCAGCAGGCCGAAGCGATGCTGCGCGAGGCCGACGCCGGCGAGATCGTCATTTCGGCCGCCGTGCACGGCGAGGCGACCGGGGCGCTCGAGCGCGCGGGCCTGGCGCTCGAGCCGCAGCGCGGTCTGCTCTCGACGCAGGCGCTCTACATGCTCGCGCCCGGCCAGGCCGCTCTGCTGGCCGGCGGCGCGGTGCCGTCGACTACCGGCGCCGCGCCCATGCCGACCTTGTCGGGAATCGGTCCCGGGTCGCTGCTGGGTTCGCGATTCGAGATCATCTCGGTGCTCGGCACCGGCGGCATGGGGGTGGTCTACAAGGCGCGCGACCGCGATCTCGAGGATCTCGTCGCCCTCAAGATGATCAAGAAGGAGGTCGCCGGCGACCGCGCGCTGGTCGAGCGCCTGAAGTCGGAGCTCAAGCTGGCGCGGCGGATCACACATCCGCACGTGCTGCGCACCTACGACTTCGGCGAGATCGACGGCGTGCCGTACATCTCGATGGAGTACGTGCGCGGCATCACGCTGCGCGCCATGCTCGAGCAGAGCGGACGGCTGCCGTTCTCGGCCGGCCTGCGCGCCGCGCGCCAGCTCCTGTCGGGGCTCGCCGCCGCTCACGAACTCGAGATCGTCCACCGCGACATCAAGCCGGAGAACGCTCTGCTCGACCCGCTGGGCAACCTCAAGCTGATGGACTTCGGACTGGCGCGCCCGGTAGAGCGGGTGGAGCCGGGGCAGACGCAGGCCGGCTTCGTGGTCGGAACGCCGCACTACCTGGCGCCCGAGCAGATCGAGGGCCGGGAGGCGACGCCGCGCGCCGACGTCTACGCCTGCGGCGTGGTGCTCTACGAAATCTTCACCGGCCACCTTCCGTTCGGCGGCGCCAACCCGATGGAGATCCTGATGCAGCATCTGCGTGAGGCGCCGGTGCCGCCGAGCCACTACTGGCCGGACATTCCAGCCGGCCTGGAGCAGCTGATCCTGCGCTGCCTGGAGAAGGATCCGTCGTCGCGTCCGGCGAGCGCCGGCGCCGTGCTCGCAGACCTGTCCCGCCTCGGTCTCTGATCGGATTTGCCGTTGAGCCAGTCGCGCGTCCGGGTGCTGCGCTGCGAGGGCGACGTGACGAGCGGCGGTCTCGAGCTGCTCGAACAGCCGCTCACCGCCGGCGGCGCGCTGTGGATCGATCTCGAGGGGAGCAATCCGAGGTTCGCGGACCGGCTGCGCGAGTGGGGGTTCCACCCGCTGGCGATCGAGGACACCTTCACGCACCACCACCAGCCGAAGATCGAGGAGTACGGCGACACGCTGTTTCTGATCGTCCGCGGGATCGACTTCAACGCCGACCACGATCCAACGCACGACGACGTGCCGACCATCAAGCTGGCCGCCTTCCTGACCGCAGACCGCCTGGTGACGGTTCATCGGGCGCCGCTGCGCAGCGTGGACACGGTGCGCCAGCGGGTGCTCGACAACTCGCGCGCGCTGCCGGGGGGCGCCCCGCAGCTGCTCTGGTCGGTCTGTGACGAGATGATGGACTTCTATCTGCCGCTCGTCGACCGGATCGGGGAGGCCGTCGAGCTGCTGGAGGAGTCGGTCGTCGAGGATCCGCGCCGCGAACATCTCCAGCTGCTGCTGGCGGCGCGCCGCCAGCTCGCGACGCTGCGCCGCACGATGCTGCCGCACCGGCAGGTCTTCCAGCACCTGGCCAGTTCGCGCGAGGGCTGGCTGGGTGAGACCGGAGCGCTCAACTTCCGCGACACGCTGGACAACGTCCTGCGTCTGATCGACGACATCGACCAGCAGCGCGACCTGCTCACCAACGTCAAGGACACCTGGATGTCGGTGGTCGCCCAGCGCACCAACGAAATCATGCGCCTGCTGACGGTCTTCTCGGCGATCATCCTGCCGCTGTCGCTGATGGCCGGCATCTGGGGGATGAACTTCACGCACATGCCGGAACTCGACGCCCGGTGGGGCTACCCGGCGGCGCTCGGCCTGATGGCCGCGGTGGCGATCGGCATGCTCGTCTGGTTTCGTCGCAAACGCTGGCTCTGACGCCGGCTCAGGCGCCGGTGCCCGCGCGCGGGCGCAGGAAGCGGGCGGCGGCGAGGGCGATCGGCAGGCCGACGCAGAAGACGTGGATCAGGATCGGCTGCAGCGCCACGGCCGGTGTTTTCCACGGTACCGCCGACAGCGGCATGACGACCCGGTACATCACTGCGTAGACGACAATTCCCCAGAGCGGGCCGCTCAGCCACGGTCGGCGGATCAAGCCGTTGAATCGCCGGCTCAGCAGCACGAACAGGGTCGTCACGATCGAAGCGATCAGGAAGTGCAGCGCCAGGCCGAGCGCGGCGGTCGGAGCGCCGCCCTCGAACGCCGCGCCGCCGAGCAGCCCGCTCGCCACCGATTGCAGCACGCGCCTCGCCGGCGTCCCGTTCTGCCCCGCCGCGACGATCGCCGCGGTGATGTCCATCGCCCCCGCCGCAACCGTGCCGGCGACGATCGCCTGCGCCGTGTTCGATATCGACATGCGGGTGCGTAGAGCAGGTCAGATCCATGCCGCCAGCAGCACAGCCGGTGGTCGACGCGAGCGGGCCAGCGATTTCCCCGCCGGGAACCGGCGCGCACCAGTGCCGACAGGAGCAACAGGTGCGCGCCTGCGCTCAGGGCTCGGTTTCGGACCAGTTGCCGGTGTCGCCGGATTCGAAGTCATCGGCGAACAGGGGGAGACCTTCGACGGCGCCGAGGTCGCACTGAGGGCCCGGCGGGCCGCCGTCGTCGACCGGGCGGGGGAAGCCGCGCTGGTCGTGCAGGAGCAGGCCGCTGCGGCTGGTGGTGCAGTCGGGGGCGGCGTCGAGGGCCGGGCTGCCGGGCCGTAGCAGGTGGACGGGGGTCGGTCCGCCGTGGAAGCCGAAGGTGCCAAGGTCGAGGCTGGCGACGGTGGTTACCGCGCTGCCGGCCAGGGCGGCGCAGCTGCCGTCGGTGTCGAGGTTGGCGCCGCTGGCGGTCAGGTCGCCCGCCGCGGTGCAGGAGGAGCCACTCAGATCGTCACCGATCAGGCTGCCGTGCAGGTGGGCAGCTCCCTGCGCCACCGCGATGCTGGCGCCGAGCGAGGCGCTGTGGGCGGTCAGAGTGACGAAGTCGGCGGTGAGCCGGGCCTCGGCGTGGTCGACGAGCAGGCCGCCGCCGTCTGCGGTGGCGGTGTTGCCGGAGATCGTCGAGTTGGTCACGGCGAGGTCGGCATCGGCAGCGTGGGCGATGCCGCCGCCACGCGGGGCGCTGTTGCCGGCGAAAGTCGATCCGGAGATCCAGGCGATGTCGGCGGTGTCGAGCAAGGCGAGCCCGCCGCCGCGGTCGGTGGCGAGGTTGTCGCGAACGGTCGAATCGAGGATGTAGAGCCCGCCGCCGTCGATGGCGATACCGCCGCCGCTCTCGGCCCGGCTGCCGGCGAGGGTCGCCTCGCGCAGGATCAGGGTGCCGCCGGAGGCCAGCACCGCGCCGCCGGACTCGCCGGCCGGCGGGCAGCCGCCTTCGAGGGTGACCTCCTGCAGCGTGAGCACGCCTCCGTCGACGACTTCGGCGAGGCGGAAGCCGCCCGTGCCGTCGCAGGGCAGGCCCGGGTCACGTCGTACAACGGCACCGCGGCCCTCGAGGGTCACCGAGCGGCGGATGATCGGCAAGGCGTTGGCCCCCTCGACACTCGTGTTCAGACCGATCGTCGAACCGGCCGGCAACTGCACGACCCCTCCGCCGCTGCCCGCCGGGCATCCTCCGACCGGCTGATCGCTGCTGGCCGCCTCTACCGCATCGACCAGCGTGCAATCCGGCCCCTCGCTCCTTCCCGCCGTCGACGTAACCGCAATCCGAGGCCGCCCGAACCGTCGAGCCTGGACGCTCGACCCGTCGGTGTCGTCTCCGAAGGAGCCAGCACTCCTCCAAGTCACGACGAAATCACCATCCGGGCCCGCAGCGACACTCCGCGGGATCTGATGGCCTATCGTGAAAACGTTTGCCTGGAGTTCCTGTGAGTCCACAGCTGTTCCGTCGGCCCGGTACCGCCGGACCTGCACGCTATCTCCGTCGGTGTCCGTGCCGAACGAGCCGACGCTCGGCCAAGTGACGACGAAGTCTCCTTCGCTGTTGGCGGCCACTTTGGGCGGACCCTGACCGCCGCTCGTGTATGTGTTGATTTGGAAATCTGTCGGATCTAACGGCGTGCCACTGGCCGCGAAGCGTCGCGCTCGAATGCCGATATGGTCGTCGCCTACTGGATCGATCCAGTTTTCCCAGACGATGACGAAGTCGCCGCTCGGGCTGCTGGCGATGTCGGAGTTCCACTGGTAGTCCCCGGTGAGCGTGTTGACCTGGAACTCGGGCGTGTCGAGGGGCTGGCCCTCTGCGGAGTAGCGTCGAGCCAGGACGCTGTACATCGACTGATCGGTCCCGAACGAACCCCAACTTGTCCAGGTAACGACAAACCCGCCGTCGAAGCCGGGGGCGACGCGGGGGAAAAACTGGCTGTCCGTCGTGTAGACGTTGACCTGGAACTCCGCCGGTTCCACGGGCAGCCCATGAGCATCGACTCGTCGTGCCTGCACGCTGCGTCGATCGGAATCCGTGCCGAAGCTACCGCGACTGGACCACGCGACCACGAAATCCCCGGAAGTCCTGGCGGCGACGTCCGGGAGGATCTGTTCACCAGTCGTGTACTCGTTGAGTTGAATCTCTTGTGTCAGTAGCGGCGATCCGTCCATCGCGAAGAGCCTGCCGAAGATGGACCACGACTCCGCCCCGCCTGTCGATCCCACATCACTGGCCCAGACGATGAGGAATGCACCGTCCTCTCGAGTGGCGACTCTCGGCAGCCCCTGATTGCCTGTGGTGTAGGTATTGACCTGGAACTGTCCTCCGATGGGATACCCGTGAGTGTCGAATCGTCGCGCGTGCACGCTCCAGCCGTCCGAATCGTCTCCAGCCCATGCTGGCGCGGCCGTGCTTGTCCAGACCACCACGAAATCGCCGTTCGGCTGGATCGCAACGTCCCCGGCGTATTGCGGTCCGGGTGTGTAGGAGTTCACTTGAAACTCCACCGGGTCGAGCGGGAAAGGCTGTGCCTGTATCGCGCTCGGAAGTGCTGCGAGCAGGGCGAATATCGGCAGCGCAAGGTTGCGCAGTAGGGTTCCGGTCGCTGTACATCGCTCGCGACGTGCCCGCGGACGATGGCTCGTCAGATGCGGATGCTGTGTTTCAGGCGTGCGAGGTTCGGCTTTGAACTGTGTTGCAGTGCACACGCTGGCTGTGAAGCTGTTGATGGTCGGCAGGGACAGACTGTGGTTTGGTAGAAGTTGAATCGAGGCTCCATCTCTGCAGCGACTCGGCGTGCCACGCGGTGGCGTCGATCCCATCGGCCGGCTGCTCGAGCCTTGGTAGATGTTCCACCTCGATGCCATGGGTCGACAACCCACACAGGAGGGCAAGGCCATGCAATCGGACCTGAGTACCAGCACGCTGGTGCCCGTGATGGCTCGGTGGCGCGGATGGAAGCGGGGGGGAGCATTTCTGTTGGCGGTCTGCATCGCGCATCCTGCCTTTGCCAGCAAGCGGCTCGTCACCGTCAATCTACACCCCACCAGTCCCGCCAGCAACTGCAATGCGACGACCTGCGATGAAAATGTCACGCCGCCGCTGAGCAACCTCGCCAGCTTCGCGCGGATCGGCGGTAGCGCCTTCCACATCGCCAGCGACTGTCAAGCGCTCCAGGCGCGCTGTGGGTACGCGCACAACGGCCGCACGAAGATCCTGTCGAGCGACGCCGAAGATGCCGATCCGCTCGATGCCCAAGGTTGGATCTCCAAGATCAAGGAATCCAATCATCCGGTCGGGCGCATTCACTTCGAACACCTGGATAAGTGTCTGAGCAACTGGGCCGTGGACAACCATCCTATGCTCACCGGTCTCTCCAGCTTTCCAACGGCTGAGGAGTGCTTGAACGAGTACGGCATCTCGATCGGACCGCGTGCGATGCTCGAGTGGATCCGTGATGACAGCGGTGCATCCGAGGGTGCGACCCGGTTGCTGCAGAACGGGACGATCTGGACGGACCCGGAATCACCCAGGCGGCTTCAGTGGGACGTGCAGAGCGGAACCGGATTCACGACGGCACCCAAGCGGCTGATCGGGCTTGGATTCATGGGAGCCCTGGCCGCCGGCGATGCCCGGCTGGCGATCGGTCCCTACCTTCGCGACCTGCGGGCTCACAACGTCCACTTCACCCGGATCTGGGCCATCGAGTCCTGGACGGGGCAGGCGAATTCGGCCAGCGAGGGGCCCACGCCGTTCACGGGCACGTTTGCCGGGGACTACGACCTGAATTCTGACAGCACGCTCTTCTACGACCGCCTCCGTAGGTTCGCGCAGGAAGCCGCCGACCGCGGGATCGTCGTGCAGCTGTCTCTGTTCGACAAGCACGGACTCATCTGCCCAGGCATCAACGGCAGGTACAAGCACAGCCCGTACAAGGACAGCAACAACGTCACCGCTCAGGCGTTCATGGACGATACCTGGAGCAACTGCAGCTGCAACAACCTCGTAGCGGAGGCTCCGGGAAGCTTCATGGCCCAGGACTGCTGGCCGCTGCCGCTCTTCATCGGTAGGAGTGGCGGCCAGTACGACGACGACATGGAGGCGATCCACGCCCGGTTCTTGCGTCGCGTCGGCGAGGAGACCGGCGCCGTGGGCAACATGCTCTACGAGGTGATCAACGAGGCGCTGGCGCCCCACGGGTCGAACCCGGGCGACTGGCCCGACTCGGCGCCGGGCACGGGCACGACCATGAACCAGGCCTGGCAGAAGGAGATGGTCGACGAGATGCGGCTCAGCCTGCCGATCGACAGTCCGAACGGCGTGCACATCGCCCGGGATGCATTCAACGGGGAGGCGAGCTGGCCGGAGGACCTGGACGGGAAGCTGGCGGACGTCCGCGACCTGGAGTGGGAACAGGTGACCAACGCGCGCGTGGCGCTCGAGGACACCGAGTCTGACGGCAAGGAGATCGGCCCGGCGCGTACGATGGGGTACGTGACCGGCAACGGCGACTCCGGGGTCAACTACTCGGCCGGCGAGCTGGACTTCGACAGCGGGAGCCCGGCGGTCGCCTGGACCAAGCTCCAGATTCGCGCTGACGTGACCTGCAACCAGGGCCACGTGAGGGTCGGCTTCAAGGCGGCGGACGGCACCATGACCTACATGATCGCTGACTGTGGGCAGAGCGGCGGGTGGACCTCGACCACGCTGCGGGTCGCACAGGAGCTGCCGCCCAACCTGCCGCAGACACTGGCCAGCGGGGCGATCTGGGTGCCGGGCAGCGAGCACAACATCCGGCTGCTGATCACGAAGAGTCCGACGGGGACCCTCACCGGGTCGGTGTATCGGGACGGTGATCACTTTCTGAAGAACTTCGCGATTCCCTCGACCGGGTTCGAGAAGGCCTTCTTCTGGGCCTCCGATTACGGCGAGGCGCCCTATCCGCCGAACATCTTCAAGCTCGACAACTTCGAGGCGGCGCGCTTCTGCGACGACGTGGGTCGGGAGTGCAATCCCTGACGCATCGAGCACGACCTGAGGATAGGTGGGCCTCCCGGGGAAGGATGTTCCGGGAGGCCCTTGTCGTCCCGGCCGTGCTTCACGCCACCGGTGGTCGACGCGAGCGGGCCAGCGACCTAAGGCCCAGTGACGCCGTACGGCATGCTCAGTCGAGATCGAGCTCGGAGCGGATCTGGTCTCAGGGGATCGGGGCCTCGCTGGACTGCTCGAACTCTTCGCGGGCTGCGAACCAGGCGGCGGCGTCGGCGGCCTCCTCGGGGTCGGCTTCGCGCAGCGCGGCCGGGAAGTGACCGGCGGCGGCGAGCTTTTCCGGCGGGATGGTGTGGAGCAACTGATGCAGCGCGTCTCGCGTCAGGGCTCCGGCATCGTGGCGCCAGATGGCTCCGAGTCTTGGCGCCTGCCGGCCGCTGCTTCGAGGCCGGCGAAGAAGGCGCGGGCGGCCTGGTCGGGGTCGCCGGCGAGGTGGTGGGAGTTGTCGGAGTTCGCGTCGGCTCCCCAGGCGGGGGGCAGGTGGTGGCGGAACGGGCGGTGGAGGAAGCGGCGGTCGAACAGCGCGATGACGCCGGTGTCGGTGGCCGAGCGGATCAGTCGACCGGCAGCCTGAACGACCCGCACCATGCCGGGCACGACGAACGCGTACTCGAAGCCGCGTTCGAACCGCTCCTCGTAGTACTCCTGGAGGAGCCGCTGGTCGAGCGTCGGGACCGGCAGGCAGGGGCCGATGACGGCGACCGCACGCAGCATGTCGCCGGGATAGTCGACTCCCTCGGCGAACACGCCGCCGGCCACGGCGAGCAGCAGGACGTCGCCGGCCACTGCGCCGCGCAGCGCTTCGAGCAGTGCCTCCCGGTCGCGCTCGGTGTCGGCCTGCTGCTGAACCAGGATCCGCTTGTGGCGGGTCTGCATCCGGCCGGCCACGTCAGAGAGGAAGCGGTAACTGGGGAAGAGGGCCAGGCAGTTGCCCGGCACCGCGTCGGCGAAGGCGGCGAGCCGCTCGGCCAGCCGCGGCGCGTGGGCGTCGCGATCCCGCCAGGCGGTCGACACGCTGGTGTCGACGACCACCCGTCGATGTTCGGGCGGAAACGGGTCGGCGACCGAGACCGCCACCGTGCGATGGTTCTCGAAGCCGAGCAGGTCGCGGTAGAACTCGGGCGGCGAGAGGGTGGCCGACAAGGCGATGGTCGAGTGCGTGCGCCCGATCACCTCGGCGAGGTGGCGGCTGGGGTCCTTGCACAGAATGCGCAGCAGCAGATCGCCGTCCCGCCGCTCGGCCAGCCGGGTCAGTGCGTCGTCGCTGCGACCGAGCGTGGTGAGGAAACGGAGGAGCTCGAAGTAGAGCGCCACGAACGGATCCTCGGCGCGGAACGAGCGCTGCTCGCGCTGGTGTTCGAGGTAGGCGATGAACGTCTCGTCGAAGTCGACCCGCAGCGCGAACAGCCGTTCCTCGGGGATGGAGGTCTCGACCGCAACGTCACCGCCCTCCGCCGCCTCCGTCAGGGCCGAACTCGCCAGCTCCTCGAGCGTTGCCGCGAGAGTGAGGGCGACCTCCTCGACCCGCCGGTGCACCGGCGTGCCGCCATGCGCCGCCGACTCGGCCGCCTGCCGGGCACGCCTCGCCGACAGCTCCGGCGACAGGTAGCCCCGGCCGCGGTCGACGAGGTTGTGCGCCTCGTCGATCACCAGGATGGTGTCGGAAAGGTCGCCCTCCGGGCCGAAGTCGGACAGCGCCACCCAGGGATCGAAGGCGTAGTTGTAGTCGGCGATCACGACCTGCGCCCGGCCCGCCAGATCGAGCGAGATCTCGAACGGACAGACCTCGGTCTGCGCCGCGGCCGAGAAGACCAGATCGGGCTCGAGCACCGGCTCCTCGTCGCGCAGCCGCTGGACGATGCCGCTGCGGCTGAGCTTGGCCGCGTAGTCGCGCGCGAACGGGCAGTAGTCCTCGTGGCAGATCACCTCGCCGTTGGCGCACATGCGGCGCTTGGCGCGCATGCGCAGCGCATGCAGCCCGGTGCCGGGGGCCAGCATCCGCAGCACCCGCACGGCCATCTCCTGCTGCAGGTTCTTGGCCGTCAGTACGAACAGGCGGCGATCGTGGACCAGAGCGTGGCGCAGTGCCGGCCAGAGCGCTGCCGCCGTCTTGCCGATCCCGGTCGGCGCCTCGAGCAGCAGGTGGGATCCGCCCTCGACCGCCTCCTCGACCGCGTCGACGATTTCCGCCTGGCCGGCGCGCAGCTGGCCGTGCGGAAACTCGAGCGCCAGGCCGGCCGAGCGGCGGTCTTCGCGCTCGCGCTGGCGCGACTCCCAGTCGTGGATCAGCTGGCCGATCCGGCGCCGGACCCGCACCTCGACGGCGTCGGCGTCGAACTCCACCGGCAGCCGTTCGAGCGCGTCGGTCCCGATGGCGATCAGCAGCAGTTCGGCGCGCGTCGGCTCGCCGGTGGAGCGGGCCAGCATCCAGGCGTAGAGGGCGGCCTGGTGATCGTAGAGCTCGCGCGTCGCGACCGGCAGCTGGCCCTCGCGCCGGACCGACTTGATCTCCTCGATCACCCGCGTGCCGTCGGGGTCGCGACGCAGGCCGTCGGCGCGGCCCGAGATCACGACGTGCCAGCCCTTGTGGTCGAGTTCGGCGCGCAGGACGACCTCGCGGCGGTAGCTGCCGTCGGCGGCGAGCGCCTCCTCCTGGTAGCGGCCGTGGATCGCCTGGCCGAGCCACATCCGCTCGAAGCCGCCGCGGCTGCTGAAGCCGATCGAGCGCACCAGCCGCGGGTCCAGCAGATCGGCGACTGCCAGCTCGAGAGTGCGCGACTCGGGTTGGAAGTGGGGCGGCACGGCCGTCCAGTCTACGCCGCCGACCGGCAGCGGCCCAGCCGCCGCAGGGCGCGCCGGTTGCGGGCCCTCGGCGAGAGCGGATACGCTGCCGCCGGACAACATGCCAGGGGCGCCGGGCGGTCCGGCAGGGGAGCCTTCGGATGGAGCGCTGGATCTCGGTGGTCGGACTGTTCACGATGCTCGGCATCGCCTGGAGCCTGTCGATCGATCGCAAGGCGATCCGCTGGCGACCGGTCATCGTCGGCACGGTCCTGCAGCTCGGATTCGCCCTCATCATCCTGCGCACCGAGATCGGCCGCGCCGTCTTCGACACCATGGGCGCGGTGATCACCCGTTTCCTCGACTTCACCGACGCCGGCGCCGCCTTCGTCTTCGGCGAAGGGTTCAAGCAGTTCTACTTCGCCTTCAAAGTCCTGCCGACGATCATCTTCTTCTCGAGCTTCATCACCATCCTCTACTACTTCGGCGTCCTGCAGAAGATCGTCGGGGTGATGGCGCGGCTGATGGTGCGCCTGATGGGGACCTCGGGCGCCGAGTCGCTGTCTTCTTCGGCCAACATCTTCGTGGGGCAGACCGAAGCGCCGCTGCTGATCAAGCCGTTCGTCGCTTCGATGACCCGCTCGGAGCTGATGGCGGTGATGACCGGCGGCTTCGCGACCATCGCCGGCGGTGTGATGGCGGCCTACGTGGGGATGGGCGTTTCGGCCAAGCACCTGCTCGCCGCCTCGGTGATGTCGGCTCCGGCGGCACTCGTGATGGCCAAGCTGATGCTGCCGGAGACCGAGCAGAGCCGCACCGCCGGCAAGGTCGACGTGGTCGTCGACCGTCCGTGGGCCAACGCCATCGACGCGGCGGCGTCCGGCGCTGCCGACGGGCTGAAGCTGGCCCTCAACGTCGGAGCCATGCTGATTGCGTTCGTCGCCCTGATCGCCTTGATCGACTGGCCGCTGGCCAAGCTCGGCATGTGGATCGGACAGCCCGAGCTGTCGCTCAACGTGATCCTCGGGATGCTGTTCCGGCCGCTCGCCTGGGTGATGGGCGTGCCGTGGGCGGAAGCGGGGCAGGTCGGCGCGCTGATCGGCATCAAGACGGCGGTCAACGAGTTCGTCGGCTACGTGCGAATGGAGGAGATGGTGGCTGCGGGCCAGCTGTCCGAGCGCGCCCAGGTGATCGCCACCTACGCGCTGTGCGGATTCTCCAACTTCTCCTCGATCGCGATCCAGATCGGCGGCATCGGTTCGATCGCGCCCGAGCGCAAGGCCGACCTGGCCCGGCTGGGGCTGCGGGCGATGATCGCCGGCTCGCTGGCCTGCTTCCAGACGGCCACCATCGCCGGATTCCTCCTGTGAGCCGCGCCCTCGACTACCCGGCGCTGCTGCGCGAGGCGACGATCGGGCTGGTGCGCGAGGTGCTGGCCCGCACGGCGGCCGACGGCCTGCCCGGCGATCACCACTTCTTTCTCACCTTCCGCACGACCGAGCCGGGGGTCGAGATTCCGCCCAACCTGCTCGCCCAGTACCCGGAGACGCTGACCATCGTGCTGCAGAACCAGTTCTGGGATCTCGAAGTAGGCGACGACGCCTTCGAGGTCACGCTGCGTTTCGGGGGCGACTACGACCGCCTCCGGGTCAGCTGGTCGGCGCTGACGGCGTTTCTCGATCCGTCGGTGCCGTTCGGTCTCGATTTCACCCAGTTCGCGGTGGCCCAGGCGCTCGATGCCGAGGAGGAGGGCGGTGCTCCGTGCGACGCCGCCACGCCCGCCGACGCGCCCACCGACGTCGACACCCCGCCCGGGCTGCCGGCGCCGCCGGCCGCCGTGCTGCCTTTTCGGAGACGCGACCCATGACTCTGCGCCCCCATCCGCCGCTCGAGCAGTGGTACTCCAGCGAGGAGGAGCGCCTGCGGCGCGTCCGCGCCTGGTTCGACGAGTCGGCCGAGCATTACGACTGGATCGGCCAGACGATGAGCTTCGGTTCCGGCCACCACTACCGGCGCCAGGTGCTCGAGCGGGCCGGCATCCAGCCGGGAGCTCGGGTGCTCGACGTGGCGTGCGGCACCGGAGTGCTCGCCGAAGTGGCGACGCGGCTGGCGGGGCCGGAGGGGCGGGTCGTGGGCCTCGATCCGAGCCGCGGCATGCTGGTGCAGGCGTCCCGGCGGCCGATCCGCTACCTCACTCAGGGGATCGCCGAGGCGTTGCCGTTCGCTGACGGCTCGTTCGATCTGGTGACGATGGGCTACGCGCTGCGCCACGTGGCCGACCTGGAGGCCACTTTCTCCGAGTACCGGCGGGTGCTGGCGCCAGGCGGTCGCCTGCTGATTCTCGAGATCACCCGCCCGCGCACGCGCCTGCAGCACGGCCTGGCGCGCTTCTGGATGGGACGCGTGGTGCCCTGGTTCTCCGGCTTCGGCAACAAGCCAGCGCGCGAGCTGATGGCCTACTACTGGCAGACGGTCGACACCTGCGTGCCGCCGGCGACCATCCTCTCGGCGCTGGCGGCGGCCGGCTTCGCGCATCCCGAGCAGCGGCTGCAGATGGGGCTCTTCAGCGAGTACGTCGCCAGCGTAGCGGGAGCGGCCGAGCGCTCGGCGTGAGGGCGGCCGCGCAGCCCGAGGCGACACTCGCCGGCGCTCCGGTGCTGGTGACCGGTGCGGCCGGCGCGACCGGCGGCAGGCTCGTCGAGCGGCTGCTGGCGGCCGGAGCCCGAGTGGCGGTGATCGACCGCCGGGCTGACCGCATCGCGGCCCGGCCCGGCCTGACGCTTGCCGTCGCCGACCTCGCAGACGCCGCAGCGGTGCACGCCGCCGTGGAGCAGCTCGCCGGCGGCCGGGCGTTCGAGGCGGTCTTCAACGTCGCCGGCGGGTTTGCGGGCGGAACGCCGGCCGACACGACACCGCCCGAGGTCTGGCGCCGCCTCTGGGAGTCGAGCTTTCTCTCCACCCTGAACGTCTGCAGCGCCGTGCTGCCCGGCATGCGCGAGCGCGGCACCGGCGCGATCGTCAACGTGGCCTCGCGGGCCGCGCTTGCCGGAGGAGCCGGCGTGGCCGCCTACTCGATCGCCAAGACGGCGGTGCTGCGCCTGACCGAGTCGCTGGCGGCCGAGAACGCTGCGGCCGGCGTGGCGGTGCACTGCGTCCTGCCGGCGACCATCGACACTCCAGCCAACCGGGCCGCCATGCCGGACGCCGACCGCACAGGCTGGACGCCCGTCGACACCGTCGTCGACGCCCTCCTGCTGCTCGCCTCGCCCGCCGCCCGGGGGCTGCGAGGGGTCGCGCTGCCGGTCTGAGTACCCGGCGGCCTCAGCCCCGGTTCTCGATGGCGGGTGGACTATAGTTGCCGCGAGGCCGCGACGGGAGCGTGCTACGGCCCGGTGACGATCGGGAGGACCCGTGACGTTGACCTTCGCCAGATTCCCGCCGTCGTCCCGCCTCGCCCTCGGGTTCGTCGTCCTGCTGACTTCGGTGGGATCGACCCGCTCCGAGGCCCAGAGGCTGGGAGAGGAGGTCCAGATCAACGTCTGGACCACGAACGATCAGGAGGCTCCGTCGGTGGGCGGCGCATCGAACGGCGAGTTTGTGGTCGCCTGGTCGAGCTACGGGCAGGACCCCGACTGCGACATTTACGGGGGGTACACCTGCGACGTGCTCCTCGCCCGCCGCGTCTCGGCGACTGGCGGTCCGATCGGAGGCGAGATCCGGGTCGGCACGGCGCACCAATCGCAGAGCAACGCCGCGGTCGCCCGGAGCGCCGACGGCGACTTCGTGGTGGCCTGGAACAGCTGGTTCCACCCTGCCTCTGGATTGAACGTGAGTGCGCGGCGCTTCGACGCGGAGGGCAATGCCGTCGGGCCGGTCTTTCAGATCGGCTCCGCAGGATCGAACCTGTCCAACAGGGAGCCGGCCGTCGATCGGGCCCCGGACGGCGAGTTCGTCGTCGTCTGGCAACAGTATTCCTTCTGTTGCGAGTGGGGTGTCTATGGGCGTCGGTTCGACGCCACGGGCGAGCCCGTGGGCGAGCTGTTCACGGTCCGACCGACCGAACAGCTGAGCCAAGGTCAGCCCGACGTCGCGATGGGCGAGTCGGGTTCTTTCGTCGTGACCTGGGTCGAGCAGACGCTGCAGGCCGGGTTGAGGGTTTCGGCTCGCCGATACGACGAGGGGGGCCTGCCGCTCGACGACGGAGTCCAAGTGAACGAGGGTGGGAATACGCCCGGCGTGACCCAGATCGGCATGGACGATTCCGGCGGCTTCGTCATCGCCTGGGACCGGGGGAACGCGGCGAACGAGAGGGAGATCGCGGCCCGCCAGTTCGACACCGACGGACTCCCCTTGGGACCGGAGTTCCAGGTCAACTCCTACACGACGGGTCTGCAGTGGAACGCGGCGGTCGGCGTCGACGGCGCAGGCCGGTTCCTGGTCGTCTGGCAGAGCGAGTCCCAGGACGGATCCGACCTCGGGATCTTCGCCCAGGCCTTCGACGCCGACGGTGAGCGGATCGGCACCGAGCTCCGCGTCAACGCCTGGACCACCGGGGCACAGAGTTTCCCCTCCGTGGCGGCCGCCGGATCGGACCGCTTCCTCGTCGCTTGGCAGAGCGTGGCTCAGGACGGATCGTCGAGCGGCATCTTCGCTCGGGTCGTCGAGCTGCCGCTGTTCGCCGACGGGTTCGAATCCGGCGATACCTCCGGCTGGAGCTGCACCAGCGGCGACGGCTGCCCATCACCGGCTGCCCGGGGGCTGCGAGGGGTCGCGCTGCCGATCTGAGCGCACTCGAGGGATCCGCCTCGTCGGCCGGTCCCGATGCGACGCTGTGCCAGAATCCCGCTCAGTTTCCGGGAGGAGTCCGATGCTGCGTTGCCCGCGTCGCCGTGTCGTCTGTCGCGTCGTCCGTCGTCTGATCCATTCGTGCAGTTTTATCGCCGTCGGCGCGTTCCTGCCGGTGGCTGTCGCGGCGCAAACGGTCTGCCCGAATCCGGTCCCGCCGGTGACCAGCGGGACCTGCGAACTCTCGGCCGGTGACAGCAACCTACTGATTCACAGCACGGTGCTCGTCGCCGACGACGTCCTCGAGAACGGCGAGCTGCTGATCGGCACCTCGGGCCTGATCGTCTGCGCCGCCTGCGACTGTTCGGCCGCCCCGGGCTATCCGACCGCAACCCGCATCTCCTGCCCGGACGCGGTTGTCGCACCGGGTCGCATCGATGCCAACAACTTCCTGAACTACGCCCAGAACCTGCCCGCCGACTGGGGCGCCGAACGCTACGAGCATCGCCACGACTGGCGGCTGGGGCAGAACGGGCATACGCAGATCCCCGCCGCCGGCGGCGCATCGGCCAACGAGCAGCGCTGGGGCGAGCTGCGGCAGCTGCTCGGCGGTGCCACGGCGATGCGCGGCCAGACGGCGGTCGCGGGTCTCGTCCGCAATCTGGACGGCACGGTGGGCGTGACCGAGGGACTGGTGAGCCCGCCCTGGGTCGACGAAAACTTCCCGCTCGGGGACTCGGGCGGCGCCCGGCTGGAGGGCAGCTGTGCCTACCCCGCACAGCCGACGGCTCCAGTGGGGGCCCCCTACTGGCTCACGATCGCGGAAGGGATCGACGGCAGCGCGCGCAACGAGTTCGTCTGTCTGTCGGATACGGGAGGTGGCGCCGGCGGCGTGGACGTGATCGCTGGTGCCATGGTCGTGGATGCCATCGCGCTGGCTGCCTCGGACGTCGCCGAGCTGGCGGCGGCGGGATCGACCGTGGTCTGGTCGCCGCGCAGCAATCTCGCGCTCTATGGCCGGACGGCTCCCATCACGCAGCTGCACCGGCGTCAGGTCCCGATCGCCCTCGGCAGCGACTGGATCCTCACCGGGTCGATGTCGATGGCGCGCGAGCTGACGTGCGCCGACGCGTACAACCGTCGCTACCTGGCCGGCCGCCTGTCCGATCGCGACCTGTTCGAGTCCGCGGCGACCCACGCCGCGACGGCGGGCGCCATGGATGACGAGATCGGCGTGCTGGCGGTGGGGCGGCAGGCCGACATCGCAATCTTCGGGCGCGCCGGACGCGAGCCCTACCGGGCCGCGATCGAGGCCGATTTCCAGCAGCTCGCGCTGGTGCTGCGCGGCGGCCGTCCGCTGCTCGGGGAGGACGACCTGCTGGAGGTCTGGCCCAGTGCGGCCTGCGTCGACGACGACAGCGTGGACTTTTGCGGTCGTGCTCTGCGTCCCTGCCTGTCGGGTGAGATCGGCATGACGTACGCGCAGCTGGAGGCCGCGCTGCCGACGATCTATCCGGCCTACTTCTGCGAGACGCCGGCGCTCGAGCCGGTCTGCCTGCCGGCGCGCCTGCAGGCCTCGGGCGGCTTTCCGACCCACGACGGGATCCCGCGCGCCAACGACTTCGACGGCGACGGCTATGCCAACGACGTCGACCTCTGTCCGGTCATCTTCGATCCGCCGACGGTGTCCGCGGCCGCCCAGCCGGATGCCGATGCGGATGGCGCCGGCGACGCCTGCGATTTCTGCCCGACCGCGGCCTCTCCCACGGGGTGCGGTGAGGCGGTGGCGACAGACCTGAAGTTGACCCTGGCGGTACCGCCGGCCATCGGAGCCGGGAGTCCGTTCCCGGCCACGCTCAAGGTGACCAACAGCGGCGTTGCCACCGGCTCGGCGCGCGCGGTACTGCCGACCCTGCGGGTGCTGGAGGACGTCTCCTGGTCGTGCACGCCGAGCGGCGGCGCAACCTGCCCGGCCAGCGGCGTCGGCGGGCTCGACGTCGCGGTCAGCCTGCCGCCCGGGGCGACGGCGACGTTCGCGATCACCGCGACTCACCCGGGCCCGCTCACGGCGCCAGGAGAACACTTCGTCGCCGTCGCCTCGGCGATCCCGCCACCCACCCAGGGCGAGGTCAGTTCGCTCGACAACTACGCGGCCACAGCGTCCGTCGTCCTCGACGCCCTCATTTTCGCCGACGGCTTCGAGAGCGGCGGCACCGGAGGGTGGTCGGCGGCCAACCCCTGAGACTCCGGCTCTCCGGCTCTCCGGCCAGCGGGACAGTCGGCGAACCGGTCCAAAGAGGCTACAATCGGCGGGCCGGTGAAGCGCCTTCTCCTATCTCTCGCGGTTGCTCTGCTCGCCCTGGCTGCGCCCGATGGGCGGGCAGTGGGGGCTGCTCTGCCCGACGTGGCGGGGGCAGCGAGCGCGAACGCCCAGGCCAGTGTGCTGGCGCCCGTGCTGCAGCGCGAGGTGGAGGCGGCACGGCGGGTCGCACCGGCGCTGGGCGTACACGTGGTCGACCTGGCGAGCCAGCACGAGGTGTTCGCCTACCAGCCCGACCTGCCGCGCATCCTCGCTTCGAACACCAAGCTGCTCACGACTGCCGCGGCGCTCCACGAGCTGGGCCCGGACTACCGATTCGTCACCCGGGCGCTGGTCGGCGGTTCGGTGGAGAACGGCACCCTGCAGGGCGACTTCGCGATCATCGGCAGCGGAGACCCGAACCTGTCGGGGCGGTTTCACGACGGCGACGTCTTCGCGGTCTTCCGTCCCTGGGCGGCGGCGCTGGCGGCGCGCGGTGTCCGGCGCATCGCCGGCGACCTGGTGCTGGTCAACGGCATGTTCGAGGGGCCGCGGGTGCATCCCGACTGGCCGCGCGACCAGCTGACCACCTGGTACGAGGCGCCGGTCGAGGCGCTGTCGTTC
The DNA here is from genome assembly GCA_964618415.1 of uncultured Thermoanaerobaculia bacterium. GTDB lineage: Bacteria > Acidobacteriota > Thermoanaerobaculia > Multivoradales > JAGPDF01 > JACTMI01. The sequence continues at coordinate 48,133 of CAZUAT010000009.1, forward strand.
TCCGACAACTGCGTGCTGGTGCGGGTGCGGCCGGGCAGGACCGCCGGCTCGCCGGCGATCGTCGAGACGGTCCCGAAGCTCGACTACTTTCGCATCGAGAACACCGCCCGCACCGGCGAGCAGGGCGGCAATCTGTTCGTCACCCGGCGGGAGGGCACGGACGTGCTGGTGGTCGGCGGGCGGATCGGCCGACGCTCCGGACCGCTCGAGGTCTGGGTGGCGGTGCACGATCCGACCGCCTACTTCGCCGCCGCGGTACGTGCCGCGCTGGCCGAGGCCGGAATCGAGGTCCTCGGGGGCACGAGGCCGACGCACGGCCTGCCGCCTGGCGCCTGGGAGGAGGTCGCGCGACACGAGAGCGATCTCGAACGGACCCTCGCGGTGACCAACAAGCGGAGCCAGAACTTCTACGCCGAGTGTCTGGCCAAGCTGATCGGCCTGCGCCTGCGCGGACAGGGGAGCTGGCCGGCCGCCACGGCGGCGATCGGCGGCGTACTCACCGCGATGGGAGTCGACCCGACGCAGTTCACGCTCGCCGACGGCTCCGGCATGTCGCGCGGCAACCAGGCGACGCCCCGGGTCATGACGACGGTGCTCGCCCGGATGTACCAGCACACGTTCGGGCGCGAGTACGTGCGCTCGCTGCCCTACAGCGGCGAGGAAGGCCTCTCCTGGCGCCGCCGGCTGGCGAGCGACCCGTATCGCGGCAACGTCTTCGCGAAGACGGGTCACCTGAACGGGGTCACCACCCTTTCCGGCTACGCCAAGGCGACCTCCGGTCGCGTCTACGCTTTCTCGATCCTCTGCAACTCGGTCCGCAGCAGCGCCGACGCCCGTGCCGCGCAGGATCGCATCGTCAAAGCCCTGATCGACCGGGGCTGAAAGGAGTGCCCTTGGAGTCGTCGTCCACGCCGCCCCCGGCGGCCGCGGCCGCTGCGTCGCCGGCCGGTCCGGAGAGTCGCCAGACCGATTACCGCCAGCTGATGAAGCAGGTCGAACGGGTGGTCGCCGACATCGGTGCCGCCGGCGAGACGGGGGTGCGGATCCAGAGTCTCGCCGAGGCGATCGTGCGTCGGCTGCACGACGCGCTGGGCCTGCACGGCGGCCGGCTCTATCGCTACGTGGGCGCGGCGTACGAGGTGGTGTCGGCGTTCCCGGATCCGCGGCCCGAGGTGGTCGGTACCCGGGTCGACGAGAACTACGAACCGGTCCGGCTGCTGCTCGAGGACGGCGTGGTCTACATGGCCGACGACGATCCGCGCATCGACCCGGAGCTCGAGGCGAGGCTGGGCGTGCGCGGGTTCGCGGCGATCGAACTGGGCGACGGCGACTTCCTGCTCGCGCTCGACGTCTCGCCCGGCACTCACCGCGACGACGTCCTCTACTCGCTGGGCGTGCTGCGACACGCGATCAATCAGCAGCTGCGCCAGGGGCGGATGGAGGAGGTCTTCGAGCAGGCGCGAAGGATCCAGTCGTCGATCCTTCCGAAGCGGATTCCGGAGTACGGCGCGTTCGATCTCTTCGGGCAGACGCGGCCGATGGAGAAGGTCGGCGGCGACTTCTACGATTTCATTCCGATCACCGACAAGATCCTCGGCCTGGCGATGGCCGACGTCTCGGGGCACGGCCTGCCAGCGGCGCTGCAGGTGCGCGACGTCTACATGGGTCTGCGCATGGGGCTGGGGCGCGACTACAAGATCGTGCGCACGATGGAGCGCCTCAACCAGATCATCCACAAGTCGACGCTCACCAGCCGCTTCGTGTCGGTCTTCTACGGCGAGCTGGAGCCCAACGGCGTTTTCATCTACGTCAACGCCGGCCACCCGCCTCCGTTTCATCTCTCGGCCAACGGGGAGGTGCGCTTCCTCTCCGAGGGCGGCGCGGTGCTCGGGCCGATCTACGACGCCGCCTACGAGCGCGGTTTCGTCCGCCTGGAACCGGGCGACATGGTGGTGCTCTACACCGACGGGCTGATCGAAGCGTCGGCGGGACCCGGCCCCGGCGGGGTGGAGGTCGAGTACGGCACCGACCGGCTGGTTGCCCTCGCCCGCTCCCTCGCCGGTCGCCCGGCCAAGGAGATCGTCGAGGCGATGCTCGCCGACGTCGAGAACTTCTGCGGCGACGCCCCGCCCCAGGACGACCGCACCGTCGTCGTCGTCACCTCCCCGAGCCAGGACAACAGCAACAGCAAGAGCTCATAGAGGGGAAAGACAGCGGTGACCACCGTGCGCCAGGTCCTCGCCACCCGGCGCCCCTGCCACCCCCAACCTCGTCTTTCCCTCTATGAAGGCTTCTGTGCGTGGGCTTGCACCGGTCGCCGCGCAGCACGCCCCCCTCGGACCCGGCTGGTAGATTCGCACCCATGAGAATCCATGGCGGGGCAGGGCTGTTGGGCGCGCTGCTGCTGGTCGGTTGCGGCGGGGCCGGGGCGGGGAGCGGGTCGGCGAGCTCGGAAACGGCTTCCAGTTCCTCGGACGTGGAATCCATGTACGTCTCGGAGGCCGAGCGAACTCGGGAGATGGAGACGCGGGCCGACGAGGCGACGCGGCGGCTCGAGGAGGCGCGGGCCTCTGGCGCCACCGGCGAGGAGGCTGTGCGCGCCTACGAGGAGTTCGAGCGCGAGCGGGCGGCGCTCGAGTCGAGCGGGGGCGAGCCGGACGAGAGCACCGAGGAGTACGCGCCCGCCGACTGAGGCCGCTCGCGGTCGATCACTCCGCAGTCGCGCTCAGTCGCCTCCGCGCCGGGCGATCTCGAGTTGCTGGCGGAGCTTGATGATCGAGTCGGCCGGGTAGCTCCCGCTCCGCAGCTGCACGCCGGTGTAGAGCTGCGTGCGCGCGCCGACGATCGTGCCGGGATTGAGCACCGAGTTGCAGCCGGTGGCGACGCCGTCGCCGAGCAGCGCGCCGAGCTTGCGCCGCCCGGTGGCGAGCCGCCGGTCGCCGACCGGGATCGCGATCTCGCCGCCGTCGTGCCGGAAGTTCGACAGCACGGTGCCGGCGCCGAGGTTGACGTCGCGGCCCAGGATCGAGTCGCCGACGTAGTTCAGGTGCGGGGCGTGGGCGCCGTCGAGCAGGATCGAGCGCTTGACCTCGACATTGGCGCCCACCACGCAGCCGTCGCCGATCCAGCAGCCGGCGCGCAGCCAGGCGCCGGGTCGGATCTCGCAGTCGCTGCCGATGTGGAGCGGGCCTTCGAGGGTGACGCCGGGACCGATCCGGGTGCCGCCGCCGATCACGATGCCGTCTCCCGACAGATGGACGCGCGGGTCGAGCGCGATGGCGATCGCCTGCGACGGCAGCGCCGCGAGCACTGCCGCGAGCGCATCGCCGAGCAGATCCCACGGGCGCTGCGGGTCGAGCGCTGCGGCGAAGGCCGGCGGCAGGGTCGCCCACAGCTCGGGCCAGCCGGTCGGATCGACGGGCGCCTCGGGGCTCACCGGCCGGCGTACCGCTCGACGTACCAGGGCAGCGTCGCCGCCAGGCCCTCGGCGAGCGGCCGGCGGGGGCGGACGCCAAAGGTGCGCTCGAGCCGGCCGGGGTCGAGGCTGTTGCGCTCGAGTTCGGCGACGTTGGCCGGCAGGTGTTCGGCTTCGGTCGAGCGGCCGAGCTGTCGGGCGACTTCGCGGTACAGATCGAGCAGCGACGTCTCGATGCCGGTGCCGACGTTGTAGACGCCGGTTGTCCAGTTCTCGATGGCGGCGCGGTTGGCGGCCACGATCTCGTCGACGTGGACGTAGTCGCGCGTCTGCCGGCCGTCGCCGAAGATCTTGGGCGACCCGCCAGTGAGGAACTTCTCGGCCAGAATGGCGACGATGCCGGCCTCGCCGCGCGGATCCTGGCGCGGGCCGTAGACGTTGGCGTAGCGCAGGATCACCGGGTCGAGTTCGCCGGTGCGCTGATAGGCACCCAGGAACTGCTCGACGGCGAGCTTCGAGCAGCCGTAGGGCGACAGCGGCCGGGTCGGGTGTGACTCGTCGCACGGGAAGCTCTCCTGCTCGCCGTAGACGGTGCCGCCCGAGGAGGCGAACAGGATCCGCCGCACGCCGGCCCGCCGGCAGGCCTGGATCAGCTTGACGCCGGCGACGACGTTGGCCTCGACGTCGTGGACCGGCTCGTCCACGGAGACCCGCACGTTGGCCTGCGCGGCGTGGTGCGAAACCACGTCGACCCGCTCGTCGCGCAGGATCTCCTCGAGCCCCGGCTCGGCCAGATCGCGCTCGAGCAGCACGGCCCCCTCGGGCACGTTCTCGCGCCTGCCGGTGACGAGATTGTCGACCACCAGCACCCGTTCCCCCCGCCCCACCGCCTCGGCCGCCAAATGCGACCCAATGAACCCGGCGCCCCCCGTAATCAGTATCGTCCGCACCCCCCGATCCTATCCGCGCCACGAGGCAGCGTCAGCTGCGACCTCTGAGGTTCGTGGCAAACCCAGCATCGTCCGGTAGGCTGGAACGCGGAGGGAACGGTCCTCGTGCCCGAGACACAAACGGAGTCTCGGCGCCGGCTCGTCGACGCCGCGACGGCGGCGATCCGCACAGTGGGTGGCGACATCATCTATGGAACGGACGGCGTGTGCGAGGAGAATTGAAGCGGCCCGGGATAGCCGGAGGCTCCGAAAGATCGAGCGTGAACCGACTCCGGGATTTGGCGTGGGCACCTGGACGGAGACGCGCGAGCACGCCGCCCTCGACCACCTCGGCACCGTGCGCATCTGGACCGACGCAAGCGGCTCACAACTGCCGGGCTTCATCTACTACCCCTTCGGCAAACAGCTGACGAGCTACCAGGACGACGAGCAGATCAAGTTCACCGGCCACGAGCGCGACCTGTGGAACACCACCTCAACCGTCGACGACCTCGACTACATGCACGCGCGGCACTACAACCCGCAGCTCGGCATATTCCTGCAGATCGATCCATTGGCCGGCTCCGTACGAGCCCCGCAGACGCTGAATCGGTATGCGTATGTCGGTGGCAACCCGATGAACTTCACGGACCCGACCGGCATGAACAGGCATTCAGAAACGGACTGCAAGTTGATGCGGGTCTCGATGTGGGGCGACCTGAAGACCATGGAGATCTGCTGGACATACACGACTGGCGCACCC
>CAZUAT010000010.1:0-51496 GCA_964618415.1 uncultured Thermoanaerobaculia bacterium
CGCCGCGCGGCCGGCGAGCGCGGGCTACCGGTTCACCAAGTGGGTGCGCAAGCACCGGACACTGGTGGCGGCCGGCACGCTGGCCACGCTGGCGATCGCCGCGGCGGCCGGCTTCGCGCTGGTCGAGCGGATCCGCGCCGGCGAGCGCGCCCGTCTCGCCCAGCAGCTGGGGGCCGAGACCGAGCGGTTCGAATGGATGCTGCGGGCCGCCTACGAGCTGCCGCTGCACGACGTCTCGCCGGCGCGCGAGTCGGTGCGCGCGCGCCTGGCGGTGCTCGAGACGCAGGCCGATACTGCCGGCCGCGCCACGGCCGGTCCGATCCGCTACGCGCTGGGGCGCGGCTGGCTGGCGCTCGACGAGCTCGAGCAGGCCGACGCCGAACTCGAGCGCGCCTGGCAGGCGGGCCACCGCGGGCCGGAGGTGGCGCTCGCCCGCGGGCTCGTGCTGGCGCGGCTGCACGAACGGGCGATCGAGCGCGCCCGCCGGATCGCCAACCCGGACGAACGGACGGCGGCGATCGCCGAGGCGCGTGAGCGCTTCGAGCAGCCGGCCATCGACTTCCTCGAGCGCGGGCGCTCGGTCGACAGCGGCCGCGGCGCCTACATCGATGCGCTGCTCGCCTTCCACCGCCTCGACTGGGCGGCCGCGAGCCGTGCAGCCCATGCCGCGCTCGAGCGGGAGCCGTGGCTCTACGAGGCGCAGCTGCTGACCGGCGCCATCGCCCTCGCGCAGGCCGACGCGACCAACAGCCAGGACGAGGCCGCCCGGGCCGAGCACCTGGCCGCCGCCCGGGCCGCCTTCGCCGAGGCGACGCGCCGCGGAGAGAGCGATCCGCGCGCCTATGCGGCGCTCTGCTCGCTCGAGATGGGCCGCCTTGCCGCCACGCTGGCCGGTTCGGCCGCCGAGGCCGAGGCGGCCTACGCCGGCGCCCTGGCGGCGTGCGATCAGGCGCTGGCAGCCGACCGCACCTACACGCCGGCGCGGCTGCTCCGCCTGGAAGCGATCTCCGGCTGGGCGAGCTGGGCGATGGACGCCGGCACCGAGGTCACGACCCAGCTCGCCGAGGCCGAGCAGGCCGCGCGCGCCCTGGTGGCCGACCGGCCCGAGGACGCGGCGGCGCGCCGGGCCCTGGCGCGACTGCTCGAGGTGCGGGCCCGGCTGCTGCGCTACAGCGGCGACGATCCGCGGCCGCTGATCGAGGAAGCGATCGCCGCCCTCGACGCGGCCGCCGAGCGCAATCCGGACGACTGGCAGACGCTGCGCGCGCTCGGCCGCGTGTCGGCAGAACTGGGCGTGCAGGTCACCGAGCGGGGCGGCGATCCGCTGCCCGCCTTCGACCGCGCCGTCCACAGCCTCGAGCGGTCGGTCGCCCTCGAGCCCGATCTGGCGCTGCTCTACTTCGATCTCGGCCGGGTGTTGAGCGACCGCGCCATGTCGCGCACCGAGCGGAATCTGGACGGCCGCGCCGACTACGAGGCGGCGGCGGCGCAGTACCAGCGCGCGCTCGACCTCAAGGGCGACTACCCGCAGGCGTGGAACAGTCTCGGTGTGGTCTGGTACCAGGTCGGTATCCAGACGCGCCGCGCCGGCGGCGATCCGCGACCGGAACTCGAGCGGGCGATCGGAGCGCTCGAGCAGGCGATCGAGATCCGCCCCGGCTATGCCAATCCGCGCTTCAACCTCGGCCTCGTCCATCGCGAGCTGGCGACGATCGAACTCGACGCGGGACGCGATCCGCGGCCGGCTCTCGAACGCGCCACGGCGGCGTTCGACGCCGGCCTCGCGATTCACTCCGGCATCTTCTTCGCCTGGCTCGAGAAGGGCCGCGTCGATCTGGTCGGCGCGCGCTGGGAGGTTTCCCGCGGCCGCTCACCCGCTGCCGATCTCGAGCGCGCCCGCGCCAGCCTCGCCCGCGCCCTGGCCGACGCGCCCGACGACTTCATGGCGCTGCGGGTGGCCGGCGAGGCCGACCTGATCGAGGCCGACTGGCGGCACCAGCAGGGGCGCGACGCCACGGCTCTGCTCGAGCGCAGCCTCGATCTGCTCGAACGGGCGCGCGTCGCCAACCCCGCCGATCCGCCCACGACGCATCTGCTCGGCGTGGCGCAGGAGCTGGCGGCGCGCATCCGCTGAGGCCGTGAACGCGGGACGCAAGATCGTCCATGTCGACATGGACGCCTTCTATGCCTCGGTCGAGCAGCGCGACCGGCCGGAGCTGCGCGGACAACCGGTGGTGGTGGCCTGGAAGGGAGCGCGGTCGGTCGTCTGCGCCGCCTCCTACGAGGCGCGTCGATTCGGGGTGCGCTCGGCGATGCCGGCGCTGCGCGCCGAACGGCTCTGTCCGCAGGCGGTCTTCGTGCCCCCCGACTTCACCCGCTACCGCGAGGTGTCGCGTCAGGTGCGGGCGATCTTCCTGCGCCACACCGATCTGGTCGAGCCGCTCTCGCTCGACGAGGCCTATCTCGACGTCACGGTCGACAAGACGGGCCTGCCGACCGCGACGGAGACAGCACGGGCGATCCGCGCCGCCATCCGGGCCGAGACCCAGCTGACCGCCTCGGCCGGCGTGGCGCCGAACAAGTTCCTCGCCAAGATCGCCTCGGACTGGAAGAAGCCCGACGGCCTGTTCGTCATCCGGCCGCACGAGGTGGAGGCGTTCCTCGCGCCGCTGCCGGTGGGCCGCCTGCCGGGTGTCGGCAAGGCGACCGAGCGCGTGCTGGCCGAAATGGGCATCGCCCGGGTGGCCGACCTGCGCCGCTTCGAGCCGCGCGATCTCGAGCGGCGACTGGGCCGCTTCGGATTCCGCCTGGCGCGCCTGGCCGAGGGGATCGACGACTCGCCGGTGCGCCCCGACCGGCCGCACAAGTCGATCTCCTGCGAGGACACTTTCCCCGACGACCGCCCGCTCGACGCGCTGGTACCGACGCTCGCGGCGGCGGCCGACAAGGTCTGGGAAGCCGTGCGGCGCGACGGACGGCTGGCGCGCACGGTAACGGTGAAGCTGAAGACGGCCGACTTCCGCATCCTGACGCGCCGGGTCACTCCGCCGCGCCCGCCGGCCGGTGCCGCCGAGCTGGCGACCATCGCCTGCGCGCTGCTCGAGCGGTTCGCGACGCCGCCCGAGACGCGGTTCCGCCTCGCCGGTGTGGGGGTGTCGAACTTCCTCGACGAAGGCTCGGACGGCCCCCAGGCCGGGCTGTTCGACGAAAGCGCATAGAATCGACAGCGAATGAAGCAAGCTTCCCTCCCGCAACACCCCGTTCCCGAGACCGACCGGAACTTCGACGACCTGGAGCTGGCCCCCGAACTGCGGCTGGCGGTCGACGAGATCGGCTGGACGCACCCGACGCCGATTCAGGCGGCCATCATCCCGACCGCGCTCTCCGGACGCGACGTCGTCGGGCTCGCCGAGACCGGCTCCGGCAAGACGGCCGCGTTCGCACTGCCGATGATCCAGCGGCTCGAAGCCGGCAAGGGGATCACCGGCCTGGTGCTCTCCCCGACCCGCGAGATCACGCTGCAGACCAAGGCGTTCTTCGACTACTTCGGCGCCAGCCGCCGGATGCGCGCCGTGTCGCTCATCGGCGGGCTCAACATCCGCCATCAGATGGACGAGCTGCGCAAGAAGCCGGACGTCGTCGTCGCCACGCCGGGCCGGCTGCTCGATCATCTCGAGCGCGGCACAGTGCGTCTCGACAAGGTCCGCGAGCTGGTGCTCGACGAGGCCGACCACATGCTCGACCTCGGCTTCATGCCGCAGATCCACAAGATTCTCGAGCACCTGCCGAAGCAGCGCCACACGATGATGTTCTCGGCCACCATGCCGGCCGACGTGGCGCGGCTCGCCCAGCGCTTCCTCACCGACCCGGTGCGGGTCGACATCACGCCGCCCGGCCGGACCGCGGCGGGGATCACGCACCGGCTCTACCTGGTCGACGTCGACAACAAGCGGGCGGCGATCCACTCGCTGCTCAACCACGAGCTCGGGCCGACGCTGGTCTTCGTGCGGCGTCGCTCGGACGCCGAGTGGCTCTACCGGATCCTCGAGCGCGAGGGGCATCCGGTCGAGCGGCTGCACTCGGACCTGTCGCAGCGCGAGCGTCTCGACGCGCTGGCCGGATTCCGCGAAGGCCGACACCGGATCCTGGTGGCCACCGACGTGGCGGCGCGCGGACTCGACATCCCGGTCATCCGGCACGTGGTCAACTACGACATCCCCGAGACGGTGGAGGATTACGTCCACCGCGCCGGACGCACGGCGCGCGGCGAGGCGACGGGCCTGGTGTCGACGATTGCCACCTGGATGAACAAGGAGATGGTGCGCGAGATCGAGCGCGCCATCGGCCACCCGCTCGCCCGCTGCACGACGCCCGGCGTCGAGCCGTACGTCGAACACGTCCCCCGCCGCCGCCTCGGCCGCCGCCGCTGAGGGGGAGACCGAACGTCGATGCGCCGCCGGTCGCGATTCCAGTGGATAGCCCGGGTCGCCGCTAGGGGTGGAGGGTGAGGCGGGTGGTGGTGGCCGCTTCGATGGCGGCGGGGGTCCAGGGGACGGGGCGGGTGCGGCCGGCGAGCCAGTCGGCGAGCTGATCGTCGTAGTGCGGGTCGGCCGGGTGGCCGGCCTGGCCTCCCGGCAGGATGGTGCGGGTGGCCGAGGGATCGGCGGCGTCGGTGAGGTGGCGCATCGACGGGCCGAACGTGACGTCCACGACATCGCCGCGCCACGGGCCACCGAGGGCGTTGACGGTGGTCGACGAGCCGGGCAGCGGAAACGGGCCGCGGCGGAACCAGCGGCCGATCACCGGCAGCTCCGAGAGCGCGTGGTCGAGCGTCAGGGTGTGGATCTCGGCGTACGGCCAGCGGGCGACGTCCGACCCCCAGCGCTGCACCCCCTCCTGCCAGGCGGCAGCCAGCGCCGCCGCAACGACCGTCCTGCGGTCCTCGACCGGCTCGGTCGTGACGTCGTCGAACCAGCTCTCCGCGCTCTCGCCGCGGAGCAGGCGCACCATCCGCCAGCGGCTGCCCAGGGAGGGCAGCCCGGCCCCTACCGACTCGTCGCCAAAGACGCGCCGCGCCAGCTCGCGCTCGGCCAGCGCGAAGAGCGCCGCCGCGCCGCGCTCGGTCATCTCGCCATTCCACGCCGCCAGTGCAGCCGCGGCGAGACCGGCGTCGCCGTCGTAGCCGGTGCCGATCGCGCTCACCCATTCGCGCGCCCAGAGTGAGACGGTATCGAGCTGCACCTCGGCGAGCGCCTCGACGCTCCAGTCGCTGCGGTCGAGCAGCAGCTCGCGGATCCGCTCGAGGCGGTAGGGCGTGTCGAAGTCCGAGCCGAACCAGGCCGGCAGCTCCACCGGCAGATCGCTGTTGGCGGTCACGATCGCCGCCGCCGGCGGATCGATCAGCGCGGGATGCTCGCCAGCCGGCACCAGGCCGTCCCAGCCGACATCCGCGCGCCAGCCCGGCGCCGGCAGCTTGCCGTCCCAGCCGTAGCGCGCGGGCCCCCGGCCAAGCGGCGTCCAGAGGATGCCGCCAGCGGCGTCGGCGGCGACCAGATTCTGGGCCGGGAAGACGTACGGCTCGATCGCCGCGGCGACCTGCGCCACTGAGTCGGCGCGCGCCAGAGCGACAAAGGCGGCCAGCGGATCGCCCCCCGCCTGTCCCGTCCAGGCGACCGAGCGCGCCGGCAGCCGCGTGCGCCGGTCGGCGCCGAGCAGCGGACCGCGGTCGGTGGAGCGGACGGTGATCTCGACCGGCTCGCCGCCGCGGACCTCGATCCGCTCCTGCCGCTCGACGATCGGCAGCCAGTCGTCGCCGCGACGCACTTTCTGACCGGTCTCGTCGAACTGTTCGAAGAACAGGTCGACGTCGTCCACATAGAGGTTGGTGCACGCCCACGCCAGGCGCGGCCCGCGGCCGAGCACGACGCCCGGTGTGCCCGGCAGCGTCATCCCGGAGGCGCGGTAGTCGGGCGCGTCCAGGCTCACCTGGTACCAGACGTTGGGCAGCCCGAGCCCGAGGTGCGGATCGTTGGCGAGCAGGGCGTGGCCGCCGGCACTGCGCGCCGGGCCGACTACCCAGTTGTTCGAGCCGACGCCGCCGTCGGCACCGGCGGCTGCGGGCGGATCGGCGTCGGCGTCGTCGGGTACGGCGACGGCCAGCGCGGCGATCTCCTCGAAGACGAACGCGTCGGTGTCGCCGATCAGGTCGCGCGCCCGTTCCGCCCCGAAGGCGCGCAGCAGCCGAAAGTGAAGCTGTTCGGGCGGATCGAGCACGGGCGACAGTTCGCGGGCCATCACCAGGGTGACGCCGACGCTGTCGATCGCCCGCCACGGCTCCGGGCGATGGCGCAGCAGGCGCAGCTCCGGCGGCAGATCGTCACCGCGCGACTCGAGCCAGGCGTTGACGCCGGCCGCGTACGCCTCGAGGAGCTGGCGCGACTCCGCCGAGGCGCCAGCGAGCAGGCGTTCGGCAAGGGCCGGGAAGTCGAGTTCGCGCACCCGACGGTCGTAGCCGACAGCGCGCGAACCGAACAGCTCGGCCAGCCGACCGACCGCCGCCCGCCGCGTCAGTTCCATCTGGAACAGCCGGTCGTTGGCGTGCAGCCAGCCGAGCGCCGCCATCGCGTCGCGCGCCGAGGCGGCAGTCACGTACGGCACGGCGCGATCGTCGAAGCGGATCTCGACCGACGCCGTCAGGCCAGCCAACGGCGCGCGGCCGTCGCGCTGCGCCCGACCGCTGCCGCGCAGCACCAGGCCGGCCGCCAGCGCCAGCACGGCGGCCAGCAGCACGAGTCCGAGCCAGAGCTGCAGCAGGCGGCGCCCGATGCGGCGGCGCGGAGTCGTCCGGCGGTCGGGCATGGCGGCGCAGTCTACCGGCAAGGCGTCGTGGCGGGCGCAGTGCGAGCCACGGTCCGGGCGAAACTCCCGAGAGCGTGCAGTTAGTATCGCCGGATGCCGATGCGCCGCCCGCTCGTCTTCGCGCTCCTCCTTGCCACCGCCACTAGTCCCCTGGCCGCCGCGACCGGTCCCTGGTCGGAGACTGCCCAGGCGAAAGTGCGGCTGATCTCGGGCCTGGCTGCCGCAGTCCCCGGCGCGCCGGCGCAGCTGGGGATCGAGTTCGCCCTGCAACCGCACTGGCACGTCTACTGGCTCAACGCCGGCGACGCCGGCTATCCGCCCGAGCTGACCTGGCCGGAAGGCTCGCCGGTGGTCGACCCGCAGCTGCGCTTCCCGGCGCCGAGCCGCTACGACCTGCCTGGCGACCTGGTCGCTTTCGGCTACGAGGACGCGGTGATCTATCCGGTCGACGGCGACCTGGCGGCCGGACTCACTGGCGCCGCAGCGGCGATCGCGGTGCGGCTCGACTATCTGATCTGCTTCGAAACGTGCATCCCCTACCGCGCCGAGCTGGCGCTCGAGCTGCCCCTGGCGGCGATCGAACAGCCCGATGCCGAATCGGCACCGCGGCTGGCGACCTGGCGGGCCCGCCTGCCGCGGCCGGTCGCCGACGCGGCGGGCAGTCCGCTCGCCGGCGCGCCGCAGGTCGACGGGCGGATCGAAGCTGCGGCCGACGGCGAAGCGCGCCTGGTGGTCGAGTTTCGCGGCGCCGGCCTCGAGCTGGCCCAACCCGAACTGTTCTTCGCCCGCCAGTCGCTCGTCGACCTCGGCCGGCCGCGCCTGCGCGCCGCGGCCGCCGGGCCGGCGTTCGAAGTGCCGCTGCAGCGCGTCGACCGCAGCCGCCCGCTGCCCGAGCGGCTCACCTTCGACTGGACGGCCACCGGCCTGCGGCTGGGCGACGCCGAGGCCTGGAGCGGCAAGCTCGATCTCCCGGTGACGACTGCGCAGGCCAACGGACCTGCGGCTGCCGCCGCGGCGGACGGCCGCTCGATGGCCCGGCGGGTCGGCACCGGTCTGCTGGCACTGCTGTTGCTCGCCTTCGCCCTCTGGCGCCGACAGCGCCAGAGTCGCGCCTGACCCCAGACTCCGGAACGCCGTTCCGGACCAGATGCCGAAAGGAGCCTCGACGATGTCTCGCACCGCCCTGCGCCCCGCTCTCGCTGCCGCCCTCCTGCTGATCGCCTGCAGCGGCCCGTCGCTGGCCGAAGTGGCCGCCGGCGACGCGGCCCCCGACTTCACGCTCACCGACCTCGACGGCAACTCCGTCCAGCTCTCCTCGTTTGCCGAAGGCACGGTGGTGCTGGAGTGGATCAACCCGAACTGCCCGTTCTCGCTCCGCCACGCCGACGAGAAGACGATGCAGACGACCGCGGATCGGCATCCGAAGGTGACCTGGCTGGCGATCAACTCCACCCGCCCCGACCACGGCGATCACCTCGACACGGCGGCCTGGAAGAAGTTTCTGGGCGAGAAGGGAATCTCTTATCGAGTGCTCGCCGATCCGGACGGTGCGGTGGGCAAGGCTTGGGGCGCCCGCACGACGCCGCACATGTTCGTGATCGAAAAGGGCCAGGTCGTCTACGCCGGCGCCATCGACGACGACCCGCGCGGCAGCAAGCCGGCCGCCGAGCGCACCAACTACGTCGAAGCGGCACTCACCGCCGTCGCCGCCGGCCAGCCGGTCGAGACCGCCTCCACCCGCCCCTACGGCTGCACCGTCAAGTACTAGCCCACAGGCCAGCACGCCAAAAGCAGCAGCAACGACAGAAGCAAAGACAAAAGCCTTCAGTTAAGGAAAGACACCGGCGGGGGGCGGGCGGGGCGCCCGTGCCTCCGCCGGAGCGGGGGCCCGGCCGGTCCGTGCTCGCCACCAGCGGGTGCGGACTGTTCCGCTTTTTCCCTCGATGAGCTTTTGCTTTTCCGGGCCCCGGGACCCACACGGGCTACCGCGGAGCCGCAAAGGCAGAAAGACAAAAGTTTCCAGTTAGGGGAAAAGCACCTGCGGGTGGCTGGCGGGGCGCCCGTGCCTGCGGGCTCAGGGGTGCTTGACGAGCGAGTCGGCGACCCGGATCTTGATGAACGCCTGGCGGGTAACGCCGAGACGCCGGGCCTCGCCATCGATCTCCCGCAGAAGGTCGACGGGAAAATCCACGTTGACGCGCTGCACCGTGCGACCCGGCCGGGATGCCCTCGTAAGGTCCATATGGGCCGAAAGATCCGCCCCCGCGTCATGCATCGCGTCGAGCCTCGCGGCCGAGATGCGCCTAGCCTTCGAGGTACGCTGCTTTTTCGTCATCACGTGCTCGCCTCACAGAAATGATCCGAATGCGGTCGTCTCGCAGGGTGATGAATGCCGACCAGACCACGCCGTCGATCCGTCCGATGACCTGAGCTCGAGATTCGTCGAGCGACCGGGCGGGGATCTCGAGCCGATCGGAGTCGCTCCACAGCGCCTGGGCGCTGATGAAGTCGATGCCGTGCTTCGCGAGATTCACTGCTGACTTCGCCGGATCGAATTCGAACTTCATCTGGCGTAGAAACTATACCAGAACGGGAGGCGGGCTAGTACGGGCCGCCGAGCTCGCGAAGGGTTTCGCGGCGCTTGGTGGCGAGGCCGACGCCGTCGCCGACCGGCAGGATGACCGCGGCGAGCTGGGGGTGGATCGTCAGGTAGGGGTGGAACCGCTCCATCGCCACCGCCTCCGGGTCCGGATCGAGGCGGCGGGCCGGGTCGGCGACGCGGCCGCCGAGCAGCATCCGGTCGACGGCGAGCCGGCCACCGACAGCGAGCAGCGGCAGCGCCAGGTCGAGGCAGCGTCGCACATCGGCCGCGTCGACGTCGATCACCACCAGATCGAACGGGCCGCTCAGGCGATCGAACAGGTCGAGCGCCCGGCCCGGCAGCAGCTCGACCCGCGAGGCGACGCCGGCGCGCTCCAGAAAGCCGGCTGCGCGGGCGAGGCGGACCGGGTCGGCATCGACGCCGACTATCTGTCCGCGGTGGGCGCCGCGCGCGAGGTGCAGGGTGCCGTAGCCGATCCCGACCCCCAGCTCGAGCACTCGGCCCGCCGGGGCGACCGCGGCGAGCGCCTCCCACAGCCGCGCCACGTCGGGATGGGTGACCGGCACGCCCTCCGCCTCGGCGGTGGCGAGCATCTCGCGGCGCAGGGCGTCGATCGGCGGACGCAGGCCGGCCAGGTAGCGGGCCGGCAGCCGACGCAGCAGTGCCTCAGGGGTTCGCGCCATCCCCGTCGCCGTCCGCCAGCGGCTCCCAGGCCAGGACCTCGAGCCGCACCGAGGTCGCCTGGGCGCTGTCCGACGAGGTGACGCGGAAGTTCGGCGCGATGGTGATCTCGCAGATCCGGGCCCCGGCGGCCGGCGCGACCTCGAGGTCGATGTCGAACCGCCCGGTGCCGGAGATCTCCGGCTGACCGCCGCCGCAGGTCGAGCCGATCCGCACCCGCGGCTGGCTCGTCTCGTCGAGGATCTCGAGCCGCGCAGCCGGGCCGGCGCTCTCGGGCACGACCAGACCGAGCCGGATCCGTCCGGCGCGCTCGACCGGCCCGAACTGCAGCGTGCCGATCTCCCCGGCGCCGAGCGTCCGCCGGGCAATCACCTGGCGGTCGAAGCCCGGCTCGGGCGGCAGCCAGTGTTCGGAGAAGCGCGCCAGCGGCACGCGGTCGCCGTCGGGTCCCGCCGGCACGGAGACGGTGGCGATCCGGTACTCGAGTCGCGCCACCGCTTCGGCGGCGGTGCGCAGGGCGAAGCGGCGGTCGCCGCGATGCAGGCCGGCCGTGAGCATGTACTCCTTGGCCTCGAGCGGCTCGCCGAGCGCCGACTGGTAGATGCGCAGATTCCACTCGATCGGCCGGCCCGGCGTCCAAGCGGCGGGCAGCGCATGATCGAAGGTCCGCACCACCGAGCCCGGCTCGTCGAGCAGGTGCACGAAGACGATCGGCGGCCCGGCGGCCAGCTCGTCGGCCGGCAGCGGCGCCAGCGGTTCGAGACGCAGCTGGATCTCGCGCATCTGCGGGAACGGCAGCTCGACGTGCGCCGGCGAAGCCTCGAAGGTGGCGATCTCCGGCTCGCTCTTGCGACAGCCGGTCCACAGCAGCGGCAGGCAGAGCAGCGCGCCGCCGACGAGTCGGGCGGTGCGGTGAGTCAGCGAAAGGCTCATCGGTCCTCTCCGGGAGAGTAGGTACAGCTGGCGTCCGGCCCTTCGAAGACCGTCACCGCCACCAGCGGGGCGCCGGGCCCGAGCTGCTCGCGCAGCTGGTCGAAGATCCACTCGGCCAGGTGCTCGGTGGTCGGCGACCGCGCGTCGAACGGCGGCACCGTGTTGATGTCGCGATGGTCGAACTGAGCCACGATCCGGTCGAGCGCGGCGCGGACCTCCACGAAGTCGAACGCGATCCCCTCCTCGTCGAGCCGGTCGGCCGCGAGGCGAGCCACGACCCGCCAGGAGTGGCCGTGGACCGGTTCCGGCGCGCCCCGCCAGGAGGTCAGGTGATGGGCAGCCTCGAAGCGGGCCGCTACCTCCAGGACATACCGCGACATCGACCGGGACATGGCCGGATCGTAACGTAGACTGGCCTGCCGATGCCCGACCAGGCCCTGTTGATCGCCCTGCTCGTGTTCATGCTGCTCGCCGCGGCGCGCGAGTGGATGGCGGTGGAGGTCGTGGCGCTGGTGGTGCTCGCCGCGCTGCTGGTGAGCGGCCAGATCACCCTGCCCGAGGCGACTTCCGGGTTCTCGGATCCGGCGGTGCTGACGGTCCTGATGATGATGATCCTCTCGGAGGCGGTCTCCGAGAGCGGCGTCGTCGCCCAGGTCGGCCACCGGATCACCCGCTGGACCGGAGGCAGACCGCGCCTCCAGATCATCGGCCTGCTCGCGGTGACCGGGCTGCTTTCGATGTTCATCAACAACACGGCCGCGGTGGCGATGTTCATCCCGATCGCCATTCAACTGGCCAAGCAGATGCGCATCAGCCCGTCGCGACTGCTGCTGCCGCTCAACTACGCGGCGATCTTCGGCGGCACCTGCACGCTCATCGGCACCTCCACCAACATCCTGGTCTCGTCGCTCGCCGCCGATCGCGGTCTGGCGCCGCTGACGATGTTCGAGTTCCTGCGCATGGGCGTCTTTTATTTCGCCCTCGGCATGGCCTACAGCCTGCTGCTGGTCCGTTTCCTGCCCGACCGCGGCGACCCGGAGAGCCTGACCGGCAAGTACCAGCTGGCCACCTACCTGACCGAAGTGCGGGTCCCCGCCGGCTCGCCGCTGGTCGGCCGGACGGTGGTCGACGTCGGCATCAGCGACCGGTACTTCCTCAACGTGCTCGAGATCCTGCGCGGGTCGCGCAAGATCGCCTTCGATCTGCGTTCGACGCCGATCGAGGCCGGGGACGCGCTGATCGTGCGCGGTTCGATGCAGGACATCGTGACGTTCAAGGAGCAGCAGGGGCTGCGCCTGCTGTCCGACATCAAGATGACCGACTCGGAACTGGCCGATCAGCAGAACATCCTGGCCGAGATGCAGCTCTCACCGTCCTCGACGCTCGAAGGCGCGTCGCTGCGCGAGATCGACTTCCGCCACCGGTTCGGCGCCTTCGTCCTGGCGCTGTCGCGGGCCGGCGAGTCGATCCGCGAGCGGCTGGGGCAGATCCGGCTCAAGCGCTGGGACACGCTGCTCGTCTTCGGCCCGCGCCGCGCGGTCGAGCAGCTCTACAAGCTCGACGACTTCCTGCCGCTGCAGGAGATCGACCTGCGGCTGCGGCTGCATCGCCGCTGGTGGCTGCACGCCCTGACGCTGATCGGCGTCGTGGTGGCGGCGACCGCGTTCGGAATCGACATCCTGACGGCGGCGCTGGTGGGCGTCGTGCTGCTGCTCGCCAGCCGCACGGTCAAGGTCCAGCGGGTCTACCGGTCGGTGCAGTGGTCGGTCTTCTTCCTGCTCGCCGCGACGATTCCGCTCGGGCTGGCGGTCGAAAAATCGGGCCTCGCCGACCAGCTCGGCGGCTGGCTGGCCACCCACGGCGCCGCCGCCGGCCCCTGGATCGCCCTGTCGCTGCTCTACCTGGCGACGATGATCCTCACCGAACTGCTCTCGAACGCCTCGACGGCGGTGCTGATGGTGCCGGTGGCCCTCTCGACCGCGAGCGCGCTGGGCGTCGACCCGAAGCCGCTCGTGATGGCGGTCACCTTCGCCGCCTCCAACGGCTTCGTCACCCCGATCGGCTACCAGACCAACGCCATGGTCTACGGCGCCGGCAACTACCGCTTCACCGACTTCCTCAAAGCCGGCATCCCGCTCAACCTGCTTTTCTGGATCCTCTCGAGCTTCCTGCTCCCCGTCCTCTGGCCGTTCTGAGGCAGGGGTTCAGGCGCCGGGCAAGCGTGCACCCTCAGCGCGCGTTGGCGCGTTCGGAAGCGGAGAGGAGCTGCTCGACGCGGGCGACCACCATTTCGAGGGCGACCCGGTTCTCGCCGCCTTCGGGCACGATGACGTCGGCCCAGCGCTTGGACGGCTCGACGAACTCCAGGTGCATGGGGCGAACGGTGGTCATGTACTGGTGGAGGATCTGGCTGGTCTCGCGGCCGCGCTCGGCGATGTCGCGGCGGATGCGGCGCACCAGCCGGACGTCGGAGTCGGTGTCGACGAAGACCTTGAAGTCGAGCAGCTCGCGCAGCTCGGCCTCGGCGAACAGCAGGATCCCCTCCACCAGGATCACCGGCCGCGGCTCGATCCGCACGGTGTGCGACGTGCGGCGGTGGGTGACGAAGTCGTAGACCGGCAGCTCGATCGCCTGGGCGGCCTTGAGGGCGCGCAGGTGCTCGACCATGAGCGGCGTGTCGAGCGCATCCGGGTGATCGAAGTTGAACGCGCGCAGCTGCGCCGGATCCTGCCAGTCGACGTCGCGGTAGTAGTTGTCCTGCGCGAGAAAGGCGATCCGCTCGGCTCCGGCGGCCTCCAGGATCGCGCGCGCGACCGTCGTCTTGCCGGAGCCGCTGCCCCCGGCCACTCCCAGCGCCATCGGCTTCATCCGCGCGATCCTACGTCAGCGGCCCGCGCCGCCGACCTCAGGCGACCGACTCGAGCTTGCCGAAGACGGTGTCCCAGGTGGCCTGGTGATGGAACTGCACTGCCACCGCCCCGTCCACCTTGCCGTGGAAGAGCGTGTTGTGCCACCAGACGTTCTCCCACACCGGACCGCTCTCGTGCAGCTCCGCCCGGCAATGCAGCGTCAGGCATCGCAGCCGTCCGACGTTGGTGCGGTCGTGCAGATCGAACACGTAGAAGACGAGCTGGCAGCGGTCCTCGACCCGCAGCGCGCGGACGATCTCGGAGTCTGCCGCCAGCAGGGTAGTGATCGACGAACGATCGAAGCCGTCCGGCTTGCTGTAGTAGTCGAGCAGGTACTCGATGCCGCGGTCGTAGATCGCTCGCGAGCCCGCCGCGGCGTTGGCCTCGTAGAGCTCACGGAACTCCGCCGTCTTTGCCTCGAGCGTTTCGGGCGACGGCAGGATGCCGCAGATGATCGAGTGCGAAGTCACACCGAGCGGAAAACCCGGGTGCGTCACCGTGACCAGCGGCGCCACCCCGGCGTGCGGCGCGCCGCGCCGCTCGGTCATCGTCCAGCGGCGCAGCTCGACCTGCCAGGCGAGGAACTCGTCAGAGAAGGGAACGGAGAGGATGGAGCGTCGTGCCATTTCGAACTCCCGGGTGACTCGGTATCTCGGTCGAACAGACCGGCAATCAGAAGATCCGGCGCTCGCGCGCCACGCCGTGAACCACCAGCGTCGGTCCCTTGCCGTGGTCGGCGATCTCGGCGTCGACGCCGAACACGTCGGCGAGCGCCTCGGAGGTGAGCACGTCGGCCGGAGCGCCGGCCGCGTAGACGCGCCCGCGGAGCAGCACGACGACCCGATCGGCGATGCGCACGGCGGAGGCCAGGTCGTGCAACACGACCACCATCGTGGCCCCGCGCTCGCGCCGCAGACGCAGCAGCAACTCTTCGATCTCGAAGCGGTGGCCGAGGTCGAGGCCGCTCATCGGCTCGTCGAGCAGCAGCAGCTCACTGCCCTGCGCGAGCGAGACGGCGATCCAGGCGCGGCGCCGCTCGCCCCCGGAGAGCGTCTCGACCGGGCGGCGGCGCAGATCGGTCAGATCGACCGCCGCCAGCGCCGATTCGACCGCCGCGAAGTCGGCGCGCGACGGCCGCCCGAGCAGGCCGAGGTGGGCGTGCCGGCCGCCGAGGACCAGCTCTTCGACCGTCAGTCCGGCCGGACAGCCGGGAGACTGGGGCAGGAACGCCAGCTCGCGCGCCAGCGCGCGGCGACCGTGCGCCGACACCGGCGCGTCGCCGGCGAGGACCGAACCGAGTCGCGGACGCAGGTGGCCCGCCAAGGCGCCGAGCAGCGTCGACTTGCCGGAGCCGTTGGGTCCGACCAGCGCCAGCAGCTCGCCGCGACGCGGCTCCAGGTAGACATCGCGAACTGCGTCGCGCTCCGCAGCGGGGTGACGCAGGTGCAATCCGACGGCGACCAGATCGATCACGCGATCCTCCGACTGAGCAGGTAGAGAAAGTAAGGGCCCCCGAGCAGCGCCAGCAGCGCGCCGACCGGCAGTTCGACGGGCGCCGCCAGCGTGCGCCCGGCCAGGTCGGCGATCACCACCAGCAGCGCGCCGCCTGCGGCCGAAGCCGGCAGCAGCGCGCGGTGGGCAGGTCCGACCAGCAGCCGGACGGCGTTGGGGACGATCAGCCCGACGAAGCCGATCAGGCCGCCGATGGCCACCGCCGTGGCCGCCAGCAGCGCCGCCACGGCCGCGGCACCGGCGCGCACCGCGTCAACCCGCAGGCCGATGCCGGCGGCGCTCTTGTCGTCGAGCAGCAGCAGATCGAGCGGCCGCACCGCAGCGCCGGCGGCGACCAGACCGAGCCCGAGCGCCGGCAGGGCCATGAGCACCTCGCGCCAGGAGGTGGAGGCCAGCGAGCCGACCGCAAACGCCACGAACGCCGGCGCCCGGTCGGCGAACAGAAAGGTGACCAGCGCCACTCCCGCGAACAGAATCGCCTGCAGCGCCACGCCGGACAGCAGCAGCCGCAGCGGATTGGACGACCCGTGGCGGCCGCGCGCGAGCAGCAGCACGATCGCCATCGCCACCAGGCCGCCGCCGAAGGCGAACAGCGGCAGCAGCGAGGCCAGCTGCGGACGCAGCGTGAGCACGAGGATTGCCACCAGGCCGGCGCCGGAGGAGACCCCGAGCAGGCCGGCGTCGGCGAGCGGATTGCGCACCACCGTCTGGATCAGCACCCCCGCGGTTGCCAGCGCCGCGCCGACCACCGCCGCGCCGGCGATGCGCGGCAGCCGCACGGCGGCCACCACGGCGTGCATCGGATGCGTCGGCTCTGCGATCGCCGGCAGCAGGTCGCGCATCGGCACGGCGACCGCCCCGCGTGTCGTCGACCAGGCAGCAGCCGCTGCCAGCCCGAGGACGAGCAGCAGCGTCCAGAACGACGGGCGGGTGGAGATCCTGCGCAGGCGCAGGCGCCAGGAGGCGAGGCGCAAGGTCAGGAGGCGCCTCCCCGCTGGGAACCGAGCAGCGCCCGCGCCGCCTCGACCATCCGCAGCCCCGGGTTGGTTCCGAACAGATCCGGATCGAGCGGTTCGACCGGCAGATCGGCGCGACCCAGCCGCGCCAGGTCGGCGGCAAACGCGCGCGCGACGATCGCCGGGCTGCCGTGAGCCAGCAGCACGACGCGGTCGAACTGCGCCGCCGCCAGCACCTCTTCGGAGAGCTGCACGTAGCCCGGCAGGCTCTCGGGAAGCCCCTCGGCCGCCGCACTCTCGCGTCCGAGCCGCTGCAGCAGGTCGCCCCACCAGGTGCGGTCGGTCGCCACCAGGAACGAACCCGGCGCGCCGAAGACCGGCAGCACCCGCTCGGAGCCGGGCGCAGCGGCGCGCAGCTGGTCCAGCTCGGCGCGTACCCGCGCGATCTCCGCCCCCAGCTGCGGCCCGGCGCCCACCCGCTCGGCGACGGTGCGGATGGCCTCGAGGGTCGCCTCCACCGAGTCGCCGCGCAGCAGCAGCACCTCGGCCCCGCCGATGGCGAGCTTGGGCGCCAGCGCGGCGTGGCGGTGCGCGTCGGCGACGACCAGCGTCGGTCGCGCCGCGGCGAGCAGCTCGAGGTTGGGCTGATGCGCCGTGCCCAGATCGATGCCGCCCGAGTTGGGGCCGCCGGTGACCCGCTGCACGGAGGCGACGATGGTCGCCTGCTCGGGCACCCGCGCGAGCGCGTCGGCGACGTACGGCAGCAGCGTGGCGACGCGCACCGGCTCGGCGGCCAGCGGACGAACGGCAAGCAGCGTGACGGCGGCGACCCCGACCGCGACGGCGATGCGACGCAGCTGCGCAGTCACGATGGCAGCTCCAGCTGGCGGCCTGCGGCCAGCTCCCGGTGCAGCGACGCGAACCGTTCCAGGCGCTGCGGCTCGAACTCCTCGCCCTTGCCGCGGTAGAGATAGATGGCGAGAAACGGCGCCGACTCGGCCGACTCGGCGAGCTGGAAGAACAGCACCTGGCGTCCCGAGCGGGCATGGACCTCGTCGGCCGAGCGCAGCCAGCGGCAGCGCGCCAGCTCCAGGTGCCAGTGATAGCGCTCGGTGATGGCGTTGAGGTGCCCGTGGGCGACGCCGAACGGCCCGACCTCGCAGATCGCCTCGAACGTCGAGGGACCGCAGCGCGAGATGACGCGCAGGGAGCCGAGCCCCGCCAGCGCCTCGAAGAACGCGGGCAGAGTCCAGTGGGTGGGGACGTCCGGCGTCGTCATCGGCTCACCAGTGCAGGCGAAGCGTTGCCGCGACGTTGCGGCCCGGCGAGCTGTAGCGATCGAGCACCGGCGATCCAGCCGCCAGGCCCTGCACGTCGCCCCACTCCCAATAGGTCTCGTCGAGCAGATTGAACAGGCCGGCCTCGAGCGAGATCGCGTCGGTCAGGTGCACCGCCGCGGTCGCGTCGACCAGCCAGGCCGACGGCGTGGCGAACTGGTCGACCGTCGTGCGGTCGAGCTCCGACTCCCGCTTGGCGAACAGGTGGGTGGTCACCAGCGCGGCGCTCCAGCGACCGGCCGGCATCCAGGCCGCGCCCAGCACGATGCGCGAGGGCGGCACCGAGTTGAGCGGCTGGTCGATCTCGTCGTTGTCGCCCTCCATCCAGGTGGCGGCGCTGCGCAGGCGCCACTGCTTGCCGAGGCGGGCCTCGCCGGCCAGTTCGATGCCGCGGATGCGCGCGCTGTGGAGGTTGCGCGTCTGGTAGAGCAGCAGGCCGTCGGCGGGGTCTTCGCCGATGGCGATCATCTCGATGAAATCGTCGTAGCGGTTGTCGAACAGCGTCACGCTCAGGCCGCCGCGCGCGAACGAGCCGCGCACGCCGAGTTCGAGGTTGTCGCTGGTTTCCGGATCGAGGTCCGGATTGGGCAGCGCCTTGTAGCCGGCCGTGACGTTGCTGAAGCCGGTGTTGACGTCGCTGTAGGGGGGAGTCCGGAAGCCGCGCGCGTACTGGGTGAACAGGCTCCAGCTGTCGGTCAGCGCGACCACGGCGCCGAGGCGCGGCGAGATGGCGTCGTGGACGGCGTCGGCCGGCTGCGGGCTGCCCGGGTTGCCCTCGAGGTAGATCCGGTCGTTCTTCGTCGCATCGAGAGAGGCGCGGTCGTAGCGCACGCCCGGCACCATGCGCAGCCGGCCGCCGAACAGCTCGAGCTCGTCCTGCACGTAGATGCCGAGTTCGTCGACGCGGCTGGCCGGGAAGTACTTGGTCGGATAGGCGGCGCTCGAGGGGAGCACCTGGCCGGTGGCCGGGTCGGTGTCGACGCGATCGCGCAGCTGATCGAACTCGTCGCGCGACCAGGCGGCGCCGTAGGTGATCAGGTGGCGGCCGCGCGCGAGGCCCTTCTTGGCCTGCAGCTCAGCGCCCCACATCTCCTGGTCGAACCGGAACAGCCCGTCGCGCACCGCGGCCGAGGAGGTGACCGGACCGAACGGTCCGCCGCCGAGCGTGGTGACGACCCGCTCGAGCACGTTCTGATCGCCGCGGCTGTCGAGATGGTAGATCCGCGCCAGCAGACTGTCGCTCAGCGCGGTGACGCGGCTGCCGAACGCTTCGAGCGAAATGCGGTCGCGTTCGAACTCGTCGACCACGTCGAACTGGTCGGTGGCGATCCGATAGGTCACGCCGGGGCCGAACATCGGCCCGAAGTTCTGCACCGTGCGGCTCGAGAAGATCTCGCCCTCCGTCGACGAGCGCTGACTCTCGACGCCGAGGCGCAGGCGCCAGTGGGAAGAAGCGTCGTAGACGAGCTTGCCGAGAATGCCGGTCGAGCTGAGGTCGTACGGATTCGGCGCCGTGCGGCTGGCGTCTTCCGTCTCGATCTCGCCCTGGTTGTCCGCTGCGCCTCCATCGCGGTGCGACACCGAGAGCGCGGCGCTCCACGCCCCCTCCCCGTACGCCCCGGTGAGGTTGACGCTCGACTCGTCCGAACGGCCGTCCCAGCCGAGCCGCGCTCCGACGTAGGGCGAGCCTTCCGCCAGGTAGTCGCCCGGATCGCGGGTGACCAGCGAAACGACGCCGCCCAGCGCGTCGGAGCCGTAGAGAGAGGAGCCGGCGCTGCGCAGAATCTCGACCGTCTCGAGTTCGTCGACGTCGAGCGTCGAGCGCTGGATCGCCAGCGGACCGAAGGCGAACTGCTCCGGCGTCGGCACGCCATCGATCCGCGTGGCGACCCGATTGCCCCCGACGCCGCGGATGTTGAAGCCGCCGAGACCGAGCCGCGACGGCTGACCTTCGACGTAGACGCCGGGCTCGAAGACCAGCAGCTCGCGGGCGTCGGAGGTGAGCAGCTGCTCGATCTGCTGGCGCGAGATGACACCGACCGAGCCGGCGGTCTCCTCGATCGAACGGGGCGTGGAAGTCGAGGTCACCGTGATCGCGTCGACGAACGAGCGCGGCTCGGCGGGCGGTGCCGGTTCCGTTGCGTCGGCCTCGGCGGCCACGGGCGGCGCCTCGGCGGCCACGGACTCAGTCGGATCATCGGCGTAGGCCGCAGGCACTGCCAGCAGGCAGATCAGAGCGGCGGCGCACGAGCGGCAGACGGCACGCGACCGGCGGCCGCGGTGGGGAACGTGGATTCGCATACACTGTCTCCGGTTCACGGTCGAGGTCGCTCTTCGGGTCGTCTCGATCGCGGACTCGCGAGGGGCGACTCGGCCCCCTGCCTCCACAGGGTGCCGGGTCGCCCCGTTTTCTTACTGAGAAGATATTGAGACACAGTCTCAACAGCTGAGAAAAATTCTGTACCAGTTCGGTCCCCTATGTAAAGGGCAGCTTCTCGGGCGTGCAACCGGCTGAGCGCCGCCGCGTCTCAGCGCTGGCAGCGGGGGCAGTAGAAGCTGCTGCGACCGGCTTGAACCAGGCGGCGGATTGCGCTGCCGCAGGCGGGGCACGGCGCCCCCGCGCGCCCGTAGACCGCCAGCGCGATCTGGAACTCGCCGGGCTGGCCAGCGCCGTCGGCAAAGTCGTTCAGTGTCGTCCCGCCCTCGCGGATCGCCCGCTCGAGCACCGCGACGACCGCATCGGCGAGACGATCCCAGCGCGCCGCTGCGATCCGCCGCACGGAGCGCGCCGGATGGATGCCGGCCCGGAACAGCGCCTCGGTGGCGTAGATGTTGCCGACCCCGACCAGGCGGGATCCGTCCATCAACAGTCCCTTGACCGGCCCGCGTCCGCCCTGCGCCAGCCGCGCCAGCTCCGACCCTGTGAGCGGCGGCGCGAGCGGTTCGCGACCCAACCGCGCGAAGTGGGGATCGCGCTCGAACAGGCCGTCGGTCGCCGCGGCGAAGGCGAGGCCGAAGCGTCGGGGGTCGCGCAGGCGCAGGCGAACTCCTTCCGAGAGCTGCAGCGAGAGATGCTCGTGCGGCTCGCGCGGAGCGCTGCTCTCCACGACCGTGAGCCGGCCGCTCATGCCCAGGTGGACGACCAGGGTCGAGCCGCCCTCGACGTCGATCAACAGGTACTTGGCCCGTCGCCGCAGGGCGAGGATCGCGCGGCCCGCCAGTCGCTTCGTGAGGATGTGCCGGTCGAGCGGTTCACGCAGCGCCGGCGCGTGCACCTCCACGCGTTCGATCCGCCGCCCCTGAAGCGGCGCCTCCAGACTGCGGCGCAGGACCTCGACCTCGGGCAGCTCGGGCATCGGCCCATTCTGGCCGAAGCCGTCGCCCGGCCGGCCCCTGGGGGGTCGACTTGACAGGGCCGGGTCGATGGCGTAAAAAAGGCGTAATCATGGCGACCGCGACCCTGCCCCTCTTCCCGGAACTCCCCGAACTGCCGCTGTTCGGCCGGCCCGACCCGGCCGCCGAGGCGCTGCGACGGCGCGCCGGCGTCGAGTATCTGGACCTGCTGCCGCGCGAGATCCTCAACCGGGCCGACAGCCCGCGCCTGCCGTTTCAGTGGACGATCAACCCGTACCGCGGCTGCGAGTTCGGGTGCGCCTACTGCTACGCCCGCGACACGCACAGCTTTCTCGAGCGCCACGACCCGGACGAGTTCGAAACCCGCATCTTCGTCAAGCGCCGCGCCGCCCAGGCGCTGCGCCGACGGCTCCACCGGACCGACCTGCGGGGCCAGACGATCGCCATCGGCACCGCCACCGATCCGTACCAGCCGGCCGAGAAGCAGTTCGAGATCACCCGCTCCCTGCTCGAGGTCTTCCGCGAGGCCGAGGGGCTCTCGCTGTCGATCACGACCAAGTCGCCGCTGATCACGCGCGACCTCGACCTGCTCGTCGAGCTCGACCGCCGGCACTCGGTGGAGGTCCACGTCACGCTCACCACCGTCGACCCGCAGCTGGCGCGGCGGCTCGAGCGTGGCGCTCCGGACCCGCGCGCCCGCCTGCGCACCGTCCGCAGCCTCGCGGAGGCGGGGATCTCGACCCAGATCAACTGCATGCCGGTGATGCCCGGGATCAACGACGACGAGGCGCTGCTCACGCCGCTGTTCGAGGCCGCCCGCGAGGCGGGAGCGCGCCACGTGATCGGGCAGCCGCTCTTCCTGCGCCCGGCGGCGCGGGCTCAGTTCTTCGCCTGGCTCGATCACGAACGGCCGCAGCTCGGCGGCCTCTACCGGCGGCTCTACGCGCGCCGCGACTACCTCGACGACGCGGCGCGCGACCGGGTTCTCACGACCTTCCGCCGCCTGCGGCTCGCCGCCGGCTTCCCCCGCCCGCTGCCGGCCCGGGCCTGACGCCGGCCCGCCGCGGCGTCGCCAGGCGCACGATCAGTTCGGTGAGCGCGGCGTCCGGATCGCGCGAATCGCCCTTGAGCCGCAGCTCGGTTTCGAGCAGGAGCGCCGGCAGCTGCGCCAGCTGCTCCGAGGAGAAGCGCTCCGCCGCCTGGTAGGCGCGGAACAGACGGAAGGCGTGGAGGCCCTGCAGCGGGTTCTTCTCGAGCCCCTCGACGGCGCCCTGCAGCCGCGGCGCCACCTGGTCGCGGAAGCGCGGATACGAACTGACGCCCGCCGCCGCGCCGGTGGCGCGGCGCAGGCCGTCGACTGCCACCATGTGCCGCGCGAACGAACTGAGCAACGAGAAGAAGGCCAGCCGCTCGGCGGTGGCGTCCTCCGCCCCGCCGAGCCGCCGGCTCAGCGCGCTCAGCGCCTCGCCGGCCCGCCCGCCGCCGACGGAGTCGAGGATCGCCCAGACGTCCTGCTCACCGCGATCGTCGACCTGCTCGACCACCAGGTCGAACTCGATCGCTCCGCTGCCGCGCCCGGCACCGACCAGTGTCGCGAGCTTGCGGTACTCAGCCGCCAGGCGCGCCGCCGAGTCGGCGTCCACGGCGCCGCCGCCCCCTCCGCCCCCTTTGCGTCGAGCATCCGCGGCGCGCAGCGTGCGGCGCGCCAGCTCCCCTGCTGCTTCGCGGCGAATCCGCACGCCGGTCTCGCGCGCCAGTTCGGCAAACAGCTCTTCGAGACCCGTCGCACTGCCCTTCTCGGTGCTCAGCCGCCCCGCTTCGAGCAGCGCGCCGCGGCGCTCGAGCGCCGCCACGAGCGGATGGCCGTCCGCGGCCGCGCTCTCGACGAGCACCAGCAGGTGCCGCTCCGGCAGCCCGTCGCGCAGCAGGTCGCCGAGCAACGTCACTTCGCTCTCGCCCGTGCCGCGCAGCCCCGCCGCCAGGGCAACTTCGAGCAGAGGGGCCAGGCCGCGCCGCGCCTCTTCGGCGGCTGCGCGCCCGCCCTTGCCCCGTCCGCCGGTGAGCACCGCGTCGGGCAGTCCGCCGAGCGCCGCCTCGGGCCCCGCCGCCGGATCGAGATCGAACAGCTTGAGGACCTGGAGCAGCTTGACCGCCGCGGTGCGGGCCTTGCCGGTCAGCTCTTCCCCGGCCGCCGGCGGCGCTCCGGCCGTGAGCAGGGCGCGCGCCGGAGCGAGCAGCTCGGCGGCGGCGTCGCGATCGGCCAGGACACCCGTCTCGACGGCCATGACCAGCTTGCCGCTGGCAAACAGGGAGAAGGTCCGCAGGTCGCCGGCGACCGCGTCGAGCTCGTCCGGGTGACGCAACGTCACCGGTTCGACGCTCCAGAGCTCGCCGAGAGCCGCCACCAGCCGGCCTGCGAGCGGCTCGGCCAGCGCGCGGTCGCCGCGCACCAGGACCAACGGTGGCAGCGTGCCGGCCCGCGCTGCGGCGAGGAGTCCGTCCACCCGGTCCTTCAGCCCTCGGGTTCGACGAGCACGGTCGTGGCCGGATACTCGCCGGAGTCGTCGGCGGTTCCCCAGACCGGCACATCGACCACACCCAGCTCGGCGGCCGTGATCCGCTCTTCTTCGAAGTCGAGTTCGACCGAGTTCCACGACCCGCAGCTGGCGCAGAAGTCGCGCCAGTCGCCGTAGCGCTCCTTGCACACCCGGCAGAGGTACTCGGCGGTGCCGAGCTGCAGATGGTGCAGGCA
The DNA here is from genome assembly GCA_964618415.1 of uncultured Thermoanaerobaculia bacterium. Classification (GTDB taxonomy): domain Bacteria; phylum Acidobacteriota; class Thermoanaerobaculia; order Multivoradales; family JAGPDF01; genus JACTMI01. The sequence continues at coordinate 23,895 of CAZUAT010000010.1, forward strand.
GGCGACGTACTCTTCGACGGCCCGCACGCGGTCGCCGCGCCGCTCGTGGATGCGGCCGAGCAGATAGTGGAAAGTCGGCGAGGAGCGGATCCGCTCGCCGATCGCCGCCAGGGTCCGTGCCGCCTCGTCGGGCATCTCCAGGCGGTAGTAGAGACGCCCGAGATAGAAGCGCGGCAGCAGGTCGTTGGCCGCCGAGGCGATCAGGCCGCGCAGGGTTTCGATGGCGCGCGCCGGCTCCTCCTCGTCGATGAAGTAGTCCTCGATCCGCGCCAGGAAGACCGGGCTGCCGGTCTCGAGATAGCCGGCACGCCACGCTTCGATCGCCGCCTCGCCGTTGCCGGCCAGCCGCTCGGCCTCGCCGAGCATGATGCGCGCCGGGATGAATCGCGGCTCGCTGGCGAGCAGCCCGCGGAAGATCTTCGCGGCCTCGTCGACGCTGTCCTGCTCGAGCATGAGCACGCCGCGCTGATAGTCGAGGCCCTGCGCCAGGCTCGCCTCGCGCGCCAGGGCCGCGGTGTCGCCGCCTTCGGCGTGGAACTCGGTGATGCGCGCATGCAGGCGGGTCGCTTCGGGCCAGTCCCGGCGCGCGATCGCCTCCGTGCGGCGACGCTGAAGCACGTCGAGGCCGAACCCCGGGAAGTCCCGCAGCACGCGGCCGTGGATCTCTCGCGCCACCGCCTCGTCGCCGCGCGCCGTGTAGTCGCGGGCCAGCTCGTAGAGCGCCGCGACCGAGTGCGGGCGCAGAGCGCCGACGCGCCGGTGCACTTCGATCGCTTCGTCGAACCGTCCCAGCTCACGCAACACCTGGCCGTAGAGCAGCAGGCCGGCGCCGTCGTCGGGACGCGCGGCCAGGAACGACTCGAGTTCAGCTGCCGCGCGGCCCGCCTGACCGTCCGCCGCCAGGTCGACGCCGCGGCGGAACGTCGCCTCGATCGCCTCCTCCTGCCTCGCCAGGCGACGGGCGCGACGGGCGCCGAGTTCGCGGCGCAGCGTGTCGACGACCAGAGTCAGGCCGGCGGGAAGGAAGCCGAGCAGGAAGACCGTCAGCAGGGCGCCCGACAGCGGCACCGTGAGGTCCGGTCCGAGATGGAACCGCGCCCGCAGCAGCTCGCGGTTGTGCTCGGAGAGGTAGTAGGCGAGAAAGACCGCCGCCAGGGCGGACAGCACACCGAGGAACGATCTCAGCCGCATGGCAGCCCCCGGTGCGCGATCGGCCGGACCTCAGGACTCGGGCAGGAGGCCCTGCTCGAGCAGCTCCTGACACGAGACGCAGAGCCGGGCCCAGGGCACCGCGTCGAGGCGCGCGTTCGGCAGCGGCTGGCTGCAGCTCGCGCAGCGCCCGTACGTTCCCAGGTCGAGCCGTACCAGCGCCGCGTCCACCTCGAGCAGATGCGTCCGGTCGGCGTCGGAGATCGAGAAGTTGAGCTCGCGCGAGTAGGCGTTGTTGGCGCGATCGACGATGTCCTCGGTCGGACTGTCGTTGGCCTCCTGCCCCTTGCGCAGGTCGTTGCGGTAGCGATCCAGGATCTCCGCTTTCTTGGCCAGCAGGCGCTCCCGCACCTCGGCGAGGTCGATCGGGCTCGACGGCGGCGGTGGCGGTGGCGGCGGTGTCGGCGCGGGACGCGCGGCCGGCCGGGCCGCGCGCGGGGCCGGAGCCACCGCGACCGGAGCGGGAGCGACCTTGACGGCCGCCTTGGGCCCCGGGCGAGCCGGCGGCCGCGGAGTCGACCGGGACGCCGGAGCGGCAGGCGCCGCCGGGCGACCCTTCGCTGCAGCCGCCGCCGGGGCGGAGACAGCCTTGGGCCTGGCGCTCGGACGGGGCGCCGGCTTGCGCGGCGGAGCAGCAGCCACCTTGCGCTTTGCGGTCGGCTTGGATTTCGGGACCGCCTTCGGCTTGACGGTCGCCTTGGGCCTGGGAGTCGGCTTCGGCCGGGCGGTCGCCTTCGCCTTGGCTGCCGGCTTGGCCTTCGGAGTCGCCTTCGAACTCGCCTTCGGCCGGGCGGTCGGCTTCGACTTCGGCTTCGCAGCCGCCGCTCGCTTCGTCGTCCTGGCGGGCGGCGCAGCTTTGCGCTTGGCAGCTTTCGGACGGGCTGTCGCGGCCTTCGGACGCGCCGCCTTGGCGGCGGACTTGCCGGACGCCTTCACGGCTGCCTTCTTCTGCGGCTTCTTCGGCGATTTGCTGGCCAAGGGGCCCTCCCTTGCAAGCGGCCCGTCAAAATGGCCTGCGATGATACTGAATTCCCTCCAGGATCGAAAGCGCTCGATAGAGCTGTTCGAGCAGGACGAGGCGCGCCAGAGCGTGCGGCAAGGTGAGCGGGCCGAGCGACAAGCGAAGCCGACACTCGCCCACCAGACCCGGCGCCAGCCCGAGGTCGGAGCCGAGGAAGAAGACGACCGGCCGAGGCCACTCCGTCCGCCAGCGACCGACCTCGCGCGACAGCCTCTCGGAGTCGAGCTGCCGACCGCGCCGGTCGAGCGCCACCCACCACGAGTCGGCCGGCGCCGCAGCGCGCAGGGCGACCGCCTCGGCCTCCCGGCGGGCCGGATCGGTCGCCGCGGCTCGCGCCCGCACGGCTCGCTCGTGGATCGGGTGCCAGCCGGCGATCCGCTTGCGGTAGTCGGCGCAGAGCCGTTCCCATTCGGCGGGCGCGTTGCGCCCGGCCCACAGCAGATGGAACTCGAGCGCCACGCGACTCGGACCCGGCCGCCCGCCTACTCGGGCCGCGAGCGCGCCGGGTCGCTGGCCGCCTCGCGCAGGAACTCCTCCCACTCCTCGTAGAAGGCCAGCGATCGCAGGTCGCGCATCCGGTCGAGGAAGACGACACCGTTCAGGTGGTCGTACTCGTGCTGCACGATGCGCGCTTCGAACCCCTCGGCGACGTAGTCGAGCGGTGCTCCGTCCCGGTCGAGGCCGCGCACGCGCACCGCCGGATGACGCGGGACCAGGCCGCGCAGGTCGGGAATCGAGAGACAACCCTCCCAGTCCCAGACCATCTCGCCGGGCAGCGGCTCGAGCATCGGATTGATGACCGTGCGCAGCGGAATCGAACCGTCCGGATCGTCGGGATCGACCGCCTCGTACACGAACAGCTGGATCGCCATGCCGACCTGCGGCGCCGCCAGGCCGACGCCTTCGGCGTCGCGCATCGTGTCGATCATGTCGTCGATCAGCCGGTGCACCGGCCGCTCGCCGATGCGTCCCGGCGCGAGCGGCTCGGCCGGCCGACGCAGGGCTGGGTGGCCGAGTCGAACGATGGGGAGCAGTGCCATTTCAGTCGCCTCGCGCGCCATCCTAACGCCGCCCTGACGCGGGCCGGCGGTCGCGTTGCGCGTGCTATTCTCGCCGGCCCATGACGGCCTGGACGTCGGAGGAGCAGCAGCGCCGGCGGCGACGGAAGCGAATCCTGCAGGGTCTGCTCGTGGGCAGCGCAGCGGTCGGTGTCCCGGCGCTGCTCAACGCCGCGATCGCCCGCCGCGCCAAGACCATCGAGCCCACCAGCTGGGGTCGGCGCCACCGTTACGCCTGGGAGCTCGGCGACGTCCTGTTCCAGCGGTTGGGCGAGGGCGAGCCGCTCACCCTGCTGCACTCGTTCGGTCCCGGACACGACGCGATCGAATGGCGCGCCGCGGCCGAACTGCTGGCCAAGCGACACCAGGTGTTCGCCCCCGACCTGCCGGGCTGGGGACGGTCGGACCGCCCGGCCGTTCACTACGACGCCGAGCTCTACATCGAGTTCGTCATCGACTTCCTGGTCGACGTCGTGCGCCGGCGCTCGGTCGTGGTCGCCGCCGGGCTGCCGGCCGCCTACGCCGTCCAGGTGGCCGTCGATCGCCCGGAGCTGGTACGCGCGCTGGTCCTGGTCTCGCCGCTCGGCATCGACCTGGCCGGCGACGAGCCGGATCTGCGCGACGCGATGATCCACCGTCTGCTGCGCCTGCCGATCCTCGGCACTTCGGCGCTCAATCTGTACTCGAGCCGCAAGGGGATCGCCCACCATCTGCGCGAGGAGCTCTACGCCGACCCGGAGAAGGTGACCGATTCCCTGATCGATCACTACTGGCATGGCGCGCACGAGGCCGGAAGCCGCGCCGCGCTGGCCGCCAACCTGGCCGGATACCTCAACCATTCGGTCACCGAGGCGCTGCCGCGCCTGCGTCAACCCACCCTTCTGCTCTGGGGCCGCGAGGCCGAGAACCCGCCCGTCGCCTCCGCCGACCTGTGGACGCGCGCGCTGCCCGGCAGCGAGCTCGAGGTCCTGGAGGGCAGCGGAGCGCTGGCGCACGCGGAGTCCCCCGAGGCGTTCGCCGACGCGGTCGGCCGCTTCGTCGACGCGCTGCCGGCGCAATGACCACATCCGGCTTCCCGCAGGTTCCGGGGGGGTACCCCTTCCCGAAGCTCGAGCACGAGACGCTGGCGCGCTGGCGTGCGGGCCGGATCTTCGAGCGCACGCTGAAGGCGACCCGCGACGGCCAGCCGTTCGTCTTCTTCGAAGGCCCCCCGACGGCCAACAACACGCCCCACGTCGGCCACGTGCTGACGCGGGTGGTCAAGGACCTGTTCCCGCGCTTCCAGACCATGCGCGGCCGCCATGTGCGGCGCAAGGCCGGCTGGGACACGCACGGCCTGGCGGTCGAGATCGAGGTGGAGAAGCGACTGGGGCTCTCCGGCAAGAAGGACATCGAGCAGCTCGTCCCCGGCGACCGCGCCGCCTCGATCGCGAAGTTCAACGCCGCCTGCTTCGACTCGGTGATGACCTACGAGCGGCAGTGGCGGGTGATGACCGAACGGTTCGGCTACTGGATCGACTTGGACGACGCCTACTTCACCTACTCGAACCGCTACATCGAGTCGGTCTGGTCGGCGGTGCGCAATCTCCATGATCAGGGCCTGCTCTACGAGGGGCACAAGAGTCAGCCCTACTGCGCCCGCTGCGGCACCACGCTGTCGTCGCACGAGGTGGCGCAGAACTACAAGGAGGTCGAGGATCCGTCGATCTGGGTCCTCTTCCCGGTGCGGCCAGGGCAACGGATCGAAACCGCCGACGGCCGCGACTGGCCGACACCCGACGGTCTGCACCTGGTCGCCTGGACGACGACCCCGTGGACCATGCCGGGCCATGCGGGCATGTCGGTGCATCCCGACCTGACGTACCGGGTCGTCGAGCATCCGGCGCGGCCCGGCGTGCTGGTGCTGTTTGCCGACGCGATCGAAGTGCCGATTCCGGTCGACGTAGTGCGCGACGGCAAGACCGTCCGGCTCGATCTGCGCGACCTCGAGCCGCTCGAGCGGTTTCGTGGCTCCGCCCTCGAGGGGCTGCGCTACGACCGCCCGTACCGGACCGACCCGGCCGACGCGCCGGCCGAGGCAAAGCGCTTCGCGGGACCTGCCTCGGACGAGCACGGCTGGCCGGTGGTGCTGGCCGACTACGTGACCGCCACCGACGGCACCGGCCTCGTCCACACGGCGCCGGCGTTCGGCGCCGACGACCATCAGACCGGCCTGAAGTACGGCCTGCCGCTCTTCCGGACGATCGAGCCGAACGGCAAGGTCTCCGAGCGCGCCGGCCTCGAGCGCCTCGCCGGCCTCTGGTTCAAGGAGGCCGACAAGGAGGTCGTGCGCGACCTGAAGGAACGCGGCCTGCTGCTCCACACCGAGCGCTTCAAGCACAGCTACCCGTTCTGCTGGCGCTGCGACACGCCGCTGCTCCAGTATGCGACCGAGAGCTGGTTCGTGCGGACGACGGCGATCCGCGACCGGCTGGTGGAGCGCAATCGCGAGATCGGCTGGCATCCGGAATCGATCGGCACCGGGCGCTTCGGCAACTGGCTGGAGGGGGTCGTCGACTGGGCACTCTCGCGCCGCCGCTACTGGGGCACGCCGCTGCCGATCTGGAAATGCGACGGCTGCCCGCAGACCTTCGTCGCCGGTTCGTTCGAGGAGCTGTTTGCCGTCTCCGGCCGGTCGCGCCCGGACGATCCGTACGACGCGGCGAAGTTCGATCCTCACCGGCCGTCGATCGACGAGATCACCTGGGACTGCTACGCCTGCGCCGGCGGCGTGTTCCGGCGCGTCGAAGACGTGCTCGACGCCTGGTTCGACTCCGGCTCGATGCCGTTTGCCCAGGACCACCGGCTCGTCCACGACGACGCGGCGGCCGACCAGCGACTCATGGCGAGCGATTTCCGCCCCGCCGACTTCATCTCCGAGGCGGTCGACCAGACGCGCGGCTGGTTCTACACCCTGCACGTGTTGGCGGTGGCGCTGTTCGATCGGGTCGCCTTCGAGAACTGCATCGTCCTCGGGCACGTCAACGACGAGCAGGGCCGCAAGATGTCCAAGCGCCTCGGCAACGTCGTCGATCCGATGACGGTGGTCGACGAAACCGGCGCCGACGCGCTGCGCTGGTACTTCTACGTCAACGACCCCGAGCAGCCGTCGCGCTTCTCCGCCCGCCTGGTCCGCGAGGCCGCGCAGAGCTTTCTGCTGCCGCTCTGGAACGCCCTGTCGTTTTTCACCATCTACGCCAACCTCGACGGCTGGCGCCCGGGGAAAGCGAAAGACGTTCTGTTGAAGGAAAGAACCGACCTCGATCGGTGGATCCTGCTGCGGCTCGACGACCTCGTCGAAAAGGTGACGCAGGACCTCGAGAACTACACAGTGGCCCCAGCTGCGCGCGCGATCGAGGCGTATCTCGACGACCTGACGAACTGGTACGTCCGCCGCAGCAGGGACCGATTCTGGGCCAGCAGCGGGACCGCGAGCGTCGACAAGGAAGCCGCCTACCAGACGCTGTACGAAGTACTCACGACGCTCGCTCGGTTGGTTGCGCCATTCACCCCGTTCGTCGCCGAGTCTCTGCACGAGCGGCTGGTTCGAGGTCAGGTCGAAGGCGCGGCCGACAGCGTCCATCTGGAGCCGTATCCGGCGCCCCGCGACTGGCTCGGGCAACTGGACGACCTCGGTCGAAATGAGGCGCTGCGACTGACTCACGCGATGTCGCTGGCTAAGCGAGTCGTCGGCCTGGCTCGGGCTGCGCGGTCGAACCACGAGCTGAAAACCAGGCAACCGCTCTCTTCCATGGTCCTGGTTTTCGCGGCCGAGGTCTTCGGCGTCGACGTCAAGGAGCAGGTCGAGCGCGTGCGGGAGCTGATCCTCGACGAGGTGAACGTCAAGGAGATCCGCTGGGCCGAGCGTCGCGGCGAGTTCGTGACCCACGAGGTGCGGCCGAACTTCCGGGTGCTGGGCAAGAAGCTGGGCGGCCGGATGAAAGCGGTGCAGGCGGCCCTCGCGGCGGCCGATGGCGACGACCTCGCCGAGGCGCTCGAGCGGGACGGCCGGATCCGGCTCGACCTCGACGGAGGGCCGGTCGAGCTCGACGGCGCCGATCTCGAGGTGCGGCTCATCGAGAAGGAGGGGCTCGCCACCGCGGGCGACCGCGAGCTGCTGGTCGTGCTCGACACCCGCCTGACACCGGAGCTGACCGCGGAAGGACGCGCCCGTGAGGTGGTCAGCCGGATCCAGGCGGCACGCAAGGAGGCCGGCCTCGACTACGCCGACCGAATCCGCGTGAGCTACCGCGCCGACGCCGAGCTCGAGGCGGCGATCGCCGCCTGGCGCGACTGGATTGCCGGCGAGACCCTGGCGGTCGAGTTGGCCCCCGGCGACGGCGGCCTCGCAGCGGCGCCCGTCGACGACCTCGACTTCGCCTTCGCCGTCGAGCGCGCCGGCTGACGCCGGGCGCCCTTCCGCCGCCTCCGCCCGAACTTTCTTCCGCCGGGGTGGCGGCTTTCCTCCGCGGGTTCCGTGGACCTGTCTGGAGGGCAACAACCATGAAATTCACTTCGACCGTATTTCTGCTGGCCACCGGCCTGCTCACCCCGGCCGTGACTGTCGCCCAGCCGATGCCGCTGGGTGCCCCGTTCCGTGTCAACGCCGTCGCCGACGGGGCGCAGAACTCCCCGGACGTCGCCGCCGACGGCGCCGACAACTTCCGCTTCGTCTGGGGCACTCTGGTCGGCGAACCGACGCACTTCGACGTGCGGACCCGGCGCCTCCAGGCCAACGGCACCCTCGGCGCCGACGCGCTGCTCTCGGAGACGAGCACCGAGGACCAGGCGTCGCCCGCGATCGACATGAACGACGCCGGCGACTGGGTCGCCATCTGGACCAGCGACCACGTGGCGGACGGGGTCGATCGGCTTTACGGACGCTTCACGACCGACGGCGGGACGATCCTCGGCAGCGAGTTCCAGTACAACTCCGACGCTCTGACCGACGGCGCGGTCCCTTCGGTCGCCAACACGGGCGACGGGGACCTTGTCGGCGTGTGGCGCAATAACGCGGACGGCAACACCATTCGCGGCAACGCCCGCACTCGCGGCGGCATCAACTTCGGCGTCACCGCGATCGCCGTCGGGGAGTCCAACAGCTGGACCGGCGTCGCCGGCCTCTACGGCGACTACTGGGTCGCCGCCTGGCACGCTCCGGACGCCGACCTGTCCGGCGTCTGGGTGAAGTGTCACGACCTCTCCAACCCGACCGAAACAGCTTCGCACGCCGCCGCCGACGGAGTCGGCGACCAGGAGTATCCGGACGTGGCCTCCGACGGCGCGTTCCGGTTCGTCGTGGTCTGGATGGAGGAGTTCGCCATCTATGCCCGCGTCTTCGCGCTCTCGGGCAACGGCGAGTGCGACCCGGTGAGCGGCGAGATCCCGGTCAGCGGGCCCGAAGGGCAGGCTGCCTACCCGCGCGTCGACATGGCGACCGACGGCGCTTTCGTCGTCACCTGGTACTCCAACGGCTTCGACGCCGACAACGGTGTGGCGGCGCGCGAGTTCACCAAGGACGGCAAGCCGGCCGGCGCTCCGTTCCCGGTCCATGCGGAACTCGAGGGGGCGCAGGCAGTTCCCGCCGTGGCGACCTCGGCGACGACGTTCGCGGTCACCTGGACGACACCCGACGCCGGCATCGGCGGCCCCCGCGACATTCAGGCGCGGCGCTTCCTCCGGCGCGTGGTGTTCACCGACAGCTTCGAGTCGAACGACTTCACCGCCTGGTCGGCGAGCATGACGTTCTGACCGACCCTCGCGCCCGGGCGGGTCTGATAGCTTCCGCGCGAAGCTCCTCGGACCCGCTCGAGCGCGATGACCGCCGACAAGGAACAGGATCGGCTGTTCGCCGCCTACGCCTCCGGTGACCCGGAGGCCTTCCGAGCGTTGGTCACCTCGCTTTACGGCGAACTGAAGCGCATCGCCCGCGGCCAGCTGCGGCGCGGTCGCCCGGGGTCGCTTCAGACCACCGCGCTGGTGCACGAGGCCTATCTCAAGCTGGCTGCGAGCGACGGCTCGCCGGCACGCGACCGCGAGCACTTCTTCGCGCTTTGCGCGCGCGCCATGCGCCACCTCGTCGTCGACCAGGCGCGCGCCGCCGCGAGCGCCAAGCGCGGCGGCGGCGCCGAACTGCTGCCGATCGACACCGCGGTCCATCTGGTCGCCACCCCGGGCGCGGAGCTTTCGCGGGTCGACGAAGCCCTGGAACGGCTGGAGAAGGTGAACTCCCGGCACGTCCGGCTGGTCGAGCTGCGTGTGTTCGCCGGCTTCACCGAAGAGGAGATCGCCGAACTGACCGGCTCGAGCCTGCGCACGGTCCAGCGCGACTGGCAGCGGGCGCGGGCCTGGCTGCGCGTGGAACTCGGGGACGGCGCGTGACCGACGCCGAGCTCGCCCGGCGCGCCGACGACCTCTTCGACGAGCTGCTCGACCTCGATCCGCCTGCGCGCGCGGCGCGGCTCGACGCCCTCGGCGCTGCGGAGCCCGCGCTTGCCGCGCTCGTGCGTCGGCTGCTCGAGGCAGCCACGCAGACCGAGGAGGTCGACGTGGAGCGGTGGCGCCGGGCCGCCGAGGACCTGGGGGCGGGCGGAGTGGCGGCCGCGGATCCGACCGCCGGAGCCCGGCTCGGGGCGTGGCGGATCGTGGCTCCGCTCGCGCGTGGCGGCATGTCCCGCGTCTTCGTCGCCGAGCGCGTGGAGGGCGGCTTCCACCAGCGCGCGGCCCTCAAGCTGTTCGCCGCCTCGGTCGGCGATGGCGGGTCGCTGGCGCGGCGCTTCGAGCAGGAGCGTCAGATCCTGGCCGCCATCGAGCATCCGAACATCGCCCGCGTGCTCGACGGGGGCGTGGCGCCCGACGGTCGCCCGTTCCTGGTCCTCGAACTGGTCGAGGGCGAGCCGATCGACGACTGGTGCAGCCGACGCGGCCTCGCGCTCGACACGCGGCTCGAGCTGATCTCGCAGGTCGCGCGCACGGTCCAGCACGCCCACCGGAACCTGATCGTCCATCGCGATCTCAAGCCCTCGAACGTGATGGTCACCGGCGACGGCACCGTCAAGCTCCTCGACTTCGGCATCGCCAAAGTGCTCGAGGGCTCGGAGGCGCTGGCCGGAGTGCCGCTCGCCGCTCCGGAGACCCGCACCACGGCGCGCCCCTTAACCCCCGCCTACGCCTCGCCGGAGCAGATCCGCGGCGACTCCATCTCGACCGCCTCGGACGTCTACCAGCTCGGCCTGCTGCTCTACGAGCTGGTCGCCGGGCGTCCCGCGCATCTCTTCCGCGACGACAGCCTGCGCGAGCTCGAGAGGGTCGTCTGCGAAGCCGACCCGCCCCGCCTTGCCCGCCGCACCGTCACGCTCACGGGGACCGGCGAGCGCGGCGTGCGCATTCCGGCCGACCTGGAGACGATCGTCTTCAAGGCGATTCAGAAGGACCCCGCCCGCCGCTACGCCTCCGCCGAACAGCTGGCCGAGGACCTCGACCGCTTGCGGGCCAACGAGCCGGTCCGCGCGCGACCGGACACGGTCGCTTACCGGGTCCGCAAGTTCGTCCGTCGCCACCGCCTGGCCGTCGGCCTGTCGAGCCTGCTGGCCGTGCTGGTGACAAGCTCGGCAATTGCCCTCGCCTTCCAGGCCCGGCACCTGGCGGCCGAGCGCGATCGCGCCCGCGCCGCCGCGGCACGCGCCGAAGCGGTCACGCATTTCGTCGTCGGACTGTTCGAGGGCAACGACCCCGATGTCTCGCCGGGACGGATTCCCGACGCCCGTGAACTGCTGGCGCGCGGCGAGCGGCGCCTGGAGCGCGAGCTCAGCGGCCAGCCCGACCTCCTGCGCGAGATGCTCGGGCACGTCGCGGAGATGAACCTCCGGATCTTCGAGCCGGCGACAGCCGAGCCGCTCGCCCGCCGCGCGCTTACGCTCGCTCAGCAGGCTGCACGCAGCGGACAGGATGCAACCGCCGAGCTGGCGCGCGCCCATTACCTGCTCGGCAGGGCGATTCACGATCAGGGACGGTACACGGAGGCCGCCGACGAGTACTCGGCCGCGCTTGCCGCGACCGCCTCCGTCGAAGGCGCGGCATCGGGCTTCGAGGCGCTCGTGCGCCTGGGGATGGGCCGCACGCTCGCCGCGCTCGATCGGACCCCGGAGGCGATCGCGCAGATCGAGACGGCGGTCGGCCGTCTCGAGGCGGCGCCGATGCCGGACCCGGTCGTGCTCGGCAGCGCCTGGCAGGAACTGGGCGGCGTGCGATACGACGCCGGCGAGGTGGCCGCCGCTGTCGCCGCGATGGAGCGCGCCGTCGCTCTCCTGAGCGGAGTGTTTGGAGAGGAAGATCCGCGGGTCGCCTTTGCGTTCAACGATCTCGCCTTCATGCTGGAGGCGAGCGGAGCACTGGGGCGAGCCGCCGAGCTCTACGATCGGGCGCTCGAGCTGGAGCGTCGGCGCTCCGGGACGGCGTCGCCGCGCGTCGCGACGATCCTGCACAACCGGGCACGCGTCGCGCTGGCGCTCGGCGCGGTCGACGAGAGTCTCCGCCTCGGACGCGAAGCGCTGACGATGCGTGAGCGGTTGCTCGGGCCCGCCCATCCGGAGACCGCGCTGTCGCGCTCGAACCTGGGGATTGCCCTTCGCGAAGCGATGGAGCTCGACGCGGCGGCCGCCGAGCTCGCGGCGGCCGCCGAGCTCCAGGTCACTGCGCTCGGCGCCGAGCACCGGATGACGATGTCGACTCTCCTGAACCGGGCGCTCACGCTGCTCGACCTCGGTCGTGCTGCCGAAGCCGCCGCTGCGCGGGAGCTCGGGCAGCGACTCACCGAGAGCGGGCAGCCTCGCGACCGAGCCCGGGCTGCGCTTCTGCTCGGACGGCTGGCGCTCGAAGAAGGACGGACGGCGGAGGCGGTGGACTGGTTTCAGCAGGGCTGCGCGGCGCGCGAAGGTGCGGCCGACCCGCAGATGGCGCCCCTCGACGAGGCCTGCCTGTACGTCGCGCGGGCGACGTCTGCCCTCGCTCCCGGGCCGCTGTCGCGCACCCGGCTGGAGGCGGCGCTGCGCGACTTCTCGACGCCGACGCCCCGGCTGCGCCAGCTGGCGGAGGCGACGCGCTCGCTGCTCGAAACGCCCGACGGCTGATAGCGTCGCAGCTTCACGCGCGGCACCGGCCTACGACGGAGACCACATGGGCGGCATCTTCAAGGCGTACGACGTTCGCGGCATCTACGGCAAAGACCTCGACGAGGCGATCGCGCGGGCGATCGGGCGCGCGTTTCCGGCGATCCTCGACGAGGCGGACCTGGCCCACGGCGGGCCGCGGGTGGTGGTTTCCCGCGACATGCGCCCCTCGTCGACTCCGCTCGCCCAGACTCTGATCGAAGGCCTGACCGAGGCCGGCCTCGATGTCATCGACATCGGCCTGGCGACGACGCCGATGAACTACTTCGCCATCGGACACCTCGGGACGGCGGGAGGCATCCAGGTCACCGCGTCGCACAACCCGGCCGAGTACAACGGGCTGAAGTTCTCGAAGCACGAGGCGCGGCCGGTCTCCGGCGACCACGGCATTCCGCTGCTCGAACGGCTGACCTCCACCGGCGACTTCCCCACCGCGGCGCGTCGCGGCAACGTCCGCAGCGGCGACGTCGCGGCCGCCTACCGCGAGCACGTGCTCGGCTTCGTCGACCGGCCCGCCGACGCCCGCCGCCTCAAGGTCGTCGTCGACGCCGCCAACGGCATGGCGGTGCTCGACCGGCCGATCTGGGAGGCGCTCGGCGTCGACCTGGTGCCGATGTACTTCGAGCTCGACGGCAGCTTCCCGAACCACGAGGCCAACCCGCTCAAGCTCGAGAACCTGCGGGATCTGCAGGCGAAGGTGCGCGAAGTCGGCGCCGACCTGGGCATCTCCTGCGACGGGGACTTCGATCGCGCCGCCTTCGTGGACGAGACCGGAGAACCGCTGGGCAGCGACCTGGCGACGGCGCTGATCGCCGGCGAGCTGCTCGCCCACGATCCGGGCAAGCACGTGCTCTATGACCTGCGCTCGTCGCGCGCGGTGGCCGAGTACATCCGTGAGAAGGGCGGGATTCCGGTGCGCGAGCGGGTCGGCCACTCGTTCATGAAGGCGACGCTGCGCAAGGTCGACGGGCTGTTCGGCGGCGAGCTGGCGGGCCACTACTACTTCCGGGACAACTACTTCGCCGACTGCGCGATCGCCGCGGTGATCGAAGTGCTGAATCTGCTCTGGCACTCCGGCCAACCGATGTCGGCCGTCTCGGCCCCGCTGCGGCGTTACGCCAAGAGCCCCGAGACGAACTTCGAGGTGGCGGACAAGGAGGCCAAGATGCGCGAGCTCGAGGCCGCCTACCCGCAGGGCACGGTCGACTGGCTGGACGGGATCACTGTCGCCTTCGACGACTGGTGGTTCAACGTCCGGCCCTCCAACACCGAGCCGCTGCTGCGGCTGGTCGTCGAGGCGCGCACCGAAGCCGACCTCGCGCGCCGGCTCGGTGAGCTGGTGGCGCGGATCGGCGAGCCGGTGAGCCACTGAACCGGCTCTCGCCCGGCGATCCGGCGGACTCCGCCGCGCCCGGCCCGGCCGCGGGACGCAGCCGCCCGGCGATCGTTGCCGCCGTTCTCGCCGCGCTCGCCTTCTCCCTGGCGCTGCAGGGTGTCCGGCCGCTCTGGGAGCCGGACGAGGGGCGCTACGTCGACGTGGCGCTCGAGATGCTGCGCAGCGGCGACTTCCTGGATCCACGCCTCCATCCGGAAGTCCCCCATTTCACCAAGCCGCCGCTGACCTATTGGACGATCGCCGGATCGATCGGTCTTCTCGGGCACCACGAGGGCGCGGCGCGCCTGCCCAACTCGCTCGCCCTGTTCGGTACCATTCTGCTCGTCGCCGGCATGGCGCGGCGCCTGGCGCCCGGCTGCGAGCGGACCGCCGGCATCGTCTACGCGACTTCGCTGCTGCCGTTCGTCGCCGCCAACATCGTCACCACCGACACGCTGCTCGCCCTGTTCACCACGCTCGGCGCCTGGGGCTTGGTGGAGCTGCGCTGGGGACAGGCGCATCCGGCGACCGCCCGCCTGGCACTCTGGGGAGGATTCGGCGCCGCCTTCCTCACCAAGGGGCTGCCCGGCCTGCTGCCTGCTGCCGGGCTGCTCATCGCCGCGGCGGCCACCCGCGAAGCGGCGCCGGACCGCAGCCGCCGTCCGTATTCGCTCAAGGCCTGCACGCTCTTCGTGCTGCTCGCCTTCGGCTGGTATGGCCTCGAGATCTGGCGTCAGCCCGGCCTGCTCGCCTACCTGCTCGGCGATGAGGTCGTCGGTCGGATCGGTTCGGCAGAGTTCGACCGCCACGCCGGTCTCGCCGGATGGTTCAAGGCCTACGGCGCCGTCCTGTTCGCCGGTCTGCTCCCCTGGTGGCCGCTCGCCCTCCTGCGCTCTCGCCGCGGCCAGCGCCCGGCGGGCTGCGAGGCGGCGCCGGGCGCCGACCGCTTTCTGGCGATCTGGCTGCTGGTGCCGCTGGCCGTCTTCTCGCTGGCTCAGTCGCGTTTGCCGCTCTATCTGCTGCCGCTCGCCGCCCCCGCCGCCCTGCTGGCCACCCGGCGCATCGGCCCGCTCGGCCGCGACCTGCGCGGCCGGCTCGCCGTGCTCGCCTGGGTCGCCCTGCTGCTGGCGCTGAAGGTCTACTCGGGGAGCCACGAGACGCATCGCGATGGCCGCGCCCTCGCCGCGAGTCTGCGGAGTCAGCTCCCTTACCCGCCGTACGAGATTCTTTTCGTGGAGGACTCGCCGCGCTACACGCTGTCGTTCTACCTCGACTGCCAGATCGAGGAGATCGACCTCGCTACCGTCGACCGGCAGCGCAGCCCGGCCTTCCGGCCGGTGGCCGAGCCGCTCGCCGCCGAGCTGCTCGATCCCGAGCCGGCGCGCGTCTTCCTGGTGCCGAAGTGGGCGGCCGAAGCGTTCGAAGGCGAACTGGCCGCCCTGGGGGCCACCAGCCGCGAGCTCGGCGAGGTGGACCGCTGGGCGATCCACCTCGTCGACGCCGGCCCCGCGGGTTAGAAGCGGATGCCGACCGCCGCGGAGACTTCCGAGTCGTCCGACAGAACGACTTTGAGCTGGGCGTACGGGGTCATCCCCTGCATGCGCATGCCGACGCCACCGAGCAGGTTCAGCCCGGCGTCCCACTCGCCGTCGCGATTGCGGCCGGCATCGGTGTGGATCGCCGCCGCGCCGGCGCCGGCCCACAGGTAGTACTCCGCCGTCTGCCGGAAGTCGTAGTGGACGTCGAGGTTCAGTGCGTATCGGTCCTGCGGGTCCGAGAAGATCGCTTCGATGTTCGGATTGAAGAACCAGTCGCGGGCCGGCAGCGGCATGAGCAGCTCGAGACCGACCATCGGGTCGGAATCGTCCAGATACACACCGGCGCGGACGCCAAAGTCGACGTCAGCGGCCGCCGGCGCGGCCAGCGCAGCGGAGAGGAGACAGGCGGCCCCGAGACCGGGCAGGCGACGTCGCAAGGCGGTGAGCAGTGCCATGGGGAGACCTCCAGGAAGCGGTTGCACAGTCCGTTCTGGCTCGACCGTTCGAAGTCGAGTCCTGCCGAGCAACCAGCAAGGGAGGTGCCAAGTGCGGCCGTCCGGGGCGTCCCGCCCCGATCTGGCCGGGGCCGCTCAGTCCCGGCGGCCGCCGAGCAGGCCGGCACGCATCAGGAAGTAGAGCAGCGTCAGGAGAGTCGAGATCGCCGCAGCCACGTAGGTGAGGGCGGCGGCGTTGAGAACCCGGTCCATCCCCTCGCGCTCCTGCGCGGTCACGATGCCGCTGGCGACCGCCAGCTTCTTGGCGCGCGCCGAGGCGTCGAACTCCACCGGCAGCGTGACGAGCTGAAACAGCAGCACCATCGAGAACAGTGCCACGCCGACGATGAACATCTTCATCGATCCGAGGATGAGACCGAACATCATCACCAGGTAGCCGATCGTCGAGCCGATGTTGGCCGTCGGCACCAGGGTCGAGCGCAGCCAGAGCGGCCCGTACTTGACCGCGTGCTGGATGGCGTGGCCGGCCTCGTGGCAGGCGACGCCTACGGCGGCGATCGACGGCAGGCCGTAGACCTGCTCGGAAAGCGCCAGCGTCTTGGTGACCGGGTTGTAGTGGTCGGTCAGCATGCCCCGGTGGGCAACCACCTTGACGTCGCTGATGCCGGCCCCGTCGAGCAGCCGCTGCGCCGCCTGGGCGCCGGTCATGCCACTGGCCACCCGGACCTTCGAGTACTTCGAGAAGGCGGACTTGGTGCGGAAGCTGGCCCACAGCGACAGCGCCATGGCCGGCGCCAGGAACAGCAGATAGATCGGGTCGAACATCATCGGCGTCGCCTCCTCGGCTGCCTAGTCTAACGAGCGGAGGGCGGGCGCTATTTCTGGCCGGCGGGTCAGACCCGGATTCGCCGCTTGTCGGGGTCGCGGTGGCGACGGTAGAGGATCGCCACGTGGCCGACCGTGCCCGCGGTCGCGGCGCCAGTCGCCTCGGCGAGCGCTGCGGCCTGCGCGGCTCGCTCGTCGCGCTCGCCGGCCAGGCGAACCTTGATCAGCTCGTGCGCGTCCAGGGCGCGATCGACCTGCGCCACGACCGCGTCGGTCAAGCCCTCCTTGCCCAGCTGGACGACCGGATCCAGGTCGTGGGCGAGGCCGCGCAGCTGCTTCTTCTGCTTCCCGGTGAGTTCCATCGCTCGCATCCTACGGGAGTCGGCAGCCGCCGGCTTGCCGTCCTGCTGGCCATCTGCTGAAGTCGGGCGCCCATGCCGTCCGATCCTCGGCCTCCTGCATGGCCGCCCGCCGAGAGCCACGCCATCGACCTGGCCGTTGTCGGCGCCGGGGCGGCCGGCCTGATGGCGGCAATTCAGGCCGCCCGCGCCGCGCCGCTGCGCGTGGTCGCCCTCGACGGCGCCCGCACCCTGGGCGCCAAGATCCTGGTGGCCGGCGGCGGGCGCTGCAACGTCACCCATCACGCCGTGGAGGCGAGTGACTTTGCCGGCTCGTCTCCGGCCGCCATCGCGCGCGTACTGCGCGAGTTTCCGGTTGCCGCGACGATCGGCTTCTTTCGCGACCTCGGAGTCGAGCTGAAGCGCGAACCGACCGGCAAGCTGTTCCCGGTGACCGACCGCGCCCGCACGGTGCTCGACGCGCTGCTCGGCGCGGCGCGCGCTGCCGGAGTCGAGCTGCGCCACCCGTGCCGGGTCGAGGCGATCGAGCCGCTGGGCGACCGGTTCCGGCTGCGCGGCGCCTGGGGCGAGCTGATCGCGCGGCGGGTCATCCTCGCGGCCGGCGGCCAGGCCCTCCCCCGCAGCGGCTCGGACGGCTCCGGCGTGGCGCTGGCGCGGCGCCTCGGTCACCGGTCGACGGCGACGATCTTTCCCGCCCTGGTGCCGCTGTTGCTGCCCGATGGGCACTGGCTGCGCGCCCTTTCCGGTCTCGCCGCCCCGGCGCGGGTGGAGGTGCGCACCGGCACGGGGCGGCGCGCGGTCCGCTTCGAGGGCGATCTGCTCTGCACCCACTTCGGCATCTCGGGGCCCGTCGTCCTCGACGCCAGCCGCCACTGGCTGGCGCTGCGCCAGACCGATCCCGCAGCGCGCTGGGTGCAGTCGTTCCTGCCGGCGGCGACCCCCGAGTCGCTCGCTGCCGAGCTCGGCCGGCTGGGACGCACCACCCTCGGCAACTGGCTCGCCGGCCGCCTGCCCGACCGGCTGGCGTCGGCCCTGATTCGGGCCGCCGGCCTCGATCCGGCCGCCACGACGCTGCGCATGACCCGCGAGGCACGGCGTGAATTGCTGCGCGCCCTGCTCGAGCTGGAGCTGCCGATCGCCGGCGATCGCGGCTTCGTGCATGCCGAGGCGACCGCGGGCGGGATCCCGCTCGCCGAGGTCCGGCTCGCATCCCTGGAGTCCCGGGTCGTTCCGGGTCTGCACCTTTGCGGTGAGCTGCTCGATGTCGACGGACGGATCGGCGGCTTCAACTTCCAGTGGGCCTGGGCGAGCGGCACGGTGGCCGGCCGCGCGGCCGCTGCCGCGCTGCACACCGGCTGACCGCTCCCGAAAGTCCGCGTCAGGTGCGCAACAGGCGCAGGCTGCTGGCAATCACCAGCAGAGTCGCTCCGGTGTCGGCGGCGATCGCCAGCCAGAGGCTGGCGTGGCCGGCCAGCGCCGCGGCGAGGAACGCCGCCTTTACGCCCAGCGCGAAGACGACGTTGCCGCGGATCACCGCCAGAGTGCGCCGGGAGTGGCGGATCAGCCAGGCCAGGCGGCCGAGGTCGTCGGACATCAGGACGACATCCGCCGCCTCGATGGCGGCGTCGGCGCCGGCACCGCCCATCGCGACCCCCAGCGTGGCGCGGGCGAGGGCAGGCGCGTCGTTGATGCCGTCGCCGATCATCGCCACCGTGCCGTCGCGCGCCACCAGATCTTCGATGGCGCGCAGCTTGTCGTCGGGCAGCAGGCCGCTGCGGACCTCGTCGATGCCGACCTCGCGCGCCACCCGCTCGGCCGTCGGGGCGTGGTCGCCGGTCAGCATCACGACCCGCTCGACGCCGGCCGCGTGCAGCGCGCGCACCGCCGCAATCGCCTCGGGCCGCACCTCGTCCTCGATGGCGAGCAGTCCGCAGACGTGATCCTCATTGCCGACCGCGATCACGGTACGGCCCGCGGCAGCGAGCGCCTCGACCCGGGCATGCACCTCGGGCGTCTCGCCTCCCGTCTCCTCGAGCAGCCGGTGGGAGCCGATCCAGAAGCGGCGACCGTCGATCCGGCCTTCGGCGCCGCGCCCGGGCAGGATGCGAAACGCCTCTGCGGCAGCCGGTTGCAGGCCCAGCTCTGCCGCCCGCTCGAGGACCGCGCGCCCCAGGGGATGCTCGCTGGTCGCCTCGAGCGCCGCCGCGCGCGCGAGCAGCTCCCGCTCATCGTGCTCGGCCAGCGCGACCACCTCCATCACGCGCGGGCGTCCGCGTGTGAGCGTGCCGGTCTTGTCGAGCGCCGCCGTCACGAGCCGGGCCGGCAGCTCCACCGCGGCGCCTCCCTTGAGCAGGACGCCGTGCCGCGCCGCCGCGGTGAGCGCGGCGACGACGGCCACCGGCGTCGCGACCACGAGCGCGCACGGGCAGGCGATCACGAGCAGCGCGAGCGCCCGATAGATCGCCTCGCGCGGCGGCAGCCCGGCGAGCGGCGAGAGCAGACCGACCAGCAGGGCCGCGCCGAAGACGAGCGGGGTGTAGATCCGGGCGAATCGATCGACCCAGCGTTCGGCCGGCGAGCGCCGTGAGCGAGCCTCTTCGACGCGGCGCAGGATGCGCGCCAGCACCGTATCGCCCGGGGAGCGCGTCGCTTCGATCTCCAGGGTCGCGCGCCCGTTGATCGAGCCGGCGAAGACCGGGTCGTCGGGCCCCCGCTCGACCGGCAGGCTCTCGCCGGTGATCGGCGCCTGGTCGACGTCCGACACGCCCACCCGCACCGTGCCATCGATCGGCAGCCGTTCGCCCGGCCGCACCAGCACCCGGTCGCCGACCTGCAGCTCGGCCACCGGGACCTCCTGCGTGCGACCATCGACGTCGATCCGACGGGCCACCGGCGGGGCGAGCGCCAGCAGAGCTTCGACGGCGTGGCGAGCCCGGCCGACGCTCCAGGCCTCGAGCGTCAGCGAGAGCGCGAACAGGAATGCCACAGTGGCGGCTTCGAGCCACTCGCCGATGCCGACCGCGCCGATCACGGCCAGCACCATCAGCAGATTCATGTCGGGCCGCAGCGACCGCACGGCGGCCCAGGCCTTGGGCGCCACGTACCAGGCCCCGGCCACGACCGCTACCGTGTAGGCCAGCCGCGCCACCCGCCCGGGTTCGGCCTCGCCGGCAAGGGCGGCCAGCCAGTTGCCCCGCGCCAGCGCATCCAGCCCGAAGCCGACCGCCGCGGCGACCCCCGAGAGCGCGGTGGCCCCGACGCGCCGTCGGCGCGCCGCGCCGATCCGCTCAGATGGCGCCGCGTCGCCCTCGCTCCACGGCTCGGCCCGCATGCCGGTCGCGGCCACGGCCGCCTGCAGCCGACCGACGTCGGTGCCCGCCGGCACCGACATCCGTCCGGCCAGCACGTCAAAGGTGAGTCGCTCCGCGCCCCCCACCAGCGGCCCGACGGCGCGCCGCAGCACCGCCACCTCCTCGGCGCAGTCGAGGCCTTCGATCCGGAAGACGCGGAGGCGATCGCCGCTCAGACGCGCACCCTGCGGAGCCGCAGCGCGTTCGCGATCACGGTGACCGAGCTGAAACTCATCGCGGCGGCCGCCAGCATCGGGGAGAGCAGCCAGCCCGTCCAGGGGTAGAGCGCTCCGGCGGCGATCGGCACGCCGGCGGCGTTGTAGGCGAACGCCCAGAACAGGTTCTGCCGGATGTTGCGCAGGGTGGCCCGGGAGAGGCGCCGCGCGCGCACGATGCCGGTCAGATCGCCGCGCACCAGGGTGACCCCCGCCGACTCCATGGCGATGTCGGTCCCGGTACCCATGGCGATGCCGACCCGTGCCCGCGCCAGCGCCGGGGCGTCGTTGATGCCGTCGCCGGCCATCGCGACCCGCCGCCCCGCGGCTTCCAGCTCGGCCACGAGCTCGGCCTTGCGGTCGGGCGTCACCCCTGCGTGGACCTCGTCGATGCCGAGCTGGCGAGCGACGGTCTGCGCGGTCCGCTCGGCGTCGCCGGTCAGCATGACGATCCGCACCCCCTCGGCGTGCAGCGCCCGGATCGCCTCCGGCGTCGTCGCCTTGATCGGGTCGGCCACCACGACGAGGCCGGCCGGGCGGCCGTCGATCGCCGCGAACACCGCGCTGCGTCCCTCGCTGCGCATCCTCTCGGCCAGCTCCGCCAGCTCGCCCGGGTCGACACCGTGCGTCTCGAGCAGCGCCCGGTTCCCGACCAGGACCTGCCGCTCGCCGACCCGCGCCGTCACGCCGCGGCCGGTTTCCGAACGGAAACCGTCGGCCGCGGGAACGGTCAGCCCTCTGGCCTTCGCCGCCGTCGCCACCGCGGCGGCGAGCGGGTGCTCGCTGCCGCGCTCGACCGCAGCCACCAGGGCGAGCAGATCGTCTTCGCCGAGCCCTCCGACCGCATGCACCGCCACCAGCTGCGGGCGACCCTCGGTCAGCGTTCCGGTCTTGTCGATCACGAGCGTGTCGATGCCGCCCAGCAGCTCGATCGCCTCGGCGTTGCGAAACAGCACGCCGATCGACGCGCCTCGTCCCGAGGCGACCATGATCGACATCGGCGTCGCCAGGCCGAGGGCGCACGGGCAGGCGATGATCAGCACCGCCACGGCGTTGACCAGCCCGTGCGCGAGTCGCGGTTCGGGCCCGGCGGTCATCCAGACCACGAACGTCACCGCCGCGATCGCGAGCACGGCGAGCACGAACCAGGCCGAGATCCGGTCGGCCAGCCGCTGGATCGGCGCGCGGCTGCGCTGGGCCTCGCCGACCAGCGCGACGATGCGGGCAAGCAGCGTCTCGGCCCCGACCTTCTCGGCACGCAGCACGAACCCACCGGCGCCGTTGACGGTCGCCCCGACCACCCGGTCCCCCACGCCGCGCTCGACCGGAAGCGGTTCGCCGGAGATCATCGACTCGTCGATCCAGCTGGCCCCCTCGACCACCACGCCATCGACCGGCACCTTCTCGCCCGGCCGCACGCGCAGCAGGTCACCGACCTGCACCGCTGCCAGCGGCACGTCGCGGTCGCTGCCGTCGGTTCCGACCCGGCGGGCCGTCGCCGGGGCGAGCCCGAGCAGCTGGCGCAGCGCTGAAGAGGTCTGGCCGCGGGCGCGCAGCTCGAGCACCTGACCGAGCAGCACCAGGGCGGTGATCACCGCAGCGGCCTCGAAGTAGATCGGCACCGCCCCGCCGTGCCGCATGGTGTGCGGCAGCAACTCCGGCAGGAGCAGCGCGAACAGGCTGAAGCCCCAGGCAACCGCCACGCCGAGGCCGATCAGGGTGAACATGTTGAGGCTGCGGTTGCGCACCGAAGCGACGGCCCGCTGATGAAACGGCCAGGCCGCCCAGACCGCGACCGGAGTGGCCAGCAGGAACTGCAGCCAGGCGTTGGCGCCCGGCGACAGGCGGCCGAGCCAGCCGCCGAGCGGATTGCCCGGGATCATCTCCCCCATCGCCAGCACCAGGGTGGCGGCGGCAAGCGGCACCGCGATGCGCAAGCGCCGGAGCATGTCGACGTACTCCGGGTTCGGTCCCTCCTCGACCGTGACCGTGCGCGGTTCGAGCGCCATGCCGCACAGCGGGCAGCTTCCCGGCTCGCTGCGCACGACCTCCGGATGCATCGGACAGGTCCACTCGGTGCGCGTCTGCGGAGTGGCCGGCAGCGCCGGCTCGAGCGCCATGCCGCACTTCGGACAGGCACCCGGACCGTCGCTCTCGACCTCCGGGTCCATCGGGCAGATCCACTTCGTGCCCGCCGGCACGGGCGCGGCCGGCGGCGCCGACGGGCCGTGGGGCTCGCGGTCGCCGGCCAGGAACCGCTCCGGATCGGCATCGAACTTCTTCTTGCAGCCCGGCCCGCAAAACCACCAGGTCCGGCCGCCGTACTGCGTCGACGGCTTGCCGGCCTGCGGGTCCACCGTCATCCCGCAGACCGGGTCGAGCTCGCTGCCCGCCGGCGGATCGACGAGCACCTGGAGCGGCCGGTGGGTCACGCCCTCAACCCGCTCCGGTCGCCGCCGGCGCAGCGATCTGCTCGACCTTGTTGCCGCACTTGAGCATGGCCGCGCCGTAGTAGGGGTTGCGCACCCCCTCGGTGGTCTGGATCCAGTAACCGCCTTCCCCTGCCATCGGGCAGTGGTAGAGCTGCCAGCCCTCGGCTTGGCCTGCTCGCAGCAGCGCGTCGACGGCGACCGTGAGTCCCTTCATCGCCTCGCGCTGCGCGTCGAGGTCCGCGTCGACGAAGCGGGCGGCGGCCCGGTCGACCGCCTCGAACAGCGGCCGCTCGTCGTCGCCGGCGAGCGCGATCCGCTTGGCGACCAGCGTGCGCATCAGGTCGATCGCAGCCGCGACACCCTCCGTGTTGTCCGAGGCCAGCGCGTCGTGCACGATGACGTACTGCTCGAGCACCAGCGGAGCCGCGACCGGCGCGTAGGCCGCGCGGGCGGAGGTGGCAATCAGCAATGCTGCCGCAGCCGACAGCAGGGTCAGTGAGGTCCGCAGGGAGAGTCGTCCAAGCATCTTCGTCCTTCCTTTCGCTGCCAGGTTCATCGATGACGCACGGCGCAGCGGTCTTGCGGCCGACACCCGTGCGCAGCCTCCACATTCTGCAAGCGAGCCGCCGGATCGGCAACCCGACTTCCGGCAGCGAAACGCTCGCTTGCCCCGCCCCGGGGCGTGTGCAACGATGGCGTCACCCCGCCCGGTCTCTCGAGGAGCGCCTCATGTCCAGCTATCGGTCCTCACTTCGGTTCGTTCTCTGCGGCCTGGTTTCGCTCGCCGCCGTCGCCCCTCCCCTCGCCGCGTCCGATGGCCATGGCGACGGCGAAGTCCACGGCCGAGTCGCCTTCGCGACGAGCTGCGATTCGGCCGTTCAGCCGCGCTTCGAGCGCGCTGTGGCTCAGCTCCACTCGTTCGGCTACGAGTTCGCGCGCGCCGGCTTCGAAGCGATCGCCCAGGACGATCCGACCTGCGGCATGGCGCACTGGGGCGTGGCGATGACCTGGCTCCACCCGCTTTGGGCGGCGCCGGCCCCCAACGAGCTTGCCGCCGGCCGCGCCGCCGCCGAGAAGGCCGCTGCCGTCGGCGCCGCGACCGAGCGCGAGCGTGCCTGGATTGCGGCGATCGGCGCGTTCTATGCCGATTCCGAGTCGGTCGACCACGGCAGCCGCGCCGCGCGCTATCGCGACGCGCTCGCCGCGCTGGCCGAGAAGTACCCGGACGATCACGAAGCGAAGATCTTCCACGCCCTGATGCTGCTCGGCACCGCCGCGCCGCGCGACACGACCTTCGCCCAGCAGCGGCAGGCGGTCGAGATCCTGACCCCGTTCGTCGCCGAGCACCCGGACCACCCCGGCATCGCTCACTATCTGATTCACTCGCTCGACTACCCGCCGCTGGCGCACCTCGCGCTCGACCCCGCGCGCCGCTATGCGCGCATCGCGCCCGGCTCGTCCCACGCGCTCCACATGCCGTCGCACATCTTCGTCCGCCTCGGACTCTGGCCGGAATCGATCGCTTCGAACCTCGACTCGGCCGACGCGGCGATCCGCTCGCGCGCGCTGTTTGCCGACACCGCCTCGTTCGACGAGCTGCACGCGCTCGACTACCTCGAGTACGCCTACCTCCAGACCGGCCAGGACACGGCTGCCGCCGAGGCCGCCGAGCGCGCAGCGCAGGGCGGAGTCACCGAGCGGCCGCTGACCATGGCCGCCGCTTACGCACTGGCAGCGATCCCCGCGCGTTACCGGCTCGAGCGCGGCGACTGGAAGGGGGCCGCCACGCTCCCCGACCCGCTGACGCCGCAGCAGCTCGCCGCCTACCCGTACGCCGAGGCGATCCCGGCCTACGCGCGGGCGATCGGCGCGGCGCGCAGCGGCGACGTCAGCGCCGCCGAGCGCGCTGTCGCGCGGCTGACCGAGATCCAGGCCAAGCTCGCAGCCGCGCCGCCCCCGGGGCCCTACGACTGGGCGGGCCACGTCGAGGGCACCCGCCTCGCTGCTGTCGGCTTGCTCGCGCACGCCAAAGGGGACAACGACGAGGCGATCGCCCAGCTCACCGCGGCAGCCGAGCTCGACGCGCGCGTCGGCAAGCACCCGGTAACTCCCGGGACGATCCTGCCCCCGCGCGAGCTGCTCGGCGACCTCCTGCTCGAGCTCGGTCGCGCGCGCGAGGCGCTCGACGCCTTCGAGGCAGTGCTGGTCGAGGCGCCCAACCGGTTGCGCGCCCTCGCCGGCGCGGCGCGCGCCGCCGAGCTGGCGCGCCAGCCCGAGCGGGCCCGCACGCTCCACACCCTGGTCGCCTCGGTCGCGGCACCCGGCAGCGAGCGCCCCGAAGTCGTCCGCTCGCGCGCACAGCTCGCCAGGCCCTGACCGCCACCGGCGGCCCAGGCTGGCGAGCGACGTGTCGTTACCCCCGGTCCCCTGGCGCCTCACGACGCGGACTCGTCGGCCGGCAGGTGGCGGAGTTCCGTGCGGAGCTTCCAGAGTTTGTAAGCGACCGGATAGATCAGCAGCTCGGCCAGGAACGAGGTCGCGAGGCCGCCGATCATCGGCGCGGCGATCCGCTTCATCACGTCCGCCCCCGCCGAGGTCGAGAACAGGATCGGCACCAGGCCCATGAAGGCGGCGGCGACCGTCATCATCTTCGGCCGTACCCGGCGCACCGCGCCGTGGACGATCGCCTCGTCGACCGCCGTGCGGCTGCCGAGCTCGCCTCGTTCGCGCGCCTCCTTCCACGACAAGTCGAGGAAGAGCAGCATGAAGACGGCAGTCTCGGCGTCGAGGCCGAGCAGGGCGATCATGCCGACCCAGGCGGCGATCGAGACGTTGTAGTCGAGCAGGTGGAAGAGCCAGATCGCGCCGATCGCCGAGAACGGCACCGCGACCAGGATCAGCAGCGTCTTGAAGGTCGAGCGGGTGTTGGCGTGGAGCAGGACGAAGATCAGCACCAGCGTCACCGGCACCACCACCTTCAGCCGCTCGCGGACCCGCTGCATGTTCTCGTACTGCCCGCTCCAGACCAGCGTCGTGCCGGCGGGGAGCGCGAGGTTCGCCGTGACGATCCCCTTGGCCTCCTCGACGTAGGAGCCGACGTCGCGGCCGGCGACGTCGACGAAGACGTAGCCGGCGAGGAAGCCGTTCTCGTCGCGCACCATCGCGGGACCGTGGGTGAGCCGGATCTCGGCGAGCTGGCCGAGCGGCACCTGGGCCCCCGCGGGTGACATCACGAGCACGCGACCGAGCTCGGCGAGGTCGTCGCGCAGCTCGCGCGGGTAGCGGACATTGACCGGGTAGCGCTCGCGGCCATCGACGACCGTGGTGACGTTCTCGCCGCCGAGCGCGGCGCCGATCGTCATCTGGACGTCGGCGAGGGTCAGTCCGTAGCGCGCCAGCTGCTCGCGCCGCGGCTCGATGTCGACGAAGAAGCCGCCGGCGACCCGCTCGGCGAAGACGCTACGGGTGCCCGGAACGTCCCGCAACAGCGACTCGATTCGCTCGCCGATCGCCTGGATCTCCTCGAGGTCGCGGCCGAACACCTTGATGCCGACGGGGGTGCGGATGCCGGTCGACAGCATGTCGATGCGCGCCTGGATCGGCATCGTCCAGGCGTTGGTGACGCCCGGGATCTTCAGTGCGGCGTCGAGCTCCGCCACCAGCTCCTGCCACGAGATCCGATCGGGCCAGAACGGACGCAAGAGCGGTTTCGTCCACTCCGGCCAGCGCTGGTACCAGACCTCTTTCGCGCGCCACTCCGACGGGGCTTTGAGCACCACCGTCGTTTCCATCATCGAGAACGGCGCCGGATCGGTCGAAGTTTCGGCGCGTCCCGCTTTGCCGTGGACGCTCTCGACCTCGGGGAAGGAGCGGATCACCCGGTCCTGCGTCTCGAGCAGGTCCTGCGCGGCGGTCACCGACAGACCCGGCAGCGTCGTCGGCATGTAGAGGATCGTCCCCTCGTTGAGCGGCGGCATGAACTCGCTGCCGAGCCGGAAGTACATCGGCAGCGAGACGACGAGGATCAGTCCCGAAGCCGCCAGCACCGACTTCGGGTGCGCCAGGCTCCAACGGCAGACCGGCTCATAGAGGCGGTGGAGGATCCGCGAGATCGGGTGCCGCTCCTCGGAATGGTAGCGGCCGACCGCGGCCGAGGTCGCGATCCGCGCCAGCCAGCGCGGCCGGAAGGTGAAAGGGTCGATGCGCGCGAACAGCATCCGCATCGCCGGGTCGAGGGTGATCGCGAGGAAGGCGGCGAGCCCCATCGCCAGGTTCTTCGACCAGGCGAGCGGCTTGAACAGGCGCCCCTCCTGGTCGACCAGGGCGAAGATCGGGAGGAAGGCGACGGCGATCACCAGCAGCGAGAAAAAGACCGAGGGGCCGACCTCCTTCAATGCGTCGAGCCGGACCTGGAAGAACTCGCGGCGGCGCTCGTCGCGCTCGGCCGTGGTGAGGCTCGCGCGACCGAGCCACTTCCCCTGCCAGTCGTGGATCCGATGGTAGGCGTTCTCGACCTCGACGATGGCGCCGTCGACCAGCACGCCGATCGAGATCGCGAT
>CAZUAT010000011.1:0-50637 GCA_964618415.1 uncultured Thermoanaerobaculia bacterium
GGATCGTGAGCGCCTACCTCTACGAGGGCGCGATCGACAAGGAGACGTACCAGTCCCACCTGGCGCGCGTCGAGGAGGAGCTGACGCTCGCCAAGATCGACCGCCACGAGGCCGAGATCGACGAGTTCGACATCGAGGGCACCGCCCGCATTCGGGCGCGTTCGCCGAACACCTGGTCACCCACTCGAGTCGCCTGTGGATCGAGGCCGCGCTGGATCAGCGGCAGCGCCTGCAGAAGCTGTTCTTCCCCGAAGGTCTCAGCTTCGACGGCGAAGAATTTCGAACACCCCTAACCTGTCCATTTTTCATGAACATCGAGGGGACTTCCCATCAGGTGAGTGAAATGGTGGAGCAGAAGGGATTCGAACCCTCGACCCCCACGTTGCGAACGTGGTGCTCTCCCAGCTGAGCTACTGCCCCACCGCTGGAGACGGCGCAGTCTATGCCGCGCGTGCGCGGTCCGGCAAGCGCGACGGGGCCGGATGCGGCGCGATCAGAGGCGGTCGGGGGGCGCCGGGTCGCGGGGGGCGGGCTCGTCGAGGGCGGCGACGAGGTCGGGCGGTTCGGGCTGCGGATCGGTCCCGGGGGCGGCAGGGCGGTTACGGGTGAGCCAGTCGTCGACCGTGGCGCCAGCCAGCGCCTCGGCGCGGGCGCCGGCGAGCAGGGAGCGCAGCCGCGCCAGCGGCGCCGGGGACTGGTCGGGATCCCCGGGCGAATCGAGCTCAGATCGGGTTGCGGCGGAGGCGTGGACCTCCTCGAATGCGGCGAAGACCGACTCGAGGCGGATCCGGCCGGGGGCCACGGCGAGTCGCCAGAGGCCGGCCGGGGTGAGCGGGACCTCCAGCAGGCCGCGGCGCGCGAGCGGCGCCAGATGCCGGCGCAGCAGCTCGGGTGCGACGCCGACACGGTCGGCCAGTTCGTCGGACGACAGTTCGGGCCGTCCCGGTGCCGCGAGCACCTCCAGCGCCGCCAGCCCGATCCAGGCGTCCGGTCGCGCGTCGGCGTCGGGCGTGCCGGACGGGCGCGCCAGAGTCGCCGCGACTTCGGCGCCGTAGAGCAGGATCCACCAGGCCAGATAGACCGACAGCACGAAGAAGAAGGCGATTGCGAACGAGCCGTAGATGGCGCGCTGGACGACCGACAGCGTGGAGGCGTAGAAGCCGAAGCCGACCTTGAGCAGCTCGATCAGGACGGTCGCCAGCAGGCTCCCCGCCGCCGCGTGCCGCAGCGAGATGCGGGCGTTGGCGGCGCGCCAGTAGAGCATCGTCACGCCGACGAAAGTGACCAGGACCGGCAGCCAGCGCAGCAGCGCGCTGACCGCCCCGGTCGTGCGGCCGAGCCAGAGCAGGCCGGCGTAGACCGAACCGATCAGCACCGGGCCCCAGAACAGCAGCATGACGAAGGTGAAGATGCGGCGCGCCAGCGACGGCGGCGCGGTGATGCGGAAGATCGAGAACAGCGTCGCCTGCACGGCGAAGAAAGTGCCGAGCGTTGTCACTACGAAGCTGCCGAGCGCGAGACTGGAAGCGGAACCGGCCTGCTCGACGAAGCTGCGCAGCGCCTGCACGACCGACTCTTCGCGGTAGGGCAGGAGCTCGGCGATCAGCTGGATCGTGCGTCCATTGTCGTCGCGCAGCGTGCGGGCGACGAAAATCGAGATCAGCGCCAGCAGCGGAACGATCGACACCAGGGTCGCGTAGGCGAGTGCCGAAGCGCGGCGACCGATGCCGTCGCGGTGAGCGCGTGCCGCCGCCTGCACGAGCGTCGCCACCGCCCGGCGCAACAGCGGCCGCGCGGCTACCACGGAACGGTGGTCGCCGGCAGCGGCAGCTCCGGCCGCGACCAGCCGAGCTCCTCCAGCTGCGCGGCGAGCGCCTTGCGGGCCGGATCCTCGCCGTGATTGAGGAAGGTACGGTCGGGAGCTCCGGGCAGCGCCTTCGCCCAGCGGCCCAGCTCTTCGGCATCGGCGTGCGCCGACAGCCCGTCGATCTGCCGGATCTCGGCGCGCACTCGTACCCGCCGGCCGTGGATCGACACCGTCGTGGCGCCGTCGAGCAGCGCCCGCCCGCGCGTGCTACCGGCCTGGTAGCCGACGAACACCACGCAGTCCTGCGGCCGGTCGAGCCGCTGGGCGAGATGGTGGACGACGCGGCCGCCGTTGGCCATGCCGCTCGAGGCGATGATGACCGCCGGCTCGGTGCGGGCGTTGAGCCGCTTCGACTCGTCGGCGGTGTGGCACCGGTTGAAGCGATCGGGGGCCAGCGGGTTGACGCCGCGGGCGATCTGCCCGCGCAGCTCCTCGTCGAACTCGGGCTTGGCCTGGCGGTAGATCTCGGTGGCGCGGATCGCCATCGGACTGTCGAGGAAGACGGCAGTCGGATCGATCCGGCCCTGTTCGGCGAGCACCGTGAGGTGGTAGAGGAGATCCTGCGTGCGGCCGAGCGCGAAGGCGGGGATGATCACCGAGCCGCCCCGCCGGAAGGTCTGGGCGATGATCGCGGCCAGCGACTCGAGCGGATCCTCGTCGGCGTGCACGCGGTCGCCGTAGGTCGATTCGAGCACCAGCGTGTCGGGGCGCTCCTCGGGCGGCTCCGGGTCGACCAGCACCGGCACGCCGTAGCGGCCGACGTCACCCGAGAAGAGCCAGCGCCGCCGGCGCCCGTCGGACCCCTTGGCGTCGATCTCGATCGACGCGGCTCCGAGCAGATGGCCGGCCCGCACCAAGCGCACGCGCACGCCGGGCAGGGGCTCGAACGTCTCGTGGAACGGAACGGGTTCGAGCCGCTCGATCGCCTCGCGGGCGTCGCGCCCGGTGAACAGCGGCTTGGGATCGGCGTGCCGGCTGTAGCCCTTGCGGGCCGCGTAGCGGGCCTCCTCCTCCTGGATCTCGCCCGCGTCCTCGAGGATCAGCCGGGCGAGAGGGCGGGTGGCGCGGCTGCAGTGGACGGGTCCCCGGAAGCCGCCGGCGATCAGCCGCGGCAGCAGCCCCGAGTGGTCGAGATGGGCGTGGGTGAGCAGGACGGCGTCGACCTCGGCGGGGTCGAACGGAAACGGGCGCCGATTGAGCGACTCGAGTTCGTCGCCGCCCTGGAACATTCCACAATCGACCAGCAGCGTCCGGTCCCCGAACTGCAGCCGGGTCCTGCTGCCGGTGACGGTGCCGCAAGCGCCTTCGAACGTCACCTGGGCCACTGTGCGCGCCTCCTGCCCGCAGTGTAACAAAGCGATCGGTGGCAGTCGGCTCGCGGATTGCAGACGCGGACCGCTTTCGGCTGGCCCCGACTGGCGGGGCGAGGGTAGGATGCAGGTCAGCGGCCCGCTGAGCGGGCAGGGAGGTCCGATGAGCGACAAGAAGATCGTCGACCAGGCGCGCGAAGTGGTCGACACGGCGGTGTCCGGCGCGCGCGAGGTGATCAGCGACGGCATCGACGAGGCGCGCGAACGGTTCGAGACCGCCGCCGAGGATCTCGGTCGTTCGGCCCGCCGGACGCGGCGCGAGCTGCGCCGTCGCGCCGAGCGGCTCGGGGAAGCGACCCGCGAGCGTTATGACGCCGCGATGACCGGCGTGCGGCACGGCTACGAGCGGGTCCGCAAGGACGCCGGCGACCTGGCCGACGACGTGAACGTCTACGTGCGCGAGAACCCGGGCAAGTCGATCCTGATCGCCGCCGGCGTCGGGTTCGCGCTGGGCCTGCTGCTGCGCGGCCGCGGCCGCCACGACGCCTGAGGCGGAGCGGGACGCACGTGGAGGCGACGCGGGAACTCGCCGCGCAGGGACGACCGCTCGATCCGGCCGATCCACCCTCCATGGCCGACGAACTGCTCGACGACCTCATTCCTCCGGACCTGGACTGGCGCGGCATCGTGCGCCGCCACCCGGTGCCGTCGCTCCTGGTGGCGGCGGCGGTCGGCTACTGGCTCGGCCGCGGGCGACGCGGCTCGGCCCTCGCCGACGCGCTCACCGGAGCGGCGGCGGCGAGCGTCGTGGCGCGGGTCGGCGGGCTGGTGGGCGGCTTCGATGGCGACGACTTCGACTCGATCGGCGGACTCGACGACGAGCCCTACGGGGTCTGAGTCCTGCCGGCGGGTGGCGACCCTTCTACAGCTTTCCGACGTTCACTTCGGGCCCAAGCATCAGGCCGACCGCGCCGCGGCGCTGCTCGAGCTGGTCGAGCGCGAGCGGCCGGGGCTGGTCGTCCTCTCCGGCGACCTGACGCAGCGCGCCAAGGTCGCCCAGTTTCGTGCCGCTCGGCAGTTCGTCGACCGGCTGGCCGCGCCCACCGTTTTCGTGCCGGGCAATCACGACGTCCCGTTGTGGCGGCTCTGGGAGCGGCTGCTGGTGCCGTTCGGCGCCTGGCGGCGCGGTTTCGGACCCGAGCTGGTCCGCGACCATGGCGATCCGGACTGGGCGGTAGTCGGCATCAACACCGCCCACGCCTGGACCACCAAGCACGGGCGGATCGAGCGGCGCGACATCCGGCGACTCGCCGGCCGCTTTGCCCGGCTGCCGGAGCAGGCCTTGCGGGTCGTCGTCGTTCATCACCCGCTGGTCACCGGCCCGGAGTTCAGCGACGAGCCGGCCGCCGTGCGCGGCCGGCAGCTCCTCGCGGCGGCGCACGACTGCGGCGTCGAGCTGGTCCTGGGCGGGCATCTCCACCACGCCTTCGAGGTGCCCGCGGAACGGTCGCTTCCCGGAGGCGGTCCGCTGGTCGTGCAATGCGGAACCTCCAGCTCGAGTCGCGGCCGCCATCCCGAGATCGGGCGCAACAGCATCAACTGGATCACCGCCGACGAGGCGCAGATCGTCGTCGAGCGTCGCCTCTGGCAGGAGGGCACGGCGCGCTTCGAGGTCGAGCACGTGGGGCGCTTCCCGCGCCGCCGGAACGGCCGCGGGCGGGATATCATCCGCCGGTCATGAGGCACGGCAGGCCACTGCAGCGGCGGAGGGGCGGATGAAGCGGCTCGAAGAGGGCGACCAGCTCGGTCGATACCGCATCCTCAAGCGCCTCGGTTCGGGGGCGATGGGCGACGTCTACCTCGCCGAAGACCCCCAGATCGGCCGCCACGTCGCGCTCAAGACCGTGCGCGTGGAGGACGGGCGGGTCAAGGAACTCGACGAGCGCAAGCAGCGCCTGCTGCGCGAGGCGCGCGCCGCCGGCCGGCTGCTGCATCCGAACATCATCACCCTGTTCGACGCCGGCGAGGACCAGGGGATCCTCTACCTCGCTTTCGAGTACGTGGAGGGCAAGGACCTCGCCGATCGCGCGTCGGACGGGCCGCCGCTGTCGCTCGGCGAAGCGCTGTCGATCGTGCGCCAGGCGTCCGAAGGCCTCGACTACGCCCACCGCCAGGGGGTCATCCACCGCGACATCAAGCCGAGCAATCTGATGATCACGGCGGACGGGCGGGTCAAGATCGCCGACTTCGGGATCGCGCGCGTCGCCGATCAGACCTCGGACCTGACGATGACCGGGTCGGTGGTCGGCAGCCCCCACTACATGTCGCCCGAGCAGATCCGCGGCGAGGAGCTGGATGGCCGCACCGACATCTTCTCGCTCGGCGTCCTGCTCTACGAGATCCTGTGTCGACGCCGGCCGTTCGAGGGCGAGACGCTGACCACGCTGGTCTACCAGATCCTCAACCAGGATCCGGCACCGGTGGCCACGCGCCGGCCCGACCTGGCGCCGCGCCTGCAGCAGCTCGCCGCGCGGATGCTCCACAAGGACCGGGACCAGCGGTTTGCCTCCGCCGCCGACGTGGTGCGCGAGATCGTCCACTGCGAGCGCGAGATGGCGCCGCAGGAGCTCGCCGGCTCGGCACTGCGCGACGATCCGCCGTCCGATGCCACCGTGCGGATGACCGATCGCCCGCCGACGCCGCCGCCCGCACCCTCGCCTGCGCCGGCCGCCGCCCCGCCGCCTCCGCCGCCGGCCGCGGCCGCGCCGGCCGCCGGCGGGGCAGCAGCCCGGAAGTCGTCGTCCGGAGCGCGGCTGGCGATCATCGCGGCCGTCGTCGGCGTCGTGCTGATCGGACTCGTGCTGGTCGGCCTGGCGGCGCGCAAGTTCGTGGCCGGGAGGCTCGCCAAGGCGGCGACAGCGGTGGTCGAGACGGAGCCGGACAACCGGCCGCCGGGCACGCAGACGGTCCCCGCGAACGTGTCGACCGATCCGGCTACCCGGCCCGGCACCGAGCCGCGAACCGAGTCGCCGACCGATCCGATCGCCGAGGAGCCTCCGAACTCCGAGCCGAGCCCGCCGGTGGTCGAGCCGGAGCCGCGCTCGGACCCGCAGTCCGACCCTCAGCTCGAGCCCGGCAGGCGGGCCACGCAGCCGCAGACGCCCGTCGAGCCGCGCCAGCAGCCGCCGGTCGAGCCGCGACCGACGCGGCCGACTCCGCCACCGGTCGATCCGACCCCGCGGCCGGTGGAACCGGAACCGGAGCCGGTTCCTGAGCCACGCGAGGATCCGCGTGCTCGTCGTGACGCCGAAGTCGCGGCCGCCCAGGTCAACCGGGAGATGTCGACCGGCATGGCGCTGTCGTTCGACGTCCAGCCCAAGCAGGCCGCCGAGCAGGTGATCGTGCGCCTCGGCCGGATCGTCATCGGGCGCCCGGACGAGTGGAACGCCAAGAAGCGGGACGGCCGCGCCTACGCGGTGCCCGAGCCGGGCCTGCATCTGCTCACGTTCCTGCTCGACGGGGCGGAGGTCTACCGGATCCGGATCAACGCGCAGCCGGGCGGCGCCAACCCGACGACGATCTCGGTCTCCCTGCCGCAGGCCGGCGGCCGTCGACGGGGCAACTGAGCCGCACCCAGGCGGGCATCGCCTCCACCGCACACCGGATGACTTCGACCGCCGCGCGCCCCCGCCCGCCCGCGTTGGCCGGTGCCATCGAGGTAACTCGGCTCGCCAACGGCCTCGAGGTCTGCCTGGTGCGCAATCGCCAGGCCCCGCTGGTCGCTTCGGCAATCTTCTACCGAGTCGGCTGCCGCGACGAGGAGTTCGGGCGCGGAGGCCTCGCCCACTTCCTCGAGCACCTGATGTTCAAGGGTTCCGAGCGTTACGGGCCCGGCGCGATCGACAGCCTGACGCAGGCGCTGGGCGGGTCGAACAACGCATTCACCAGTCACGACGTGACCGCCTACTGGTTCGTCTTCGCGTCCGACCGGTGGGAGGAGGCGCTGGCGATCGAAGCGGACCGGATGCGCGGCCTGCGGCTGGATCCGGAACAGATCGACGCCGAGCGGCGAGTGATCCTCGAGGAGATCGCGATGTATCGCGACGAGCCGTGGGACGCCCTCGAGATGGACGTCCAGGCGGCGCTCTGGCCGGCCTTCCCCTACGGTCGCCCGATCCTCGGCACTGCCGAGGAGCTGGCCGCGCAGGACCGCGACGTGATCGCCGCGTTTCATCGGCGCTACTACCGGCCGGGCAACGCGACTCTGGTGCTGGCCGGGGACGTCGACGACCGGGCCCTGGAAAGGGTCGAGGCGGCGTTCGGGCAGCTGCGCGGTGGCGAGCTGCCGCGGTCGGCCACCGACACGCTGCTGCCGGTCAGTTCTGCCCGCCGGATCGAGCGGCGTCACGGCGACGTGGCTCGCCTGCTCATCGCGCTGCCGGTGCCCCCGCCGGACGACCCGGCCCACGCAGGGCTGCGCATTCTGGCGACGGTCCTCTCCGAGGGCCGCGGCAGCCGGCTGGAGCGGCGGCTGGTGGACGAGGACGAACTGTGCATCTCCGTTTCCGCCTCGGTCAGCGACCACCAGCTCGCGGCGCACTTCGCGATCGCTGCCGAGATGGTCCCCGGCGCGGATCCCGGCCGGGTCGAGGCGGTCGTGCTCGAGGAGCTGCGCGACCTCGCCGCTCGGCCCATCGACACAGCGGAGCTCGAGCGGGCCCGGCAGGTGTTCCTGGCCGACTGGGCCTGGGGGCAGGAGCGGATCTATCAGCAGGCCGTGGCAGCGGGCCTCGCGCTGGCGATGTTCGACCTCGGCCAGCCGGCGCGGCTGCTGGACGCCGCTCTGGCGGCCGAGCCGCCGGCGCTGCGACAACTGGCCGGCCGCTACCTCGAACCGACCCGCGGCTCGGTCACCGGGCTGTCACTGCCGGAGGACTGAGGTCCGATGACCGCTGTCGCTGAGCTGCCGTTCCATCTCCATCGATTCGTCCGCCAGGTGCCGGGGGCACCGGTCGTGGCGGTGCGGGTCGTGCTCGCCGGCGGCGCCCGGGCCGAGTTGATTCCCGGCCTGGCGCTGGTGACCGGGCGCTGCCTCGAGGAGGGCACGGCGCGGCGCGACTACCGCGGCCTCGCGGCGGAGGCCGAGCGGCGCGGCATGCATCTGAACGGTTTCGGCTCGTTCGAGATGACCGGGGTCACGGTGGAGGCGCTGGCGGCCGACTGGCGAGAGGCGATCGACCTGGCGGCGGAGATGGTGTTCGAGTCGACGTTTCCTGCCGAGCGGGTCGCCTTCGTTGCCCGTCAGGCGGCCGCCGAACTCGACGCTCAGGCCGACGATGCGCAGGTGGTCAGCGGGCGCGCCTTCGCCGATCTGCTCTATGCGCCGCACCCGAAGGGTCGGCCTCTGGCCGGCGACGCCGCGAGCCTGGCCGGGCTGACGGCGGACGACTGCCGCGCCTTCCACGCTGCGGCGCGCCAGCGCGGCGGCGCAGTGGCGGTGGCCGGAGCGATCGACGTCGAGGCGGTGAGCGCGCGGCTGGAGGAGGCGTTTGCCGCGCTGCCGGCGGTCGATCCGGCCACCCGGGCCGAGCTGCCGACGCCGCCGCCGACGGCGCGGCGTCGAGAGGTCGAGACGCGCGCCCGCGATCAGGCCCATCTGTTCGTGGGGCAGCTGACGGTGGCGCGCCATCACCCCGACTGTGCGGCGCTCGAACTGGCGGCCGTGGCGCTCGGCGCGGGCTCGGGCCTCTCGGGGCGGATCCCACACCGGGTGCGCGACACCGAGGGTCTGGCGTACCACGCGACCGCCGACCTGGTGGCCGGGGCAGGTCTGGACGCGGGGCGGTTCGTGGCCTACGCGGGCACCTCACCGGCCACGCTCGCTCAGGCGGAGCGGGCGATGGTCGAGGAGCTCGAGCGGGTGCGCAACGAGGGGCTGACAGCTCGCGAGCTGACCGAGGCGCGTTCCTATCTGCTCGGCCGCGAGCCGTTCCGGCGCGAGACGGCGCGGCAGTGGGCCGACCTGGCGGCGGCCGCGGCGGTGCTGGGCCTGCCGCTGCACGACCCCGACTGGTCGCGGCGCCGCATCGAAGCGGTCGACGACGCCGCTGTCACCGCCGCGCTGGCGCGCCACCTCGATCCGGCGCGCCTCGCCGTCAGCGTCGGTCTGCCGGCGCGCTGAACCCGCTGGCGACCGTCCCGCACCCTGGCTCGGTGCTCACCGACCAGGCGCACAGGTCGCCCGACTCGAAGCCGTCGGAGAACGGACGCTCGACCACGAACACTGCGCCGGCCATCGGCGGCTGGTGAAAAGTGCAGAAGAAACCCCAGGCACCGGCCTCCGGGAACTCGACAACCACCGGATCCGAGCCGGAGGTGACGGTCGGGATCGGGTTGCCCTTCTGCGGGCCGCCGTCCTTGTGCAGGCCACCCTCGAGCGGGTGCTGCGCGAAGTTCATCTGAAAGGTGACCGTCTGGCCGGTCTCGATCGCCACGCACGGCGGTGAGTAGGCGTTGTGGTTGACGACGGTGATCACCCGCTTCTCTGCCGGCAGGTCGAACCACTCCACCGCATCCTCGGGGAGGCAGGTATTGATGACCTGCGCCGGCAGCGGCGCGGCGACCGCCGCCGCGCCCAGCAGAGCGGCGGTCAGGAGGAGGGCGGGGCGGTGAGCGGCGAGCTTGCGGACCATTCCGAGAGATTACCGCTCTCGAAGCTGTCCGCGAAGAGGGCGACATACACGGCCCCGAACATCCCGCCGCCGAGGTGGAAGTTGCAGTAGAAACCCCAGTCCCCGGCGTCGGGGAAGAGGACGGGGATCGGGTCGCTGCCGTCGTCGACGACCGGCACCGGATTGCCCGGCTGGGGGCTCGGGGTGCCGCCCTCCACGACGCCCGGACGCAGCGGATGACCGCCGAACGCGCCGCTGAAGGTGACCGTCTGGCCCGCGTCGATGAGCACGCACGGCGGCGTGTACTCGCAGCAGACGAAGGAGATCGTCCGCTCGGCCGGGGACGCGTCGAACCAGCGCACCGCTTCGGACCGGGTGCAACCGTTGATCGGCGTTTCGCCTCCCCGCGCTACGGAGGCGCCGGCAGCGAAGAGCAGGGCGAGGGCGAGCACGCGAGGAGCGGACGAGGCGGGCATGGAGCGATCTCCCGTGAACGCGGTACGTCCGCTGGTGGACGTACTTAGAGGTGAGTCCCGTCCGGTGCCGCCAGGTTCAATCGCGCCATCGCGGCGGGTCAGACGGGCACGTTCTCGTCGCGCACGCCGGCGAAGATGCGCCAGGTGGTGACCTTCTCGTCGATCTCGCGCAGGCGCTTGGCGACCAGGCGGCAGAGCAGCTTGAGGAACTCGAGCGAGGCCTCGGGGTCGAGCGCCAGCATCTCCTGGATGGTCCCCTGATCGAGCGCCAGGACGGTGACCGACCCGCCGTGGGCCCGCGCGTCGGCCGACCGCGGCTCGCCGTCGATGAGCGACATCTCGCCGAAGAAGTCGCCCCGTTCGAGGATCGCCAGCGCCTCTTCACCGGCGCCGGGGATGAACTTGGAGATCAGGACCTTGCCCTCCAGCACGACGTACATTTCGTGCCCCTCGTCGCCCTCCTCGAACAGCGGGCTGCCGCTTTCGAATCGCAGCTCGCGGGAGAAGTTGGCGAGCGTGGTCAGCTCCTTGCCGGAAAGGCCCTGTTCGCGCAGCATGCGCAGCTTGTCTTCGCTGGGGATCTCGATGACGCCGGACACCGCCTCGCGGGCGCGCCGCAGGCGCAGGAAATTCTCCGGCTGCTTGTCGGTGGTGAAGAAGGTCTTGAGTTGCTCGTTGGTCGAGCGCAGTTTGCCGGCGAGCGAATGCCATAGGCCCCAGTAGATCTGGACGCCGTACTCGGCCCACTGCCGGGTCTGCGCGACCAGCGCCTCGCCGTCGAAGCGCAGCAGCCTCACCGGCTTGGAGACCAGGGCGTCGCCCGAGCGCGGCCCGGGCGCCACGAAGCTGATCTCGCCGAAGATCGTCCCGGCTTTGAGCACCGCCAGCGAGAAGGTGCCGTACGGGGTCTGGCGCTGGATCGCCACCTCCCCCTCCTCGAGCAGGTAGAAGTCGGTCCCCGTGTCGCCGTTGACGAACATCAGGTGCCCGGCCGGCAGGTTCTCTTCGACCACCGTCGAGGAGAGCTTGAAGATCTGCTCGTCGGTCAGGTGCGCCCAGGTCTCGCAGCGCCGCAGCCGGCCGGCGATCGACAGGCGCCCTTGCGCGACCTCCGCCGGGGCCGGCGTCAGTTCGGTGAGGCCGTCGGCGCTGCGGAAACGCTCTCGCCGCCACTGCAGGCGATCGAAGGCGATGTGCAGCGTCTCTTCGCGCTCGCGCAGCAGAGCGGTGACCTGGGCTGCCTGCCAGCCCAGCAGGTGCCGCAGCGTGCGGATCCGCCGCCGCAGGTGAATGGCGCGCTCCTCCTGGGTGGAAGGCAGGAGGAGAAACGCGTCGATGGTGGCGGACATCGCGTCGCCGTACTGCCGCCGCTCGTACTCG
Organism: uncultured Thermoanaerobaculia bacterium; assembly: GCA_964618415.1. Classification (GTDB taxonomy): domain Bacteria; phylum Acidobacteriota; class Thermoanaerobaculia; order Multivoradales; family JAGPDF01; genus JACTMI01. Next base: position 11,705 of record CAZUAT010000011.1, read on the forward strand.
ACCTGGCCGAGCAGTTCGGCCGCCTCGCGGTCGAACGGATTGAAGCGCAGCGCCTTGCGCAGATGCTCGGCGGCGGCATCGAAGTCCTGAAGGTGAAAGTGGATGCGGCCGGCGAGCTTGGAGGCCGACGGGCTGATCGGATCCTTCACCCGCGCGATCTCGAGGCACTCGAGGGCGCGATACTCCTCGCCTTTCTCCGCGTAGAGCCAGGCCAGGCCGACGAAGTGCGACGCGTCGATGGCGGCACGGCGCATGGCATCGCGTGCCGCCTCGACGGGATCCTTGTCGGTCGCCCGGATCTGCGCCTTCTTGAGCTTGCGCAGGCGCGCGACGGCGAGGCGCAGTCCGAGGTCGCGCGGCTCCAGCCGAAGCGCGAGCTGGAACAGATCGATCGCCTCGTCGTACCGCTTGCGGTCGGCGAACCGTCGCGCGAGCGTGACGAGCTCGTCGAGATCGGGCGAACCGTGGGCAGAAGGTTCAGGCTCGGGCATCGCGGACTCCGCGGCCGGATTTCTCCAGTAGCGCGCGGCAGTGTAGCATGCTGCCTGCGATGTGCGCGGAGGAGTATGACTACCAGTCCGCCGCTGCGCGGGGTCTGCAGCTGTGCCGCCAGAACGACTGGGACCGCGGCCTCCAGCTGCTGTCCGAGGCGGTCGAGGCGCCGGGCGGCAAGGAGCTGCCGGGCGTCATCTTCGCCTACCTCGGCTACGGCTTGGCCCGCTACCAGCGCCGGATGAAGGACGGCCTCAAGCTGTGTGAGCACGCCGTCAAAGTGCAGTACTACGAGCCGGAGAACCACCTCCAGCTGGCGCGCGTGCAGATGCTGATGTCCAACCGGCGCTCTGCCGTCTCCTCGATCGCACGCGGCCTCAAGCTCGACCCGGCCCACCGCGGTCTCAAGGAGCTGCGGGTCGAGATCGGCGTGCGCAAGCGGCCGCCGATCCCGTTTCTAGGTCGCAGCAACCCGATCAACGTCCTGATCGGCCGCCTGCGCCACTCGATTCGCCACCGCGAAGAGTAGCCCGGCCGGAGCGCGCCGCTCAGCCGAAGCGGCCGGTGATGTAGTCCTCGGTCTGGCGCTTCATCGGGTTGAGGAACAGCCGCTCGGTCGGCCCGTACTCGATCAGCTGACCGAGGTAGAGAAAGGCAGTGTTGTCCGACACCCGCGAGGCCTGCTGCATGTTGTGGGTGACGATCACCTGGGTGTAGTCGTTCTTGAGGTCCTCCATCAGCTCCTCGATGCGCGCCGTGGCGATCGGGTCGAGCGCCGAGCAGGGCTCGTCGAGCAGGATGACCTCGGGTTCGACGGCGATCGCACGCGCGATGCACAGGCGCTGCTGCTGACCGCCCGACATGCCCAGCGCGCTCTCGTCGAGGCGATCCTTGACCTCGTCCCAGAGGGCGGCGCTGCGCAGGCTCTTCTCGACGATCAGATCGAGGTCGGCACGGCGGCGTACTCCCTGGATGCGCGGCCCGTACGCGACGTTCTCGTAGATCGACTTCGGAAACGGGTTCGACTTCTGGAACACCATGCCGATTCGCTTGCGCAGGGCGTTGATCTCGACGTCGGGCCGGAAGACGTCGGTGCCCTCGAATCGGATCTGGCCCTCGACCCGCACGCCGTCGATCAGGTCGTTGAGCCGATTGATACAGCGCAGCAGGGTCGACTTGCCGCAGCCCGAGGGGCCGATGAATGCGGTGATCTGCCGCTTGGGGATGGCGAGCGAGATGTCGGAGAGGGCCTGCTTCTGGCCGTACCACAGCGAGAGGTGGTCGATTTCGAGAATCGGATCGGCGATCCGGGGCGACAGCGCCGGGTCGACGGCCGGGCTCGTTGCGGCACCGGCCATCGGCGCGACGCGGTCGGAGCCGGGGATGGGGTCGACGGGACCGGGGATGGGCATCGGAAACTCCTGGAGCACGTCGGTGGCAGTGGGCATCATGTCGGATCTCCCGGACGCGTGGGTGGCGCTCACACGGAGCCTCCCGCGGCGTTGCGCCGCAGCCGGTTGCGCAGGGCGATGGCGAGCAGGTTCATCACCGTCACCACGCCGATCAGCAGCAGCGCGGTGGCGAAGACGAGCGGCTTCGAGGCGTCCACGTTGGGGCTCTGGAAGCCGGTGTCGTAGATGTGGAAGCCGAGGTGCATGAACTTGCGTTCGAGGTGGACGAACGGGAAGTTGCCGTCGATCGGCAGGGTCGGTGCCAGCTTGACCATGCCGACGATCATCAGCGGGGCGACCTCGCCGGCGGCGCGCGCCATCGCGAGGATGGTGCCGGTGAGAATCCCGGGAGCGGCCGCCGGCAGCACGACTTTCCACGTGGTCTCCCACTTCGTGGCGCCCAGCGCCAGCGAGCCCTCGCGGACGATGCGCGGCACCGCCGCCAGGCCCTCCTCGGTGGCGACGATCACCACCGGGACGGTGAGCAGGGCGAGCGTGAGCGCCGCCCACAGGATGCCGCCGGTGCCATACGTCGGTGTCGGCAGCGCCTCGGGGAAGAAGAGGCGGTCGATCGAGCCGCCGATCGTGTAGACGAAGAAGCCGAGACCAAACACGCCGAAGACGATCGACGGCACGCCGGCCAGGTTGTTGACCGCGATCCGGACCAGCCGGACGACCGTGCCCTGGCGGGCGTACTCGCGCAGGTAGAGCGCCGCCAGCACGCCGAGCGGCACGACCGCGAACGACATCAGGAAGACCATCAGTACGGTGCCGAAGATGGCGGGGAAGATGCCGCCCTCGGTATTCGACTCGCGCGGATCGCCGGTGACGAACTCGAGCGCGCGGCTCAGATAGAGGCCGAGCTTGCCGGCGACCGACAGCTCGTTGGGGCGTACCGCGCGGACGATCGCGCCGACCGCGATCTCCTTGCGCTCGCCCGCCGCGGTGGCGAAGACGGCGACCTCGCGGTCCAGCTGCCGCCGCGCCTCGAACAGTCGTTCGGCAAGCGTCGCGTAGGTCGCCTCGAGCGCGGTGCGCTCGGTGGCGATGCCCTCCAGGCGCGCCGCGCGCTCGCCCGGGTCGTCGTCGGCGCGCTCGCCGCGGCGCTCGGCGAGTCGCAGCTTTTCGAGCGCACGGTTGATTTCGCCGATCTCGCCACGCTCTAGGCGTCGGATCCGGTCGCGCTCGCGGCGCTTGGCTTCGAGCAGGGGTTCGAGGGCCCGCCAGGCTGCCTCGGGGTCGGACACCGCGGGCGGCTCGTCGGCGGTGCGCAGCTCCACCAGGTGGCCGTAGAAGTTGCCCCACTCGAGGCGCTCGATCATCACCGCGTCGGGCGGCAGTGAGGTCGCCACGACGTCGGCGTCGTCCACCCACTGGAAGTCGCCGCCGGTCAGGTCGCGATTGCCGGTGCGGATCTGGAAGCGGCCGCCGCTGCTCTGCGTGCCGTCGGCGGCCGGCGGGATCGGCTCGCGATCGTGGATCTCGCCGAGCAGGATTCGACCGTCGGCCAGCTCGACTCGGACCAGGTCGGGTTGCCAGAAGTAGCGACCGCCCTGCCAGCCGATCAACCCGAGCAGGCCGACGACGAGCAGCAGGTCGAGCGCCAGCGCGCCGCCACACAGCGCGGTCATCGACAGGCCGAACAGGCGGCTGCGGCCGGCCGATCGGGTGGCGGCGGGACTGGGACGGGTCACGGCGGCCGGGTTGCTCACAGCTGCGCATACCGGCGGCGCAGGCGCTGGCGCACGAGCTCCGCGAACGTGTTGACGACGAAGGTGAGGACGAACAGGATCAGCGCAGCCAGAAAGAGCGTCCGGTACAGGGTGCCTCCGTGCGGCGCCTCCGGGATTTCCACCGCAATGTTGGCCGACAGGGTGCGGAAGCCGTTGAACGGGCTCCAGTCCAGGATCGGGGTGTTGCCGGTCGCCATGAGGACGATCATCGTCTCGCCCACCGCGCGCCCGAAGCCGATCATGATGGCCGAGAAGATGCCCGGCGAGGCGGTCGGCAGCACGACCCGGGTGACCGTCTGCCACGGTGTCGCGCCGAGGGCGAGCGAGCCGGCGACCAGGTTGCGCGGCACGTTCGAGAAGGCGTCCTCGGAGATGGCGAAGATGATCGGGATGACCGCGAAGCCCATCGCCAGGCCGACCACGATCGCGTTGCGCTGGTCGTAGCGCAGGCCCGTCGCCTCGAGCAGCCAGCCCTGGAAGCTGCCGCCGAAGATCGCCTGTTCGACCGCCGGCGAGGCCGCCACGCAGGCCCAGATCGCCATTCCGAGCGCCACCACATGGACGGCCACCTCGCTGCCGGTCGGCACCCGGTTGCGCAGGCGCAGCGGCAGGCGGCTCCAGGCGAGGCCGATGAGCCATGCCGTGAGCGGCAGCACCACCAGCATCAGCAGCAGGCCGGGGAAGGTGCGCTCGAGGATGGGCGCCAGCCAGAGGCCGGCCAGGAAGCCGAGCACGACCGACGGCAGCGCCGCCATGATCTCGACCCCCGGCTTGATCCAGGCGAGCAGGGTCGGATGGAGAAACTGCGACGCGAACATGGCGCCCAGCACGCCGAGCGGGATGGCGAGCAGCAGCGAGTAGAACGTCCCCTTGAGCGTGCCGACGACGAGCGGAGTGAGCGAGAGCTTCGACTCGAAGTCGTCGGTGCCGCCGGTCGACTGCCAGATCAGCTCGGGCTCCTCGTAGCCCTCGTACCAGATCCGCCCGAACAGGGCCTTCCACGACAGCTCGGGATGGGGATTGTCGATCCGCAGCAGCGCCAGCTGCCGGTTGCCGGCCAGAAGGGCGGCGTCGGCCTTCGGCGCCAGGGCGAGCGTCGCAGTCTCGGGTACGGGCGAGCTGCCCTGCCAGAGCAGGCGCTCGGAGGTGGAGAAGTAGAGACCCACGCCGCCGCCGGCGTCGAGTGCAAGGAAGGTTCGGTTGCGCTGCGAAGGCGCGAGGCGCACGATCGCAGCCGTGCGCGCGGGGAAGTCGCGGATGCGCAGCAGCTGGAACGTCTCGTCGGCCTGCCGCACCGGGAACCAGACCGAGAGCGCGCCGCTCGCCTGGCCGACGACGAGCGAGCGGTCGCCGATCAGGAAGGTCAGTGCGGTCACCCCGGCGCTGCCGACTACCGCCCGCTGCGGCAGCGCGGTGTCGCCGTCGGCGAGATCCCACCAGTAGAGCTCGCCCTGCGCGGTGCCGGCGTAGAGGTGGCGTCCCTCGGTGTCGAGCAGCAGGGAGGACAACTGCGGCGCCGCCGCGAGTGCGTAGCGCTCTTCGCGTCGCTCGACCTCGCCGGTGAAGGCGTTCTCGATCGCCTCGCGGCGCACGATCGCGATCGTCCCGTCGGCGAGCTGGGCCGCGGCGGCCACCGTGCCGGGGCCGGCCACCTGCGCCGTGAATACCCCGAGCGGTTGCCCGTCGGGATGGATGTCCAGTACCACGGGGTCCGGAAGGTCCGGTCGGACGACGCGCTGGCCGGCCGGGTCGAACTCCACGCGCCAGCGCACGGGCTGGGCGACCAGACGACCGTCGGGGAGGGCCGCCACGAGTGCTTCGCCGCCGGGCGGCACCGCGACACCGGTGAGGGGCGGGATCGGATCGGCGAGCAGCGGCCTCGTTGCGATCGCGTTGCCATCGGCGAGCGCCAGGACCTGAATCTGGCCCGACGGCGTCAGGCTGACGGCGAGTTCCAGGTACTCGTCGATCACCATTCCGGTGGTCGGGCCGTCGACGGCGAGCGTGCGCTCGAGCGCGACCTGCGCCGGCCGCAGGATGGGGAGCAGCTCGGCGACGATGAAGATCAGGATGCCGAGGATGCTGGCGATGATCGCCAGGCCGCCGGCGGCCACGACCCGGCGCGCTGCTCGATCGACGAGCAGGCGGCGAGGGGCGGTGCGGCCACCGGCGGCGGTGCGGCTCATCGCAGCTTGGCGTTCTCTTCGGTGACGACGGTGGCCGAGATCGGCAGGTAGCCGTCCTTGACCACGATCTCCTGCCCCTCGCGCGAGAGCACGAAGCGCAGGAACTCACCGACCAGCGGATCGAGCGGCTGGTTGGGCGCCTTGTTGACGTAGATGTAGAGGAAGCGCGAGAGCGGGTAGCGCCCCGACAGCACGTCGTCCGCCTCGGTGGTGTAGAACGGCTCGCCGGCCTTGCGCGAGAGCGCCAGCGGTTTGACTCCCGAGGTGCGATAGCCGATGCCCGAGTAGCCGATCGCAAACCGGTCCTCGGTGACCCCCTGGACGACCGACGCCGAGCCTGGCTGCTCTTTGACCGTCTCGCGGTAGTCGCCCTTGAACAGGGCGACCTCCTTGAAGAAGCCGTAGGTCCCGGAGGCGGAGTTGCGGCCGTAGAGCGAGATCGGCCGCGCCGCCCAGTCGCCCGTCAGCCCGAGGTCGCCCCAGGTGGTGAGGTCGGCCTTGTGGCCGCCCTTGCGGGTCTTCGAGAAGACCGCGTCGACCTCGGCCAGGGTGAGCTGGGTGAGCGGGTTGTCCTTGTTGACGTAGATCGCGAGACCGTCGACCGCGACGCGGATGACGGTCGGCTTGTAGCCGTATCGCTTCTCGAACTCGTCGATCTCCTCGGCCTTCATGGCGCGGCTCATCGGACCGAGCTGCGCGGTGCCGGAGATCAGGGCCGGCGGCGCGGTCGAGGAGCCCTTGCCCTCGATCTGGATGCGCACGTTCGGGTACGCCTTCTGGAACCCCTCGGCCCAGAAGGTCATCAGGTTGTTGAGCGAGTCCGAACCGATCGAGGTCAGGTTGCCCGAGACGCCGCTCGTCCGGCTGTACGGCTGGATGCCGGCATCGACCTGCGCCGGCTGAGCGGCCAGCGGTGCGCCGGCGACCAGCGCCAGCAGGGCCGCCAGCGCCGGAAGCGACCGCAGCGGAGGCAGAGATCCGGCGAGAGACTGAGTGAGTTTCATCGAGATTCTCCTTGGTGGACTGCCCCGGAGCCCGGGGCGTTCGACAGCCAGGAGGAGATTGACAACCCCGTGCGTCAGCCACCCGCACCCGGTGTGACGACCCTGTGACACGTAGCGCAAGGCAGAAAGCACCGGCGAAAGCAAGAAGCAAGAGCTTCCATTGTAGGCAAAAAGCAGGGGCTGTGGCCGGGGTGGCGCCGGAGGCTCCGACCTCGCCACAGCCGCCCCGAACCGCCCCCTGCTTCCCTTCCATGGAAGCTTTTCCCGGCAGCAATCACCGGCCGCCCCGGCCTCGCGCAGGGCGCTTCGCCGGCGCTTGCCGCAGGCCGGTCAGGCCGGCGGGTCGCTGGCGTTCTTCTCGTCGGCGGTGGAGTGGCGGATGTCGCGCCCTTCGACGTAGAAGATGACGTCTTCGGCGATGTTGGTGGCGTGGTCGGCGATCCGCTCGTAGTTGCGTGCGATGAGCAGCAGATGGAGCGCGCGGGCGGTCGTGCGCGGATCTTCCATCATGTACGTGAGCAGCTCGCGGAACAGCTGCTTGTAGAGCCCGTCAACCTGGTCGTCGCGCCGGCAGACGTCGAACGCCGCGCGGGCGTCGCGCCGCACGAAGCTGTCGAGGGCGTCGCGCACCATGCCGCGGGTCAGCTCGGAGAGCCGGGGCAGATCGATGTACGGCTTGAGCGGCGGATCCTGGTTGAGGATCTCGACCGCCTGCGCCACGTTGACCGCCGAGTCACCCATCCGCTCGAGGTCGTTGGCGATTTTCATCGTCGAGACCAGGAAGCGCAGGTCGACCGCGGTCGGCTGCTGGAGGGCGAGCATCCGGTTGCACAGGCCATCGACCTCGATCTGCAGACGGTCGACATCGTCGTCGGTGCGGATGACCGAGGCGGCGCGCCCCGCGTCGCGTTCGACGAGGGCGTGCATCGCCTCGCTGATCATCCGTTCGACGAGGCCGCCCATGCGCAGCAGCGCCTGGCGGATGCGGTCGAGATCCTGGTCGCGGTGTCGTTCCATGGGAGTCGGATGATAGCTGGCAGTGAGTCGGTGGGTGGAGATGAAAAAGAGGGCGGGGAAGCCGTACTGCAGAGGTGGACTTCCCCGCCCGGAGGCAGGTCAGAAGTTGAGCTGGTACTGGAGGCGGATCTCGTCGTCGGTTTCGCCCGACGCGTCGTCCTCGATCTGGCGGAAGTCGAGCTGGAGCTTGTTGTTGTGCTTGTTCCAGTAGTAGCCGAGCGCGAGGCCGGTCTCGGTACGATCGTTGTCGGCCACCTGGCTCGAGGGATCCCAGGCGGCGTAGCGCAGGGCCAGCTCGAAGCGCTTGTTGAACAGGTAGCCGATCTGACCGTGCAGGCCCTCCTGGTCGAAGGAGGCGCCCGACTCGCGGTCGACCGAGGCGTCGAAGTACTCGACGAAGGCGAACAGGCCGCCGTACTTGAAGGCGACGTCGGCGCCGACCGTCTCGCGGTCGGTGTCGTCGGCGTCGGTGGCGCCGAACTTGTCGTTCGACTCGTACTGGGCGGCGAAGGAGATCAGCGGCCGATCCTTCGACTCGAAGTCGATCTCGGAGTACTTGAGGTCGCCGAACGGCTGCCAGGCCACGCGGGCGTTGTACTGGTAGGAGTCGTTGTCGTTGGAGGTCGCCGTGCGGCCGGCGCCGTTGAAGATGCCGACGCGCCAGTCGATGACGCCGCCGTTCGGGGTGCCCCAGAGCTGGATGCCGTTGTCGCGGCCCTTGGCGAATTCGTTGGAGACGATCGACCGGTCGACGAACTGCTGCGAGCCGGACGAGGTCAGCTCCTGGCGTCCGAACGGCACCTTGAAGCGGCCGACCTTGAGCATCGCGGCCTTCTTGCCGCCGGTGAAGTCGTAGTTGAGGTTGGCGTCCTCGAGCGGTGAGGAGTCGGCCCAGCTCATCTGGAGTTCGTACTGCAGATTCGGCGTGTAGACCCAGCCGTCGAGCTTCGTCTTGGCGCGCCGGATGCGGAACGAACCCTTGTCGTCACCGTCTTCCGGGTTCTCGCTGGTGAAGCGAACCTGGATCCGGTTGCCGAGGTTCATGGTCGCGTTCTTCCACTTCATCGTGGTCTTGCCGTCCTTCCAGGCGACGTCGAACGGCGGCTTGTAGGGGGCCGGAGTCGCGTGCTCGTAGCCGGGCAGGCCGTGCTTGAACAGGTAGAGGTCGACAGCGGTCTCGTTCTCGGCGATCAGCGTCGCGCCGTCGACGCCCAGACCGACCAGGGTGATCGACTTGCCCATCTCGCCGGAGGCCTGGAACGCCTTCCAGGCTTCGGGTGTGTTGAAGACGTAGACCCGGCCTTCGCGTTCCAGCTCCTGGTAGTAGAGCGTGGTGATCTGCTGAGCGTCGGCGGGCGCGGCGACCGCGAGGCCCAACAGGGCGAGCACGATCAAACCGACGGCGACTGAGTTCCTCGACATGACGTAATCCTCCGGGAGTGAGCTGGGGACCGGGGTCCGCATCGGGTCGACTCCGCCATGGGGCGACCCGCTCTGTTTCCCGGAGACAGTAGCCGCCCGGCGCCGGCGGCCCGGCGACGGGCGCGTGACAGCGCTGCGACAGGACGGCCGAAGGGCGCCGTCAGGGGCGGGGCAGGCCGGCGAGCGGCAGGACGACGCGGAACGTCGACCCGGCGCCGGGCTCGCTCTCGACCTCGACTCGCCCGCCGTGGGCCTGCGCGACGTGTTTGACGATCGCCAGCCCGAGGCCGGTCCCGCCCTCGTCGCGGCCGCGCCCCTTGTCGACCCGGTAGAACCGCTCGAACAGGCGCGGCAGGTGCGCTGCCGCGATGCCGATCCCATCGTCGACGATCTCGATCACGGCAGCGTCGGCCTTCGAGCTGATCGCCACGTCGACGCGGCCGGCGGGGCGCCCGTACTTGAGAGCGTTGTGAACGAGGTTCGAAACGAGGCGCAGCAGGCCGTCGCTGTCGCCGTCGACGAACAGTTCGTCGCCCGGCTGCAGGGTGACCGTCCTGCCACGGCCCGCGGCGCTCGCCGCGAGCAGATCGATTGCCTCACCGGCGATCTGGCGCAGGCCCACCCGTTCGATCGAGCGCAGCGGCTCGGCCCCTTCGAGCCGCGAAAGGATCAACAGGTCCTCGAGCAGGTCGGCCAGCCGCTCACACTGCGCGAGGATCCGCCGGGAGAAGTGTTGCCGGGTCTCCTGGTCGTCGACGGAATCGTCGACCAAGGTTTCGGCATAGCCGCGAATGGCCGCGAGCGGCGTGCGCAGCTCGTGCGAGACGTTGGCGACGAACTCCTTGCGCATCTTCGCGAGCCGCTCGATCTCACTCACATCGCGGGCGACCACGACCACGCCCTCGCCGGCGCCCAGTGGGCGGGCCAGGAGGAGCAGCGATCGCTCATCGGGCTGCAGGAGCTCGAGCTCGACGGAGGTGGGCTGGCGGCTGGCCAGGGTGGCGGCGATCAGGTCGTCGAGCTGCGGTTGGCGTGCCAGCGCGAGGAAGCCAGCCGGCGGAGTGTCCGCTGGGACACCGAGGAGGGTGGCGAGAGCCGGATTGAAAAGGCGGGTTCGCCCTGAGCTGTCAGCGACCAGCACGCCCTCCGCCATGCTCGCCACGGTGGTGCCGAGATAGTCGCGCTCGGCCGCCACGGCGGCCAGCTGGTCGCGGGCATGTTCACCGATCCGCTCGAGCGCCCGGCCCAGCGTGGCGAGCTCGGGCGCCGCCGGCACTTCGACCCGGGTGGAGTAGTCGCCGAGGCTGATTCGGTGCGCTGCGGCGATGAGGCCGTCGAGGGGACGAAAGAGGCTGCGCGAGATCCACCACGACAGGATGAGCGCGAGGAGGCTGGCCACCGCGATGGCCACCAGCAGCGCGCCGGTCAGATGGCTGCGCAGGGCGGTCAACGAGGAGACCGGGCGGCCGAGCCGGAGGACCGCCAGCGGTCCGCTCGGCGAGCGCAGCAGGGTGGCGGCATAGGCCGTGCGGGCGCCCGTAGTGTCGCTGCGTCGGATCGCCACTCCTTCGCCGTGGGCAAACGCGGCCGCCACTTCGGGCCGCGTCTGGTGATTCTCGAGCGCCGCGAGCTGATCGAAGTCGCGATCGGTGTCTGCCACCACGGTGCCGTCGAGCGCGATCAGAGTGATCCTGAGCTGCGTGCCGCGAGCCTGGGCGACCAGATGGCGCTGCAGCCCGGGTTCCGGCCGGTCCGGCATCGGACCCGGCAGCAGGGCGCCGCGGCTCAGCAGGCGGGCCGTAGACAGGAGGTCGTCGGCGGCGTTGTCGGCCAGCACTCCCGGCAGCAGCAGGCTGGCTACGGTTGCCAGGACCAGGAGCGCCGCGACGGCGGGCCCGAGCGGCGCCAGCCGCAGCCGGGGGGACAGAGGGAAAGCCATGGCGCGAGCCGCGCAGTGTAGCCCAGGGGCGCCGGCCGGGGCCGCCGCTTCTCCGCAGCCGCTGCGGAAAAGTCTGTCGAAAAGAGGGGGCGCGGCGCCGTTCGCGCGCGCCAGTTCGGGGCGTCGAGCGAACTGCAACGATTTCTGTGCAGCCGGCGCAACCCCTTGATTCGAAATGTGTTGCGCGAGCGGTCAGCCGAACTTCAAGGGTTAGCGGCGCCCGACACGCGGCGTGATTTCCGCAGCTGTCGGAAACTGCCCGACGGCGCCTCGTTAAATCCCTGGGACAGAGGGGTTTGCCCGCCCCTGCCCGGAGCTCACGTGAACTGGGCGATGAGCAGGTAGGAGAGGGCGGCGACGGCGGCGGCGATCGGAATGGTCAGCACCCAGGCCCAGACGATCCGGCCGGCGACTCCCCACTTGACCGCCGACAGGCGTCGCGTGGCGCCGACGCCCATGATGGCGCCGGTGATCGTATGGGTGGTCGAGACCGGAATGCCGCCCAGGGTGGCCCCGACGATCGTCAGCGCGCCGGCCGTCTCGGCGCAGAAGCCGCCCATCGGATGCAGCTTGGTGATCTTCGAGCCCATCGTCTTGACGATCCGCCAGCCGCCGAACAGGGTGCCCAGGGCGATCGCCGCGTGGGACACCAGGATCACCCAGAGCGGGACTTCGAACGAGTCGAGGTAGCCGGCCGCCAGCAACAGACCGGTGATGATGCCCATCGTCTTCTGCGCGTCGTTGCCGCCGTGCCCGAGGCTGTAGAAGGCGGCCGAGACCAGCTGACCCTTGCGGAAGAAGTGGTCGAGCCGGTTGGGGTGCCAGCGCCGGAAGATCCAGGTCACCGAAATCATCAGGACCAGGCCGAGGGTCATGCCGATCACCGGCGCCAGCACGATGAACAGCAGCGGCTTGATCCAGCCGGAGAGGATCAGGGCGCCGAATCCGGCCTTGGCCACTGCGGCGCCGGCGTAGCCACCCACCAGCGCGTGGGAGGACGAGACCGGGATGCCGAAGTACCAGGTGAGCAGGTTCCAGAAGATCGCTCCGATCAGGCCCGCCAGGATCACCTCCTGGGAGACGATCGAGATGTCGATCATGCCCTGACCGATCGTCTTGGCGACATGAGTGCCGAGGACGAAGGCGGCCACGAAATTGAAGAACGCCGCCCAGACGACCGCCACCGACGGCGACAGGACGCGCGTCGACACCACCGTGGCGATGGAGTTCGCCGCGTCGTGAAACCCGTTCAGAAAATCGAAAACGAGCGCGATGACGATGATGGCGATCAGCCAGGTCATCGGGGCAGGCCGTTCCCGCTCAGGCGTTCTTCACGACGACGTTGCCGAGCACGTGCGTGAAGTCCTTGCACTTGTCGCACGCGTCCTCGAGGCCCTGGTAGATCTCTTTCCACTTCATGACTTCCAGGGCGTCCTTGCCTTCGTCGGTGCGGAACAGGGCGCCGAGCGCGGCGAGGTAGAGCGCGTCGGCCTGATTCTCGAGTTCGGAGACCCGCATCATGCCCTGCGAGATCTTCGGCGCATTGCCCATGTCCCAGACCAGCCGGGTCAGCTCGTCGATCTGACGGCAGAGTTCCAGGAGGATCTCGGCGAAGCGGGTGAGCGGCTCGACTACCGTGTCGATCTCGAACAGGACGAGGTACTGCCCGATCCCCTCGAGGTAGTCGAGCACGTCGTCGATGTCGATTGCGATGGAACGGATATCCTCGCGATCGAACGGGGTGATGAAGGTGGAGTTCAGGGCCTCGAGCACGCGGCGGGTGATCTGGTCGCCCTCGTGCTCGATCGCCTTGAGTTCGACCAGCTTGACCCGGCGGGCCTCGAGGTCGCCGGTGTTGGCGATGTCCAGGAAGCGCTCGGCGGCCCGCACGAGATTGCGCGTGTCGACATCGAGCAGCTCCTGGAACCGCTCCTCCCGGGGCATCAGCTTTCGAATCAGGGTATCGAATCGCATGGGTCGGTCCGCACCGAAAAATATCATCCCCGGGCGCAGCCCCCGGAATGGGCACGCGAGCCCGGCGTCGGAGAGCGCCGGCGCGCGCTCAGGCCTGCAGGCGGTAGCCGACGCCGATCACCGTCTCGAGTCGTTTGGCGTGGGCGCCGAGCTTGCGGCGCAGGCGGCGCACGTGGGTGTCGACGGTGCGGCTGTCGACATCGTCCGCGTAGCCCCAGACGTCGGACAGCAGGCGCGCGCGGCTCTGGACGCGGCCGGCGCGCTCCATCAGCACCTTCAGCAGCCGGAACTCGGTGGCGGTCAGAGCGACCTCCTCGCCGTCCACGCGCGCGCGGTGGGCGGCGGTGTCGAGGACGAGCCCGCCCGACTCGAGCAGGCCGCCGGCGTCCGGTTCCGCGCCGTGGCGGCGCAGAACGGCCCGGATGCGCAGTACCACCTCCCGCGGGCTGAACGGCTTGGGGATGTAGTCGTCGGCCCCCAGCTCGAGGCCGACGATCCGGTCGAGCTCCTCCCCGCGGGCGGTCAGCATGACGATCGGGAGCCCGGCGGTCGCCGGATCACGCTTGAGAGTGCGGGTGATCTCCAATCCGTCGAGCCCCGGCAGCATCAGGTCCAGAACCACGAGCTGCGGCGGGTTGCGGCGGATCGCCTCGAGACCGGAGTCACCACGCGGGTGCAGGTCGACCCGAAAGCCGGCCCGCTCGAGGTGGAAGCGCAGCACTTCGGCGATATCCGGTTCGTCCTCGAGGATCGCGATGCGCGCTTCGACCATCGCAGAAACGCTAGCACGCGCCATCCGCAGCGGTTGCGGAAAACCCTGCGGAGAAGCCGCTCCGGACGGCGCCGACTGCCCGTCCCGACGCACCCGGAGCGATTTGCACAGGATCTTGTGCTGCGCCAATAACCTGCTTCATTTCCAGTCTTTACGCACAAGTAGTTGAAGCCGCAGGGCTTCTCGCGCGGCAGCGCTGCCAGTTTTCCACAGCTGCCGGTGACGGGCCGGTGACGCGGATCGTAAATCGCTGCAACAGTTCGTCTTGACAGCTTCGGGGAGCGGCGGGTACGGTGGCGCCGTCGTCGACGGGAGGACGCCAGGGATGGGAACCGAGGCCGTGATCCGCTGCTACCTGATTTTCACCGGGACCGGGCCGATCCTGGTTCTGTCGACCTACCCGGAGGTGGGCGATCCGCGCCTGATTGCCAAGCTGGAGTACAAAGGGATCACCCGGTTCATCGCCTACGAGGTCTCGCTCGAGGCGGTGCGCGAGCGCTACGGCAAGGCGTTCGCTGCCGTCGCGCCCGATCTGCGGGCGACGCAGGACATCCGAGTGCTCGACTTCAACGGGCACCAGATCATGGCCAACTTCTCGCTGCAGGAGCTGGGCGAGCCGCTCAAAGTCGGCGGCTGAGTCAGCGCCCGAAGAACGTCGCGAGCATCGTCTCGACCAGGGGCAGCGGCAGACCCACCACGTTCGTGTGCTCCCCTTCGAGCGTCGCGACGAACGGTGCGGCTCCGCCCTGGATCGCATAGGCGCCGGCCTTGTCGGCGCACTCTCCAGTCGCCACGTAGGCGTCGATCTCGGCCTCGTCGAGGCGGCGGAAGTGGACCTTGCTGCAGGCCGCCTCCGCGACTTCCCGTCCCGGGGTGCCGGCTGTCGGGTCCGGCGGTTCGACGAGGGCAACTCCGGTCCAGACCTCGTGCGCTCGCCCCGACAGCGCGTGGAGCATCGCCCGCGCTTCGGCGTCATCGGCCGGCTTGCCGAGCACGCTCCCGCCCAGCGCAACGACCGTGTCGGCGCCGAGCGCGACCTCGCCCGGCCGCGCCGCGCCGCGCGCCTTGTCGAGCGCCAGCCGTACCACCAGTGCGTCGGGCGTCTCGCCGGGCCGCGGCGTTTCGTCCGCTTCGGTCGGCCGCACTTCGAACGGCCGCCCGAGCCGGGCCAGCAGTTCGCGGCGCCGCGGCGAGGCGGAGGCGAGGACGAGCCGGGGCGCAGCCGCCCCGGTCACGGGTAGTACCCTGCCGGGGCGCGGACGACCGTCCCGGGTCGTCGCACCTGAACCTCGAGGCGGCGGAACGCTTCCCCGCCGTCGGCGTCGGACTGGAAGACCAGTCGGTACTGCGAGCGCAGTTCCGCTTCGATCGACTCGAAGATCGGCTCGAGGCGACTGCGGCCGGAGATTCGGTAGCTCCGTCCGCCCGTCTCGGTTGCCAGCCGGTCGAGCACCAGACCGGGCAGGTGGGCGCGCGCCGGAACGTCGATGCCGATCGTGTAGATCGTCACTCCCGTGCGGCGCGCAAAGTCGAGCAGTTCGTCGAACGTCGTGCGGCTCGCCGAGTCTTCGCCGTCGCTGAGCACCACGAGGCTGCGACGGCCGCCGAGGCCGGCGAAATAGTGCAGCGCGAAGGCGAGACTGTCGTAGAGGGCCGTCTCCTGGCTGGTCTCCAGAGCGGCAAGGCCGCCCGCCAGCCGGTCGAGTGAGTTGGTGAACGGGGTCGCCAGGCGCGGCCGGTCGCCGAACGTAAACACCGCGATGCGGTCCCGCGGTGTGAGCACGGAGGCGAAGAAGGCGTGGGCGGCACGCTCGGCGGCCGGCAGATCGTCCGCCATCGATGCCGACAGATCGAGCATCACGGCGGCGTGGATCGGCGAGTCCTCGACGCGCTCGAAGCGCAGCAGCTCCTGCGGGCGCCCGTCCTCGCGGATGGAAAGCTGATCGGCGGTGAGGTCGCCGACCGGTCGGCCACGGCGATCGCTCACCGTCACCAGCAGCTCCACCAGGTCGACGTCGACCTGCTCCCCGAGCGCACCGCCGTCCACCAGCCGCACCGCCTCGGCGGCGCCGCCGTCGGTGAGCCAGGCCACCGCGCGCACCCAGCTCGGACTCGGGCCGGAGGGCAGGGCGATCGGCGTGCGCCATGGCGGCTGGTGCAGGGTGACGCGTGGCACGCCGTCGACTTCGAACTCGACCCGGTCGACGGTCACGTCCGGCGCGTGGTCGACCACCGCGTCGACCTCGAGGCGATCGGAGCTCGGGCGGGCGGCGGCCAGACGGACAGCGAACCGGTGCGGTCCGGCGTTGAGCGGCGCACTGTCGCGCGCCAGCTCGCGGCCGTCGGCAGCGAGCGCCACCGCGGTCACGCTGTGCAGCCGCGGCGCCGAGCCGAGATCGAGCTCCACGCTCCATGGCGGGCGCGTGCGCGTCATCACCCGCCGGCCATCGAGTTCGAAAGCCACAGCGGCGACCGCCGCTGACTCGCTGCGGGCCTCGACGCGTGTCCGCCCGGTGAGCAGGCGGTCGCCCGCGGGCAGCAGGCGAATCATCGCGCCCGCGTGCGGGTCGGCATCGGGCCCGGCTGCGCTTGCTGTGCCCGCGCCTGCCGGCAGATCGATGTCGCGGCTTGCTGCAAAGCAGCGCTCGGGTGTTCCCTCCGATTCGCTGCGCACGACCAGCGTCAGGCGGTAGTGGCCGGGTGGCAGCAGGCGGAGGAACGGCAGCGGCGCGCGGGGATCGGCGTCCGGCCAGGCGACGCGGAAAGTCTCGATCAGGTGCTCACCGCGCGTGACCTCGCCGGCGACACTCAGCTGGCGCGATGTCGCCTCATCGGTGGGACGCGGGACGAACGTTCCAGCCAGCCGGACGAGGCCGCCGACGGTGCCGGCCGGGCCGAGTTCGAACTCGCCGGCCAGTGGCGTGCTGCCGGCGCAGGGCGTCTGAGGGGTCGAGTCGTCCACCGGGCCGCTCGCCGCCGCCGCACCCGCCAGGGGGATCGAGGCGGCGAGGACGAGACGCGTGAGTGACCGGGTGGAGAAGCGCACCGGACAATCCTAACCGCGCCTGTCGACGGCAACGGGCCTCAACCGGGTCGCGCGCACCTCCGCCCGACCGATCGTGCCACCCGGCCCGGTTCGTTCAGGGGTAGTAGCCGCGCATCGTCTTGACCTCGAGGCCGGAGCGGGCCACCTCGACGTCGACGGTGCGGAACTTGGTCGACGGGGCGGCGTTCGTCGACTGGTAGCCGAGCAGGTAGCGCGAGCGCAGCTCCCGCTCGATGGCGGCATAGACGCCCGCCAGTTCGCCCGGCTCCCGGACGTGGAACGAGCGGCCGCCCGTTTCCTCGGCGAGCTGGCGCAGCACGCGCCGGGTCTCGATCTCGCCGCGCCCGATGTCGAGCCCGATCGTGTAGATCGCCACTCCCGCCCGGCGCGCGAAGTCGAGAGTCTGGTCGAACGTGAAGCGGCTGTTCTCGTCCTTGCCGTCGGAAAGCAGCAGCAGCGCCCGCTGGCCGGTCAGGCCGTTGAAGTAGAAGAGCGAGAAGACGACCGCGTCGTAGAGCGAGGTGCCGCGCTCGGCCTTGAGGCCGGCCAGGCCGCCGCCGAGCTGATCGAGGCGGTTGGTCATCGGCACCGCCAGGGTCGGGCGGTCGTTGAACGGAATCAGCGAGGCGCGGTCGCGCGGGGTGACGGTGTCCCGGAAAAACTGCAGGGCGGCGTCCCGCGCGGTGACCAGGTGCGGCTCCATCGATGCCGAGACGTCGAGCAGGACGGCGACGTGGATCGGCAGGTTGGTGAGCTGCTCGAAGCGGGACAGCTGCTGCGCCACGCCATCCTCCACGACGCGAAACGCATCGGCGGTCAGCCCCTGCACCGGCCGGTTGTCGCGCCCGACTACGGTGGCATAGAGCTCCACGAAGTGGACGTCGACTTCCTCCAGATTGTCCGGCGCGTTGACGAACACCAGCTCCTCGGTCGAGTTGCCGTCCACCTGGTAGGCGACCGCGCGGACGTAGGCGATTTCGCCCCCGGGCGGCAGCACGATCGGCTGCGTGAACGGCTCCTGGTAGAGCGTCGCCACGAGCTCCTCGTTGAGCCAGAACTCGACCCGTTCGAGCGTCGCTCCCTCGGGCAGCTCGACCTGGGCCTCGGCCCGCAGGGAGCGCTCGTAGCGGGCGCCGCGCCGCGGCTCGAGCAGGCGCACCGCGAACCGGTGCGGGCTGGCGTTGAGCAGCGCGGTGTCGGTCGCGATCTCGCGGCCGTCGGCGTCGAACGCCACTGCGACCAGCTCGCGGGTGCGCGGCACCTGACCGAGATCGAGCTCCACCGAGTAAGGCGGGCGATTCTTGGTCAGCAGCAGCTTGTCGTCGAGCCGGAACTGGACCTGGCGGATCGCCGACCCGGTCGTGAGGGTGTCGAAGCGGATCAGGCCGGACTGCATCGTGCCGCGCGGAGCGAGGATACGGATCGTGTCGTCGTGGGTCGACAGGGCGGCGTTGGCCTCGGCGAGGAGTCGGTCGCTGGTCGGGTCGGGCAGCGGCTCGGCGGCGTCGATCGTCGGCACTGCGAGGGCCTCTTCGAGACGCAGGAAGCCGCCGCCATTGAGATCCTCGATCTTGACGATCAGCTGGTAGGTGCCGGCGCGCAGCAGCCGCTCGAAGACCAGCGGCACCGCCTCGGAGTCGACGGTCGCCTCGGGCAGGTCGAATTTGTAGCGGAATGAGTCGAACAGGCGCCCGTCACGCACCACCTCGCCGTTGAGCACGAAGTTGTACGAACGGTTCCCGGCGATCTCGGCCGCCTGGAGAGCCTGGCGCGGGATGCCCACCGTCGCCTGCACGACGGTGCGGCTCTGACGTCGGCCCGGATAGGCGATCTCGATGTCGCCCGGGAGCAGGGCGGCAGCGGCGGGCAGGTCGGTCGACTGCGAGTTGAAGGTCGTCACCCACTCGTGGGAGGGAGTGGCGATCGGCTCCTGCGCCCGCGCCAGAGTGGAGGTGTAGTCGACCGGACCGCGTCGCCAGACGTGCAGGATGCCGGCGGCGAACTCCTGGTTGCGCAGGCAGGTGAAGGTGAGCTGCTGGGCGAGCTCCTGCTGGTCGCTGAACGGCGAGGCGGCCTGAAAGAGCGTGGCCAGGCCGTCGGACGGCATCCAGAGCCGCCACTTGCCCAGTGCCGACGCCTGGTGGAAGACCAGCACGACGGTTTCGCGCAGGCGCCCGTCGGGCGGGTAGATCCAGACCTCCGTCGGCCACAGGAGGATGCCGCACTGGTCGACCATGCGCAGGGCGGGGGAGCCGTTGAGCAGGTAGTAGCGCGAGCGCTCGTCGGTGAGCGAGCCGAACGACTGCCGCGCTTCGACGACGCGCTTCTCCCAGTCGTCGCGGATCTCGTTGCGGGCGCTCTCCGGATACGGGTCGCGCACCGCCCAGAAACGCTCGATGAAGGCGTCGCGCTGATAGTCCTTCTCGAGCTGCAGGAAGGTGTCGCGCTCCTCGCGGGTGATCAGCGTCGCCACCTCCTCGAGCCAGCGCTGGTAGACCTCCGGAAGCGCGCGCTCCAGCTCGCGCCGCTCGCTGCGCGTCGGCGGATCGTCCACCGCGGTGGCCGGGGCGGCGCCTCCGGTGTGGGCGAGCAGCAGCAGGAGCAGCGAGAGCGTGCGGGCGGCGGGCGGCGGGATCGGGACCATCGGTCCAGATCGTTGCAGATCCGGTGCCGGCAGGCGACGGGTTACACTTCCGGCGCCATGGGGCACGCCTCGCCGCCGGTCTATTTCGATCACAACTCGACGACACCGCTCGATCCGCGGGTACGCGAGGCGATGCTGCCCTGGCTCGGCGAGCGGTGGGGAAACCCGTCGTCGGCACACCGCGGCGGGCAGGCGGCGGCGGATGCGGTCGAAACGGCACGCGAGCGCGTAGCGGCGCTGCTCGGCGCCGCGGCGGCGGAGATCGTCTTCACCGCCTCCGGCACGGAAGGCAACAACGCCGTTCTGGCCTCCGCGCTGGCGACCGCACCGGCCGGAGCGCGCCTGGTTCTGTCGGCCTTCGAGCATCCGTCGATCGGGCGGGCCGCCGATGCCTGGGCGGCGCCGCGCGGGATCGAGGTGGTGCGCGTGGCGCCGCGGCCCGACGGAGTGATCGACGCCGGGCAGTTCGTGGCGGCGCTCGATGAACGCACGGTGCTGGCCGCCCTGATGTTGGCCCAGAACGAGTTCGGGACGCTCCAGCCCGTCACCGAGGTGGCCGGGGCCTGCCGGGCGCGCGGCATCCCGCTGCTGTGCGACGCGGTCCAGGCGGTGGGCAAGATCCCGGTCGACGTCGGCGGCCTCGGTGTCGACTACCTCACCCTGGGCGGCCACAAGTTCGGCGCTCCGCTCGGCGCGGCGGCGATCTGGATCCGCACCGGCGCCCCGTTCGAGCCGCTGCTGGTCGGCGGCGCCCAGGAGCGCCGCCGCCGCGCCTCGACGGCCAACGTGCCGGCGCTGGTGGGGCTCGGAGAGGCCTGCGCTCTGGCGGCCGCCGAACTGCCGGCGCGCGGCCAGCGGCTCGCCCGGCTGCGCGACCGCTTCGAGACCGGGCTCGCCAACGCCCTGCCCGACGCCATCGTGCAGGGAGCCGCCGCCGAGCGGGTGCCACACACATCGCACGTGCGCTTCCCGGGTACGGTCGGTGTGGACCTGGCGATTCGGCTCGACCTTGCCGGCTTTCTCGTCTCGGCGGGCCCGGCCTGCGGCTCGGGCACGGTCGAACCGAGTCCGGCCATGGCAGCGCTCGGCCTTCCGCGCGCCGAGGCGATCTCGGCCCTGCGCATCTCCTTCGGCGAGGGCAACGACGAGGCGCAGGTCGATCGGCTGCTGGCGGTGCTGCCGGACGCGGTCGAAGCGGTGCGGGCCGCGACGCTGCGGGCGGTCGGATGAGTTTCCCGGCGGGCGCCGATGCGACGCCGATCGCCGTCGCCATGAGCGGCGGACTCGACTCGAGCGTCACCGCCTGGTTGCTGTCGCGCGAGGAGCGGCCGGTGGTCGGCCTGTCGATGCTGTTGTGGGATCGCTCCGGCGGCGCCACTCCGCGCGCCGGCCGCTGCTGCGGGGCGCTCGACCTGGGCGATGCCCGGCGGGTGGCGGCGCGTGCCGGCATCCCGCATTACACACTGCGCATGGACGAGGAGTTCCGGCGCGCGGTCGTCGATCCGTTCGTCGACGACTATCTGGCCGGGCGCACCCCGTCGCCCTGCGTGCGCTGCAACACGTTCGTCAAGTTCGACCTGCTGATCGAGCGGGCGCGCGGTCTGGGCGCCGGCGCGCTGGCCACCGGGCACTACGCGCGCATCGTCGACGGCGACGACGGTCCACAGCTGCACCGCGCGGTCGACCCCGACAAGGACCAGAGCTACTTCCTATTCGAGTTGACCGCCGAGCAGCTGGCCTTCAGCCGCTTTCCGCTCGGCGCCATGCGCAAGAGCGAAGTGCGCGAACTCGCCTACGCTGCCGGTCTGCCGGTGGCCTCCAAGGGCGAGTCGATGGAGGTCTGCTTCGTCGACGGCACGGTGCGCGAGTTCGTCGAACGGGAGGTGGCGGCGCGCGCGGCGGCGGGCGGTGGAGCCGCGGTCGTCGCGAGCCCGGCACGGGTCGTCGACCGCGACGGACACGAGCTCGGACGGGCCGAACCGTACTACCGCTACACGGTCGGGCAACGGCGCGGCGTCGGGGTTGCCGGCGGTCGTCGGCTCTACGTGCTCGAGGTCCTGCCGCAGGACAATACGGTCGTGGTCGGCGACGACACGCAGCTGGCCGTGGGCGGCCTGGCGGGCGAGCGGCTGCACTGGATCGGGCCACCGCCGCCCGGGCCGATCGAGGCGACGGTGCGCATCCGCTCCCGCCACACCGGGGTCGCGGCGCGCATCCGCCCGCGCCCCGGCGGCCGCGCCGAGGTCGAGTTCGCCGAACCGCAGCGCGGGGTGGCGCCGGGGCAGGCGGCGGTTTTCTATGCCGGAGATCGGGTGCTCGGCGGCTGCTGGATCACCGGCGGCGCCTGAACCGGCTGCGGCGGCGATTCAGCGAACCGGATCGAAACTCAGCGAACCGGATGCCGCGCGGCTGTCCGGCGGCCCGATCACCAGCACGTACTCCCCGAGTGGCCGGCGGCCGGCGACCGCGGCGGCCAGTTCGCCGAGCGGGCCGCGCAGCGTCTCCTCGTGCAGCTTGGTCAGTTCGCGTGCCACCGCCGCCGGCCGGTCCGGCCCCAGTTCGGCCACAGCGTCGGCCAGGCTGGCGATGACCCGGTGTGGCGACTCGAAGGCGACGACGGTGTGGCCCAGGGCGCCGAACTGGCGCCAGAACGTCCGGCGCCGCGCCGATTTCGGCGGCACGAAGCCGGCGAAGGTAAACGGGTAAGGCGGCAGGCCCGAGACCACCAGCGCAGCCAGGATCGCCGACGGCCCTGGAATCGCCTCGATCCGGTGGCCGGCGGCCGCCGCGGCGCGCGCCAGCGGGAAGCCGGGGTCCGACAGCAACGGCGTCCCGGCGTCCGACACCACGGCAATCGTCTGCCCGGCGTCGAGCGCGGCCAGCAGTTCCGGGAGCCGCTGGCGCTCGTTGTGATCGTGCAGCGAGACGGTCGGTCGCTGGATGCCGAGGTGGTGCAGGAGGCGCCCGGTGTGCCGGGTGTCCTCGCAGGCGATCCGGTCGGCCGACTGCAGGGCCGCGACGGCGCGCGGCGAGAGGTCGTCCAGGTTGCCGATCGGCGTGGCGACGAAGATCAGACGGCCGGGCACGGCAGGCGACGTGCTTCGCTCAGTCGCGCGGGATCTCGCGGTCGAGGTTGACCGCGCTGCCCGACAGGCGGGCGATGAGCATCAACCGGCGCTTGAAGCGTTGCGTGCGCTCCCGCTCGACCACCCGGGCGACGACATCGGCCGGGTAGCCGCGCTCGACGATCTCGTCCGGCATCATCCCCTGATCGAACAGCAGGTAAAGCACCTCGTCGGCGATCCAGTAGCCGAAGCCGAGCTCGTCCTCCGACGTCTGCCCGGGCCACAGGTCGGCCGACGGCTTCTTGTCGAGCACCGCCTGCGGCACGCCGAGATGGCGCGCCAGCTGCCAGACCTGCTGCTTGTACAGGTCGCCGTTGGGGTTGAGCGACGAGGCGTTGTCCCCGAACAGGGTCGAGTAGCCGAGGAGGATTTCCGTCTTGTTGGAGGTGCCGAGCACCAGGGCTCCGAGCCGCTTGGCCTGGTCGAACAGGATCGTCATCCGCTCGCGCGCCATCTTGTTGCCGCGCCGCAGGCGATCGGCCTCCGGGTCGACGGCCGCGAAGTAGGCGTCGATCTGCGGCGAGATGTCGATCGTCCGCAGCGCGATGCCGAACGCCCCGGCGGTGGCGGCGGCGTCGATGGCCGACTGCGGGTCGGAGCTGCGATAGGGCAGGAACAGACCGTGGACCCCGTCGGCGCCCAGGGCGCGCACTGCGATCGCCGCCGCGAGCGCCGAGTCGAGGCCGCCCGAGATGCCGAGCACGACGCCGCTGGCGCGAGCGTTGGTGACTGCGTCGCGGACGAACGAGGCGAGGGCGGCGCAGGCCAGATCGGGGTCGAGGCGCAGACGCGCAGCGACCTCCTCGCGGTGGATCATGGCGCGCTCACTCCTCCGCCGGGTCGGTCGCCAGTCCGGCGCCCGGCCCGGCGATATCGCTGCGCTCGGCGGCGAGGATCGGCAGCCGCCAGCGCAGCCGGTCGACCTCGCGCAGATCGATATCGGCTACCAGCAGGTCCTCGTCGAGGTACGGGGCGCGGGCGAGCAGCTCACCGCCCGGTCGCACGATGTGGCTGCCGCCGGTGTAGAAGGTGCCCTCCTCCCAGCCGACGCGGCCGCAGTAGAGGACCCAACTGGTGTTGAGCAACGCCGACGAGCGGGTGAGCGACTCCCAGGCCTCCTGCGAGGGCGGCATCGGGTCGGGCCCGATGCGGCCGGGCGAGGCCGAGATGACACACAGCAGCTTGGCGCCGGCACGGGCCAGCTTCTCGCCCGTGTCGGAGTGCCAGAAGTCTTCGCAGATCAGCATGCCGAACGGGTTGCCGAACAGGCTGGCGAGCTCGAGCCGGCGGCCCTCGCCGAAGAAGCGGCCCTCCTGAAAGATGCCGTAGGTGGGCAGATAAAGCTTGCGGTGCCGATGGGCGATGCGGCCGCCCGCGAGCAGCAGGGCGCTGTTGAACAGGAAGCCGCGCTTGTCCTCCTCCACGCAGCCGACCACGACCGCCATGTCGCCGGCAGTGCGCGCCAGCTCGGCGATTGCCGGTGAGTTCTCCGGCTGGAGGGCGACGCGAGAGGTCAGGTGGAGCAGCCGGTAGCCGGTCAGCGACAGCTCGGGAAAGACCAGCAGTTCGACCCCGTCGCGGCGGGCGCGGGCGATCCAGTCGAGGTGGGTGGCGAGGTTGGCGTCGACCTCTCCGAGGCGGGAGTCGATCTGTGCCAGGCCCACCCGGATGCGCCCTCTGCTGTCGCCGCGGTCGCCGGTCACCGGCGGCGATGCTAGCATTCCGCCCGCTCGCGCCCGGCCCGGGCCGCCGCCGGTCCGACCTCGCGCCGCTCTCCTGATGCCCTTTTCGGCCCCGGCACCTTCCTGCGTTCTGGCTCTTCTATCTCTATCGCTGGTCGGGCTTGCCGGGAGCAGTCCGGCGTCGGCGGCAGGCGCCGGCGAGCCGGTCCTCGTCGACCGGGTCGTGGCGGTGGTCGACGAAGATCCGATTCTGCTCTCCGACATCGAAAGGGTACTGGGGCTGCGGCTCGTGGAGGCCGAGCCGGGCGAGAGCGAGACGGCGCTGCGCCGCCGCGTTCTCGACGGCCTGATCGAGCAGCGCCTGCGCCTGCACGAGATCGGTCGATTCGGATTCGAGGACGCTTCGTTCGAAGACGTCGAGACGCAGTTCGCGGCGCTGCGCGGCCAGTTCGCCGACGACGCGGCGCTCGCCGTGGAACTGGAGCGCCTGGGGCTCACCGAGAACGACGTGCGCCAGCTGCTGTCGCGCCAGCTCGCGGTGCTCGGCTACGTCGAGGAGCGACTGGGGCCGCGCGTGCTGGTCGATGCCGACGAGATCCGGCGCTACTACGACGAGGAGCTGGCGCCGCGGATGGCCGCCGAGTCCGCGCCGCTGCCACCGATCGACGAGGTCCGGGAGGCGATCCGCGCCGTTCTGCGCGAGCGCGAGCTGAACCTCGAGATCGAGCGCTGGACGGCTGAGCTGCGCGCTGCCGCCGACGTCGTCGACCTGTTCGACGCGCCGGAGCGGCCGCTGCCGCCCGAGCGCTTCGCCCTGCCCGCCACCCACTGAACCGGGGTCGCGCGTCGCCCCCGCGGACCCGGCGCGTCCGGCGATGAGCCGTTCGGGAGCCGTTGTGCACGTATGGGGACAAGGAGATCCCCATGACCCTCTCGATCCGCTTGCGCTCCCTCCCGTTCGTCGTCGCGGCGCTCGTCGCCACGCCGGTGGCGGCCCAGCAACCGACCTTTCTCGACCTGCAGCGCCAGGTCAACAACGTGACGGCGAGCGACCAGCGGCTCGCCGCCGTTGCCAAGTCGCCCGACGGCACTACCTGGGTCGTCTGGGAGAGCTGGACCTCAGCCGGCGGAGACGCCGACGGCCGCAGCATTCAGATGCGCCGCTACGCTGCGCACGGGCAGGTCCTCGGCGCCCAGGTCCAGGTCAACACGACAACCGCCGGCCACCAGAGCCGCCCTGCAGTCGCCTCCGATCCGGTCACCGGCGCCGTGATGGTGGTCTGGGAGAGCCCGGGCGCCGGAGGTGGCGCCGGGGCCGACGTGCGGGCGCGCATCTATCTGCCGAACGGCACCGCCGCGGGCGCCGACTTCCCGGTCAACCTGTTCACCACCGGCGACCAGCTCCTGCCCGCGGTGGCGGGGGAGCTCGGCGGTTTCGTCGTCATCTGGCAGAGCGACGACGATCCGAGCGCGGGGGTCGACTGGAACATCGCCGGGCGGGCGTTCGACGCCACGGGCAGTCCGATCACCGGGGAGCTGCTGATCAACGACCAGACCGCCGGAGCGCAGGAGGTGCCGGCGATCGACGCCCGCGGCGAGCAGATCCTGGCCGTCTGGCAGAGCGCGACCTCGAGCGGCAGCGACAACACGACGAGCAGCATTCAGGGGCGCTGGATCGTCGGTGGCTGGGGTCCCGACGCGTTCCAGGTCAACGAGCATCCGCCGGTGATGTCGGATTACAACCCCGCGGTAGCCGTCCGTCCGAACGGCGCTGCGGTTGTGGTGTGGGACAGCTTCGGCTCGATCGGTGACGATGCCGACCGCTACGCCGTCCAGGGGCGGGTCTTCTCGCCTACCGGCGTGCCGGGCGCGCAGTTCCAGGTCAACGCCTACACCGACGACGACCAGCGGTTTCCGGCGGTGGTCGTCGACAGCGACGGCAAGTTCGTAGCCGCCTGGCAGAGTTACGGCTCGAGCGGCAACGACGCCGACGGCTGGAGCGTGCAGGTGCGGGCGTTCGCACCGGACGGCACGCCGCTCGGCGGAGACCGCCAGGCCAACCACTATGTCGTGAGTGATCAGATGGCGCCGGCGCTCGCCATCGATGGCGCCGGCCGGATCGCGCTGGCGTGGGAAAGCCTCGGGTCGCCGGGCGACGACGACAGCCTGTTCAGCGTTCAGGTGCGGCGCCTGACGCTGCGGCTGCTCTTCGCCGACGGCTTCGCGACCGGCGATACCTCGCGCTGGTCGCTCACTGCGCCGTGACCGGATCGCCGTGCCGCCCGGCCGGGACGGTGTGGCAGGATGCGCTCCCGGTCGGGCGCCATGGACGACAGCGAGCTTCCGCACGAGGAGATCACCGCGCTGCTCGACGCCTGGGCCGGCGGCGACCCGGCCGCCTTCGGGCGGCTGTTTCATCGTCTCTATCCCGATCTCAGGCGGGTCGCCGCGCGGGCGATGCGCCGTGAGCGCGCCGACCACACGCTGCAGCCGACCGCGGTCGTCCACGAGGCGTTCCTCGAACTGGCCGGCCAGGACCGTTCCCGCTTTCGGAACCGGGGCCACTTTCTGGCTGTGGCCGGCTGGGTGATGCGGCGCATCCTGGTCGAGCACGCGCGCGGTCGCGCCGCCGCCAAGCGAGGAGGCGGCCACGACGCCCAGCCACTCGACGATTTCTCCGAGTCGATCGGAGCGCTCGATCCCGCGCTGAGCGAGGAGATTCTCGCCGTCGACCTGGCGCTCGAGAAGCTGGGCGAGCGCGACGGCCGCGCAGCGCAGGTGGTGACGCTGCGCTACTTCGGAGGACTCTCGCTGGAAGAGACCGGCGAGGCGCTGGGGTTGTCGCTGGCCACCGTCAAACGGGAGTGGACAGCCGCTCGGATCTGGCTGCAGCGGGAGCTCACCCGCACGTGAGCCGCCCGGTCCCGTGGGAGCGACTGCGCGACGAGCTCGACCGGCTGCTGGCGCTCGAGCCGGCGCCGCGCGAGGCGGCGCTGACCCTCCTCGCCGCAAGCGAGCCGGAGCTCGCCGCCGAGCTCGGCGATCTGCTGGCGGCAGCCACCGATGCGTCCTCTCTGTTCGAGCGCCCGGTAGTGGAACGGCTCCTGGCTCCGGCGGCGACCGCGGAGCCGCCACCGCGGCGGATCGGCCCGTGGCAGCTCGAGGAAGAGATCGGGCGGGGCGGCATGGGCACGGTGTGGCGGGCGCGCCGCGACGACGGGGCCTACGAACGGACGGTGGCGATCAAGCTCGTCCGCGCCGAGCTCTCCTCGGAGCTGCTGCGGCGTCACCTGGCCCGGGAGCGCCGCATCCTGGCGCGGCTCGTCCATCCGGCGATCGTGCCGCTGCTCGATGGCGGCACGACCGAGAACGGTACTCCGTATCTGGTGCTGGAGCACGTCGAAGGGGCGCGCATCGATGCCTGGTGTGACGCCCGCGCGCTGCCGCTGGCAGAGCGGCTCGGTCTATTTGTCGAAGTCTGCGGCGCGGTCGCGTTCGCCCATCGGCAGCTCGTCCTGCACCGCGACCTCAAGACGGCCAACATTCTGGTCGACGCCGAGGGCCGGGTGCGGCTGCTCGACTTCGGCATCGCGCGGCTGCTCGAGGCGGACGACGGGGAGGGCGAGTGGACCGCGCTGGGGCTGCCGCGGCCGCTCACGCCCGGGTGGGCGAGTCCGGAGCAGCTGCGCGGCGAACCGCTGACGACCGCTTCGGATGTCTACTCGCTGGGTGTCCTGCTCTGCGTGCTGACGGCGGGGCGACCGCCGCACGCCGTCGAGCGCACCAGTTCGCACGCCGAGCTGGCGACCCGCATCGCCGCAGCGGGCCGGGTGCGGCTGTCAGCGGTGGCGGCCGACTGCGCGGCGCCGGGCGTCGACCGCCGGCAGCTGGGCGGCGACCTCGAACGAATCGTGGCCAAGGCGCTCGATCCGGACCCGGCCGAGCGCTACCCCAGCGTCGCTCTGCTGGCCGAGGACGTCGAGCGGTTCCTCGCCGGTCGCCCGGTCCTCGCGCATCCGCCAGCACTCGGCTACCGGCTCGCCCGGTTCGTGCGGCGCCATGCGCTGGCCGTGGCGGCGACGACGCTGGCGACGCTGCTGCTCGTCGGGTCGGGAGTGGTGAGCCTGCTGCAGGCGCAGCGGGCGCGGCGGGAAGCCGAGCGCGCGGCGCGCCGGCTGGTGGAGGTCCGCGAACTGGCGGGGCAGTTCCTGTTCGACCTCGAGACCGGTCTGCGCGAGCTGTCCGGAAGCACCAGCCTGCGCGAGCAGGTGGTGACCACGGCGCTGCGCTACCTCGAGCTGCTCTCTGCCGAAGCCGCTGACGACCCGGCACTGCTGGACGACCTGGCGCGCGGCTACGTGAAAGTCGGCGAGATCCAGGGCAGCCCGCACGAGCCGAACCTCAGTCAGCTCGACGCGGCGATGGTGAGCGCGGCACGGGCGATCGACGCGGCGACCCGGCTGGTCGAGCTCACTCCCGGCAGCCCGCTCGGTCACGAAAGGCGCGCGTACGCGCTGCGGCTGCGCGGCGACCTCGAGGTCGTTCTCGGTCGCGCCTCGGCGGCGCGGGCGAGCTTCGAGGAGGGGCTGGCCGAGGCACAGCTCGCGGCCGAGGTCGACCGCGCCGATGCGGTGCAGTTCGACCGCCGTCGCCTGGCGGCCGGCCTCCATCAGCGCATCGCCGGCGTCGACCAGGCGCTCGGCAAGGCGGACGAAGCGGTCGTCAGCCTCGCCGCGAGCCTCGCGGAGTACGAGCGGCTTGCGGCGATCGACGCCGGGCGTGTCGATCGCAGTCTGCTCGTGGCTCATGCGCTGCTCGGACACGCGCTGCAGGTCGCCGGACGCGGCGACGAGGCGCTCGTTCACCACCGCAAGGCGCTCGAGATCGCCGACCGGCGGCTGGCGGCCGCCCCGAACCACCCGGAGGCACGCTCCGACTGGACAGGGGTGGGCGATCGGCTGGCCGCCGCCCTGGTCGAGCAGGGCGACCTCGTCGAGGCGCGCCGGATCGCCGAGCGCGGGCTCGAGGTCCGCCGCCAGATCGTGGCCTCCGACCCGGGCGATCTCGAGGCGGCCTACGATCTGGCCGTCGGTTGTTACTGGGTCGGACTGGTGGCGATGGAAGCGGGTGACCTCGACGCGGCGGCGCCAGCGTTCGAGGCCTCGGTCGCCAGCCTCGCGCCGCTCACCGGTGCCGGAGCGCGCAACGTCGAGCACCTGCAGGCGCTCGTCTCGGCGCGCGGCCAGCTGGGGGAGGTCGAGCGGATGCGCGGGCGCCGCGCCGTCGCCCACGCGCTGTTCACACAGGCGGCGCGAGATCTCGAACGGCTGGTGGCTCTGGCGCCCGAAGGCACCGACTTCGAGGCCCAGCGCCAGGTCTTCGCAGACAGCCTGGCGGCTACCGCCGCCACGGCCGGCTCGCGCTGACGACTACGGCAGTGTCCAGAACCGTGTGTCGCCGGTCTCGAAGCCGTCGGTAAAGAGCGGCTCGCCGACCGGCAGGTCGACCCCGGTGACCATGCCGATCGGCTGGTAGCCGCTGTAGCCGGGGAAGATCAGGTCGAGGCGCGGATTGCCCAGGCGCCGGATCAGGATCTCGGAGAGCACGCGGCGAAAGTCGGTGGTCACCTCGAGGTCGCCGGAGGCGAGCAGGTCCGGGTGCAGGCCCGGCCAGCTGCCGTGCAGTCCGCCCGTGGCGTGCCCCGACAGCACGAGCAGATTGTTGCCGTGGCCATGGTCGGTGCCACGGTCCGGGTTCTCCGAGGCGCGGCGCCCGAACTCGCTGGTCACCACCACGGTCAGGCGCTGGGCGGGGTTGCCGGCGGCCGGGTCGTGGAGATCCTCCCAGAGGGCGCGCAGGCCGCGCGCCAGCTCGTCGACCAGGTCGGCGAAGATGCCGGCGGTCGGGTTGCCTCCGACCACCTGATTTTCGTGGTGATCCCAGCCGCCGAGGTCGAGAGTCGCCACGCGCAGGCCGAGGTCGAGCTTGACGAACTGGGCGATGGTGCGCAGGTTGTCGCCGAACCAGCTGTCCGGATAGACGACGCCGGGCAGCGGGTCGTAGCCGTCACCGGCATAGAGCTCGACCAGGTCGACGGCGTCGAGCGCCTGCAGGCCGGCGCGATGGAGCCAGGAGGGATCGCTCTCGTAGATGTTGCGCAGCGCCACGCGCTGGCCCGTGCGAGCCGACCACGGGCCGGTCGAGAGCGAGAAGTCACCGGGGCTGCCCAGGGCGATCGTCTCGTAGCTGCCGAGCTGAGACATCGCCTGCAGGCCGCCGATCGACACGGACGGCATCAGCATCTCCGGCGGCAGGTTGTCGGCGGTCTGCAGATGCCGGGTCAGCCACCCGGTCGACCCGTTGCTGACGCCCGGGGTGCCGAGCTCCATCCAGGTCATCGATTCGAAGTGACTGCGCTCGTTGGCCGCCATTCCGGTCGCCACCGCGATCGACAGCTTGCCGTCCTGAAAGATCTCGTGCAGCGGCGCCGCCGCCGGATGCAGCCCGAGCGCCACCGGGCCTTCCGGGCCGGGAAGGCTGCCGAGCGGGTGCGCCGCGAGCGTGGCTGCGGGGATGCCGAGGCTCGGCCGCAGCGCCTGGTAGTGCGCGCGGTCGGGACCGTCGCTCGGCGCGATCAGGTGCAGGCCG
Organism: uncultured Thermoanaerobaculia bacterium; assembly: GCA_964618415.1. GTDB lineage: Bacteria > Acidobacteriota > Thermoanaerobaculia > Multivoradales > JAGPDF01 > JACTMI01. The sequence goes on from CAZUAT010000011.1 coordinate 42,840, forward strand.
TCCTGGCCGCCGCGCAGGAAGACGACGACCAGGATCTCGTCGTTCGAGCCCTGCGGCGCGCCGAAGGCGAGCGAGTTGAACCGGGAGCCGGCCAGGCTGGCGATGGCGGCCGAGCAGCCGGTGATGAATCCGCGACGCGTCGACTGGCAGCAGGGGCGGGGCATGAGCGTTCTCCGGAGGGCGTCGGGTCGCAGGTCAGCGCCAGAGGAAGTCGGGAGACATCAGCACGAGGCCGACCAGACCGCGCAAGCGGTCGTGCCAGTAGTCGGGCCACTCGTTGTCGGTGATCGGCAGGTCCAGGTCGGGGTTGTGTCCCTGGGCCATGTACTCGACGAGCTGTTCGCGGACCGTGGCTGAGACCGGGCGGCCCAGCAGGCGCGAGACCCAGTGGTCGACGATCGCGTGCGCGGAGCGCGAACCGGCCGGGAGCGCGGCGAGGGTGTGGTCGACGATGTCGAACGTGACGTCGTTGTCGTCGTCGTCCGATTCGACCAGCCAGTTGACGACCCGCCAGAGCGCCACGCGCGGCGAGGCGCACTGCCAGGCGGCGCGCACGTCCGGGTGGCCGTTGGGGGGATGCCAGCCGAACAGTTCATGCCCGGCCGGCCCGTAGAGCCAGTGCAGGGTGGAGGTTCGCCGGGCGTCGGGGTGCTGGTCTTCCCAGGGCGGCGCCGGAATCTCCTGGAAGAACCGGAACTGACCGTCGCCGGCGCGCAGGGCTGACACGACGACCTCGAACGGGCGCTTGATCTTCTCGCCCCAGGTGGCGCGAAACTCCGGCCGTTCGACCAGGATGTGTCGCACGACCTTGCGGATCTGCTGCGGGTCCTGCCAGAGCGAGGTCCACAGCTCGGCGGCCGACTCGACGAGTTCGGCGGGCGGAAAGTCGCCGACCAGGCGACGGCACAGCTTGCCGGCCAGATGCCGGCCGGTGGCCGGATGGGAGGCGAGCAGGTCGAGCAGCTGAGCGCCGTCGACGGCCGAGGTGCGTCCGCCCGGCATCGCGGTGCCGAGGATGTTCTTCGGCTCGCGCGAGTGCAGGTCGGGCTCGAACTGGTCGGCGTGGACGAACTGGCCCGTGTTGCCGCCGCCCCAGCGCCACGACTCCCAGTCGACATCGAACGTCCAGGCGGTGAGCGCCCGTGCCGTGTCCTGCACGTCCTCTTCGCAGTAGCCGACCTGCCGGCCCTCGTCGTCGAGCGGAATCTGGGAACGTGGCACCCTGCCGAACGAGGCGGCGGCCCCCAGGGTGTGGAGCTCGACCAGCTCGCGACCGTAGTTCTCGTTGGAGTAGCCCTCGAAATCGTCGGCGAAGTTTCCGAAGTTGTCGAGGTAGGTCAGCATCACGGGTGACCGGCAGGTCGCCTCGAGCAGCTGCCGGAAGTTTCCGAGGGCGTTGGCCCGGATCACGTCGCGGTCCCAGTGCACCCAGAGCGGGCCGACGAGGAAGTCGTAGGCGTAGACGTTGAAGTGGGTGTGCCAGAAGTGGACCATCGACTCGTAGAGCTGCCGCCGGCTGTAGACGGCTCGCGTCCAGGTGGCGAGCTCGGTCTCGGTGGCGGGGCGGATCCGCTCCGACCAGTCCGGATCGGCTACGAAGTGGTCCTGCCAGAGCTGATCGAACGTCTTGGCGAGTGTGGTGTAGCCGGAACCGGCGATGCGCTGCTCGCAGTCGGTGTCCGGGATCGAGCCTGGCGCGAGCTGGGCACCGACCCAGGCGGCGAGGCGCGCTCCGTCGGTGGTCCCGAGCGCCTCGAACGCGGCTACGTCGCCCGGGCGCGGCCCGAAGCCGGCGCGTGTGCAGGCGAGCACGCCGAGCGGTGGCAGCGGCGGCTGCAACGATTCCGGAACCGGCGGCCGCGGCGGGAAGGTCCGCATGGCGCGGGCGGCCGGATAGAGCGCGCCGGGCAGCTGGCGACGCCTCCCCTCGCGCCACGCCAATGGCGGCCGGGCGTGCGGACGGCTCGGTGCGGGTCCGAAGAACATGCCCCCTCCTGGCACGCGTCCTCAACCTCTCGTGCGATGCCGCCGGCCAAGCTAGCCCACCTCGCCCCGGCGCGATATGAATCTCGTCACATCGGCAGCGAGAAAGATCTCGCGCCGGGAGGGGTGGTGCGCCAGGCAGTCGGGTGACTGCCTAGTTCTCGTAGAAGATCCGGAAGCCGCACAGCTGCATGCTGCTGCCGGCGACGTTCGGGCGCCAGTTGAGCACGTAGGAGTAGTTGCTGTAGTCGATCACGCGGTTGATCACGGCGCTGTCATTGAAGTTGTTGCCGGGGGTGCCGGCCGAGCTGACCACGAACTCCTCGACCAGGTTCCCATAGAGGTCGTAGATCGTGAACCAACCGTTGCTGTTGGTGTCGCTCGTGTCGTAGTAGTACATGCGCAGGGTGTTGACAGTGGCGCCGTCGGGCAGTTGGAGCGGCGTGTTGAGGACTCCGATGGCAGAGCCGCTCGAGTTGTAGATGCAGCCGCCGGACAGGCTGGCACTGGTGCCGTCCGCGCTCGAGCGCGAGCGCAGCACGGATCCGGCAACACGCAGGCTGCGCAGTTCCCCGAGGTCGGCCGGCTCGGGCGTGCCCACCGAGTCCGCCAGCGGAGCTTCAGAGGCCACGGTCGCCGCGGGTTCGGCCGAAGACGGTTCCACGGCACGGACGATCGTTGCAGGGATGAGCAGCACCGTCGTCGCGAACGCGAGCGATCGGATGAAAAGGTCGAGTCTCATGTTCGTTTCCTCAGTCGTTAGGGGAGCGTGAGGCTCCACTGCGATGTGTTTCCGGTCTCGAAGCCGTCGACGAAGAGGACCGGCGGGTTGTAGAAGACGCGGAAGCCGCACAGCTGCATGCTGCTGCCGGCGACGTTCGGGCGCCAGTTGAGTACGTAGGAGTAGAGGTTGTAGTCGATCACGTGATCGATCGGCCCGGACTCGGCGAATCCGACGCCGCTGTTTCCACTCGAGAGGACGCTGTACTCCTTGACGAGGCCCCCGTAGAGGTCGTAAATGGTGAACCAGCCCACGCTGTCACTTGCGCTCGTGTCGTTGTAGTACATGCGCAGCGCGATCACGCTGGCGCCGTCGGGGAGTTGAAGCGGGGTGTTGAGGACGCCGAGGGTGGAGCCGCCCGTCATGTAGATGCAGCCGCCAGAGTCGCTCGCACTGTAGGTGTCGTCGCTCGCGCGTGGGCGCAGCGCGGAGCCGGCGACTCGCAGGCTCTCGACGACCAGCCCGTTCGAAGGTTCCGTGCCGGCCTCGTCCAGGTTCTGTCCGGCCGGCCCCGCAGCGCCGGCCGGCGCGACAGCGCCGCTTCCGACTGCGACTCCCAGCACGGCGAGCCCGATCGCGGCCCACCGCGGCGGTGGAGCCTTCCTCGCGATACCTTGTCTCGTCATTCGTTCCCTTCCTCTCTGTTGCGGCATTTCGGGTTCCCCGAGTGCTGCGGGCCGCAGTGGATCGCTACGTTGTCCCCGCTCGGTAGTGACGCCGGAGAGACGGTCGCTGCTGCGCCTCGCCGATTCACCTCCCGCGATCATCACGGCCGCGTTGCGCACTGCGTGAAAGCAAGGTCCGGGCCGGGGGTGCGGATGCGGTGGGGCAGGGGCAGGGACCGCCCCGCGGGGCGGGTCGATTCGGGGGGGCTGGGATAGAGTTTCGGCCGCCATGTCCGCACCTCTTCGACGTACACCGCTCTACGACCGGCACCTTGCGGCCGGGGCTCGAATGGTCGATTTTGCAGGCTGGGAGATGCCGGTGCAGTACCGCGGCGTGATCGACGAGCACCGCGCCGTGCGCACCGCGGCGGGGCTGTTCGACGTCTCCCACATGGGCGAGATCCGGGTCTCCGGATCCGGGGCCGAGGCGTTCGTGCAAGGCCTCACACCCAACGACGTCACCAAGTTGACGCCCGGCCGCGCGCACTACTCGGCGCTGCTCACCGAAGAGGGGACGTTCGTCGACGACATCCTCGTCTACCGGATCTCCGCGGACGAGTTCCTGATCGTCGTCAACGCTTCCAACGCCGATGCCGACTTCGCTTGGATGCAAGCGCAGCCGCGCGGCGACTGCCGGCTCGAGAACGTCTCCGACGACTGGGCGCTGCTCGCCCTGCAGGGGCCGGCGGCGGTCGAGATCGTGCGGCCTCTGACTCCGGCAGCCATCGACGAGATCCGCTACTACCGGTTCGCTCCGGCCACCGTCGGCGGCTTCGACGTCCTGCTCTCGCGCACCGGCTACACCGGCGAGGACGGCTTCGAGCTCTACTGCCGGCCGGCCGACGCGCCGGCGCTGTGGGATCTACTGCTCGATGCCGGCCGCGCGAGCGGCCTCGAGCCGGCCGGCCTGGGCGCCCGGGACACCCTGCGGCTCGAAGCCGCCATGTCGCTCTACGGACACGAGATCGACCGCACCACGACCCCCTGGGAGGCCGGCCTCGACTGGATCGTCAAGCTCGACAAGGGCGACTTTCTGGGCCGCGCGGCGCTCGTTGCCGCGCGCGAGGCCGGACTCAGCCGCAAGCTGGTCGGTTTCCAGGTCGAGGGCCGCGGCATTGCGCGCCAGGGCCACGAGCTGATGGTCGGGGGGCGGCGGGTCGGCGTGGTCACCAGTGGCACGCACAGCCCGACGCTAGGCGTCGCGCTCGGGCTCGCCTACGTCGAGCCGGGCTTTGCCGAGCCGGGTTCGACCGTGGAGATCGACGTGCGCGGGCGTGCCGTCGCCGCCCGCGTGGTCCCCGTTCCGTTCTACAAGCGGGCCCGCTGAGGCCCCTTTCCGATCGTCGTTCCAACGCACGAGGAGCCGAAACATGTATCCGACCGAGTACCGGTACACGCGCGAGCACGAGTGGGTGCGCCAGGAAGAGGACGTCTGCGTCGTCGGCATCACCGACTTCGCGCAGCAGGAGCTGGGGGAGGTCGTCTACGTCGAGCTGCCCGAAGTCGGCCACGTCTTCGACACCGGCCAGGAGATCGGCACCATCGAGTCGGTCAAGGCGGTGGCCGAAGTGTTCACGCCGGTCGCCGGCGAGATCGTCGAAGTCAACGAAGTGCTGGCCGACGATCCGGCAGCCCTCAACGACGATCCGCACGGCGACGGTTGGCTGGTGCGCGTGAAGTTCTCGTCCTCGAAAGACATCGAGGAGCTGATGACCGCCGAGGAGTACGAGGCGTTCATCCAGGAAGGGAAGTGACGCCTTGACCCACCCGCTCTTCCGGCCGCTCGACACCTTCGCGCGGCGTCACCTCGGCTCGACGCCGGCCGAGATCGAACAGATGCTCGAGGTGGTCGGCTGCTCGACCGCCGGCGAGCTGATGTCGCAGACCGTGCCGCAGGGCATCCGTTTCGAGCGCGAACTGGCCATCGACGCGCTCGGTGACGGCGCCGAGCCCGGAGAGGCCGAGCTCACTGCGCGGCTGGCGGGGATGGCGTCGCGCAACCGGCGCCTGCGCAGCTACATGGGGATCGGCTACCACGGCACCCGCATGCCCGCGGTCATCCAGCGCAATATCCTCGAAAGTCCCGGCTGGTATACGCAGTACACGCCCTACCAGGCGGAGATCTCGCAGGGCCGGCTCGAAGCGCTGCTGAACTTTCAGACCATGGTCGCCGACCTCACCGGCCTGCCGATCGCCAACGCCTCGCTGCTCGACGAGGCGACGGCGGCAGCCGAGGCGATGCATCTGGCCGCCGCGGTGCATCCCGATCTGGAAGCGATCGAGACACCGGTCTTCTTCGTCTCCGACCGCTGTCACCCGCAGACGATCGAGGTCGTCCGTACCCGCGCCCGCGCGGTCGGCGTCGAGGTGCGGGTCGGCGACCCGTTCGAGGCCGATCTCGAGAGCGGCCGGATCTTCGGCGTGCTGGTGCAGTATCCGACCACCGACGGCCGGATCCTGGACTATGCGCCGCTCGCCGAGCGCGTGCACGCGGCCCGGGCGCTGCTCGTCGCCGCCTGCGATCCGCTGGCGCTCGTGCTGCTGCGGCCCCCCGGGGAGTTCGGCGCCGACGTGGCGATCGGCTCGACGCAGCGCTTCGGCGTGCCGATGGGATGGGGTGGGCCGCACGCCGCCTTCCTCGCCACTCGCGACCAGTACAAGCGGCAGATGCCGGGCCGCCTGATCGGGGTTTCCAGGGACGCGCGCGGCCGTTCTGCTTTCCGCATGGCGCTGCAAACCCGCGAGCAGCACATCCGCCGCGAGAAGGCGACCTCCAACATCTGCACGGCCCAGGCGCTGCCGGCGATCCTCGCCTCCATGTACGCGGTCTACCACGGGCCGAGCGGACTGCGCGACATCGCCTTGCGCGTCCACCGGCTCACCGTCGCACTGGCAGAGGCCGCGCGACAGGCCGGCCATCGCCTCCCCGCCGATCCGTTCTTCGACACGCTGGCGATCGAGCTGCACGGCGGCGACGCCGACGCGTTCCTGGCGCGCGCCGTCGAGCGCGGCATCAACCTGCGCCGGATCGGCGAGCGGACGATCGGCATCGCCCTCGACGAGACGGTCGAGCGCGCCGACATGATCGACCTGATCGGTCTGTTCGGGCTGCCGCCCGAGGCGCTCCACGAACTGGCGGCGGTCGCCGAGCGCTCGGAGCTGCCGGCGCCGCACGTGCGCACCTCGGCGATCCTCGGGCACCCCGTGTTCGAGCGTTATCAGTCCGAGCACGAGATGCTGCGCTACATGGCCCGGCTCGAGGGCCGCGACCTGTCGCTGGCGCACTCGATGATCCCGCTCGGATCGTGCACCATGAAGCTCAACGCGACGGTCGAAATGGCGCCGCTGTCGTGGCCCGACCTGGCCGACATCCACCCGTTCGCCCCGCTCGACCAGGCGGCCGGCTACCTGGAGATGACGCGCGAACTCGAGCGCTGGCTGGCCGAGGCCACCGGCTTCGCGGCCACCTCGCTGCAGCCCAACGCCGGATCGCAGGGGGAGTACTCGGGTCTGCTGGTGATCCGTGCCTTCCACGAGTCGCGCGGCGAGGGGTTCCGCAACATCTGCCTGATCCCGGTGTCGGCGCACGGCACGAACCCGGCCTCGGCGGTGATGGCCGGCATGAAGGTCGTGGCGGTGGCCTGCGACGACCAGGGCAACGTCCTGGTCGACGACCTGCGCGCCAAGGCCGCGGCGCACGCGGCGAACCTGGCAGCGCTGATGGTGACCTATCCGTCGACCCACGGCGTCTTCGAGGCGGCGATCCGCGAGATCTGCGACATCGTCCACCAGCACGGCGGCCAGGTCTACCTCGACGGGGCGAACTTCAACGCCCAGGTCGGCCTCTGCCGGCCCGGCGACTTCGGCGCCGACGTCTGTCACCTCAATCTGCACAAGACCTTCTGCATCCCGCACGGCGGCGGCGGACCCGGCATGGGGCCGATCGCAGCCGCCGCGCACCTGGCGCCGTTCCTGCCCGGCCATCCGCTGGTGCCGAGCGGCGGCGAGCGGGCGATCGGTCCGGTCTCGGCGGCGCCGTACGGCAGCGGCCTGATCCTGGCCATCTCGTGGATGTACATCGGGCTGATGGGCGGCGCCGGGCTGCGGCGCGCCACGGAGCTGGCGATTCTCAACGCCAACTACCTGGCGCGGCGCCTCGAGGGCGCCTACGAGGTGCTCTACCGCGGCGAACAGGGGCGGGTGGCGCACGAGTTCATCCTCGATCTGCGGCCGTTCAAGGCGTCGGCGAAGGTCGAGGCCGAGGACGTCGCCAAGCGGCTGATGGACTTCGGCTTCCACGCGCCGACGATGTCGTTCCCGGTGCCGGGCACGCTGATGATCGAGCCGACCGAGAGCGAGTCGAAGGCCG
>CAZUAT010000012.1:0-50196 GCA_964618415.1 uncultured Thermoanaerobaculia bacterium
AGCCGATGAAGTTCACCGGCCACGAGCGCGACGCCTTCGACACCCTCCCCGTCGGGGACGACGTCGACTACCTGCATGCTAGATACTTCTCGCCCATCACCGGCCGCTTCCTCGGCGTGGATAGAGCGCCAAGCTCAACCCGTTGGCCGCAGAGCTGGAATCGCTATACCTACACCCAGGGGAATCCGACGACCTTCACAGATCCGACCGGACTGCTGAGGATCCGGGCCACGTCGACCTCGAATTCCTTCGAACTTGCTCCCGGCCGAGGGAACTTCATCTACCAGATTGAGATGACCGGCCGGACGGAGTACATGGCCGAAAGGGCCCTGTCTGTCGCGAAGTATCTCGGCCGGATAGGAAGCATCGTGAAGAACGCAGAAAAAGCAGGCGAGGCCATCAAGAACGTCGTTATCTCCCGACCCGGAGAGACGAGCGTGCCATCCACACTGCTTTCCGAGTGGTCCGTGGCGGGCCTGGAAGGGGCCATCCGGTCTCGATTCGAGAAGGAGTCCAACAAGCGCACGGGACCTACCAGCCAGTGGGACATCGCTGACCTCGCGTTCTTGCAGCACGTAATCGACGAGATCCTCGCGGAACTCGAAGGCGAGGGCGAGATCGACGAGGAGCAACGCAAAGCGCTTCGGCTCATCTACGACGTCCAGCAGCTCCGCCATGGGGCAGAAGGCGGCGGCAGTTCTGGGGGCATGCAGACCTCGCTAGGGGACCCCACCGATCCTTTCGCAGGATCCGGATTCTGCGATGCCTCCAACACCTGCCATTGAAAGGGCGAACCATGCATCTTCAGTTCCGAATCGTTTGGGTTTGCGTGCTTGCACCCGCCCTTCTGTTGATCGGCTGCAGGCCCTTGCAGCGACTGACCGGCTACACACCGCAAGGGCTTGAGGAACTCGACGCCGCCCGATCTATGGGAAATGGTGAGTTGGGATTCTCGGACGAACTCCGGAGTCGATTCCAGATGCCAACAGAGATCGACGGTACTTTCGAAGCGAGAGAGTGGCTGCTGCGCCGAGCCACGGAGATCGGCAGAGACGACGTTCAAGTGTCGGCCAGGCTCTTGCTCGCATACATGGTCGAGGTTTCCAACTGCGCGGAAGCGGAGCAGCTTCTCGAGCAGAACGTCGGCGACGGTGCATCCCAGCGACTCCTGAGCGACCTGAGACAGAACGGCTGTGAAGCCGTGCTGCGACGCTTTATCGCAGGGGCAGAGGCAAATTTCATCGCCGATCCAGCGACCAAGAACGAGTTGGCCCTAGAGTGGGTAACCCGTGCCCGACGACAGCTCGAAGGGATCGAGCAGGGCAAGGCACGCGGGGCCGGCGAACGCCCTTGACGCCGATCGACAGCCAGCGGATCGCTGCCGGATCGGGAGGTCTATCCGGCTACTTGCCGGGTTGAAACCTGAACGCGTACGAGCCGCTGAACATGATGGCCGAGGTCTGTACCAGCGGCGCCTTCGTGGCCTGCAACGGCGAGCGCTGGGTGCACATCTACACGGCCGATGACGAACGGCTCTGGTCGCTCAACGCGAAGACCGGGCGGGAGGTCTGGACCGTCCGCGACTTCGCAGCGCGGCTGCTCACGCGCGACGTGCAGGACCCGAAGCAGATGAGCCAGGGCGCGGGCGGGCGCGGCGGCGCCGCTTGTCCCGGGTCCAATCCGCTGTTTTGCGACGGATTCGAGAGCGGCGGCACGGGCGGCTGGTCGCGCGTTTCGCAGGGGCGGGATGTCTCCGACTACATCTGGCGCGGGGACAAGCTGCTGGGGGCGGCCTACGTGACCGGTGGCGGCGCGCGACACTTCGCCGTCGACCACCTCGGCACCGTGCGCCTCGTGGTCTCCGATGTCGATCCTCAGGTGGTCGCCCAGCCGAACTACTACCCGTTCGGCCGAGAGGTCACCACGACCACCCAGATCGAAGAGCCGATGAAGTTCACCGGCCACGAGCGCGACGCCTTCGACACCCTCCCCGTCGGCGACGACGTGGACTACCTGCATGCGCGATTCCGGAGCCCGGTGACCGGACGTTTCCTCAGCGTCGATCCTTCGAGCCGGAGCGTGAATCGCTTCTCTCCGCAGAGCTGGAATCGGTATGCGTACGCCTACGGCAACCCGATGGGGTTTGTTGACCCTGACGGCAAGTCGCCTGTTAAGTACCTCGTGGTTGCGCATTGCACCGCAATCAGACTGGAGCGGTTCCACGGCGCCGTGCCGCGTACGTGCTCGAAGCCTAGCCGCTGGCCCGTTACAGCCTTGTCCCCGAAAGAGGGGGGGTGGGTCAGCCGATGCGGCCGGTGACGGGGATTTCGAGGCGGGGCTGTTCGGGGCTCGAGGTTTCGATGGTGAGGTCGCCGGAGAGTTTGCCTTTGGGCAGGGTGGCGGGCAGCTGGAGGGCGATGCGCCAGCGCTTGCCGGCTTCGACTTCACGCACGTCGACGGTGGCGTCCTTGACGTCGGTCGTCACGGCGCCGAGCGTCACCGGGTCGGTGCCGAAGTTGATCAGCGTCAGCACCATCTCGCGCGCCTGACCGGCCAGCACCAGACTGCCGAAGTCGGCCTTTTCGGGCGTCAGGTGGAGCACCGGACGTACCATGCCCGACAGCGGCACGACCAGCTCCGGCTGACCCGGGTGGTTGGTACGCACCTTCAGCACGTCGAGCAGCGGCCCGACCGGCGCGTCGCCGGGGATGGTGACCGCGATCCGCCACTGCGTCCCCCGGCCTTCGGCGATCCGCTCGGCCTCGGTCGCCTCGCGCACCTCGGCGCTCACCCAGTCGTGCGGCGCGTCGACGCCGAGGACGCGGAAGTCGTCGCGGTCCGGCGAGGCGACCGTGAACTCGGTCGTCGTGGGCGGCATCGTGCGCGTCTGGATCAGCCGCGCGTACGACGGCTGCGCCAGCACGTGAGCGCGGATATCGGCCTTGACCGTGAGCACCAGGCGCGGGTTCACCGGATCGTTGCTCAGCACCGTCACCGACTTGGCGATCGGTCCGGCGAAGGCGCCGGTGTCGACCACCGCGCGCACGGTGCCGGACTCGCCGGCGGCGATCCGCGAGTCGAACGAAGCGACGGTGCAACCGCAGGCCGGCTGCACACTCTTGATGGCGAGGTCGGCGTCACCCTGATTGTCGAGCCGGAAGTCCACCGTCACCCGCGAGCCGCGCGTCACCACCCCGGCATCGATCACCGGCTGCGGCGCCACCACCCGCGGCTGCTTCGCCGGCTCGGCGTCGGTCGACGGCGTCTCCGCCGTCGCGCTCGCACCTTCCTGATCGTCGGCCTGCTCCCCGGCCGGCGGCGGATCTGCCGGCGGATCGTCGGCCCGCGCGCCGGCCAGGAACGGCACCAGCGTGGCAGCGAGCATCAGGGGGGCGAGCGAACGCAGGCGGAAGGTCGGTCGTGGCAGCATGCGGATCTCCTCGCGTCGAAGCGGCCCGATGCTACACTCCGCCCCCGCCCGAGGCGAACCCGCTTGCCCTCTCCGCAGCCGCTCGACATCTACCTGATCGCCATCGGCGGCACCGGCATGGCGCCGCTCGCCTGCCTGCTCGCCGGGGACGGCCACCGGGTGCGCGGCTCCGACGGCCCGCTCTATCCGCCGATGTCGACCCTGCTGGCCGCGGCCGGAATCGAGCCGGTGGTCGGCTTCGATCCGGCCCACCTCGAGCCGCGACCCGACCTGGTCGTGATCGGCAACGCGGTGCGCCGCGACAATCCGGAATCGCTCGCCGTCGAGCAGCTCGACCTGCCGCGCCTGTCGATGCCCGAGGCGCTGGCGCGCTTCTTCCTCGCCGACCGCCGGCCGCTGGTGGTCGCCGGCACCCACGGCAAGACGACCACCTCGGCCATGGCCGCGCACGTCTGGACGGCCTGCGGGCGCGATCCGGGCTTCCTGGTCGGCGGCGTCCCGGTCGACCTGGGCGCGAGCTTCCGGCGCGGCAGCGGCGAGCGGTTCATCGTCGAAGGCGACGAGTACAACGCCGCCTGGTTCGACCGCGGTGCGAAGTTCCTCCACTATCGGCCTCAGACTCTGCTGCTCAGCTCGGTCGAGTATGACCACGCCGACCTCTACCCCGACCCGGAAGCCCTGCGCGCCGCCTACCGGCAGCTGGTGCGCCTGCTGCCGCCCGGCGGACTGCTGGTGGCCTGCGGCGACGCCCCGCAAGTGCGCCAGGTCGCCAGCCACGCCGCCTGCCCGGTGCTCTTCTACGGCGAGCGCGAGGACAACGACCTCACCTTCGACGGACCGGTCGCGGCCACGCCGGCCGGCGCCCGCTTCACCGTCCGCGAGGCCGACGGCTCCCGCTCGCCGGTCGAGCTCGGCGTCTGGGGGACGCACAACGCCACCAACGCCCTGGCGGTCTGGGCGGCGGCCCGCCACGACGGCCTCGACCCGGCGGCGATCGCAGCGGCCCTCTCCGGTTTCCACGGCGTGCGACGGCGCCAGGAAGTGGTCGGCGAGGGCGGCGGCGTCACCGTGGTCGACGACTTCGCGCACCATCCGACGGCGGTCGGCAAGACGCTGGCCTCGCTGGCGGCGCGCTTTGCCGGCCGGCGGCTGATCGTCTGTTTCGAACCGCGCAGCCTGACCGCTGGCCGCTCCTTCTTCCTCGACGGCTATCGGACCGCCTTTTGCGACGCCGGTCAGGTGTTGCTGGCGCCCGTCTTCCATCGCGACCGGCTGGCCGCCGAAGACCGGCTCGACCCGGCGGCGCTGGCGGCCGACCTCTCCGCCGGCGGAACCCCGGCCGAGGCCTGCCCGGACATCGACGCGCTGGCCGCCCGGGCCCTCGAGCTGGCCCGCCCGGGCGACGTGCTGGTGACCATGTCGTCGGGCTCGTTCGCCGGCCTGCCGGCCCGGCTCGCCGCCGCGCTCGCACCGGCTGCCGCAGCCGCAACCCCAGCGCCGCCGGCCGGTTGAGCGCCTCGGAACCGCTCTGCTACCATTGTCGAGCGGTTCACAACCCCCAGTTCCGACGCGGCCGAGACCATGAGCTATCCGGGCAACCCCTCCCTCTCGCCCGACGTCCAACAGCGCATCATCACCACCTATCGCCAGTCCCTCCAGGGAGCCGCGCGCGGCAACCGGGACGAGGCGCTGCTGGGGTGCGACTTCATCCAGCGCCTGGATCCGCAGTTCCAGCCCGCCCGCACCCTGCAGCAGATGCTGTCGGCCAACCGCGAGCCCGAGATCTTCCAGCAGATGCTGGCTGCATTCGACGGCGAGGGCGACCTGGGCGGCGACGCGGATGAGGACCTGGCCAGGACGTTCCACCAGTACATCGCCGAGCGGCGCTTCACGGAGCTGCTCAACGCCGCCGAGCGGGACAAGCGCAAGGTCGCTGCCGACCCGGCGCTGGTGACCCTCGTCGAGCTGGCCCAGGGGCGCCACGAGGCCGAGCCGTACGTCACCAAGTTCCTCGACGACGCCGCGGCCGCGCTCGATGCCGGCAACGCCGACGAGGCGCGCCGCCTGCTCGACAAGGCGCGCGTGCTCGACGACAGCCATCCGGCGATCGCCGCCTTCGAGCGTCGCATCTCACCCGACGCGCCGCCGGCGGCGGGCGACGACCTGATGGCCCTGCCGGAACTCGACTTCGACGCCTTCCCGCTGCCGAGCGCGGACGAAGCCGGCCTGCCGGGTGGCGCGCCCGACTTCTCGGCGCCGACCTTCGACGCCCCGGCGTTCACCGAGGCGGCGGCCGCCGCCCCTGCCGCCGACGACGGCGGCGGCCGCAGCGCCGACGAGACCTCCGGCCGCATCACGGCGCTGCTCAACGAGGGCCAGGACGCCTTCGACCGCGGCGACTATCAGCCGGCCATCGATGCCTGGTCCCGGATCTTTCTGATCGACATCGATCACGAGGAGGCGGCGCGCAAGATCGAGCGGGCGCGGCAGCTGAAGTCCGAGCAGGAGCGCGAAGTCGAAGAGATCTTCCACGAGGGAGTCACCCGCTTCGACGCCGGCGACCTCGCCGCCTCCCGGACCGCCTTCCAGCGGGTGCTCGAACTGCAGCCGTCGTATGCGCTGGCGCGCGAGTACCTGGACAAGATCGAAGAGCGCGAAGCGGGCGTGGACCTGCCCGGCAGCGGCCTGCCCGAACTGGCGCCGCTGCCACCCGGACCGCCCGCAGCTCGACCGGCCAGCAGAGCGGGCAGCGGCGAGTACGAGCTCGCGCCGCCGGCCGCCGAGGCGCCCCGTGAGCGCCGACGGGCGCCGGTCGGAGAGGGGTATGTCGCCACGGCCAAGCGCAGCGCGTCCGGCCCGTCCCCGCGCTTCCTGCTGATCGGCGGCGCCGTGCTGGCATTGCTCGCGGTGGGCGCCTGGCTGGTCTTCTCCCAGCGCGAGAAGCTGTTCCCGAACGCCGAACCGTCGCCGGCCGCGCAGGCGGTGCAGGCCGATCCGATCGCCCGCGCCGAAGCGCTGCACGCCGAGGGCAAGACCCCGCAGGCGCTGGCGATGCTGCGCCGCATCCCGCAGCAGGACGCCCGCTACGCGGAGGCTCAGTCGCTCGTTTCGCAGTGGGAGAAGATCCCCGGCGAAGAGGCCGCCGAGGCCGAAGACCCCGCCCTGGCGGCACGCCGCCGCGCCCTGCTCGAGCGCGGTCGTTCGGCCCTCGAGGCGGGGGACAACTTCCGGGCGCGGCGTCACTTCGCGCGCGCCGCGGAGCTCGCGCCGCTCGACGGCGAATGGACGACGCTCGCCGCCCAGGCCGAGGAGCGGCTGGCGCCGCTGGCCAACGAAGTCCAGCAGTTCTCCGATGGCGACTACGAGTTCCTGATCAACTCCCTGTGGCGCCGCCGCGAGGCCGAACCGAACAATCGCGACGTGCTGCGGATGATCACCGACGCCTACCACAACCTCGGCGTGCTCGACCTGCAGCGCGGCGACCCGGCGGCGGCACGGGAGAAGTTCCGCGAGGCGCGCAACCTCGACGCGGCGGACGCCTCGGTGCAGCGCCTGGAGCGGTTCGCAGCGCTCTACGAGCAGCGCAACCAGGATCTTCTCTACCGGATCTTCGTCAAGTACGCTCCAATGCGATGAGTTCGCCCTCGCACGACGAGCCCGGCCTGTTCGATCTGCCGCTCGGTTCCCCGGCGCTCCCGCCGGAGACGGCGGCCGACGACGCGGCGGGCGAGCCGGGCGAGCCCCCTGCGGCCCCGCGCACACCGGCGCGGCGGACGCGACGGCCCGCCAGCGAGCGCGCCGAGTCGCTGCCGTTGTTCGCCGACGACGAGTTCGAACTGTACGAACCGGAGTATGACGACACTCCGGAGCCGGCGGCCGCGCCGCCGCAGCGGCCGGAGCGGTCCTCGTCGTCACGCCCGCGCCCGACCGCTGTTCCGAGGACCAATCCCACGCCGACCGCCGGAGTGGTGGCCCGCCTGCGCGCCACCTGCGGCGACCTTGCCGTCCTCGGAGCGATCGCCGCCATTGCCGTCACTGGAGCGCGGGCGCTCGGCATCGCACCGAGCCTGCGGGCGGTCCCCGGCCTGCTGCTGTTTCTGCTCGCCTGGAGCTTCCTGTACTTCGTCGTCTCGCTGGCCTTCTGGGGCCAGACGCCGGGGATGGCGTGGGCCGGGCTGGTGGCGCGCTCGGGCGAGACCGAGCCGCTCTCGTTCGGTCAGACGGCGCGCCGCTGGGCTGGCACCTGGCTGACCTGGGCGCTCGCCGGGCTGCCCGGCCTGCTGGCGCTTTCGGGCCGCTCGCTCGCCGACCGGCTGTCCGGCTCGCGCACCTACGAGCTCGAGCCGCTCGAAGCGGCCTGACGCGCCCGCCGCCGCCGTGCGGCCACCGCCAGACCGATCCACGAATTGCCGAGCGCCGTGCTGGCGGCGAAGATCGCCGCCGTCGGCAGACCCGGCAGCAGCGCCGCCACGCCGCCGAGCTGGTAGAGCAGGCCGGCGCGCCGCATCGCCGGCAGCGCCAGGCCGCCGAGGGCGAAGAACGAGTGCCCGAGCAGCAGCAGCCAGAGTCCCGGCAGCAGCCGCGCCGCGTCGAGCGCCACGAGCGCCGCCGAGAGCGCCGCGCCGACGGCGGACAGATTGCCCTGCAACGCCATCGCCCAGCCGCCGAGTGGCGAGCGCCGACCCTGCCGGCGCGCCGCGAGCATCGCCCGACCTTCGATCAGCCCGCCGACGAGAATGGTGAGGCTCCACAGCAGCACGAGACCGCGCGGGCCGGCGATCGCCGCCGCGCGAGCGCTGGTGAGGGCCGCCAGCGGCAGCAGCACCGCCCAGGCAAACCAGGAGACGGGGGTCGACAGGTAGGGCTGGGACGCCAGCTCGAACGCCTGCCGCACCCGGGCGAGGTCGTCCGCCGCCGCGTCGTCGACCGGCGTTGCGCCAAAGGCCGGTTCGTACTCGGAGCTGTCGGGCATCGGCCCTGCCTCCGCGGCCTGATTGCGCGGCCGCTCGGCGCCGCGGCGCCGGAGCGTCAGCCGCTGGCCTTGCGGCCGAGGGCACGGGCGCGATCGAGCGCCCGCTGCTTCTGCGTCCAGGCGTCGTCGCCGATCGCCGGCAGCGCGCGCGCCGCCTCGAGCTGCTGACGCGCCGCGGCGGCTGTCAGGGTCGCCGGATCGAGCGCCTCCTCGGTCAGCACCGAGAGGCGGTCCTCGATCATCTGCGCGAAACCGCCCGAGACGAACAGCGCCCGTCGGGCCCCGTCGGCGGCCTCGAGGCGCAGCTCGCCCGATCCGAGCTGGACGAGCAGCGGCGCGCGACCGGGCAGGATGCCCATCTCGCCGTCGAAGGCCGGCAGCGAGACGGACTTCACCTCGACTGCCAGGACCTCGCGCTCGGGGGTGACGACCGACAGACGAAAGGTACCGGCCATCGGCTCAGTCCTTCATCCCCTCGGCCTTGGCGGCCGCTTCCTCGATCGAGCCGACGTACATGAACGCCTGGTCGGGCAGGTGATCCCACTTGCCGTCGCACAGCTCCTCGAACGAGCGGATGGTGTCCTCGCGCTTGCAGTAGATCCCCTTGAAGCCGGTGAACTGCTCGGCGACGAAGAACGGCTGCGACAGGAAGCGCTCGATCTTGCGCGCCCGGCGGACGATCAGCTTGTCGTCCTCGGACAGCTCGTCGACGCCCAGGATCGCGATGATGTCCTGCAGATCCTTGTAGCGCTGCAGAATCTGCTGCACCCGACGGGCGACCAGGTAGTGGCGCTCGCCGAGGACGTCCGGGGCGAGGATGCGGCTCGACGAGGCGAGCGGATCGACGGCCGGGTAAATGCCCTTCTCGGCGATCGAGCGCTCCAGGTTCACCGTCGAGTCGAGATGCGTGAACGCGTTGGCCGGCGCCGGGTCGGTGTAGTCGTCGGCGGGCACGTAGATCGCCTGAATCGACGTCACCGCGCCGCGGGTGGTCGAGGTGATGCGCTCCTGCAGCTCGCCCATCTCGGTCGACAGGGTCGGCTGGTAGCCCACCGCCGACGGCATACGGCCGAGCAGCGCCGACACCTCGGAGCCCGCCTGGGTGAAGCGGAAGATGTTGTCGATGAACAGCAGCGTATCGGCACCGGTCTGGTCCCGGAAGTGCTCGGCCATGGTGAGGGCCGACAGGGCGACGCGCAGACGGGCGCCCGGCGGTTCGTTCATCTGGCCGAACACCATCACCGTCTGATCGATGACGCTCTTGCCGGTGTCACCGATCTTGGCCTCCTGCATTTCGAGCCACAGGTCGTTGCCCTCACGGGTCCGCTCGCCGACGCCGGCAAAGCAGCTGTAGCCGGAGTGGAAGCGCGCCAGACGCGCGATGAGCTCCTGAATGATGACCGTCTTGCCGACGCCGGCGCCGCCGAACAGGCCGGCCTTGCCGCCTCGCACCAGCGGGCAGAGCAGATCGATCACCTTGATGCCGGTCTCGAAGATCTCGGTCTTCGACGACAGATCGGCGAGCTCCGGCGGCGTCTGATGGATGGCGCGCCGCGCCGCCGCCGCCACCGGGCCGCGATCGTCGATCGGCTCGCCGACCAGGTTGAAAACGCGGCCGAGCGTCTCGACGCCGACCGGCACGGTCACCGGGGCGCCGGTGTCGACGACCTCGTGGCCGCGCCGCAGGCCGTCGGTCGAACCGAGCGCCACGGCCCGCACCTGACCGCCGCCGAGGTGCTGGGCGACCTCGCACCAGAGGGTCTCCTGGAAGGTTTCCCCCTGAACGGTGCGCCCGACCTCGATCCGCAGGGCGTTGTAGATCGCGGGCAGCTGATCCTCGGCGAACTGGGCGTCGAGCGTCGAGCCGATCACCTGGGTGATGCGGCCGGTGTTGCTGCTGGTGCTGGGAGTCGTCATCGCGAGACCTTTCAAGCCAGGGCGTTGGCGCCGCCCACGATGTCGAGCAGTTCCATCGTGATGTGGGTCTGGCGCGCCCGGTTGTACTGACGGGTGAGGTTCTTGATCATCTCTTCGGAGGCGTCCGTGGCGGCCTTCATCGCCGCCATGCGGGCGATCTGTTCGGAAACGGCCGCGTCGAGGAAGGCCTGGAAGAAGCGGATGCGGACGATGGCCGGCAGAAGCTCGGCGAGCAGGGTGCGCGGATCGGGCCGGAACTCGTAGTCGACCGGCCGCGCCTCGGCCGCGCCGCTGCCACTCGTCGCCGCCTCGAGGGGGAGCAGCCGCGCCACCTCCGGCCGCTGACGACCGGCCGAGAAGAAACGCATATAGACCACCTCGACGGCCGAGATGCGCCCGGCGAGGAAGTCCTCCATCAACCGGGCCGCCACCTTCTCGACGTTCTCGAAGCGCGGCACGTCACCGATCGACGTGTCCTGCACCGCCATCGGCTGCTTCTGGAACCGGAAGTAGGAGATGCCCTTGTTGCCGTGAACGCGCAGCTCCACCTTGCGGCCGGCGGCCCGCAGCTCCTCCATCCGCGCCTGCGCGGCGCGCAGCACGTGGGCGTTGTAGCCGCCGCACAGGCCGCGCATCGAGGTGACCACGACGACGGCCACCGGAGCGTCCGGAGCGGCCGCGGTCATCAGCGGATGCCCGATCTCACCGGCGCCGCGCGACAGGTCGGCCGCCAGCTCGGTCAGCTTCTCCGTGTACGGCCGCGAGGCGACCGCCCGGTTGAAAGCGGCCTGGAAGCGTGCCGTGGCGATGAGCTGCATCGTCCGCGTGATCTTGCGGATGTTGTGCACCGCCTTGCGGCGCTTGACTAGCAGTCGGCGATTGGCCATCGGTCTGCGTCCGCCCCGTTCAGGGCTTGACCGCCTCGGCGGCCCGCTTGAGCCACTGCGCCTTGAAGTTGGTGAGCACCTCGAGCAGCCGCTTCGAGAGGTCGCCCGGCAGGTCGCCGGTGCGGCGCATCTCGTCGAGGATCTCGGGGAACTCGTTGCGCACGTGCGTCAGCATGTCGGTCTCGAACGGCAGCACGTCGGCGATCGGCAGATCGTCGAGCACGCCCTGGGTACCGGCGAAGATCGACACCACCTGATCGAAGGTGTCGAACGGCTGGTACTGCGGCTGCTTGAGCAGCTCCACCATCCGCTTGCCGCGATCGAGCTGGCGCTGGGTGGCCGCGTCGAGGTCGGTGCCCAGCTGCGAGAACGCCTCGAGGGCGCGGAAGGCCGCCAGGTCGAGACGCAGCGTGCCGGCGATCTTCTTCATCGCCTTGCGCTGCGCGTTGCCGCCGACGCGCGACACCGAGATGCCGACGTTGACGGCCGGACGGACGCCGGCGAAGAACAGGTCCGGCTCGAGGTAGATCTGGCCGTCGGTGATCGAAATCACGTTGGTCGGGATGTAGGCGGAAACCTCACCCTCGAGCGTTTCGATGATCGGCAGCGCCGTCATCGAGCCGCCGCTGTCCGGGAAGCGGTGGACGCGCAGCTTGTCGCGGTCGGCCAGCGTGGCGAGCCAGGCCTCGGCGCGCTCACGCCCCTGCGAGCGGTGGAACAGACCCAGCTCGTCGTCCGGCCGCTGGTCCTCCGGAGCCGCGAGGCCTTCCGGATGCCGGCGTGCCTGGCTGCGGTCCGTCGAGTCCTCGGGCAGGTCCCGCGGCACCACCGCGTACTCCTCGCGCAGCTTGACGGCGCGCTCGAGCAGGCGCGAGTGCAGGTAGAAGACGTCGCCCGGGTAAGCCTCGCGGCCCGGCGGGCGGCGCAGCAGCAGCGACAGCTGGCGGTACGCGGCGGCCTGCTTGGTGAGGTCGTCGTAGACGCACAGTGTGGCGCGGCCCTGCGAGTACATGAAGTACTCGGCCATCGCGGCGCCCGAGTAGGGCGCGATGTACTGCAGCGGCGCCGGATCGGACGAACCGGCCGAGACGACGATCGTGTAGTCCATCGCGCCGTGCTCGCGCAGCTTCTCGACGATGCCGACGACCGTCGACTCCTTCATGCCGATCGCCACGTAGACGCAGATGACACCGGTGCCCTTCTGATTGAGGATGGTGTCGATAGCGATGGCGGTCTTGCCCGTCTTGCGGTCGCCGATGATCAGCTCGCGCTGACCGCGCCCGATCGGAATCATCGAGTCGATCGCCTTGATGCCGGTCTGCAGCGGCTCGGTGACCGGCTGGCGCTGCGCGATGCCGGGCGCCTTGTACTCGAGCGGGCGCCGGTGCGGCGTTTCCACCACGCCCTTGCCGTCGAGCGGGCGGCCGAGCGGATCGACCACGCGGCCGATCAGCGCCTCGCCGCACGGGACCGAGAGCAGTTCACCCGTGCGCCGGACCTCGTCGCCCTCGCGAATCTCGAGGAAGTCGCCGAGAATGACCACGCCCACCGAGCTCTCTTCGAGGTTGAACACCTGGCCGTAGGCGCCGGTGGAGAACTGCACCAGCTCGCCCGACATGGCGTTGGAGAGGCCGTAGACCTGGGCGATACCGTCGCCGACCTGCAGCACCTTGCCGGTCTCTGCCAGGTCGAGTTCGGAGCGGAACGAGCGGATCTCCTCGGCGATGACCGAGCTGATCTCGTCGACGCGGAATTTCATCTCTTCTCCTCGGAGGACCGGTTGCGGCCCTCAATGATCTCCCGGGTGGCGCGCTCGAGCAGCGCGTGACGCGTGCGCTCGAGGCGGGCTCCCAGACTGGAATCGAACTTCGTATCGCGGACCCGGACCACCAGCCCGCCGAGCAGCGCCGGATCGACGCGCTCGACGAGCCGGGCAGCCAGACCGCTGCGCTTGCGCACCGCCGCGGCGACGCGGTTGCGCTGACTGTCGTCGAGCGGCACCGCCGAGACGACCTCCACGTCGACGATGCCGCGCGCCTCCTGCAGCGCCGCGCGGTAGGCGCGGGCGACAGCCGGCAGCAGCTCGATGCGCCCCTTGCGCTCGAGCACCTGGACGAAGTCGGCGAAAACCGGGGTCACCCGACCGCGCAGCACACGCTCGAGCGACGCCCGCCGCTGATCGGCCGGGCTGACCGCCGACAGCAGCGTCCGGCCGACCGCCGGGTTCTCCGCCGCGTAGGCGACGATCCCCTCGATCTCGTCGAGGACCTGCTCGGCGACGCCCTGCTCCTCGGCGACGCGCATCAGCGCCACCGCCCAGATGCGCGCCAGGTCGGCCGACTGCTGGTCGCTCGCCACGGTCAGTTCGTCCCGCTCTCGATCCGGTCGATCGCCTCGCGGATCAACCGCTCGTGGTCGGCAGCGTTGACCTCACGCCCGATCAGCTGGCCGGCCAGCTCGGTGGCCAGCCGCGCGGAGGTTTCGTAGAGCTCCTTCTTGGCCGTCTCGGCGGCGATGCCGACCTCGCGCCGCGCGCGCTCGACGATCAGGGCCGCCTCGGCCCGCGCCTCGTCTTCGATCCGGCGCCGCACGACTTCGGCGTCGTTGCGCGCCTCGTCGACGATTGCGGTCGCCTCGCCGCGCGCGGCGGTGAGCCGGTCCGTGTACTCGCGCAGCCGCGCTTCGGCCTCGTCGCGATCCCGCTTGGCCTGCTCGAGCGACGCGCGGATGAACTGCTCGCGCTGCTGCAGGCCCTGCAGGATCGGCTTCCAGGCGAACTTGCCGAGAACGAGGACGACGAGGCCGAAGATGACCAGCGTCCACAGGGCGTTGCCGACGTTGCCGGCAAACACTCCGCCCGGCTCGGCGCCCTCGGCCGCGAAAGCCGGCGCCACGGCAAGCGCCGCAGCGAAGGCCAGCATCCATGACTTGCGGTGATTCATCGAGACTCCCTCGACGGTGTCCGTCGGCACCGCACTCGGTGCCGAACGGACCCCGGTTCAGTTGAATTGCCGGGCGAGAGGGCTTACTTGATGGCGGCGAGGAAGCCGCCGAGCACCGCGAACAGCGCCGCGCCTTCGATCATGGCCGCGGTGACGATCATCGCGGTGTTGATCTGGCCGGCCACCTCGGGCTGACGCGCCATCGACTCGACGGCCGAGCCGCCGACGCGACCGATGCCGATGCCGGCACCGATGACGGCGAGGCCGGCGCCGATCGCGCCGCCCAGGTTGGCGAGCGCGTTGCTGGCAACGGCAGCGCCCTCGGCATCAGCGGCGAAGGCGGCGGGAGCGACGACCAGCGCGAGGCCGGCGACGGTGGCGATCTTGGCGAGCTTGCTGCGGTTCATGACGGTTCCCCTTGTCGTGGGTGGTTCAGATGCCGGGGAGGGATTGCCGCCCTCCGCCGGGAGTGGACGTTCGAAGTCAGTGGCCGGCGCCGGCCGGATGCGGCTCGGCCCCGTCGGCGTGCTCGTGCTCGTGATGGTCGTGATGAACGTTGACGGACATGCCGATGAACAGCGCCGTCAGGAAGCTGAAGATGAACGCCTGCAGAAAGGCCACGAAGACCTCGAGCAGGCTGATCGCCACCGCGCCGGCGACGACCAGCGCTCCGATGCCGAAGCCGCCGGCCGTGCCCAGCGACTGCCCGGCCGCCAGGATGAGACCGACCAGGACGCCGAGCAGGATGTGGCCCGCCATCATGTTGGCGAACAGACGGACGGCGAGGGCGAACGTCTTGGCCACCAGGCCGATCAGCTCGACCGGCACCAGCAGGGGCGCCAGCGCCAGCGGGCCGGGGCAGAAGTGCGCGATGTAGGCCTTGCCGCCGAAGCGCAGGCCGTTGACCACCATCATGATCAGGGTGAGGATCGCCAGGGTCGCGGTGACCCAGATGTTGCCGGTCGCCGTGCCGCCCAGGTGCAGCCCTCCGAATGCCGATAGCGGCGCGATCGGCAGCAGGCCGAGCACGTTGACCGTCAGCACGAAGAAGAAGGCGCTCCACACGTAGGGGATGAAGCGGTCGGTGTGGGCCCCGAGCACCGGCTCGGCGACCTCCTTGCGCAGGTACTGGCAGACCGTCTCGAACAGATTCGCCCACCCGGTCGGCACCAGCCGCCCGATGACGTCCGAGCCGGCCCGGCGGCGCACCGCCATCGGCACGAACAGGGTCAGCAGCAGGCCGGCCACGATCATCATCAGGATCTGGTCGGAGAGGATGGTGATCTCGCCGTGCGGCGTCAGGACGCCGAGGTCGGCCGGAACTTCGACCATCGGATGCTGGACGACGTGTCCGAGCGGATTGTCACTGGCCAACTTCGCTTCTCCTCTTCGCCGCTTCCACCGCTCCGGCGCGGCGCGCCTGCGCCGTCGCCCACCAGGTTTCGATCACCAGCAGCAGCCCGTAGGCGAGCGCCAGCCCCAGAAACGCCCGCACCGTCGCGGGCCGCTCCAGCAGCAGCGCCAGCAGCCCCGCGGCGAGCAGCGTGAGCGCGAACCGCACCGCGGTCAGCGCCAGCATCCGCTTCGGTCCCGCCGGCCGGCCCGCTCCGCGCAGCAGTGCGATCAGCGGCACCGCGCCGGCCGCCAGACCGGCCGCCAGGCCCCATCCGAAGGCGATCATTCCTTCAGGGGGCATCGTCCCTCCCGTCGGCGCGCCGGCGATCCGCCGCCTGCGCCCGCCGCGACTGGGCGAGCGCGGCGCGCAGAAAGTTCGTCAGCCCGCCGATCATCCCGAGCACGGCACCGATCACCGTCGCCCAGGGGTACCAGCCGTAGCGGCGATCCAGCCACCAGCCGAGGCCGAGGCCGCCGGCGATCACGATCACCAGATCGAGGCCACTCGAGGCGATCCCCAGCCAGGCGGAGCGCTCCGTCGGACTCTGCCTGGATTCGGGCACGCCCTGGAACCTCGACTCTCGCTACCGCGGAAGATTCGGAATCGCCGGGAAGCTCCCCGGAATGCTGGCCCTGCCGTCCTGCTGCCCTGCCGATTGATGTACGCCTCCCCGCCTTGCGGATGGGTCAGCGCCAAGCGGCGGAACGATATCAGAGGCTTCGCGCGGCCGGCAACCGGCCGCCGTCAGCCAAGGTCGGCCAGCTTCAGTCGTCGCCGTCGGGGTCCGACGCGAGCTCCTCGCGCAGCTCCTCGGGCAGCTCGCCGTCGATCTCGACGCCGTCCTCGAACAGCGCCTGGGCCTCGGCCAGCCGATCGCGCGGCACCAGGATCTCCACCGCCACCCCGCTGTGCGCGCTGGCGGCGGCCGGGCCGAGCGGCAGCATGCTGGTCGCCGCGCCGCCCTCGGCGACGTACGGAATGCCGGCCGCCTCGAGGGCCGAGCGCACGAGCGGCAGCAGATCCGGGTCCGCGGTAGCCATCAACAGCTCGTAGTTCGGTTCCGGGTGACGCTCGGGCGGCAGGGTCTCGACCAGCGCCACGTCGCAGTCCGAACAGCGGTCGAATCCGGGGCGGAACTCGCTGCGACACTGGGGACAGAACGGCATGCCGGCCTCCTCTCGGGCGTCGCCCGGCATTGTACGCAATCGGCGGACGATAGGATCGCCGGCAGTGCCCGCCGGAGACGTGGAGACGACATGAGTGAGAACGGGTCAGAGCCGAGCCGGACCGACGAGCTGCGGGCGCGCCTCGCGGCGGCGCGCGCCGGTGGCGGGGCCGAGCGTGTCGAGCGCCAGCACCGCGACGGCAAGCTCACCGCGCGCGAGCGGATCGAGCTGCTGCTCGACGCCGGTTCGTTTTCGGAGATCGACGCGCTGGTCGTCCACCGCTGCCGCGACTTCGGCATGGACCGCCAGGAGGTGCCCGGCGACGGCGTGATCACCGGCTGCGGCACCATCGACGGCCGGCTGGTCTACCTGTTCGCGCAGGACTTCACGGTTTTCGGCGGCTCGCTCTCGGAGACCAACGCGCGCAAGATCTGCAAGGTGATGGACCTCGCGATGGAGGCCGGAGCGCCGGTGATCGGCCTCAACGACTCGGGCGGCGCCCGGATCCAGGAAGGCGTCGCCTCGCTGGGCGGCTACGCCGACATCTTCCTGCGCAACACGCTCGCCTCCGGGGTAGTGCCGCAGATCTCGGCGATCCTCGGCCCGTGTGCCGGTGGCGCGGTCTACTCGCCGGCGATCACCGACTTCATCCACATGGTCGAGGGGACGAGCTACATGTTCGTCACCGGTCCGGAGGTCATCCGCACGGTGACCCACGAGGAGGTCTCCAAGGAGGAGCTGGGCGGGGCGACCACGCACGCCGCCCGCAGCGGCGTCTGCCACTTCACGCACGGCAACGACGCCGCCTGTCTGATGGGGATCCGCGAGCTGCTCTCCTACCTGCCGTCGAACAACCTCGACGAGCCGCCCGTCGTCGCCACCGACGACGATCCCGACCGGGTGGAGCCGGCGCTCGACACGCTGGTGCCAGCCGATCCCAACAAGCCGTACGACATCAAGCAGCTGATCGAGCGGATCGTCGACGACGGGCGCTTCCTCGAGGTGCACGCGCAGTACGCGCGCAACATCGTCGTCGGCTTCGGCCGCCTGGCCGGGCGCACTGCCGGCATCGTGGCCAATCAGCCCAACTACCTGGCCGGGGTGCTCGACATCGACGCCTCGCTCAAGGGCGCCCGGTTCGTGCGCTTCTGCGACGCCTTCGGCATTCCGCTCATCACCTTCGAGGACGTGCCCGGCTTCCTGCCCGGCACCCAGCAGGAGTTCGGCGGCATCATCAAGCACGGCGCCAAGCTGCTCTACGCCTACGCCGAAGCGACGGTGCCGAAGATCACGGTGATCACCCGCAAGGCCTACGGCGGCGCCTACTGCGTGATGGCGTCCAAGCACCTGCGCACCGACGTCAACCTGGCCTGGCCGACCGCCGAGATCGCGGTCATGGGGCCCGAGGGGGCGGTCAACATCCTCTACCGCCGCGACCTCGAGAAGGCCGGTGAGGACGCCGCCCGCGTGCGCGCCGAGAAGATCGCCGAGTATCGGGCCCGCTTCTCCAACCCGTGGATCGCCGCCGAACGCGGCTTCGTCGACGCGGTCATCGAACCCCGCACCACCCGCCCGGCCCTCGTCCGCGCCCTGCGCCAACTCGCCGGCAAACGCCAGAACGTCCCCGCCAAGAAGCACGGCAACCTCCCCCTATAGAGGCAGCCGCCGCAGCACACGGCCGCAGCACACGGCCCCAGCAGCCACCCACCGCCGAGAGCCGGGGTGCGGACGGTCGGCAGGGGCGCCGTGGCGGGGGGCCCCGTCCTCCAGCGGCTATTCGTGAGAGAGCCCGGGGTACCGACCAAGCCCCTGACGAGGATCCGCACCCCGGCCACCACCAGCGGCCGCTGCGCTGCCAGAACGCGTCCCGATAGGATCGCGCGCGTGGTGGACACCCCCGGCACCGCTCCGCTGACTGACGGCGCCGGCGTCACCCCCCTCGGGCTGCTCCCCGGCCAGCGCATCGCCGGTCGCTACGAACTGCGCGCCGAACTCGGCCGCGGCGGCTTCGGCATCGTCTACGACGCGTGGGACCACGACCTCAAGCGGCCCGTCGCCCTCAAGCTGCGCCGCGCCGACCGCACCGACCCGATCTCCGAGCGCCGCTTCCGCAGCGAAGCCGCCCTCGCCCGCGACGTCGTCCATCCCAACCTCGTGCGCGCCTTCGACCTCGGCGTCGAAGGCGAGCTGCTCTACCTCGTGCTCGAAAAGGTCGACGGCGCCCCGCTCTCGGCGCGGATCGAGCAGAGCGGTCCGCTGCCGATCGATGAAACGCTCCGGCTCGCCGATGCGTTGCTCGAGGCGCTCGGCGCGCTGCACGCGGCCGGCATCGTGCATCGCGACGTCAAGCCGTCGAACATTCTGCTGCTCACCGCTCCCGATGGCCACGCTGAGATCGACGACCTGAAGCTCGGCGATCTCGGCGTCGCCCGCAAGCTCGACACCGGCGACACCCGCCTCACCCTCGACTCGACCTTCGTCGGCACGCTTGCCTATCTGCCGCCCGAGATCGTGCGCGGCGAGGAGGCGACCTTCCAGTCCGACCTCTACTCGCTGGGTATGACCATCGCCGAGGCGCTTCTCGGCCAGCTGCCGGGCGACGCCACGAGCACGCTCGCCAACGTCCTGGCGCGCAGGCGCAGTCCTCTCTCGGCTGCCGAGCTACTCGCCCGGCGGCCCGAGACCCCGCCCTGGCTGGCCGACTGGGTCGAGCGCCTGCTCGAGCCCGACCTCGCGCGGCGCTACGACTCTGCCACCGCTGCGCTGGCCGATCTGCGTGCCCACCGCTCGCCCGCACGCCGACGGCGCACGCTGCGCTGGGTGGCGATCGGCGCTGCCGTGGCGCTGGCCGGAGTCGTCGCCTGGCTGGCCGTGCGGTCCGCACCACCCGATTTCCAGGGGCTGCGCATCGAAGCCGGCGAAGTCATCGCCTACGGCCCGGGCGGCGAGCGGCTGTGGACCGTGGCGGACGCCCAGACGCGGATGAGCGCCATCACCGACGTCCCGCTCGTGCGCTTCGACCACCGCGGCGGCCGCGCCCTGGCGGTCATCCGCTACCGGCAGTGGTCGGTGGGCAGCGACGGCACGATCCCGATGGAGCTACTCGATCCAGCGACCGGCGCGACCGTGCGGCGGGTCGATCTCGGCGAGGCACTCCGCGCCTTTCCGCTCTTCAGCGCCAGCTACGTCCCCCGGATCGAGGCGATCGACCTCGACGAGGACGGCATCGACGAGGTCCTCATCTTCCTCAACCACCTGCCGTCCTGGCCGTCGATCGTGATGCTGTACGAGCCCGCTGTCGACCGCGTGCGGGCCTTGTTTGTCGGCGCCGGGCACCAGGCACCGCTCGCCGCGGCGGTCGACCTGGACGGCGACGGCCGGCGGGAGCTGCTACTGCCCGGTTGGAGCAGCATCCTGCGACGCACGCGTACCCTGACTGCGGTCCGCGTCGTCCCCTGGATCGGCGAGGGGGTGGTCGTACCCACCCTCGGCCTCGCCGCGAGCCAGGAGCTGCGCCCCTCCGAGGGCCCCACCCTGGCCTGGCAGGTCCTGCTCGGCCGCCAGGGGATCCAGCAGCTGACCGTGGACGAGGCGGCAGACCTCCTGCATCTACGCCTCGAGGATGGCCGACGCCGCGACCTGCGCTTCGACGGCAGCGACCGGACCGGGCTTCCGGCAACCGACGCGCAGGCCGGCAGGCGGGAGGCGGCGTACGCGAGCCTCCGCGAGGTGCTGCGCCTCCTGGACGTCGCGGAGTGGCAGCTCGCAGCGGACGAGGCCGTCCGCGCCGAGACACTCGCCCGCGAGGCCGACGAGCCGCTACTGGCCCAGATGGCCGCGCGCTTCGCAGCCGGCGCCCGCATCCGCAGCGGCGACCTGCCCACCGGCCTCGACCGCTTCGTGGCGCTGCGCACGGCCGAGCCGGACTACGCCTCCGACATCGCCTTCGACGCCGGCGAGGCGCTTCACCTCGCCGGGCATCTCGCGCCTGCCGGCGAGTGGTTCCGGCGTTCGTCGCTCGAAGGCGGCGCGGTGCACCTGGGCAAGGACCGCAAGGACGCCCTCCTCGCCGAGGTCACTGCAGCGGTGGAGCTCGGTCGCCCGGCCGACGCCCGCGCCGCCATCGCCTGGTATCGAACGGCCTATGGCTGGGAGGACGACCACCCCGTCGTCAGCCTCATGCGAACCTACGTGGACTGGCGCGCCGGCGACGGAGGTGCACGGATCCCGCCGATCGATCTGCCCGACCTCGGCTTCGGCTGGGAATGGAGCCTGCTCGCCCTGGAGTTTCAGCTCGCCGCCGGCGCCCCACCCGCCGCCATCCTCGCCGAGCTCGAACAACTCGAACCGCTGGTCACCGAAGGCCGCGGCCTCTACATGCTCCTGCACGCTGAACTGCTGGCCCGCCTCGACCGCTCAGCGGAAGCCCGCACGCTCGCCGTGGCCGCCGAGCGCTTCCTCGACTCGGAGCACGAAGTCCTGGACTACGCGCTGCGTGACCTTGCCAGCGAGCGGATCGCGCGGCTGGGTGGCAACTGACGGATGCCGGCTCGGCGCGCTCCCTAGCCGACACGGGGCTGAGTCGCGCGGCCCCGCTCCTCAGAGATAGCCGAGTTCGCGCAGGCTCTGGACTTCGTCCGGAGCGGCGACGGCGCCGTCGGGGGTGGGAGGCAGGCGCATGGAGTCCGCCATGGCCTGCAGCGCGCGGTGCTCTTCGGCGCACGGTCCCGTGCAGCCGTCGACGGCCAGATTGTGCCGCTCCCCGGGGTCGGCGGCGAGGTCCCAGAAGTGAACGCGACGCCAGCGCCGCATCAGCTTGGTGTCGCCCCGGCGCAGGGCTCGCGCATCCTCCGACTCGATCCAGGCGGAGCGCCCGAACTCCTCGCGCCCGGCGACGACCGCGGCAAAGCTGCGGCCGGAGACCCCCTCCCAGGCCGGCAGGCCGGCCAGCTCGACGAGCGTCGGCCCGAGGTCGGTGAGGCTGACGATCGAACGCCGCTCCCCCGGCGGCGGCATCCGCCGCTGCGGCAGATGCACGACGAGCGGGATGCGCGCCACCTCTTCGAAGGGAGCGAAGGTGTGCTCGAGCCGGCCGTGCTCGAGGAACCCCTCGCCGTGATCTGAAGTGACGACGAAGATCGTGTCGCTCCAGCGCCCCCGCTCCCGGAGTCCTTCGACCAGCCGGCCGATCGCGCGGTCGGTGAAGGCCACCCCGTGGTCGTAGGCGGCGGCGAGTGCCGCGACGTCGAAGCCGGCGAACTTCTCGCGGCGCGCCGCCTGGATCGCCTCGCGCGCCACGTGGCCGCGGTCCTCCGGTCCGATCGCGCCGAAGGCGTCCTCCGCCAGGTCGGGCAGGCGCTCGACGTACGGCCAGTGGACGTCGATCACGTGCAGGTAGCCGAATACCGGCCGCTCGCTTCCGGCGCGGTCGAGACTGGCGAGGAACGCGTCGACCATCGCAAAGGCGTCGGCGCCGCGCGGCATCTCCCACTCGTCGAAGCCGCGCGAGAAGCCGTACTTCTTGCGCAGGTTCACCTGGCGCACCGTGGCGAGGGTCGTCCAGCCGCCGGCGCGAAACTGCTCGGCCAGAGTCGGCAGCGAGTCGGGCAGGCGCTGCGAGCGGACCTTCGGCCCGGTCTCGCGCAACTGGCGCCGGATGCCGTGCTCGGACGGGTGCAGGGCGGTGAAGAGCGAGGCGATGGCCGGCTTGGTCCAGGTCGCGGCCGAGTAGGCCCGGGTGAAGTAGACGCCCTGGCGCGCCACCGCGTCGATCGCCGGCGTGGTGGGAAGCGGATAACCCGCCGCCCCGAGCCGGTCGGCACGCAGGGTGTCGATGAGCACCACGATCACGTCCGGCGGGCGCGCTGGCGGCTGGCAGGCGGCCAGCGGCAGGAACAGAGCGACGGCCCCGCAGCGGAGCACGCCGCGCAGACTGCGTCGGGCCCGGCGGCAATCAGAGATAGCCCAGGCTCCGCAGCTGCTCGGTCTCCTCGGCCGTGAGCTCGACGCCCGAACTCGTGCCGCCCCCCGTCTCGAGCCGGCCGGCGAGCTGGGTGAGGAAGTCGGCCAGCGCGGCGCAAGGGCCGGTGCAGCCTGCCGCGGCACGGTCGTCGAGTTCTCCGGGATCGGAGGCCAGTTCGTAGAACTCCTGCCGGCCGGCGGTGAAGCGGATCAGCTTGTGGCGCGCGCCGCGCGCCGCCCACGCGCGGTCGGTCTGGGTGAGCACCGCGCCGCCCGGCGCATCGGTGCCGCCGAGCGCGGCCACCAGCGAACGACCGCGGGCCGTGGGATCGGCTTCCAGGCCGGCCAGCTCCAGCAGCGTCGGCCCGACGTCGAGCAGGTTGGCCGGCTGACGGCGCACGCCCGGGGTAAAGCCGAATCGCTCCGGGGTGCGGACGATCAGCGGAATGCGCGCCTCTTCGTCGTAGGGCAGGTTGCCGTGGCCGAACTCGCCGTGCTCGAGGAACTGCTCGCCGTGGTCGGCGGTCACGACGACGATCGTGTTGTCGAGCCGCCCGGTGCGCGCCAGGAAGTCGAGCATCGCCCCGGCGGCCTCGTCGGCATAGCGGATCTCGGCGTCGTAGCGGTTCGACAGTCGGGCGGCCAGCTCGCGGTCCGGCCGGGCCGTCATCTGCGCGACGATCTCGTGCATCGAGATACGGGGCGACAGCGCGCCCAGGTCGCGCGGACCGAACAGGTCCTCGGGCAGGCCCCGCACCTCGCGCACGTACGGCCAGTGCACGTCGAAGTAGTGCAGCCAGGCGAATACCGGGCGCCCGTCGTCGGCCGCCAGCAGCCCCCGCAGCTCGTCGTTGAGGGCGAAAGCGTCGAAGTGATCCAGCCGCCGGTACTGCTCGAAGCCGCGTGCGAAGCCCCAGCGCGGATCGAGGTGGATCTGATTGAGCACCGCCAGGGTTCGGTAGCCGCCGCGCGCGAACCGCTCGGCGAGCAGCTCGACCGATTCCGGCAGCACGGCGGTGGTCTTCTCGAGTTCGGTGGTCTCCTCGCCCGCCAGCCCGAGTTCGCTCGGATAGCGCCCGGTGAACAGGGCCGCCATCGACGGCTTGGTCCAGGTCGACGGAGCGACGGCGTTGGCAAAGCGCACCCCCTCGGCGGCCAGAGCGTCGAGGCGCGGCGAGGTCGGCTTGTCGTAACCGTGGCTGCCGAGGCGATCGGCCCGCAGTGTGTCGACGACCAGCAGCAGCACGTCGGGAGGGCGCCCACCGGCGGGAGCGGCCGGGCCGCGGCAGGCGCCCAGGAGCCCCACGCTGAGTGCCGCGCACAGGGCGAGCCCAACACCGAGGGTGGCGAGACGGAAGCGGGACGGAGGCATCGGGGCGGCCGGCAGGTCGGGTCGGTGCGGCAGGTCCGTGGGCCTCTCAGGGTAGCACGCGGCTCGGCGCCCCGCTTGATAGAGTCCACGATCCAAAGGGAGATACGACCGATGAGGGAGAGAGATCGAGAACTGCGCCGGCGCCGGAAACGGCGGGGCGAGCGCCTCCGCAGCCGCGAGGCGGCGCAGGTGGCATTGCGCAAGACGGCCCGCCCGGACAGTTCGAAGCGGCGCGGTGAGGCGGCGCCCGACGAGGCCCCGGCCGAGGCCGCCGAGAAGAAGCCGGCCCGCAAGAGCACCCCTCGGAAGGCCGAGGGCGCCGACGCCGAGAAGAAGCCGGCGCGCAAGCCGGCTACCCGCAAGAAGAAGGACGAGGCTCCGGCGGACGCCCCCGAAGGCGAGCCGACCGGTTCCTGAGCGCGGCGGGCCCGTCCCCGTGCGCATCGTGGTCGCCGCCGATCACGCCGGTTTCGAGCTGAAGATGCGGCTGGTGGACGCCCTCACCGCCGACGGGCATGCCGTCGAGGATCTGGGCACCCACTCGCCGGACTCGACCGACTACCCCGACTGGGCCCGTCAGGTTGCCGACATAGTCGCTTCCGGCCGCTCCGAGCGCGGTCTGCTGGTCTGCGGCACCGGCGTCGGCATGGCGATCGCGGCCAACCGGCGGCCCGGCGTCCGCGCCGCCGCCTGCAACGACCTGTTCACGGCGCGCCTGGCCCGCGCCCACAACGACGCCAACGTCCTGGCCCTCGGCGCCCGCGTCGTCGCGCCGGCGCTCGCCGAGGCGATCCTCAATGTCTTCCTCGACACGCCTTTCGAGGGGGGACGCCACCAGCGCCGGCTCGCCAAGATGGACGAGCCCGATCGGAGCGCCTCATGAACCGCCAGCCGCTCGCCGCCTCGGATCCCGAACTGGCCCGCCTGATCGACGCCGAGCGGCGGCGCCAGGAGGAGGGGCTCGAGCTGATCGCCTCCGAGAACTTCGCCAGCCCCGCGGTCAACGAGGCGACCGGCTCGGTGCTCACCAACAAGTACGCCGAGGGCTACCCGGGGCGCCGCTACTACGGCGGCTGCGAGGTCGTCGACGAGGTCGAGTCGCTGGCCATCGAGCGGGCGCGGCAGCTGTTCGGGGCCGAGCACGTCAACGTGCAGCCGCACTCGGGAACGTCCGCCAACATGGCGGTCTACTTCGCGATGCTGCGGCCCGGCGACACGCTGCTCGGCATGGACCTGGCCTGTGGCGGACATCTGACCCACGGCCATCGCCTCTCCTACTCGGGACGTGACTTCGAAGTGGTCGCCTACGGGGTCGACCGGACGAGCGAGCGGATCGACTACGACGAGCTGCGCCGGCTGGCGCTCGAGCACCGCCCGAAGCTGATCGTCGCCGGAGCGTCCGCCTACAGCCGGGTGATCGACTTCGAGCGCTTCCGCGCCGTGGCCGACGAGGCGGGCTCGCTGCTGATGGCAGACATGGCGCACATCGCCGGCCTCGTCGCGACCGGTCTCCATCCGTCGCCGGTGCCGCACTGCCATTTCGTCACCACGACGACTCACAAGACGCTGCGTGGTCCGCGCGGTGGCCTGGTGATGTGCCGCGAGGAGTTTGCCAAGGAGATCGACCGCGCCGTCTTCCCCGGCCTGCAGGGTGGACCGCTGATGCACGTCATCGCGGCCAAGGCGGCGGCGCTCGGTGAAGCGCTCTCGCCCGGCTTCCGCGCCTACCAGGAGCGGGTGGTTGCCAACACCGCCCGCCTCGCCGAGGCGCTCGCCGGCCACGGTTTCCGGATCGTCTCGGGCGGTACCGACAACCACCTGTTCCTGCTCGACGTGGCGGGCCGCGGCCTGACCGGCAAGCTCGCCGAAGGTCTGCTCGACCGCGCCGGCATCACGGTCAACAAGAACACCATCCCGTTCGACACCAACTCGCCGATGGTCGCGTCCGGAATCCGCATCGGCACCGCCGCAGTCTCCACCCGCGGCCTCGGCGCGGCGGAGATGGACCGGACCGCCGGCTGGATCGCCGAGGTGCTGGCCGCCGCGGCGGCGGGCGGCGATGGCGACGCGGCGGCCGCGGCCGCGCCGGTCTGCCAGCGGGTGCGCGGCGAGGTGCGGGAGCTCTGCCGCCGCTTCCCCCTGCACGCCGGCCCGGCGTGATCGCAGCCGCGGGCTGGGCGCCCGACTCCTGGCAGCGTCTGGCGGTTCTCCAGCAGCCGCGCTACGACGACCCGCAGCAGCTTGCCACGGTCCTCCGGGCGCTCGCCCTCCTGCCACCGCTCGTCACCTCCTGGGAAGTCGAGGCGCTCAAGCGCCAGATCGCTGCGGCGGCGGCCGGGGATGCCTTCCTGCTCCAGGGGGGCGACTGTGCGGAGAGCTTCGACGCCTGCTCGGCGGACGAGATCACCTCGAAGCTCAAGATCCTGCTGCAGATGAGCCTGGTCCTGGTCTACGGCACGCGGCGGCGGGTGATCCGCGTCGGGCGCTTCGCCGGCCAGTACGCCAAGCCGCGTTCAGCCGAGGTCGAGGAGGTCGGCGGCCAGTTGCTGCCGGTCTATCGCGGCGATCTGATCAACGGCCCCGGCGCGACGCCGGCCGAGCGCCGCGCCGATCCGGAGCGCCTGCTGCGCGCCTACGAGCGGTCCGGCCTGACGATCAACTTCATCCGCGCGCTGGTCGAGGGCGGCTTCGCCGACCTCCACCACCCGGAGTACTGGGACCTCGACTGGGTCGATCACTCGCCGCTCGGCGCCGAGTACCGCCGCATGGTGGCGGCGATCGGCGAGTCGCTGCGTTTCATGGAGACGCTGGCCGGCCAGCCGGTGAGCGAAACCAGCCGGGTCGACTTCTACACCTCGCACGAAGGCCTGCACCTCCACTACGAGCAGGCGCAGACGCGCCGGGTGCCCCACCGCGACGGCTGGTACGACCTCGCGACTCATTTCCCGTGGATCGGGCTGCGCACCGCCGATCCGGACGGCGCGCACGTCGAGTTCTTCCGCGGCGTGGCCAATCCGGTGGCGGTCAAGATCGGCCCCGGGACGACGCCCGACCGGCTGCGCCGGCTGCTCGACAAGCTCCATCCGGCCAACGAGCCCGGGCGGCTGACGCTGATCCACCGCTTCGGCGCCGGCCAGATCGCCGACGCGCTGCCGCCGCTGCTCGAGGCGGTGCGCGCCGACGGCCGCACGGTGCTCTGGTGCTGCGATCCGATGCACGGCAACACGGCGCGCACCGAGGACGGCCGCAAGACGCGGCGCTTCGACGACATCCTGGCCGAGCTCGAGCGGGCGTTCGACGTGCACGCCGCCGCCGGCACACGCCTCGGCGGCGTCCACGTCGAGCTGACCGGCGAGAACGTGACCGAGTGCACCGGCGGCGCTCGCGGGCTCGCCGCCGCGGACCTCGGCCGCGACTACCGCTCGACCGTCGACCCCCGCCTCAACTACGAGCAGGCACTCGAACTCTCGCTGCGCATCGCCCGCCGCATCGGCGCCACTCCCCCGCCCCCCCTCGCCCCCGGCGGCTGAGGCGGGCTGCCCGACGTACCGCGGCGCCAGGCCAGCGGATCGACAGCGTCGATCCCGAGCCCGGCGGCGACCTCGAGCATGCCCGCGTCGTGGGTGGCCAGCCGGATGTCGGGGCCGAGCAGGAAGCAGGCGGCCAGGTGGATCGCGTCGAGCGACCGGACATGCGGCTCGATGCTGGCCGCGAAGTGCAGCTCACCGTCGTCGATGCGCAGCAGGTTCACGCGTCGCAGCAGCGGCGCCGCGAGCTCGAGTTCCAGGCGCACGCGTCGCAGCGCGCGGGTCAGCTCGAGCTGCAGCAGCGAGGACGCGTACGGCTGCTCGTGCCGAGCAGCGCAGGCGTCCAACCAGCGCTGCGCGCGCAGGTCACCCCACGGCAGCACGGCGTGCAGGGCGACGGAAGTGTCGACGTACCACCGCATCATCGAACGGGCCGGCTCGCGGGGCGATGGATTCGCGGACTCGCGAGGGCGCACTAGCGGTCGCCGCGCATTGCAGCCAGCAGCGCGTCGACCTCGGCGGGCGTGCGATCGGGGTGGGCACACTCTGTCCTTGGCTCCGATCGAACGGCCGGGGCCTTGCACTCAGGAGCGACCTCGCGTTGCGCTCGCAGCAGTCCGTACCGCCGTAGAATCCGGCACAGTGCGACGCGTGACGAGGCCACGTCCATGGCAATGCCTGCGGTCGGCGCCGGGACCCTGTCCGGACGACCCGGGGGCTACTGCACTGGCGAACGGCACGTGACTGCGTCCTCGGCCGTCCGCCAGCTGCGCGTCGTGCTCGAGATGATCAAGATCGAGCACACGCTGTTCGCGCTGCCGTTTGCGTTGATCGGGATGCTGCTCGCGGCCGGGGGGTGGCCGGAGGGGCGGGTGATCGGCTGGATCCTCGTCGCGATGGTGGGGGCGCGTTCGGCGGCGATGGCGTTCAACCGGCTGGTCGACCAGCGGATCGACGCCGCCAATCCGCGCACCGCGGGGAGGGCGCTGCCGGCCGGGCTGGTCGGGCGCGGCTTCGTCGCCCTGTTCGTCGTCGCCAGCCTCGCCGTGCTGGCGCTCGCCGCCTGGCAGCTCAATCCGCTCTGCCTCGCGCTGCTGCCGATCGCGGTCGTCGTCCTGCTCGGCTACAGCTACGCCAAGCGGTTCACCTGGCTGTCGCACCTGCTGCTCGGCCTCGCCCTCGGCGGCGCGCCGATCGGAGCCTGGGCCGCGGTGACCGGCCGCCTCGCGCCGGCGCCGTTCGTGCTCGCCGCGGCGGTGCTGACCTGGACGGCCGGCTTCGACGTCCTCTACGCCCTGCAGGACGAGGCGTTCGACCGGGCGACCGGGCTGCACTCGATCCCGGCCCGGTTCGGCACCCGCGCCGCGCTCTGGATCTCCGGCGGGCTGCACCTGGTGACGATCGTCCTGCTGGCCGTCGTGCCGCTCGTCTATGCCGGACCGCTCGGTTGGCCGTACGCCGTCGGCTGGGCCGGCTGCGTGGCGCTGCTCGCCTGGCAGCACAGCCTGGTCCGGCCGGGCGACCTGTCGCGGCTCGACGCCGCCTTCTTCCTCGCCAACGGCCTGCTCGCCCTCTGGTTGCTGGCAGCGGTGGCGATCGACCTGCTGCTGCCCACGGGCGGCCGGGTCGGCTAAGCTCGGGGCTGCGATCGGCATGGAAAACCGGATGGAGAACCGCCTGCTCGGCCAGCTGGCCACCCACTACAAGCTGGTCACCCCCGACCAGCTGGCGGAGGCGACGCGCCAGCAGGCGCACGAGGGCGGCACCCGCCCGCTCGGCGACGTGCTGGTGGAAATGGGGCTGCTGCAGCCGGCCCAGCTCACCCGGCTGCTCGAGCTGCAGCAGCAGGTGCTGGCCCGCAATGCAGCGGCAGCGGCAGGCGGACCGGGCGCAGCCGCGCCAGCCGCAGCGGCGCCGGCCGGAGCAGCGGCGGCAACGCCCAGGCCGGCCGCCCCCGAACGCCCCTCGACCCTGACCACGCAGCCGATCCC
This sequence comes from uncultured Thermoanaerobaculia bacterium, assembly GCA_964618415.1. GTDB lineage: Bacteria > Acidobacteriota > Thermoanaerobaculia > Multivoradales > JAGPDF01 > JACTMI01. The sequence continues at coordinate 29,562 of CAZUAT010000012.1, forward strand.
GCAGCCGACCGGAGGGTCGCGGGCGCGCGCCATCGACCATCTCCTCGAGGCGGTGGTGCGGCACGGCGCCAGCGACGTCCACATCGTCAGCGGCGAGCGGCTGCTGATCCGCAAGCTCGGTGAGCTCGTCTTCACCGGCGAGGCGCCGCTCACCCTCGAGCGCGTCCGTTCCCTGCTCGACGAACTGCTCGACGCCCAGCAACTCGCCACGCTCCAGCGCGACGGACAGGTCGACCTCGCCTACGCCCTGATCGGGCGCGGGCGGTTCCGCGGCAACGCCTACCGCCTGCAGAACGGCCTCGGACTGGTCCTGCGGGCGATCCCGTACGAAGTGCCGAGCCTCGACGAGCTCGGCCTGCCGAGCGCTCTGGCACGGCTGACCAACCACCACCAGGGGCTGGTGCTGATCACCGGACCGGGCGGCTGCGGCAAGTCGTCGACCATGGCGGCGCTGCTGCGGCTGATCAACGAAGAACGGCGCGACCACATCATCACGATCGAGGATCCGATCGAGTACGTCCACCAGCCGCTGCGCTGCGTGGTCAACCAGCGTCAGGTCGGCCGCCACACCGCCAGCTTCGCGCGCGCCCTCAAGGCCGCCCTGCGCGAGGACCCCGACGTCATCGCGATCGGCGAGCTGCGCGACCTGGAGACCATCTCGCTCGCCCTGACCGCCGCCGAGACCGGGCACCTGGTGCTGGCCACGCTGCACACCGGCAGCGCCATCCGCACCGTCGACCGGATCGTCGGCTCGTTCCCGCCCAACCAGCAGGCGCAGATCCGCACCATGTTGTCGGAATCGCTGCGCGCCGTCGTCTCGCAGCGCCTGCTGCGGCGCGCCGACGGCACCGGGCGGGTGCCGGCGATCGAGGTCCTGCTCGGCACGCGGCCGGTCGCCAATCTGATCCGCGAATCGAAGACCTTCCAGATCCGCTCCGTCCTGCAGACCGGCGCCGCGCAGGGCATGGGGCTGCTCGACAGCGCGCTCGCGCAACTGGTCCGCGCCGGCGTCGTCACCCGGGACGAGGCGCTGCTCCAGGCCGAAGACCCGAAGGCGATTCCGGCGGCCTGACCGGTGAGACCGAACCCGCGATGACCCGTCTCCACGACCTGCTGCGCCTGACCCGCGAAAGCGGCGGCTCGGACCTCCACCTGGTGCCCGGCATCGCGCCGCGCATGCGCAAGCACGGTTCGCTCGAGCCGATCAGCGGCGAGCCGGCGCTCGATGCCGAGTCGCTCGGCGCGCTGCTGCGCGAAGTGCTCAGCGACATGCAGTGGAACGAGTTCACCAGCACCGGAGACCTCGACTTCGCCCTCTCCGTCGAAGGTGTGGCGCGTTTCCGCGGCAACTGCCTGCGTCAGGAGTTCGGGCCGGCGGCGGTCTTCCGCACGATTCCCGAGACCATCGCTTCGCTCGAGGATCTCGGCCTGCCGGCGGTGCTCGCGCGCCTGGCCGACCTGCGCAGCGGCCTCGTCCTGGTCACCGGTCCGACCGGTTCGGGCAAGTCGACGACCCTGGCGGCGATCATCGACCGCATCAACCGGACCGAGGCGCGGCACATCGTCACCATCGAGGAGCCGGTCGAGTTCGTGCACCGCAATCGCAAGTCGGTGTTCTCCCAACGCGAGGTGGGCGTCGACACGGTCAGCTTCTCGGCCGCCCTGCGGGCGGCCATCCGGCAGGATGCCGACGTGATCCTGGTCGGCGAGATGCGCGACCTCGAGACGATCTCGCTCGCCCTCAAGGCAGCCGAGATGGGCACCCTCGTTTTCGGCACCCTGCACACCAACTCGGCGGCCAAGACGATCGACCGACTGATCGACGTCTTCCCGGCCGACGAGCAGCCGCAGGCGCGCCTGTCGCTGTCGGAGTCGCTGGTGGCGATCGTCGCCCAGCTGCTGCTGCCGCGCGCCGACGGCAGCGGCCGGATCGCGGTGCACGAGATCCTGCTGCGCACGCCCGGCCTGCCCAACCTGATCCGCGAGGGCAACATTCCGATGCTCGCCAACGTCATGCAGGCCGGCAAGAAGGACGGCATGCAGGTTTTCGACGACACCCTGGCGGAGCTGATCGAGCGCAAGGTGATCACGGCGCGCGACGCCCACCTCAAGGCCCACGACAAGGGCCGTTTCGAGGCGCTGCTCGACGAGTCCTGACCGCCTCGCCCCCGCCGCCGACCTCGCTCCGGCGGCCCTGCCGTGTTACCCTAGACCGTCGATCCGACACCGGAACTCGTTCGGAGGCAAGGACTTGGGTATCGCACAGGGATTCGGGTGGTCACTTCTGGGGCTGGTCGTCTCGCTGCTCCGGATCTACTTCTGGGTGCTGCTCGTGCGCGCCCTGCTCTCCTGGGTCTCGCCTGATCCGCGCAATCCGATCGTCCGCACCCTGGTCGCGCTGACCGAGCCGGTCCTGCGGCCGCTGCGCCGCCTGGTGCCGCCCCACCGGCTGGGCGGCATCGACATCTCCCCGCTGATCGCCATGCTGATCGTGCAGTTCCTGATCAACGGGCTGATGATCGGATTCGGTCTGCGCCCCCGTTTCGTGCTCTGAGGAGCCCCGTCATGCCGATGCAACCGCTCGAGATCCAGAAGCAGCGTTTCGCGCAGAAGCTGCGCGGCTACGACCCGACGGAGGTGGAGAACTTCCTCGCCCTGGTGGCCGAGGAGCTCAGCCAGCGGCTGGCCGAGATCGAACGTCTCGACCGCGAGAACCGGCTGATGCGCGACCGCCTGGATGCCGCCGATGCGCGCGAGCGCGAGCTGCAGGAGGCGTTGCTGCGCGGCAAGCGGGTGGCCGACGAGATGATCACCACCTCGCAGCGGGAAGCCCAGCTGCTGGTCAAGGAGGCCGAGATGCACGGCGAGCGCCTCGTCAACCAGGCGATGGAGCGCGCCCAGCAGATCGACGACCGGATCCAGGAGTTGCGCACGCGCCGCCGCGAGCTGCAGTTGAAGCTGCGCGGCACCCTCGACCTGTTCGCTCAGCTGCTCCAGGACGACATCGAAGAAGAGCACTCGAGCGCCAACGTGCAGACGATCGGGCGCCGCCGCAGCGGATGACCGAGGCGCCCGCGCACGCCCGCCAGCTGTTCGCGGGCGACTTTCCCGAGGTCGAGACCGACGAGGGCCGGGGCGCACTGATCGCCGCGCTGCTCGAGGACGGCGATCGCGACGACCTGGCCTGGCTCGCCGCGCGTATCGGCCGCGAGGCGCTCGCCGCCTGGGTGGAGCGCCACGGCGCGCGCCGGCTGTCCAGACGCAGCCGCACTCTCTGGACCGCCGTCCTCGCCCTGCCGCCGACGCCGACCCCCGCTGCCGCCGAGGCGCTGTGGCCCCTCGCGTGACCGACCTGCCCGAGCTGGCCGTCGACCGCCTGGCACCGGCCACGGCGGCGCGGCTCGCCACCCTCGCCGGCAGCCCCGGGGACGACTGGATCGACGACTTCTATCTCGCCGGCAGCGCCGCTCTCGCGCTGCACCTCGGGCACCGTTCGGTGCGCGATCTCGACCTGATGAGTGGCACCCGCCGCCTGCAGCCAGCCGAGCGCCGCGACCTGCTCGCCACGCTGCTCGCTCTCGACCCCGGCGTGCGGGTCGAGACCGCCCGCGACGGCTACCTGTTCGCGCGCTTCCCCGACGGCGTCGCGCTGCGCCTGTTCTGGTACCCGTACCCGCTCGTCGAGCCGTTCGAGCAGGCGGCCGGCGTGCCGGTGGCCTCGCTGGCCGACCTCGGCCTGATGAAACTCGGCGCCCTGATCAGCCGCGGCACCCGGCGCGACTTCGTCGATCTCTACCTGCTGGCCAGCCGCCTGCCCCTGGACGACCTGCTGGCGCGCGCCGGCGAGAAGTTCGGGCACGTCGGCGACTTCGCAGTCCAGGCCACCAAGGCGCTCGCCGACTTCAGCGAGGCCGAAGACGAACCGATGCCCGCCCTCGCCGCGCCGCTGGCGTGGGAGAGTGTGCGCAGCTGGGCGCAGGCCGAAGCGGTGCGACTCGGCACCGCCCTGCTGACCCCCTGACCGGAGCGGAGACCCGTCGTGCGCGACCTGTTGATCACCAACCTCGCCGAGATCGCGACGCCGCTCGGCACCACCTCGCGTTGCGGCCGCGACCAGCGAGCGATCCACAAGCTGCGCGACGGAGAGATCGTCTGCCGGAACGGGCGCCTCGTCTTCGTCGGCACGCGCGCCGAGCGGGAGGCGACGCTCGGCCCGCTGCCGGAGGCCGAGCGACTCGATGGCGGGGGCGGCACGGCGGTGCCCGGCTTCGTCGACGCGCACACCCATCTGCCGTGGGCGGGATCGCGGGAGATGGAGTTCGCGCAGCGGCTCGCCGGACGCAGCTACACCGAGATTGCCGCCGCGGGCGGCGGCATCCTGTCGACCGTGCGCTCGACCCGCGGCGCCTCCCGCGACGAGCTGGTCAGCGCCATGCTGCCGCGGCTCGAGCGGATGCTGGCCTGCGGCACGACGACCGCCGAAGCCAAGAGCGGCTACGGACTGTCGCTCGAGGACGAACTCAAGCAGCTGGAGGCGATCCGCGCCGCTGCCCGGCTGCAGCCGGTCGAGCTGGTGCCGACGCTGCTCGCCGCCCACGAAGTGCCGGCCGAGCACCGCGCCGACCGCGAGCGCTACCTGGAGCTGGTCTGCAAGGAGATCGTCCCGGCCGTGGCGGCAGCGGGCCTGGCGCGCTTCTGCGACGTTTTCTGCGAGCATGGTGTCTTCAGCGCCGAGGAGTCGCGGCGGGTCCTGCTCGCCGGACGCGAGCACGGCCTGCTGCCGCGGCTGCATGCCGATGAGTTCGTCGACTCCGGCGGCGCCGGGCTGGCCGCCGAACTCGGGGCCTGGTCGGCCGACCACCTGATGGCGGTCTCCGAGCCCGGCATCGATGCCCTCGCGGCCGCCGGAGTGACGGCGTTGCTGCTGCCGGGCACCAGCTTCTTCCTGCGCAGCCAGCTGCGGGCGCCGGCACGACGGCTGGTCGACGCCGGAGTCCCGGTGGCGCTCGCCACCGACTGCAACCCCGGCTCGTCGAATACCGAATCGGTGCCGACCATCGCTCAGCTGGCGGTCTTCGAGCTCGGCCTGACGGTCGAGGAGGTGCTGACGGCCGTCACCCTCAACGCCGCCGCGTCGCTGGCACTCGGCGACGAGCTCGGGTCACTCGAGGTGGGCAAGCGCGCCGACCTGCTCGTGCTCGACGCGCCGAACCTGTTCCATCTCGCCTATCATTACGGGGTCAACCCGGTGCGCTCGGTGGTCAAGCACGGGCGCGAGGTCTACCGGGCCGGCAATCTGCTCCAGGTGCACTGAACCTCGACCGCGCTCCGCGATGAATCACTGGCTGGTCAAGTCCGATCCCGACGAGTACGCCTTCGCGGATCTCGTGCGCGACGGGCAGACCCGCTGGAGCGGGGTCGGCAACGCCCTCGCCCTGCGCCACCTGGGCGCCATGCGCCCCGACGACTCCGTCTTCGTCTACGAGAGCGGCAAGGTGCGCGCCGTGGTCGGCCTGGCGAGGGTCGTCTCGCAGCCGTACCCGGATCCCGACCTCGACGAACCGCGCCGGCTGGTCGTCGAGCTCGCCGCCGCTGGACCGCTCGTCCGGCCGGTGACGCTGGCCGAGCTCAAGGCCGACCCGACCCTGCGCGACTTCGACCTCGTTCGCCTGCCGCGTCTGTCGGTGATGCCGGTCCCGGCGCCGATCGTCCGCCGACTCCTGGCCGCCGGTCGGAGGTCCTGACGCGGTGGCGATCTCGCTGCTGCGCGCCCGCACTCCCGACGCGCCGACGGACCGCCGCGCGCCGCGTTCGCGCCGTCGGCCGGCCGAAACGCCCCCCGCCGACGACCGGCTGCGCCTGATGACTCTCAACGTCGCCCATGCGCGGCGCCAGGGCCGGCACCAGGCCCTGCTCTCGGAGTCGACGTTGCGCAGCAACCTGGCCGCTATCGCCGCCGTGGTGCGCCGTGAAGCGCCGCACATCGTCGCCCTGCAGGAGGCAGACGGCCCGTCGGCATGGAGCGGGGGCTTCGACCACGTCGCCACCCTGGCCGAGCTCGCCGAGATGCCGCACGCTTTCCGCGGCGAGCACAATCCGTTCTCGCTCGGCAAGTACGACCTTTCCTCGGGCACCGCGCTGCTGGCCCGCCTGCCGCTCGGCGATCCGCGCTCCCACGCTTTCGGTCAGAACTGGCGCGACACCAAGGGGTTCGTCGCCGCGACGCTGGAGGCCCCGCAGCTCGGCAACGGCCCGCTCGACGTGGTCTCCATCCATCTCGACTTCCTGGCCGAGCGGGTGCGCAGCCGCCAGGTCGAGCAGCTGGTCGAGCGGTTTCGCGGCAGCGACCGGCCGCTGGTCGTGCTCGGCGACTTCAACTGCGAGTGGAGCGAGCGCCGGCGCAGCCTCGACCTGCTGCGGCGCGAGCTGCGCCTGCGCCCGGTCGGCTTCGCGGGCCACGCCACTTTCCCGAGCTGGCGGCCGATGGTGCGCCTGGACTGGATCCTGATCTCCGAACAGCTCGACTTCGCGGCCTACGAGACGCTGCCCGATCGGCTGTCGGATCACCTCGGCGTGGTAGCCGAGGTGCGCCTGCGCGGCGCCGACAGCGCCGCGCGCTAATCGCCTCAGTGCACGCCGCGCCCGATCTCGGGGCCCTGCGCCTCGGGGATCGGGCCGAACGTCTCCTCGTAGCGCGCCAGGTTGGTCCCCAGCGCGTGCACGATCCGCTTCAAGTGGCCGGGGCTGGCGATCACCCGCGCCGACACGATGCCCTGCGGCGGCACCACCTGAATGAAGTCGAGAATGAACTCCTCGCGGGTGTGGGTGACCCGGAGCAGATTGGCGTATCGACCCTTCATCTCCTCGTCGGAGATCTTGACGTCGAGGTGGGGCGTCGGCGCGTTCTCGCGCTCACTCATGTCGAACTCCTCGCTGCGATGGAAAGCCCACCGGCAAACTCCCACCGGTGTTCGGGAAAGTAGACGCCGACTCCACGCTCCTCGGCCGTCACGCTGAACGCCGCGAACCGGCGCCGGTAGTCGTAGGGAGCGCCGTCGCGCGCATGCACCGCGACGTCCACCAGATACTCGCCCGGCGCGAGGCGCAGCGCCGGGCAGACCACGCGCACTGTCGCATCGCCGTCGAACCGCTCGGCGCGGAACCCCTCGAGGTCGGTGTTGGTGCCCCAGACGTCGACGTCCCGCGGCGTCTTGATGGCGATGCCGAACACGAAGTCGGTCTGCGGGCTGTGCGCGCGGGCGCTGATCTCGAAAGTGAGCAGCTCGCCCGAGCGCAGGTGGTAGCGCTCTTCGCCGGCGGCATCGAGCAGCCGCACCGTGACGATCTCGGCCGCCCGCGAGCCCCAGCGCAGAACCTCCTCGGGCTCGGCCGGTTCGCCCCCCGCCTCGACGTCGGCGTCGACCGCATCCGGGCGATCGGCGGCCGCTTCGGTGGCCGCCTCGGCCCGCTCACGCTCCTCCTTGACGGCGCGGTGGGCGCGTCCCTCCGCCTCGGCGACCGCGGCGCGATAGGCGTCGACGACCCGGCGCGGCTCGCCGATCAGGCGCACCTTGCCGCGGTCGAGCCAGAGCACGCGCGAGCAGACGTCTTCGACCAGGGCGAGAGAGTGACTGACGAAGACCACCGTCCGCCCGCTCGCCAGCAGTTCCTCGATGCGGCGCAGGCACTGGTGGGAAAACGCCTCGTCACCGACTGCGAGGACCTCGTCGACCAGCAGGATGTCCGGGTCGGTGTGGATCGCGACCGCGAAGCCGAGGCGGACGTACATGCCCGACGAGTAGTTCTTGACCGGCTCGTCGATGAAGTCGGCGAGGCCCGAGAACTCCACGATGCGGTCGAATCGCTGGTCGATCTGGCGCCTGGTCAGACCGAGCACCGAGCCGTTGATGTAGACGTTCTCGCGCCCCGAGATCTCGGGATGGAAGCCCGCCCCCAGTTCGATCAGCGCCGCCACCCGGCCGTCGGTCACCACCCGTCCGGCGTCGGGCCGCAGGATGCCGGCGATCAGCTTGAGCAGGGTCGACTTGCCCGAGCCGTTGCCGCCCACGATGCCGAACGACTCGCCGCGCTCGACGGTGAACGAGACGTCGTCGAGCGCTGGGATGCGATCGGCGGCCGCGGCGTCGCTGGCCAGCGAACGCCCGACGAAGGCGCTCTTGAGGGTGCGCAGCCGGTGTCCGGGGGCGAGCCGCCGATACTGCTTGGCGACCTGCTCGACGCGAATCGCCGGATTCATACCGCCTCCACCAGCGTCTCGCGCAGGCGCCGGAAGATCCAGGTGCCGAGCAGCCAGGCGACCAGCGCCACGGCGGCCATCGCCAGCCAGAGCCGCGGCTCGGGCAGCTGGCCGCCGAACAGCGCCTGCTGGTAGGCGATCGTGAACGGCGTCGCCGGCGAGAGCCAGACCACCCACGCGAGCCCCGGCGCCGCGGCCCGCACCGCGTCGACCGAGTAGAGGATCGGGGTGAGGAAGAAGAGCAGCGTGAGCGCGCTGGTCACCAGGTCGCGCACGTCCTTGAAGTGCGCATGCAGCGGCGCCAGGCCGAGGACGGTCCCGGCGACCAGCGGCAGCTCCAGCGCCACGATCAGCGGCAGCGCCAGGGCGCCCCAGCCGCTGACCTCGGCGCCCTGCAGCCGGCCGACCAGGATCGCGAGGGCGACCACCGGCAGGGCGAGGAACAGGTGCACCAGGTTGGCGAGCACCGGAACGACCGGCAGCAGCTCGGCCGGAAAGACGGCCCGCCGGATCAGCCCGGCATTGGCGACGAGGGAGACCGTCCCCTCCGAAACCGCCGTCGACAGCCAGATCCAGGGGAACAGGCCGGTGATCAGGAAGAGCGGATAGGGCTGGTCCCCGGCGCCGGCGCGCGGCGGGAACACCTTGCCGAACACGAAGCTGTAGACGGCCAGCAGCAGCAGGGGCTGGACGAGCGACCAGACGAACCCGAGCAGCGAGCCGCGATAACGCGCCTTGAGCTCGCGCGCGACCAGGGTCGCCAGGAGGCCCCGGTGCCGCAGCAGCTCCCGCCCCGTGGCGATCAACGGCAGAGCTTCACTTGCCCTGATTCTGGAGGCGCCGCAGTTCCTCCTCGAGCTGGCGCATCCTCTCGCGCGCCTCGGCGATGCGGCGCTCCTTCTCGAGCTCGACGTCGAGCGCCTTGCCGTCCCGCACGATGTAGACGTGGGGGAACTTCTGCACGTCGCCGCGATCGTCGAACTGCAGCGCGCCGGTCACGCCCGGGAACTCGTGGATGTTGCGCATTCCCTTCCAGAAGGAGGACGCCGACTCGCCGCCCTGCCGGATCGCTTCCACCAGAATCATGAAGGCGTCGTAGCCGTGCGCAGCGAAGACGTCCGGCTCTTTGCCCCAGCGCTTCTTGAACGCATCCATGAATGCCTGCACATGCGGCGCGACCTTCTCGCCGGCAATGCCGAAGGCGGTCTGCGTGAAGTAGATCCCTTCCGCCCGCGCGCCGAGCACGGCGATCGAGTCCGCCGCGGCCAGTGATGAGGTGGCCAGGATCAGCCCGTCGTACCGATGCGCCTGCAGCTGGGTGATCAGCCGCGAAGTCTCCTCGGCGTACGCGGCGAGGTAGACGAAGTCGGGCTTGAGGGTGACCACCCGGTCGGCGAGCGCCGCGAAATCGCTCGTGCCGGCGGGAAACTCGATCGATTCCAGAATCTTGCCGGTGCGCCGCGTGAACTCCTCGGAGAACACCTGCTGGATCCCCTTGGCGTACGGCTCCTCCTTGGCCAGGATCACTCCGGTGCGCAGCTTGAGATCGTCGAACGCATAGCGCGCCATGACGGTCCCTTCGGAAAAGTCCGACGGGTAGACGCGGAAGAAGTTCTCCGAGATGCCCGACAGCTGCGGCAGCGAGGCCGAGGGCGACAGCAGGATGCGGCGCCGCGAGTCGGCCACCTCCACCATCGTCAACGCCTCGGCGCTGGTCACTCCGCCGATCGCCGCCAGGGCGCCGCCGGCGTAGACGCGATCGAGCGCCGCGCGCGCCGCCTCGGGGTCGCTGCGCGAGTCGACTACCTCCAGCGCCACCTTGGGGGCCTCGGGATCCGCCTGCACGTGCTCGGCGGCCAGTTCGATGCCCTGCCGGATCGACGTGCCGTAGACCTCGGCCGATCCGGTCAGCGGCAGAACGGCGCCGAATTTGGACGGTCCCTGGGCCGGGCAGGCAGCCACGGCCACCCCCAGGACGACGACGGACAATGCACGGCCGACTCGCTTCATCTCGGACTCCCGCGTCATTCGAAGATCTACTGCCGGCGAAGATCTGCTGCTCGACCCCTAGTATGTCAGGCGGCGAGGGGGCGTCGAGCGCAACCGGACGTACAATGGCCCCGTGTCCGCCAGCCGCCAGTTTACCGTCCGCTGTCCCGATTGCGGATGCCAGCTCACCGTCGACGCGGAAACCGGCGCTGTGCTCTCCCACCAGAGCCCCGCGGCGGCCCCCGCCGGCGGTCACACCTTCGATTCCCTGCTTGCCGACCTCGACGCCCGCAAGGCCAAGGCCGAAGAGCTGTTCGAGCAGGAGAAGGCGGCGTTCGCCGACCGGGAGCGGCTGCTCGAGGAGAAGTTCCGCCAGGCGCTGCGCCGGGCCGAGGAAGAGCCGGACCTGCCGCCCAAGCGGCCGTTCGACCTCGACTGAGCGGACGCCCGCGGCCCCGCCGTTCGGCCGGTCAGAGCGGCAGGTTCAGGTTGTAGGCGTAGCGGCCGCGACCGACCACCAGCGACAGCGTCCCGCGGTCGAGCGCCCGCAGCACCTCGGTGCCGAGCTGCTCGGCGTTGCTCAGGCGCTGGCCGCCGGCGGCGAGGAGCCGGTCCCCGGCCCGCAGACCGACCCGTTCGCCCGCCGACCCGCGCGCCACCCGCCCGATCGCCAGGTCGCTGCCGGACCCGCCGACTGTCAGGCCGAGCGCGCTCTCCAGCAGGTCGAGCCCGAGGCCGCGCGGCGGGCGTACCGCCGTCAACGCCAGGGTGAAGCTGCGCTCGCCGCGCCGCACTTCGACCGGGATCGGGATGCCCGGAGCGACGGAGTGGAACGCCGTCATCAGCTCCTCGCGCGCCGTCAGCGGCTGGTCGCGGATCGCGGTCAGCAGGTCGCCCTGCTGCACGCCGGCGCGCGCCGCCGGGGAGTCCGGATAGACCTTGAGCACCAGCGCCCCGCGCGCCGCCGGCAGGCCGCCGCGCCGCGCCAGCTCGGCGTCCACCGTGAGCAGGCGCAGGCCGGTCCAGAGCGGCTGCAGTTCGCCGTAGCGGAGCAGGTCGTCGACCACCCGCTGGGCGCGGTCGGCCGGAATCGCGAAGCCGATGCCGCTCGCGCCCTGGATGATCGCCGTATTGATCCCGATCACCTGGCCGGCCAGATTGACCAGCGGGCCGCCCGAGTTGCCCGGGTTGATCGAAGCGTCGGTCTGCAGAAAGTCGGTATAGCGCGCGTCGCCGCCGTCGGAAGGCACGGTGCGGCCGCGTGCCGAGAGCACGCCGGTGGTAACGGTGTGACTGAGGCCGAACGGGTTGCCGATCGCCACCACCGTCTCGCCCATCATCAGGTCGGCGCTGCGCCCGAGCGGCGTCGCCGGCAGGCCGCGCGCCTGAACCTTGAGCACCGCCAGGTCGGCGTCCCGGTCGGCCCCCAGCACGTCGGCCTCCAGCTCGCGCCCGTCCCGGGTGGCGATGACGATGCGCGACGCTCCCTCGATGACGTGGGCGTTGGTCACCACGAGGCCCGAGGAGTCGATGATCAGCCCGGAACCGAGCGACTGAGCGCGCCGCGCCGGAGCGCCGAACAGACCGCCGAAGAATGGATCGGGCCGCCGCACGATCGACTCGGCCGAGATGTTGACCACCGCCGGCGACACCCGTTCGACCACTTCGACCACCGGCGTGCGCCGCAGCGCCGACTGGGCGCCGAGCGGCGCCGCCGGAGCCAGGGCGAGGGCGATCAGCAGAGTCAGAGCGGACGACAGAGCGGACGACGAAGCGATTTGGAGACGTCGAATCCTCACCCGCCGATCCTATCGAGCGCGCGCCACGGGCCGCGCTCAGCCGGGCGCGTCGGACCGTAAGTCGAGGAACTGCGGCGTCGAGCCGACCGGCTCCGGTGAGCCGGGCATCGCCACCGGCTCGCCGGTCGACCAGAGGACACGCCGCTCGCCACCGTCGGAAAGGCGGAACCGATAACCGCGCAGCGGCGGCGCGACCGCCTCGGGTCCCAGGCAGGTCCTGCCCCCCAGCTCCCGCTCCAGCCGGGCCAGCGCGTGGAACGCCGGCCGCCGCCGCAGCTCGCCAGTGGCGCCGGGATCGATCAGCCCGTAGCCGCGCGCCACCAGCTGCCACCAGAAGACGCGCTCGACGCGCCCGCTGCCGAGCGTCTCGAGGTAGTAGCGCACCAGGTAGTCGGCCTGCGCGGCTTCGTTCACCGCCACCTTGCGCCCGGCCGGCGAGTGCGGACCCTCGGCCAGCGGCCAGTTGACCTCGGTGATCCAGTGGCGCCCAGAACCGATCCGCCGGGCCGTCTCCGCGATGGCCGCCAGCAGCACGACCTTGTCGTGGGTGTCGAAGCCGAGCTGTCGATTCTCGGGTGCGCCGCGCCGGTCGACGTAGAGCAGCGACGCGAGCGCGTCGAAGCGCAGCGTCGGGTGCGAGAGGTTCCCCACCGCCGCGGTGACGTGGGCCTCGAAGTCGATGACCGCCGGGCCGGCCAGCTCCACCTCGGCGCGCGCCCGCAGGATATCGGCCGCCGCGGCAGCCAGCTCCAGGTACTCACGCGGATTCCAGATCCCCCACTTGCTGCGATTGATCGCCTGGCCGATCTGAAACCGGCGACCGAACGGCACGAAGCGCTCGGCCAGCTCCTCGACCGCCGCCCGCCAGCGCGCCGGATCGCGCACCAGCTCGCGGTTCTGCGGCAGCGCGAAGGTCAGTTCGACCCCCCGCGCCGCCAGCTCGCGGGCCAGCTGCTCCTCCTCGTCGTGCTCCTGCTGCCACGGGTGGAGACGGATCAGTGCCTGGCGCAGGCCGAGGTCGTCGAAGGCGGCCAGCAGCGCGGCCGGATCCTGCGGCCAGGGACGCAGCGCCACGCCGGCCCCGGGCCAGGCGAACGGCACCACCGGCGCGGCGGACAGCTGTCGATAGCGGCGCCAGATGCGCGGCACCGCGCCGCCGAACGCCCCCCAGGCGCGCAGGTGGATCGGCAGGTCGCGCAGCCGCACGCGCGCCCGCTCGAGCCGTCCGGCGTGGGAGTGCGGCTGGTCGGAGAGGGCATCCCAGACGATCTTGTCGCGCGCCGATGCCCCGGCCGGTGGCGGTGGGATGTGGGCATGGGTGCCGCGCGGGACGAGCCAGGAACGGACCGCGTCGCGCGCCGCGCGCAGCCGCGGCTTGAGCCGGTGGCGACCGTGGAAAACGCGCCGCAGCAGTTCGTAGCGGGCCACCGCGAGCGCCGAAGGCGGGCCGCCGAAGTAGGTCGTCAGCAGTCGCCGGCGGTCGTCCGCGCGGTCGAGCGGCAGCCGGCAGAGGTCGCGCAGCCGCATGCCGACCGTCACCCGGGCCGGACGGCGGCAGCGGTTGAGGTCGATCAGAGCGATGTCGCCGAAGCCGGGCGCCGCGTCCCGGCGCTCGAGCAGCAGGTTGCCGACCGAGTAGTCGCGATGCCAGAAGCCGGCATCGTGCATCTTGCGGGCGAGTCGCGCCACGGCGTCGATCAACGCCTCGAAGTCGAGACCGGGAAAGTCGGCGACCTCGGTCCCCGCGTTGCGGGCGCGCAGCGGATAGCGCAGCTCCAGGCGCTCGTCGAGGTGTCGACAGACATAGAGCGCGGCGCCCCCGGGCCGGGCCGGCTCGACCAGCAGCAGCGGCTGCGGTGTCGACAGGCCGGCGGCGGCCAGCGCGCGCGCCATCTCCCAGCTGCGCCGTGCCTTGCCGGTGCCGCGCCCGAGCCGCCGCCGCTCGCGGGCCGAATCGCTGCGGAACTGCTTGACGACCACCGGCGCGCCGCCCGCCGCGGGTGAGAGCCGGGCGACGTAGAGGTAGTTGCGGCCCCAGTGCAGCGTGCGTTCGGCCGAGGACGGATCGAGCAGTCGGCGCGCCTCGGCGACCGGGTCGCCGGCGAAGTCCGCCGCCGCCTCGCCGTGAAAGCCGTCGAACGCGAACGGGCTCGCCGTCACACTTCGAGGATATCGAAGCTGGTGCGGTGGAAGCCGGCATCCTCCTGCAGCAGGATCCGCCCGCCCAGCTCGCGCTCGAGTTCGGCCAGGATGCCGCGCTCGCGGTCCCGCAGCGCCCGCGCGACGTCGGGATGCACGCGCACCATCAGCTCGCGGTCCCCGGTCGACCCGGCCAGACGCAGCACGGCGCGGCGGATACGCAGGCTCACCGTGGCCGGCGACGCGATCCGTCCGCCGCCGTCGCAGTAGGGACAGACGGTGGTCAGTTGGCGCTCGAGGTTGTTGCGCGCCCGCTCCCGAGTCAGTTCGACCAGGCCGAACTCCGACAACGCGAGCACCTTGTGGCGGGCGTGGTCCTTGAGCAGCTCCCGTTCGAGCGCCGCGAACACTTCCTCGCGGTGGCGGCTCTCGACCATGTCGATGAAGTCGATGACCACGATTCCGCCGAGATCGCGCAGGCGGATCTGGCGGACCACCTCGACGACCGCCTCCAGGTTGGTGGTGCGCGCCGTCTCCTCGAGATTGCTGCGCCCGACGTAGCGACCGGTGTTGACGTCGATCGCTACCAGCGCCTCGGTCGGATTGATTACCAGGTAGCCGCCGGACGGCAGCCAGACCTTCGGCTTCAGGGCAGCCTCGATGGCGCGGTCGATGTTGAAGCGTTCGAACAGGCCCCGCTCCTCGCGCTCGAGCTTGACGAGCGGCACCAGCGCCGGCTGCACCTGATCGAGGAAGGAGACGATCCGCCCGTAGGTCTCCTCGCCGGAGACCCAGAGCACCGAGAAGTCGGCGGAGAACCGGTCGCGCACCACGCGCAGCGCGAGATCGAGATCCTGATGAACCAGCGCCGGAGCGGACACCAGCTCGGCGCTCTCGCGCACCCGGCGCCAGAGCGCCGCCAGCCAGGCCTGGTCGGCGGCGAACTCGTCGGCCGTGCGACCCTGGCCGGCGGTGCGCACGATCAGCCCGCCGGTGCCGCGCGGCAGCGACTCCAGGATGGCGCGCAGCCGCGACCGCTCGGGCTCGTCCTCGATGCGCCGCGACACGCCCAGGTGATCGACCGTCGGCAGCAGCACCAGGAAGCGGCCGGGCAGCGTGACGTGGGTGGTGACACGGGCGCCCTTGTTGGCGATCGGGTCTTTGGTCACCTGAACGAGCAGCTCCTGGCCGGCCCGCAGCAGCGTGTCGATCGACGCGCCGCCGGGAGCCGGGGCGAGCGGTTCGTCGGGGTCGAGATCGGCGTCCTCGCCCGCCGGCAGCGTCGGTGCCACGTCGGCCACGTACAGGAAGGCGTCGCGCTCGAGCCCGATGTCGACGAACGCCGCCTGCATGCCTGGCAGCACCCGGGTCACGCGCCCCTTGTAGATGCTGCTGACGACGCCGCGCTGGTGGTGCCGTTCGAGGAACAGCTCGGTCAGCCGGTCGTCCTCGAGCAGCGCGATCCGGGTTTCGTACGGGTCGCTCTCGAGCAGCAGCTTGGATCCCACCGGGCCTCCGGATCTCAACGATTGACGTAGCGCCGGAAGTCGACGCCGAGCATGAGCCCCACCGAAATCCAGGTGGCGAGCGCGAACGAGCCGCCGTACGACAGGAACGGCAGCGGAATGCCGGTGACCGGCACCAGCCCGATCACCATGGCGGAGTTGTAGATCACGTGAAAGGCGCTGATCGAGGCGAGCCCGGTGACCAGCAGGATGCCGGCGCGGTCGCGCGATCGCAATGCGATCGACGCGGCGCTGGCCAGCCAGGCGCCGTAGAGCCCCAGCACTCCGGCGACGCCGAGGAAACCGGCCTCCTCGGCGAGCACCGCCAGGATGAAGTCGGTGTGGCGCGCCGGCAGGAAGCGCAGCTGGCTCTGCGTGCCCTGCATGTAGCCGCGGCCGGTCAGCTGCCCCGAGCCAACGGCGATCTTCGACTGCTGCACGTGGTAACCGGCACCGAGCGGGTCCTGCGACGGGGCGAGGAAGGTGACGACACGCTGGCGCTGGTAGTCCTTCATGCCGAACGTCCAGACCAGGCCGACGACCACCACCGCGACCACTGCCGAGCCGATCAGCAGGCGCGCCCTGACCCCGGCGACCAGCAGCATGCCGGCCAGCATCGGCACGAACATCGCCGCGCCGCCGAGGTCGGGCTCGACGGCGGTGAGCGCCATCGGCACGGCGGCGATCGCCAGCGCGCGCAGGATGTGGCCGGTCTCGAGCCGGCGTTCGGCGAGCGACGCCAGGTAGCGAGCCAGGAACAGCGCGGTGGCCAGCTTGGCGAACTCCGACGGCTGCAGGCCGACGCTGCCGAAGCGGAACCACCCGACCGCCCCCCCGGCCTCGTGGCCGACGAACAGCACCAGCACGAGCGCCGCCACGCCCGCCGCGTAGAAGATCGGAGCCAGACCGAGCAGCCGGTGGTAGTCGAAGCCGAGCGTCACGACCATGGCCACCAGACCGGCGGCGCACCAGATCAGCTGGCGTGTGAAGTAGTCGTTCGGCGCCTCGGCGGTCGCCGAACGCACGACGAGCAGCCCGATGGTCGACAGCGCCAGCGACGCCGCGAGCATGCCCGGATGCAGCCCGGCCAGAGCGGCCAGGCGGGGCCGCTCCTCACGACGCGGCAGGAGACCCGAGATCGACCCGGAACCAGAGGGCATGCAGCTCCTTGGCGATGGGAGCGGCGGAGCGCGATCCCTGACCGCCGTGTTCGACGAAAACGACGATCACCAGCTCCGGCGCTCCGGCCGGCGCGTACGAGGCGAACCAGGCGTGATTGCGCTGCTCCCAGGGCAGCTGTGAGGTGTCCTGCCAGGCCTCGTGCGAGATCACCTGCGAGGTGCCGGTCTTGCCGGCCACCTCGACGCCCGGCACGCGGGCCGAGGCGCCGGTGCCACCGCCGTTGACCACCCGCCAGAGGCCGGACCGCACGACGGCGAGGTCGGCCGGGTCGACGCCGATGGAACGCTCCGGCGGCGTCGGTGCATCGGCAAGCAGGCGCGGCGTGACGAGCCGGCCACCATTGGCCACCGCCGCCATGGCGACGGCGACCTGCATCGGCGTGGCCAGCAGCGCGCCCTGGCCGATCGCCACCGAGATCGTCTCGCCCGGGTACCAGGGATGCCGCCGGGCGCGCTGGCTCCAGGCCTCGTCGGGAACCAGCCCGGTGCGCTCGCCCTCGAGTTCGATGCCGGTCTCGGAGCCGAAGCCGAACTGGCGAGCCCAGCGCGCGATCCGTTCGATACCCAGCTCGCGCCCGACGGCGTAGAACCAGACGTCGCACGACTTCTCGAGCGCCGACTCCATGTCGACCCAGCCGTGGCCGCCGCGGCGCCAGCAGTGGTACCGGCGACCGAAGTGCTCGGCTGAACCGGGGCACCAGACGGTGCGCTCCGGCCGCGCCACCCCTTCGGCGAGCGCCGCCGTGGCGACGACGATCTTGAACACCGAACCGGGCGGAAAGGCGCTCTGCAGCACCCGGTTCTGCATCGGATGGCGCGGGTTCTCGATCAGCTCGCGCCACTGCGCGGCGCCCAGCCGCTGCGCGAACAGGTTGGGATCGTAAGCTGGTGACGAGACGAGCGCGCGCACCGCGCCGTCGCGCGGATCGATCGCCACCACCGCTCCGACCTGGCCTTCGAGGAGGCGCTCGGCCTGCTGCTGCAGCTCGCCGTCGAGCGTCAGTCGCAGCTGCTCTCCCGGCTGCCCGTACTGACGGCCCTGTTCGGCGATCGGCTGACCGCGGCTGTCGACCACCACGATGCGCTCGCCGTCGACGCCGCGAAGACGGCGGTCGTAGACCCGCTCGATACCCCGCCGGCCGACCCAGTCGCCCATTTCGAGTTCACTGCCCGACCGGGTCAGTTCCTCGGCTCGCGCCTCGCCGAGATAGCCGAGCAGATGCGCGGCGTGCGGACCGAGCCGGTAGAGCCGGCGCTGCGTGGCCTCGACGTCGAACTCCGAGTGCTCCAGCTCGGCGACCCGGAAGCGCGCCACCTCGCTGAACGACAGGTTCTCGGCCAGCAGCACCGGCTGGAAGCGCGGCACGCGTTCGTAGCGGGCCAGCACCTCGGCGAGTGCCGCGCGCGGACGCTCCAGCACCTCGGCGGCGAAGTCGAGACTCGAGTCGAGGTCGGCGGCGCGGCTGCGGTCGAGCAGCAGGTTGTAGGCGGGCAGGTTCTCCACCAGCACCCGGCCGTTGCGGTCGACGATGGTGCCGCGCGGCGCCTCGACCGGCAGCCGGCGCAGGCGGTTGTTCTCGGCCAGGGTGCGATAGTGACTGCCCTGCACGACCTGCACGAACCAGAACGCACAGGCCAATGCGACCAGTGCGCTGGCGCCGATCCGGGACAGGATCCGGACCCGCAGCTGCAATGCGTCCCTGTGCTCGCCGATCTTCATGCCGCGCGACGCCCCCGAGCCGGCCAAGTTAGCACGTTCGATCGCCCCCCAAAGGCCCGCCCGGCGGGCAGCGGCGGCCTCACCGGGGCAGCGTCAGGGCGTCTGCCCGGCGACGACCACGGCGCGCGGAGAGGCGGCGGCCGAACGCGCCTGCCAGCGCCGTCCAGGCGAGCCCGGCGACCGCCGTGCTGGCCACCTTGGCGACCAGCCAGAGCAGGGACGGCGCGTCGGTGCCGGCGCGGAACAGGTAGCCCAGCAGCATCAGGAGAAGGCTCTGGGCGAGCGCCGCGGCGGCGAAGATGGCGGCCAGGGAGCTGCGCCGCTGGACGACCAGCTGCTGCGCGGCCAGCGCGGTCGCGAAGGCGACCACGCAGTCGGCCAGCCCGTGCAGACCGAACGGACCGCCCGACAGGCTGTCAGCCGTCCAGCCGGCCACCATGCCGCCGAACATCGCCGGCACCGCGTGGCCCTGCCGACCGACCATCACGGCGAGCACCAGGAACAGGTCGACGGCGAGCGGAAAGCCGTTCCACAGCCAGGTGCCGAGGCAGTGCGCCGCAGTGACCGCGGCGAGGGCGAGGAGGAACCTAACGACCGCCACGGCTCTCCCGATCGATCAGTTCGGTCGGCGGCTGCTCGCGCTCGAGCAGGAAGACGGGCCCCAGGTTGGAGAAGTCGGCCGCCGGGGCGATGGTGATGTGGTGGAACATTTCGCTGCCCGGCTCGACCGCCGTCACGACACCGACCGGCAGACCGCGCGGATAGACGCCGTCGATGCCGGCAGTGACCAGCCGCTCGCCGACCGCCACCTCGACCTGGCGCGGCACGTAGTCGAGTTCCAGCCGCCCCGGTCCGGCGCCTCGCAGCACCCCCTGCCGCCGCGCGTCCTCGAGCAGCACCGCGGCAGCGGCAGCGCGGTCGGTCAGCAGCTGCACCTTGGCCCACCGTCCGGAGACCTCGACGATCCGCCCGATCACTCCCGTCTCGGCGAGCACCGCCTGGTCGCGCCGCGCTCCGCGCGCGCCGACGTCGAGCAGCAGTGTGCGCAGCTGAGAGTCGCGATCGAAGTAGACGACGCGCGCCGGCCGCAGCACGAAGCCGCTGCCCACCGTCAGGCCCGAGCCGCGCGCCAGCTCCTCCGCTTCCAGGGCGAGCCCGGACAGGCGCAGGCGCAGCCGCCGCAGCTCGACGACTTCCTCGCGCAGGGCGCGGTTCTCCGCCTCCAGCTCCGCCCGCGACCGGCGCGCGGCGTGCGCCTCGGCGACCGCGCCGCCGGCGGCGGCGACCAGCCCGCCGAGCGGGGCGGTGAAGCGCAGGAAGGTTCGTTCGAGCAGCGACGGAGGAGCGTCCGGATCGCGCACCCGGGAGGCGAGCAGGAACAGCTGGCCGACCACCAGCGCCAGGAAGAGGAGGCGGGTGCGGCGCGGGTTCACGATCGACCTGGCCGTCCGCGCCGGCTCAGCGCAGCGACACCTTGCGCAGCAGCTCGATGTCCTGCAGCACCCGGCCGGCGCCCAGCACGACGCAGGCGAGCGGATCCTCGGCCTGGACGACGGGCAGGCCGGTCTCGTGCCGCAGCCGCTCGTCGAGACCGCGCAGCAGCGCGCCGCCGCCCGACAGCACGATCCCCTTGTCCATGATGTCGGCCGACAGCTCCGGCGGCGTCCGCTCGAGCGCCATGCGCACCGCCTCGACGAGCACGTTGATGGTGTCGGCGAGCGCCTCGCGGATCTCGGCGTCGGAGATCGTCAGCTCCTTCGGCACGCCCTCGACCAGGTCGCGGCCCTTGATCATCATGGTCAGCGGCTCGCGCAGGGTGAAGGCCGAGCCGATCTCCCACTTGATCTGTTCGGCGGTGCGCTCGCCGATGAGCAGGTTGTACTTGCGCTTGAGGTAGCCGATGATCGCCTCGTCGAGCTCGTTGCCGGCGACGCGCACCGAGCGCGAGTAGACGATGCCGGACAGCGAGATCACCGCGATGTCGGTCGTTCCGCCGCCGATGTCGACGATCATGTTGCCCGACGGCTCGGTGATCGGCAGGCCGG
>CAZUAT010000013.1:0-1259 GCA_964618415.1 uncultured Thermoanaerobaculia bacterium
GGCCTGCCGCTGCCGACGACGGTCTGGGCCCACGGCTGGTGGCTGCGCGACGAGCAGAAGATGTCGAAGTCGGTGGGCAACGTGGTACGCCCCGATCACCTGATCGAGCGCTTCGGCCCGGACCCGCTGCGCTACTTCCTGCTGCGCGAGATGGTGTTCGGCCAGGACGCGGGCTTCTCCGACGAAGCGTTCGTCGATCGGTTCAACAGCGATCTGGCCAACGACCTGGGCAACACGGCGAGCCGGTTGGTGACGCTGTCGCGCAACGCGTTCGGCGAGCGTACCCCGCCGGTGCCGTGTGACGACAATCCGCTCATCCCGGTGGCCCGCCAGGTCGTGGCCGACTACCGCGAGGCGATGGACGCGCTGGCGTTCCAGACGGCGTTGCGCGCGCTCTGGCGCCTCCTGGCCGAGGCCAACCAGTACATCGTGGCGCGCGAGCCGTGGAAACGGATCAAGGCGGAAGGCCCGAGCGACGCGCTGTCGCGGATCCTGTGGAACGGCCTCGAGAGCGTGCGCATCGTCGCTACCGGTCTGCTGCCGTTCCTGCCCGAGCTCGCGCCCAGGGTCCTCGCCGCGATCGGCGCCGGCGCACCGCCCGCGAACCTCGACGCGCTCGCCTGGGGCGGCATGCCCAACGGGGCCGACCTGCCGGCCCTCGAGCCGCTCTTTCCCCGCATCGACAAGGAGAAGTTCATGTCGGAGACGAACACCACGCCGGGCAACACACCGGCTGCGGCACCCGCCGCAGCATCGGCCCCGACGCCAGCGCCGACGCCGATCGCGACCGCACCAGCCAGCGCCGTGGCCGCCGGTTCGCAGATCGACATCCAGCAGTTCGGCACTGTCGAGCTGAAGGTGGGTCAGGTGCTCGCCTGCGAGGCGGTGCCGAAGTCGGAGAAGCTCCTGAAGCTCACGGTCGACCTGGGCGAGGCCTCACCCCGCCAGGTGCTGGCCGGTATCGCGAAGGCCTACAAGCCGGAGGACCTGACGGGAACCCAGGTCGTGATCGTCGCCAACCTCAAGCCCGCCAAGCTGATGGGGCTCGAGTCGCAGGGGATGGTCCTCGCCGCCACCGACGCCGACGGCCAGCCGGTACTCCTGCGCCCCCACGCCGCCGGCGTCGCCCCCGGCACTCGGGTGAAGTAGATCCGAGCCAAGCAAAGCCAAAGACAAAGACAAGAGCTTTCATATAGGGCCGGAACGGGAGGGGTGGGCGTGGCGGCGGGCTGGGCGGCGGAGCGGCTGGTGGTGGACGC
>CAZUAT010000013.1:1359-48909 GCA_964618415.1 uncultured Thermoanaerobaculia bacterium
GCCGAGCGGCGCGACGTGGTGGCACGGGCGCGCGAGCGCGGAGTGTCGGGCTTCCTGATGCCGGCAGTGCGGCTGTCGGAGGCCGACGATCTGCTGGCTTTCTGCGAGTCCGAGGCGGGGGTCTGGTGCGCTCTCGGCGTCCATCCGCACGACGCAGCCTCGTGGCAGCCGGGCGACGAGGCGCGGCTGCGCTCCCTGCTGGCCCATCCGAAGGCGGTGGCGGTGGGCGAGTGCGGGCTCGACTTCTACTACGACCACGCCCCGCGCGACGTCCAGGAGCGTGTCTTCCGGGCGCAGATCGAGATCGCGCTGGAGCTCGACCTGCCGGTGGTGGTGCACAACCGCGAATCGAACGAGGCGATGCTGGCGGTCCTCGGCGATCCAGCCTACCGTGGCCTCGCCGCTGACCTGCACTCGTTTGCCGGTGGCCCCGAGATGGCCCGCGCGGCGCTGGCGCTCGACATCCGCTGCTGGTTCGGGGTGTCGGGCATGGTGACCTTCCCGAAGGCCGACAATGTGCGCGAAGTGCTCCCGCTCCTGCCCGGCGACCGCCTGCTGGTCGAGACCGACACGCCGTATCTGGCCCCGGTGCCGCATCGCGGCAGGCGCAACGAGCCGGCGTACGTCGTCGAGGTCGCCGAGCGCCTGGCGCGCGAACTGGGACTTGCTCCCGCAGACCTCGCCGCGCAGACCACCGCCGCCTTCCACACGCTCTTCCGCCGCGCCGCCTGAGTTCGCCGGCCGGAGCGCGTGTACGATCGCGCGCAGGGGGCGGCATGAGCGAGGCGGGATTCCACCTCTTCGACACCGATATCGGGCGGTGCGCCATCGCGTGGAGCGAGCGCGGCGTGGCGGCGGTGCAGTTGCCCGAGGCCAGTGATGCGGAGACGCGCGGTCGTGTCGTGCGACGGGTGCCGCATGCCGTCGCGGCCGAGCCGCCACCGGCGCTCGAGCACGCCGTGGAAGGAATGGTCGACCTGCTCGCCGGTCGCCGCAGTCCGGCGGCCGAGCTGGCGTGGGTCGAGCTGGATCTGCGCGGGGTTCCCGAGTTCGAGCGCACGGTCTACGAGGTCGCCCGCACGGTGCCGGCGGGGGAGACCGTCACCTACGGCGATATCGCGCGGCGGCTGGGCGACCGGGGCGCCTCGCGGGCGGTCGGGCAGGCGCTGGGCCGCAACCCCTGGCCCCTGATCGTCCCCTGCCACCGGGTGCTGGCCGCCAGCGGCAGCCTGGGCGGCTTCTCGGCCTCCGGCGGCCGGGCACTCAAGCTGCGCATTCTCCAGATCGAGCGTGCCCGCGGCCTGCCGGTCGCCAGCCTGTTCGACTTCGACGAGCCCCCATGCGGGTGATCGGGTCGATGCGCTTATCGTCTTGTCTGTCTGTCGAGCACGATGGCACCAGGATTCACACCCAGATTCAACTCGTTCGAGCTGATGCGTGCGCTCGGTGTCGACACCGAGCGGACACTCGCCCCTCGCTTCATGGAGCAGGGGTTCCAGGCTCTTCCACGCCTCGACGCAGTGCACGAAGTGGACGATTCCCAGGGAGGTTCGCGATGGTGGCGACGTCGGCGACGAGAAGCGCCGGGCGGGTGACGCGGCGGATGCGGGCGGTGTGGCCCGGGCTGGTGGCAACGTTGATGATGGGTTTCGGCCCGGCGGTCGGGTCCGCCGACGGGGACGAGGCGGCGGCGGCCGAACAGGTGCGGGCCGCCTCCCGGGCCTTCTCCGCAGCGCTCGTCGCCGGCGACCTGACCGCTCTGGGCGAGGCGTACACGGAGGATGCGCGCGTGCTGCCGCCGGGGAGGGTGGTGCAGGGGCGCGAGGCCATTCGCCGCTACTTCACGCTGCCCCCACAGCGCCAACAGGTGGCCCACGAGATGCGCAGCGACGACCTCGTCATCGACGGTGACATCGCGATCGACTCCGGCGTCTGGACCTCGACCGTGCGCAGCGGCGACGACGAGCCGGTGACCCATTCGGAGCGCTACCTGGCGATCTGGCGGCGCGGCGACGACGGCCGCTGGCGGATGCAGTTCGACATGTGGCACCGCGCGCCCCCGAAAACGGGCGGCTGACCGTCGCTGCCTCAGACCGGGTTCGGGATGTCGATGAACTCGTGCTGCAGTCCGAAGCGGGTGGCGAGGTGGTCGCCGAGGGCGCGGATGCCGAGGCGTTCGGTGGCGTGGTGGCCGCAGGAGAGGAAGTGGACGCCGGACTCCCGCGCCACGTGCGGCACCCACTCGGAGACCTCGCCGGTGATGTAGGCGTCGAGCCCCGCGTCGATGGCCTGCTGGAACTCGCCCTGGGCGCCGCCCGAGACGATGCCGACCGAGGCGATCGGGTCGGGGCCGGTGAGGAAGGCGAGCGGCTCGCGCGCGAACAGCTCGCGGCAGCGGCGCACCAGTTCGGTCGCCGGAATCGGTTCCGGATAGCGCCCACGCATGCCGATCGGCGTCCCGCGGTAGGCGGCGAACGGCTCGACGGAGTAGAGGCCGAGGCCCTTGGCGGCCAGCGCGTTGTTGCCCAGCTCCGCGTGCCGGTCGAGCGGCAGGTGGTAGGCAACCAGGTGCAGGCCGGCACCGATCGCCGCGGCCAGGCGCTCGTAGCGGTAGCCGACGTACGGCTGCGCCGCGGTGCCCTCCCAGATCAGGCCGTGGTGGACGAAGACGGCGTCGGCCTGTGCGGCCGCAGCGCGCTCGAACAGCTCCACGCACGCCGACACGCCGGTGACGATGCGCTGCACCTCCCGCCGGCCTTGCAGCTGCAGGCCGTTGGGGCCGAAGTCGCGCTCGTGCTGGGGGTCGAGCAGGCGGTCGCAATAGTCGACCAGAGTGCGGATGTCGGTCACCCGCCGATTCTGCCACGCCGTGGGCGGCCGAAACGGCAACGAGGCCGGGACCACAGGGCCCCGACCTCGCTGGGTACTTCAGACTGGGCAGACTGCTGCGGCCACCCGGGCCGCGACAGGGTCAGCGGCGCGGCCCGCGGTCGCGTCCGCCGCGATCGCCGCCGCGCCCACCCCGGTCGCCACCGCGACCTCCGCGGTCCCCGCCGCGACTACCGCGATCGCCGCCGCGGCCGCCCCGGTCGGAGCGCTCACCGCGATCGGGGCGGTCACCCCGGTCGCCACCGGCCGGAACCGGCTCGCCCATCCCCTCGTACTGCGCCGGGTCGTAGTCGGGCGACTCCATGATGACCGCCTTGCGCGACAGCCGCACGCGGCCGGTGTCGTCGATCTCGATCACCTTGACCTCGAGTTCGTCGCCCTCCTTGACGATGTCGGAGGTCTCTCGCACCCGGTAGGGGGCAAGCTCCGAGATGTGCACCAGGCCGTCGGTGCCGGGCAGGATCTCCACGAAGCAGCCATAGGCCTCGACGCGTCGCACCGTACCGGTGTAGACCTTGCCGATCTCCGGCACTTCCGTGAGGCGCTCGATCATCTTCATCGCCCGCCGCGCGGCTTCGCCGTCCGGCGACGCGATGATGACCGTGCCGTCGTTCTCGACTTCGATCTCGCAGCCCGTCTCTTCGATGATCGACCGGATCGTCTTGCCGCCTGGTCCGATGATGTCGCGGATCTTGTCCTTCGAGATCTGCATCTTGAACAGGCGCGGTGCCCAGGTCGACAGCTCGCTGCGCGGCGCGGCGAGCGCCTGCTCCATGAGCCCGAGGATGTGCAGCCGGCCGGCCTGGGCCTGAGTGAGCGCTACCGCCATGATCTCCCGGGTCACCCCGGTGAGCTTGAGATCCATCTGCAGCGCGGTGATGCCTTCGCGGGTGCCGGCGACCTTGAAGTCCATGTCGCCGTAGTGATCCTCCTGCCCGGCGATGTCGGTCAGGACGGCGAAGCGGTCGCCCTTCTTGACCAGGCCCATCGCCACGCCGGCCACCGGGGCCAGCATCGGGACGCCGGCGTCGAACAGCGCCAGCGAGCCGGCGCAGACCGTCGCCATCGACGACGAACCGTTCGATTCGAGGATGTCCGAGACGACGCGAATCGTGTACGGGAACGACTCGTCCGAAGGCAGCACGGGGATCAGGGCGCGGCGCGCCAGCACACCGTGTCCGATTTCGCGCCGGCCCGGCGAGCGCATGAACTTCACCTCGCCCACCGAGAAGGGCGGGAAGTTGTAGTGGAGCAGGAACTTCTGCTTCGTCTCGCCCTCGTACTGCTCGATGATCTGGGCGTCGCGCTGCGTGCCCAGAGTCACGGTGCCGAGGGCCTGGGTCTCGCCGCGGGTGAACAGCGCCGAGCCGTGGGTGCGCGGCAGCACGCCGGTCTCGATCGTGATCGGCCGCACCTCGTCGGTGCGGCGGCCGTCGAACCGGTGACCGTCGTCGAGGATGGTGTCGTAGAGCAGCTCCTCCTCGAGCGCCTCGAAGATCTTCTTCACCTGACCGCGCTTCTCGGTTTCGGTGTCGGGGATGCCCGCGAGGTAATCCTTGGTGACCGCCGACACGGCGTCCTTGCGCGCGAACTTGCCGGCCGTATTGAGGGCCGCCTTGAGCTGGGAGTAGACGTCGTTGCGCACCTGCGTGAAGAGTTCGTCCGGCCAGGCCTTGGGGAGTTCCCACACCGGCTTGCTGAGACCCTTTTCGCGGAACAGGTCGATCTGCGCCTGGATCAGCTTCTGGATCTCGGCGTGGCCGGCCCAGATGCAGTCCAGGATCTGCTGCTCGGACAGCTGGTTGGCGGCAGCCTCGACCATCACGACCGCGTCCCGCGACGCGACGACGACCAGATCGAGGTCGGAGACATCGCGCTGGCTGTTGGTCGGGTTGAAGACGACCTCGCCGTCGATCAGTCCGACACGCACGGCACCGATGGGGTTGTAGTACGGGATCTGCGACAGCACGAGCGCGGTCGAGGCGCCGTTGATCGCCAGGATGTCCGGATCGTTCTCGCCGTCGGCGGAAAGGACGAGGGCGATCACCTGCGTCTCGGCGGTGTAGCCGGGCGGGAAGAGCGGCCGCAGCGGGCGATCGATCAGCCGCGAGGTGATCGTCTCTTTCTCCGTCGGGCGGCCCTCGCGCTTGAAGAAGCCGCCCGGGATCCTGCCGGCGGCGTAGGTGTTCTCGCGGTAGTCGACGGTCAGCGGCAGGAAGTCGCGCGGCATCGCGCTCTGCTGCATGCAGGCGGTCACCAGCACGACGGTGTCGCCGAGGCGGACGGTCGTGGAGCCGTCAGCCTGACGAGCGATATGGCCGGACTCGAGGACAACGGTCCCCGCGCCGACCTGGACGGTACGCTTCACTTTCATGGATTGGGATTCCTTTCGGGTGCCCGCCGGCGCATGCGAACTCGACCCGCTCCGGCCGGGAGGGGCCGGAGCGGGCGACGGCGCCAGCGAGCGAGTCGGTATTACTTGCGGATTCCGAGGCGCTCGATCAGCTGGCGGTAGCGCTCTGAGTCGCGGCTCTTGAGGTAATCGAGCAGGCGACGGCGCTGGCCGACGAGCTTGAGCAGGCCACGGCGACTGTGGTGGTCCTTGACGTGGGTCTTGAAGTGGTCGGTCAGCTCGTTGATGCGCTGGGTGAGCAGGGCGACCTGCACGTCCGTAGAACCAGTGTCCGACTCGTGCACCCGGTAGTCCCGGATGATCTGATCCTTCACTTCCTTCGTCTGCGGCAAAACGAGTTCCTCCGGTGATTGTCCTGCGATCTCTGTTCTTCTCTCTCTATATCCTTGAAAACCCTACCACATCTGGACCCGGGACGAAAACGATCCGGGGCTGGATGACGGCCAGGGCGCCGATGCGCTCGCTGACTGCACCCACCGCGATCGCGGCTCCGCGGCGGTCGAGCAGGCGGACCCACTCGCCCTCGGGCGCGGCCAGGCCGGGCACCAGGGCGGTCTGCCCGTTGCGGATTCGCCGCTCCAGCGCCTCGTCCAGCGTGGCATCCGGGAACGGCAGGGGGATGCGGGCGAGGGCCATCCAGGCGCTGCCGAGCGGGGCGTCGGTGCGGCGACGCTCGATCAACTCCTCGATCGTCACCGCGTCTTCGACCCGGAAGGGGCCGGTCGACACCCGGCGCAGGGCGGCCAGGTGGGCGCCGCAGCCGAGGGCGGCGCCCAGGTCGTGCGCCAGGGCTCGGGCGTAGGTGCCCGACGAGCAGGAGAGCCGGAAGGCGATCCGGCCATCGTCGAGCGCCCCGAGCCGCGCAAACTCTCCGACGGTGACCTCCTTGGTTGTCTCCGGGATCTCCTCGCCGCGCCGGGCCAGCTCGTAGAACTTCACTCCGCCCACCTTCCGCGCGCTGTAGGCGGGCAACTGCTGGGCGAACGTGCCGATGAAGCGCTGCATGGCAGCGTCGATCGCCTCGGTCGTGAGGCCGTCGAGCGATTTTTCGGCCACGACGCGCCCCGATGCGTCGTAGGTGTCGGTGGCGATGCCGAAACGGATCGTCCCCTCGTAGACCTTGGGGGCGTGGATGAGGAAGCGCGTCAGGCGGGTCGCCTGGCCGACGGTGACCAGCAGCAGGCCCGTGGCGTCCGGGTCGAGGGTGCCGCAGTGGCCGACCCGCTTCTGGCGCAGGGCGCGGCGCACCTGTTGCACGACGTCGTGCGAGGTGCAGCCGCCCTGCTTGTCGATCAGCAGCAGACCGTCGAGGCTCATCCGTTCTCCCGTGTAGCCGCGAGCAGGTCGGCAACGATGGCTTCGCGGGCCGCTTCGAGTGGTCCGGCGACCCGGCAGCCGGCCGCGTTGCGATGGCCGCCACCGGCGCGGCGCCGGGCGATCGCCTCCACGTCCACAGTGCCGCGGCTGCGCATCGAGACCTTCCAGGCATCGGGGCCGACCTCGCGCAGCAGCGCGACCGCCTGCACGCCGGCGATCGACCGCGGCACGTCGACGAGGCCTTCGGCGTCGCCGGGCTGAGCCCCCGCGCGCTCGAACATGGCAAACGTCAGGTGGACCGACGCCACCCGGCCGTCCTCGCCGTGGCGCTGCAGCGTGGCCAGCAGCTCCCCGAGCAGCCGCACGGCGCCCTCGGGCTGACTCTCGTGCAGCCAGAGCGAGACCTGCTCGACGCTCGCGCCCTCGGCAACGAGGTCGGCAGCGGCGCGAAAAGCCGTCGGCGTTGAGTTGGCGAACCGGAAGCCACCGGTGTCGGTGGCCAGGCCGACCAGCAGGCAGCTGGCGGCCGCCGGGTCGATGGAGTAGTCGAGCTTGCGGGCGAGCTCGGCCACCAGCACCGCCACGGCGGGGGCCTCGGGCACCACCCAGGTGGCCGCGCCGTAGCCGGAGTTGCCGAGGTGGTGGTCGATGTTGAGCAGCGGCAGGTCGTTCAGGTGCCCGGCGACACCGGTCCGGTCGAGGGTCGGGCACTCCAGCACCACACAGAGATCGAAAGCCTCGGCCAGGCCCGCGGGCGGCTCCGGTCCGATGTGCATGGCATCGGCGCCGGGCAGCGCCCGGTAGACGGTCGGGATCGGGCCGCGGTTCCAGACCTGGCATGCGCGCCCGGCGCCGCGCAGGATGCGGGCCAGGGCGAGGCTGCTGCCGATCGCATCGCCGTCCGGGTTGGCGTGGCTGACGACGAGGAAGCGCCGTCCGCCGCGCATCTGCTCGAGCAGCGCCTCAGGAATCATGGTCCTGCCCGCTGCGCAGGTCGTCCAGCAGCTCGGAGATCCGCTGACTGTGCTCGGCGCCGCGGTCGAGGAAGAAACGCAGTTCCGGCGTGATGCGCAGCGAGAGTCGGTGCGCCAGCTCGCGGCGCAGGTATCCGCGCGCGCTTTCGAGTCCGCGCATCGCCTGTTGCCGCTGCTCGTCGCTGCCGAGCACCGAGATCTGGATGTTGGCGTAGGAGAGGTCGGAGGAGACGGCGACGCCCGAAACCGAGGCCAGCGCGACGCGGGGGTCGCGCACGTCGCGCAGCAGCAGTTCGGAGAGCTCGGCGCGGATCTGGTCGGCGATGCGTTCAGTGCGGATGCTCATGCGGGATCGTCCTTGCAGAGACCGGATAGGTCAACAGGCGGGAGCCGTCGGCCGGGCGCCGCGCGACTCGTGCGCGACGCCCGTCGGAACGGCCAGCTGCAGCGGGGGAGCCGGATCGCGGCGCTCGCCCCGGGGTCAGAGGGTTGCTGCGACCTCCTCCTGCACGAAGGCCTCGATGACGTCACCGGGCTTGATGTCCTGGAAGCGGTCCAGGCCGATGCCGCAGTCGAAACCGGCGCGGACCTCCGAGACGTCGTCCTTGAAGCGGCGCAGTGACGACAGCTTGCCCTCGTAGACCACTTTGCCGTCGCGGACCAGGCGGACGCTCGCGGTGCGTGGGATGACGCCGTCGACGACATGCGCGCCAGCGATAGTGCCGATGCGCGGCACCTTGAAGGTCTCGCGCACCTCCGCCCGCCCGCGCGCGACCTCCTTGAAGGTCGGCTCGAGCAGCCCGGTCATCGCTTTGCGGATTTCGTCGAGCAGCTCGTAGATCACGGTGTAGAGCCGGATCTCGACCTGCTCCTTCTCGGCCAGCTCGGCAGCATTGCGCTCCGGACGAACACTGAACCCGACGATGATCGCCTTCGAGGCCGAGGCCAGCAGCACGTCGTTGGTCGAGATCGCGCCCACGCCGCTGTGCAGCACGGCCACCTTCACCCGCGGGGTGGAGAGCTTTTCGATGGCGTCGCGCAGCACCTCGACCGAGCCCTGCACGTCGGCCTTGAGAACCACCGACAGGTCCTTCGTCTCGCCCTGCTCGATCTTGTTGAACAGCGCCTCGAGCGAGACCTTGCCGACCGAAGGCGTGAGTTCGCGCCGCCGCTGTTCGAGCTGGCGGAACTCGACGATGCCGCGCGCCTTCTGCTCGTCGTCGACCACCTGGAAGGTGTCGCCGGCCTCCGGAACCTCCTGGAACCCGGTGACCTCCACCGCGGTAGCCGGCCCCGACTCCTCGCTGCGGTGACCGCGGTCGTCGCTCATCGAACGCACGCGGCCCCAAGTGGCGCCGGAGACGAACGTGTCGCCGACCCGGAGCGTGCCGTTCTGGACCAGCACCGTGGCGACGATTCCGCGCCCGGTCTCCTTGCGCGCCTCGAGCACGGCACCCTGGGCATGGCGGTCGGGCGCCGCCTTGAGGTCGAGCAGGTCGGCCGTCAGCAGCACCATTTCGAGCAGCTCGTCGATGCCGGTGCCCTGATGCGCGGAGACGGGCACGACGACCGTCTGGCCGCCCCAGTCCTCGGGCATCAGGCCCTTGTCGGCGAGCTGCTGCTTGACGCGGTCGGGATTGGCGTTGGCCTTGTCGATCTTGTTGAGCGCCACGATGATCGGCACGTCCGCGGCCCGCGCGTGGTCGATGGCCTCGAGCGTCTGCGGCATCACGCCGTCGTCCGCCGCCACCACGAGGATGACGACGTCAGTCACCCGGGCGCCGCGGGCGCGCATGAGGGTGAACGCCTCGTGGCCCGGCGTGTCGAGGAAGACGATCTGGCGGTTCTTGACGTCGACGTGGTAGGCGCCGATGTGCTGGGTGATGCCGCCGGACTCGCCCTCGGCCACCTTGGTCGACCGGATCTTGTCGAGCAGAGAGGTCTTGCCGTGGTCGACGTGACCCATGATCGTGACCACCGGCGCGCGGGACACCCGGCGCTCCTGGCCCTCGGCCTCCGCCTGCAGGCGGGCGACCTCGTGGCTGGCTTCGATCTCCTCCTCGAAGGTCATGACCTTCGCTTCCAGCCCGAAGTGCTCGGCCAGGCGGACCGCCAGCTTCGGCTCCATGACGTGGTTGATGTTGGCGAGGATGCCGAGCTCGAAAAGGACCTTGATCAGGTCGCGCACCTTGACGCCGATCTTCTCGGCGAACTCGCGTACCGTCATGCCTTCCGAGATGACGACCGGGCCGTCCGCGGCGCTGCGGGTCGGCTTGATCTCCTCGAGCGTGCTGATCAGTTCCTGGCCGCGGTTGTCCCGCCGGCGCCGCCGCTGTGAGCCGCTCGGGACCACCGCCTCGTCGACCACCTGCTCGATGTCGAGCAGGGAGCCGCGCAGCGCCCTGAGTTCGGCGTCATCCGTCTGCGGCTGCAGCAGGTTCTTGCGCGGCGACTTCTTGGTCTTGCGCTTATCGCCCGCCGGTCCGCGGCGGTCTCCGCGTCCGCCGGCCCCCGGGGGCGGACCGCCCGGGCCAGGCCGGCCAGGTCCGGCACCGGGACGACCGCCAGGACGGGCGCCGCCCGGACCGGCCGGACGCGCCGATCCCGGCGCACCGGGACGCGTGTAGCCGCCGGGCCGCTGGCCGCCGGGTCCACTCGGGCGCGCTCCGCCCGGGCCGGCCGGGCGGCCGTAGCCGCCGGGTCCCGCCGGGCGCCCATAGCCACCCGGAGTCCGTCCGGGACCGCCGGGGCGCGACGGCGGGGTGGGGCGATACGGCTCGGTGGGGCGATGGATCAGGATCGCGCCGCGCCTCGGGGGCGGCGGAGCGGCCGCCGCTCCGGCTCCCGCCGGAGACGCAGGCGCCGCACTCGACGGGCTCGCCGACGCCGCGGGCGGGGCCGGTACCGGCGCGGCCGCTGGGCGCACCGCACTCGAGGGCGTCGCAGCCGCCGGAGCCGGGGCGGGCGAAGCCGCCGGCGTGTCGGCCGGCGCCGAGGACGGGCTGGCGGCGACCGGAGAGGTCACCGGTGCCGTCCGCTCGGCCGGAGCCGGGGGCTCCGGTTCCGGAGTCCGCTCCACCGGCGTCGAAGGCAGGTTGAGGATGCGCGGCTCGACGGACTGGATGATGGTGCGACGGCGGCTCGTCTTCAGCGGATTCGCCGTGGCGCGGCGGACCGGTGCCGGCGGCGGAGGCGCCGGTGCCGGCGGGGCCTGGGCGGTGTCGTCCATGAACACTTCGCGCGGGGATGCGAGGCGCTTGCCCTGCATGATGGCCTGCAGCGCCTCGGCGTCCACGCCGTCATCGCTCTCGATGCGAACGCCGAGCGAGCGGAGCTTGAAGACGAGATCCTGCTCGGCGATGCCCATCTTGCGGGCGAGGTCCTGGACGGGAATTTTTGCCATACGAATCTGGGTCTCCTGAGCAGTGTCTCGGCGGGGAGTCAGTCAGGCGCCCTCAGGCGCCGGGCTCCCGATCTTCGTCCGTGTTTTCGGCGCCGGACTCGGCGAGCGCCGCGGCGTCCGCCTCGGCCTCGGCCGCGAACTGCTCGGCAACGCGGGACTTCTCTTCCGACTCCTTGAAGGCGCGCGAGAGCGCCGCCAGGAAGTCGTCTTCCTGCAGCGTCGCGGTGGCGCCGGCCTCCTCGCCGCCGGCCTCGACCATGACGGTCTCGCCTTCGGCGGCATGCGACGCGCGTTCCTGTGCCCAGTTGAGGATGGATCCCGCGGTCTTCGGACCGACGCCCTCGACTCGCTGCAGGTCTTCGGTCGTCGCGTCGAGCAGGTCCTGCAGGGTGGAGAAGCCGGCGGCCTTGAGGTCGGCGGCGGTATTGATTCCGATCCCCGGGACCGCAGTGAGGTCGATCTCGTCGGTCAGCGACACGGCGCGGCGCTCCTCGGTGAAGGCACCCTGGAGCATTCGCGCCAGCGCGTCGGCGACCTCGTCCTTGACGTCCGACTCCGACTTGATGTCGATGCGGCTGCCGATCAGCTCGGCCGCCAGGCGCACGTTCTGGCCGCGCTTGCCGATCGCCAGCGACAGCTGCTCGTCCTCGACGATCACGTCGAGATGGGGCGTCTCGCCGGTGTGCTGGACCGACACGCGGGTGATCTTGGCCGGCGCCAGGGCACTCTGGGCGAAAGTCACCAGATCGTCCGAGTACTCGATGATGTCGATCTTCTCGCCGCGCAGCTCGCGGATGATCGCCTGCACACGCGAGCCCTTCATGCCGACACAGGCGCCGACCGGGTCGACGTCGCGCTCGCGACTGTAGACCGCGACCTTGGCCCGCTCGCCGGGCGCCCGCACGGCCGCCTTGATCACCACGGTGCCGTCGTAGATCTCCGGCACCTCCATCTCGAACAGCTTGACGAGCAGCCGCGGGTCGGTGCGCGACAGGACGATCTGCTGCCCCTTGGGCTGCTTGTGCACTTCGACGATGACGGCGCGGATCCGTTCGCCCTGGCTCCAGCGCTCGTGGCGCGACTGCTCGGCACGCGGAACGATCGCCTCGGTGCGCCCCAGATCGACGATGATGTCGCCGCGCTCGAACCGCTTGACCGTGCCGTTGACGACTTCGCCGGCCCGATCGATGTACTCGTTGTAGACCTTCTCGCGCTCGGCCTCGCGCACGCGCTGGTAGAGCACCTGCTTGGCCGACTGAGCGGCGATCCGCCCGAGACCGTCGGTCGGCACCGGGGTCAGAATCTCGTCCCCGATGGCCGCATCGGACTTGTGCTCCCGGGCCTCGTCGACGGTCCACTCGGCGGTCGGATCCTCGACCTCCTCGACGACCGTGCGCACTGCCCAGGCGTCGAACCGGCTGGTTTCGGGATTCCAGCGGGCGCGCACCGGCTCCTTGATGCGGTGCTGCTTTTTCGCCGCCGAAGCCATGGCGTCCTCGAGCGCGCCGACCCAGCGCTCGTACTCGATCTCCTTCTCCCGCGCGACCTGCTTGAGGACTTCGCCGAGATTGATGTCCGCCACCTGTGCCTGAGCCATGCTCTACACTCTCCGGGCCTTCCTGGGCCCTTACAGTTCCATCTCCAGCCGGATGAGCTGGATGTCCTCCAGTCGGATCCGGCGCGGTTCGGTCTGCCCCTCGCCGACGACCACGATCGAGCCCCCGTCTTCCGGGAGCCATTGCGCGAGGGTCGCCACCACCGTGGCCCGCCGGCCGGTCGCCGGGTCGACGAAGCGCACGCGCACTTTGCGTCCCGAGAAGCGCTCGTAGTCGCGCGGGCCGTACAGCTTGCGATCGAGCCCCGGAGAGCTCACCTCGAGCGTGTACCTGCCGCTGCCGAACTCCGCGACATCGAGCAGCGCCGACACGTCCCGCGACACCGCCTCGCAATCCTCGAGGCGAACGCCTTCCGCCCGGTCGAGGAAAAGCCGCAGGGTTCCCGAGACGAATTCCGCCTCGAGCAGCTCGCAGTCGCGCGCCTGCGCGATCTCCGCAAGCTCCTGCCGGAGCTCCGGCGTGATCCTGGTCCCCGCCACTTCGTCCCCGTTTCGTCCGCCCAGCAACGAAAAGGGTGGGCACGTCGGCCCACCCTCCCCTTCATCCAGCCGGCAGACTTCCGCGCCAAGTCTAAGCAGGGCCGGGGCGAAATGCAAGTCGCCAACGCTCGGCTCGGGGGCGCGGCGGAGGCTGCCAGCCGGCCAATCTGACGCGATTCGGCCCGGCCCCCGAGGTCGAACTCGCCGCGCCTGTCGGCACAGCGCTTGCTACCTCGGGATCGCTCGACCCCCGGCGGACCCGGGGCGACAAGAGGAGATGACAGACCGATGAGCGAAGGGCGTTCCCGACAGTTGCTGACCTTCTCGATGCTGGCCGCGGCGGTGGTGTTCGGCGTGGTGCTGGCCGGCGGACTCGACCTGACTCCCACCGGTGCTGCGGCGCCGCGCGGCGCCGCCGATCCCCAGGACCCGATTTCCGCGCCGCCGCTGGCGGGCACGATGAACGGGCTGCCGTCGTTCGCCGACCTGGCCGAACGGGTCCTGCCGGCCGTCGTGTCGATCGACGCGCAGACCATCGAGAAGGCCGACTCCCGCGGTTCGCGGCGGCGCGGCGCTCCGTCTCCGTTCGAGTTCTTCTTCGGGCCGCAGGGACCTCAGGGTTCGCCCGACGGCGAGCCGCGCGAGTTTCGCTCCGACTCCGGCGGCAGCGGATTCGTCATCTCGGCCGACGGGGAGGTGATCACCAACAATCACGTCATCGACGGGGCCACCAAGGTGCGCGTGCGGCTGGACGGGCGGCTCTACGACGCCGAGGTCAAGGGGGTCGACCCCTCGACCGACCTGGCGCTGCTCAAGATCGACGCCGGGCGACAGCTCGACTATCTCCGCCTGGGCGACAGTGAGGCGCTGCGGGTCGGCGACTACGTCATGGCGGTTGGCAATCCGCTGCTTCTCGACCACACGGTCACCGTCGGAGTCGTGAGCGCCAAGGGCCGGTCGATCGGGCTCACGCAGGATGCCTCGTTCGAGAACTTCATCCAGACCGATGCCGCCATCAACCGTGGCAACTCGGGCGGTCCGCTGGTCAACCTGCGCGGCGAGGTGGTGGGGATCGCCACGGCGATGAACTGGGGAGCCGAGAACATCGGCTTTGCCGTCCCGGTCTCGACGCTGCAGGCGGTGCTGCCGCAGCTGCGCGAGACGGGCCGGGTGTCGCGTGGCTACCTCGGGGTCAACATTCAGAACCTCGATTTCGATCGCGCGCAGGCCTTCGGACTGGAGAGCACCGACGGCGCACTGGTGGTCGACGTGACTGCCGACTCGCCGGCCGCCGACGCAGGGCTGAGGCACGGCGACATCATTCTGGAAGTCGACGGCCGGTCGATTGCCGCCACTCGCGACCTGATCGACTACGTTTCCGCCCAGCCGCCGGGCCGCAAGGTGCGCGTCGAAGTCCTGCGCGATGGCAAGCGGTCGACCCATACCGTGACGCTCGGCGAGCGCGACTCCGGGGCCGACGCGGACGACCCGGCACGCGAACCGGCCGGGCGCGCGCTCGACTGGCTGGGGATCGACTATCAGGACATCACGCCGGGCATGCGCCAGAACCAGGGTCTGCCGGAGGACCTGCAGGGCGTTCTGGTGCGCTCGGTGGCCCCGTCGAGTCCGCTCTACGACGAGGGCGTGACGCGCGGAGACCTGATCACCGAGGTCAACGGGCGATCGGTGGCCGACGCCGACGCGTTCGAGAAGTCGGTCAGTGATGCCGATTCGGGCTCGTACCTGCGGCTTTACGTGCGTCGATTCGACCCCCGGCGCCAGGCCGACGGGGTCGGCTTCTTCGCCATCGTGCGCGTGCCCTGAAGCATCCGTCGGCGCGTGGCTGCGGGGCCGGTCTCTTCGCGGGACCGGCCCCTTCGCTTTGTTAGGATCCCGCAGCCATGCCACCGGCTCCGCGCGCCTCGATCCTGATCGTCGACGACGAGGCGTCGATTCGCGAATCGCTGCGGATGGTGCTGGAGTTCGAGGGCTACCGGATCGAGGAAGCGGGCACCGGGGTGGAGGCGCTGCGCATCGTGCGCGACCGTCCGCCGGACACCGTCCTGCTCGACATCCGGATGCCGGAGATGGACGGCCTCGACGCGTTTCGCATCATGCGCGAGCGCGGCTACGAGATGCCCGTGATCTTCATTTCCGGCCACGCCGACGTGGCGTCGGCGGTCGAAGCGACCCGGCGCGGGGCGTTCGACTTCCTCGAGAAGCCGCCCGATTCGGAGCGACTGCGCCTGTCGGTGCGCAATGCCGTCGAGGCCTGGCGGCTGCGCCGCGACGCCGGGCAGCCCGCGAGCGAGGCGGGGAAGACCTCGTCGCTGGTCGGATCGTCCGCGGTCATGCAGCGGCTGCGTGAGACGATCGCGCTGGCCGCGCCGGCTCCCGCGACCGTTCTGATCACCGGCGAGAGCGGCACCGGCAAGGAGCTGGTTGCGCGCGCCATCCACGAACAGTCGGGCCGTCGCGACGGGCCGTTCGTGCAGGTCAACTGCGCCGCCATCCCCGAAGAACTGATCGAGTCGGAGCTGTTCGGGCACGAGAAGGGGAGCTTCACCGGCGCAGTGCGCAAGCAGACGGGCAAGTTCGTGGCTGCCGACGGCGGCACCATCTTTCTCGACGAGGTCGGGGACATGTCGGCTCGCACCCAGGCCAAGGTGCTGCGGGTGCTCGAAAGTGGAGATGTCGAGCCGGTCGGGGCCGAGAAGACCATCCGCGTCGACGTGCGGGTAGTCGCCGCCACCAACCGGCTGCTCGAAGAGGAGATCCGTGCCGGCCGTTTCCGCGAGGATCTCTTCTACCGGCTCAATGTTCTGCCGATCCGCACCGCACCGCTGCGCGACCGGATGGAGGACATCCCGCTGCTCGTCGACTACTTCGCGCGCCGGTTCTCCGAGGGGGCCAACTACCGTCCCAAGTCCATCTCGCCGGCGGCACTGGAGGCGTTGTCGCGAATGCCCTGGAAGGGCAACGTCCGCGAGCTGCGCAATCTGGTCGAGCGGCTGCTGATCCTCACGGTTGGCCCGACCATCGGGGCCGACGACGTGGCGGCGGCAACCGGAGCCGCGGCGGGGGAGGCCGGCGGCGGCTGGTCCCAGCTGAAGACCCTGCGCGACTTCAAGGAGAATGCCGAGCGACTGTTCCTGCAGGCCCGCCTGACGGACAACGACTGGGATCCGGCGCGCACCGCGTCGGCGATCGGGACGACCCGTGCCTGGTTGACGCGGCGCATGGAACAGCTGGGGATCGAAGGAAGGGAGGCGGGTGGTGGAGCGGCCTGAGCAGACAGACGACATCGAGGCGGAGCTGGTCGCCAGCCAGGCGCTCCTGCGCGGACACTTCCGGCTCTCCTCCGGGCTGCACTCGCCCGGCTACGTGCAGTGCGCGCTGCTGCTCTCGCGTCCGTCGCGCGCCCGACGCGCCGGCGAGTTACTCGCGGCGCGGCTGTGCGCCCTGGTCGGCGAGATCGACGCGGTGTTGTCGCCCGCCCTCGGCGGAGTGGTGATCGGCCACGAGGTGGCGGCCGCGCTCGATGTCCCGTTCCGGTTCACCGAGCGGCAGGGCGGGGAGATGGCACTGCGGCGCG
The DNA here is from genome assembly GCA_964618415.1 of uncultured Thermoanaerobaculia bacterium. Lineage (GTDB taxonomy): Bacteria > Acidobacteriota > Thermoanaerobaculia > Multivoradales > JAGPDF01 > JACTMI01. The sequence continues at coordinate 18,046 of CAZUAT010000013.1, forward strand.
GATTTGCGCTGGTCCCCGGCGAGCGGACGGTGATCGTGGAGGACGTGGTGACCACCGGCAAGTCGACCCTCGAGACCGCGAGACTGGCCGACGCGGCAGGCGCCCAGGTGGTGGCGATCGGGTCGATTATCGATCGCAGCGGCGGGCGCCACGGCTTTCCCGTGCCCTACGCCGCCCTGCTGGCGCTCGATCTGCCGGTCTGGGAACCGGACCGGTGCCCGCTCTGCCGGGAGGGCAGTCCGGCGATCAAGCCGGGCAGCCGGCCCGACGCCTGAGCCGTCCCGTCGAACACGGGCGCGCCGACCGCCGCGCTCAGCCGGTGATGATCGACTTGCGACCGAGGCCGCGACGCTGGACGCGCTGGATCGCTTCGCGCAGGGCCTCGATCCGGCCCAGCCGGCCGGCCGCCTGCGCCTCGACGACGATCTCCCAGTCCTGATCGGCGCCGTCGCGGGTGGTGAAAACGTAGGCGTCGCCGTGGCGGGAACGGGGCCCGGCCGCGGTGCGGACCAGGCTCCAGCCGGCGGGCAGACAGCCGCGCAGTTCGGCTTCGGTGTAGACCATCGGAGCGGTCACGGTAGCCATGACGGGATTCTGTCCCACTCGGGCGCCGGCTGCCAACCGGCGGATCCTGCCGGTGCGGGTTCTCGGGGCCGCGAACCGGCTGGTACGATCGGCAGTGCCGTCGCGACTGCGCGGCGCAGACCCCTGGAGCCGCGAGAAAGCATGCAGATCGAACTGACTGAAGAGCAGCAGCTCTTGCGCGACACGGTGCGGCGCTTCGCCGCCGAAGTCGTGGCGCCGCGAGCCAAAGAGATCGACAGCAGCGGGGAGTTTCCGCTCGACTTCTTCCGTCAGGCCGGAGAACTCGGTCTGGCCGGCGTGGCGGTGCCGGAGGAGTACGGCGGCGCCGGTATGGATGGCATTGCCTACTGTGTGGCCATCGAAGAGATCTCGCGGGTGTGCGCCTCGAGCGGCGTCATCCTGTCGGTCAACAATTCGCTGGTCTGCGACCCGCTCGACCGGTACGGCACGCCCGAGCAGAAGCGCGAGTTCCTGACCCCGCTGGCGCAGGGGCGCCACCTGGGCTGCTTCGGGCTGACCGAGGCCGGGGCCGGCAGTGACGCGGCGGCGCTGGCCACCGTGGCGCGCCGGGACGGCGACCGCTACGTGCTCGACGGCGGCAAGGTGTTCATCACCAACGGGACGCACGCCGACGTTGCGCTCGTCTTCGCGACCGTCGATCCGACGCTCAAGCACAAGGGGATCACCGCCTTCATCGTGCCGACCGACACGCCCGGGTTCTCGCGCGGCCATCACGAGTACAAGCTCGGCGTGCAGGCGTCCGGCACGACGCAGCTGTTCTTCCAGTCGATGGTGGTGCCGGCGGCGCAGCGGCTTGGCGCCGAGGGCGAGGGATTCAAGATCGCCCTGTCGACGCTCGACGGCGGGCGGATCGGCATTGCCGCGCAGGCGGTGGGAATCGCGCAGGGAGCGTTCGACGCGGCGCTCGCCTACGCGAAGGAGCGCCAGCAGTTCGGCCGTCCGATCGCCGACTTTCAGGCGATCCAGTTCTACCTCGCCGATATGGCGATGGAGCTCGACGCCGCGCGGCTGCTGGTCTACAAGGCGGCGTGGGCCAAGATGAACCAGAAGCGATACACGCTGGAGGCGGCGCAGGCGAAGCTCTTCGCCTCCGAGATGGCCCAGCGGGTGACCAACAAGGCGCTGCAGATCCACGGCGGCTACGGTTACACGCGCGACTACGACGTCGAGCGCTTCTTCCGCGACGCCCGGATCACCGAGATCTACGAGGGCACCAGCGAGATCCAGAAGCTGGTGATCTCCGACTGGGTCCTGCGCGAGGCCTGAGCCGGCCGTGGCGGTCGACTTCGCACTGAGCGAGGACCAGCAGCTGCTGGTCGGCGAGCTGCGCCGATTCGGCGCCGAGCGGATCCGGCCCGGAGCGGTGGAGCGCGAGCGCCGCCACGAGATCCCGGCCGACCTGCTGGCCGAGATGGGCGAGATGGGGCTGCTCGGCATGCTGATCGACGAGCAGTACGGCGGGGGCGGCGCCGACCCGCTGACCTACTGCCTGGCAGTCGAAGAGATCTCGGCGGCCTGTCCGTCGATCGGCGTGACGATGTCGGTCACCAACTCGGTCTGCGGCTGGCCGATCGACCGCTTCGGGTCGCCGGACCTCAAGCAGCGCGTACTGCCCTCGCTCGCCTCCGGCGCGGCTCTCGGCGGGTTCTGCCTGACCGAGCCGGGCGCCGGCAGCGACCCCGGGGCCATGAAGACCGTGGCGCGCCGCGACGGCGACAGCTGGGTGATCGACGGCGAGAAGGCCTGGATCACCAACGCCGGGATCGGGCACTGGTTCGTGACCCTGGCGCGCACCGATCCGCAGGCCGGCAAGCGCGGCATCAGCGCCTTCGTGGTGCCGTCGGATGCGGCGGGCTTTCGCGCCGGCGCGCCGGAGGAGAAGCTCGGCCTGCGTTCGTCGAACACCGCCACGGTCTATCTGGATGGAGTCCGGGTACCCGCCGGCAACCTGCTCGGCGAGGCGGGCCAGGGACTCCGCATCGCGCTGGCGACGCTCGATCACTCGCGGCTCGGTATCGCCGCTCAGGCGAACGGCATCCATCGGCGGGCGCTCGAACTGGCCACCGCTTACGCTCGCGAGCGGATTCAGTTCGGGGTCCCGATCGCCGAGCACCAGGCGATCCAGTTCAAGCTCGCAACCATGGCGACGGAGTTGGCGGCCGCGCGTGCCCTCACCGGCTGGGCCGCATCGCAGTCGGAGCGCTCGCGCGAAGCGGGGCGCCTGGCCAGCGAGGCCAAGGCCTACGGTTCGGAGGCCGCCAACCGCGCCTGCTGGGAGGCGTTGCAGATTCACGGTGGGAACGGCTTCTGCGAGGAGTACGAAATCGCGCGGCTCTACCGCGACGTCCGGGTGACGACGATCTACGAGGGGACGAGTGAAATGCAGCGCCTGGTGATCGCGCGGGCGCTGCTTACCGCGTGAGCACGGACCCACCCGCCGGCGCGCCCCGCGTCCTCGGCATCGTCCTCAACTTCGACGGTCGCGAGCTCACGCTGCAGACGCTCGCCAGTCTGGTCGCCTCCGACTACCCGGCGCTCGACCTGCTGGTGGTCGACAACGGTTCCACGGACGGGTCGGACGAGGCCGTGGCTGAGCGCTTTCCGAGCGTGCGACGGTTGCGCACCGAGACCAATCTCGGCATCTCCGGCGGACTCAACCTCGGCTTCCGCGTCGGGCTCGACGAGGGCTACGACTACCTGATGCCGATGAACAACGACATCGAGGTGGCGCCGGATGCCGTGCGCGAGCTCGTGCGCCTCGCCGAAGCGACACCGGATGCCGGCTGCCTCGGGCCGAAGTGTTACTACTTCTTCGGCGACCGCCGGCGCATCTGGTCGGCCGGTGGGCGGTTGCGCTGGCGCGAAGCGGTGACCCGTGAGCGCGGCATGGGGCACCTGGACCGGGGGCAGTTCGACGTCGACGCGCCGGTCGACTACGTCAACGGCGCGCTGATGCTGATCCGGCGCCGCGCCCTGCTCGACACGGGCCTCTGGGACCCGATCTACCACGTGTCGGTCGAGGACGCCGACTGGTGCATGCGGATGCGCCGGGCTGGTTGGACGTGCTGGTACGCCCACCGGGCGCGCCTCTGGCACATGGTCTCACCAACCACGGGGGGCTACACGGCGGGCCGCACCTTCCGGACCGGCCGGTCAACGGCGATTTTCGTGCGCCGCTTCGCCGGTCCGGGCGGCTGGCTGTCGTGGCTGTTCTGGACGGCAGTCGCGCTGCCGGCGGCCCTGCTGCGCGAAGCGCCGCGGGGCAACTCGAGCGCGGTGCTGGCCAAGTGGCGCGGCGTCCGGGAGGGGCTGCGCACGCCGCTGCCTCCGGCGCCGGGACCCGAACCGGACCTCCGGCGCCCGTGAATCGCGCAAGTTGAGGGCTCGTTTATACTTGCGGTCACTGGATCCCATGTCGCTGTCCCTTCCCGGAGCGCTTCCGATGATCTTGCAGTCGACCCGCACGCGTCCCTCCGCCGCCCGCCTGCCTGTCCTCCTGGCGGGCCGCTGACCATGGCGTCGCTCCTGCAGGCGACCCGCGGGCTGCTGGCCTACACGATCTGGGCGGACCGCCAGCTGCTCGCCGAACTCGAACAGCTCCCGGAGGAGGACCTGCTGCGCGAAACCGGCACCAGCTTCGGCAGCGTGCTCGGCACGATGGTGCACATCCTCGGCGCCGAACAGATCTGGCTGTCGCGCTTTCTCGGAGTGCCGATGTCCAGGCTGCCGACGATCGAGGAGGTCGGGACGGTAGAGCTGCTGCGGCGCAGCTGGGAGGACTTCTGGCCGCAGCTGGAGTTCTTTCTCGCCTCGCTGACCGACGAGCAGCTCGACCGCGACTTCGCCTGGACGAATCTGGCCGGCGAGCATCGCAGCGCCCCGATGCGCCAGGCGCTGCTGCACGTGGTCAACCATTCGACCTACCATCGCGGTCAGGTCGTTGCGCAGCTCCGGCAGCTCGGCCACACCCCGCCGTCCACCGACCTGGTCTACTGGCGCGGTGAACTGTGAGGCCGGCTGCGACCTCTGCCTGCTGGTAGAATCGACCGCCATGACACCGCGTCCACAGCGCATCCTGATCGCCAAGCCGGGCCTCGACGGCCACGATCGCGGCGCCAAGGTCGTTGCGCGGGCGCTGCGCGACGCGGGCTTCGAGGTGATCTACACCGGGCTGAGGCAGACTCCCGAGCAGATCGTCGCCGCGGCCGTGCAGGAAGATGTCGGCGCGATCGGGCTGTCGATCCTTTCCGGCGCTCACAACCGCCTGCTGCCGGAGATCGCGCACCGGCTGCGCGAGGCCGGGGCCGGCGACATCGTCGTTTTTGCCGGCGGCATCATTCCGGCGCGCGACATCGACGGACTGAAGCAGGCCGGTATCGACGCCGTTTTCCTGCCCGGCACGCCGACCCGTGAGATCGTGGACTACCTGAACCGGCGGCTGGCCGCCTGAGGCGAGAGATGAAGAGAACGATTCTGCTGGCCGACGACAGCGTGACGATTCAGAAGGTCGTCGAACTCACGTTTCTCGACGAGGACTTCCAGGTCGTCACCGTCGGCAACGGCACGGAGGCGATCGAGCGTCTGGGGGAGGTCCGCCCGAGCCTGGTGATCGCCGACGTTCACATGCCGGGAGCCGACGGCTACGAGGTTGCCGAGGCGGTGCGCACAGCGCAGCCGGGGACCCCGGTCATTCTTCTGGTCGGGACGTTCGAGAGTTTCGACAGCGCCCGCGCCACGCAGGCTGGCGCCGCCGACCACCTCAAGAAGCCGTTCGACTCGCAGGAGCTGCTGCGGCGCGTGCAGACCCTTCTGGCCGGCGCGCCGGCGGTGCCGCAAGCCGCCGCTCCGGTCGAGCCGGCGTGGGGCTTCGAACCGTCGCCCTCGGCCGGCGGTGGCGGCGAGTTCGCGTTCGAGGCCGAGGAGCCGATCGCGCCGCTCGAGCCGCCGGCGTTCGACCCGACACCGGCCCGCGAGGAGCCGGTCTTCGCCGCGCCGCCCGCGGCAGCGCCTGCTGCGCCCCTCGCACAGCCCGCTGGCGGGCCGGCAGGCCTCTCCGATCAGGACGTCGACCGGATTGCCCGTCGGGTCGTGGAGCTGATCGGCAGTGACACGGTGCGCGACGTCGCCTGGGAGGTCGTACCGGACCTCGCCGAAGTGCTGCTGCAGGCGCGCATTCGCGAACTGGAAGCGTCGGTAGAGTAGGACCTCCGCCCGATCCGCCGCGAGCCTGTCGGCCGCACGGCGGCCGGGCGACGGCACGTTGACGGACGGAGAGCCCCGATGGAAACCCGCTTCGATCCCGGCAGTTTCGAACCGCGCTGGCAGGAGGAATGGGCCCGGCGTGGGTGGTTCCGGGCCGAAGCGCGCCCCGGCCGGGAGCCGTTCTGCATCCCGATCCCGCCTCCCAACGTCACCGGCCGGCTCCACATGGGTCACGCGCTGCAGTCGACGCTTCAGGACGTGCTGACGCGCTGGCGGCGCATGCAGGGCTACGACGCGCTCTGGCTCCCGGGCACCGACCACGCGGGGATCGCGACTCAGCTGATGGTCGAGCGCGAGCTCGCGCGCGAAGGCACCAGCCGCGTCGAGCTGGGACGCGAGCGGTTCCTCGAGCGGGTGTGGGCGTGGAAGGAGCAGTACCACGGCAACATCCGGAGTCAGCTGGAGATGATGGGCGCTTCCTGCGACTGGTCGCGCGAGCGGTTCACGCTCGACGAGGGCCTGTCTCGCGCCGTGCGGGAGGCGTTCGTTCGCTTGCACGCGGAAGGTCTGATCTCGCGCGGCGCCTATCTGGTGAACTGGTCGACCGGGCTCGACACGGCGATCTCCGACCTCGAGGTGGAGATGCGCAGCGTCGAGGATCGACTCTGGCAGATCGCCTATCCGGTCGAGGGCTCGGACGAACGGGTGGTCGTCGCCACAACGCGGCCCGAGACGATGCTCGGCGACGTCGCAATCGCCTATCACCCGGACGACGAGCGGTATCGCCATCTGTCCGGACGGTACGCCATCGTCCCGGTGGCCGGCCGTCGGATCCCGTTCGTGGCCGATCCGGTGGTCGAGCGGGAGTTCGGCAGCGGCCTGGTCAAGGTGACGCCGAATCACGATCCGGCCGACTTCGAGATCGGACGCCGTCACGGCCTGGCCGGCATCTCGGTGATCGATCGGCGCGGACGGATGACGTCCGAGGCCGGTTCGGACTTCGCCGGCTTGACGGTCGACGAGGCGCGTGACCGGCTGCTCGAGCGTCTGCGAGCCGAGGGTCTGCTGGTGCGCGACGAGAAGTACGTGCACAACGTCGGCTTCTGCCAGCGCAGCGGAGTCCGGGTGCAGCCGCTGGTGTCCCTGCAGTGGTTCTGCGACGTCTCCGGCATGGCAGCGCGGGCGCTGGAGGTCTGGCGGTCCGGTGAACTGGAGTTCGTCCCGGAGTCGTGGGGGAAGACCTGGGAGCACTGGCTGACCGGAATCCGGCCCTGGTGCATCTCGCGGCAGCTCTGGTGGGGCCACCAGATCCCGGCCTGGTACGACGAGAACGGCGGCGTCCACGTCGCCCGCGACCGCGCCGAGGCCGAACGGCTGGCCGGGACCGACCGCCTGCGCCAGGACGAGGACGTGTTGGACACCTGGTTCTCCTCGGCGCTGTGGCCCTACTCGACGCTGGGCTGGCCCGAGGAGACTCCGGACCTGCGTCACTTCTATCCGACCTCGGTGCTGGTCACCGGCTTCGACATCCTGTTCTTCTGGGTCGCCCGGATGGTGATGACCGGGCTGCACTTCACCGGTCGCGTTCCGTTCGCGCGAGTCCATCTCACCGGTCTGGTGCGCGACGCGGCCGGCCAGAAGATGTCCAAGACGAAGGGGAACGTGCTCGACCCGGTCGATCTGATCGCGGAGTACGGAGCCGACGCCATGCGGTTCACGCTCGCCCAGCTCGACGCTCCAGGGCGCGACATCCCGCTCGACCCGGAGCGGATGGCGGGCTACCGCGCCTTCGGCAACAAGATCTGGAACGCCACCCGGTTCACACTCACCAAGGGCGCCGACGGGCGTGTCGATCCGGACCTGCGGCCGGATACGCCGGGCCTGGCGCTGCCGGAACGGTGGATCCTCGCCCGATTCGCGGCGGTGGCCGCCGAGGTTACGGAGTCTCTGGAGCGGTTCCGCTTCGACCTCGCCTGTCAGGAGATCTACCAGTTCGTCTGGAGTGATTTCTGCGACTGGTACATCGAAATGGCCAAGCCGGCCCTGGCGGGCGACGTCGAGCGTCCGCGCGTGGCCGACGTCCTGGTCACCGTGCTCGAGCGGGCGCTGCGTCTGCTGCACCCGGTCATGCCGCACCTGACGGAGGAACTCTGGCAGAGGCTGCCCGGGCACGACCGCATCCATCCGGACACGATCTGCCTGGCGGCCTGGCCCGCTGCCCCGCAGGCCGCGCAGCTGGCGCCGGCGGACGAGGAACGGCTCGAACTGCTGCGCGCCGTCACGCTCGTGGTGCGCAACGACCGGGCCGAGAGCGGTCTGCCTCCCAAAGCGGCCGCGACCGTCTGGATCGACGCCGAGCAGCAGGCGGTGCCAGCGGTGCTCTACCTGCTGTCGGAGGAAGGTGGGGCGCTGCTCGCCAGCCTCGGACGGGTGGGGCGTGTGGCGGCCGGCAGTCCACCGGCGGGGACCCGTCCGTGGCACGTCCGGCAGGGGATCCGATTCGTGCCGGTGTTCGAGGCGGCGGCGCCGCAGCGCGACGACGAGCGCCTGCAGGCCGAACTGGCGGAGGTCGAGGCGGCCCTCGAGCGGGTGCGCGCCCGGCTGTCCAACCCGGGATTTGCGACCAAGGCGCCGGCGGAGGTGGTGGAGGGAGCGCGCCGGCAGCTGAGCGAGCTCGAGGAGCGCCACCGTCGTCTGAGCGACAGTCGTGTTCCGGCCTCCGGAGGCCGATGAGCCGGCAGGCGCCGACCGTGGCCGATTTCGCCGGGGCGTGGAGTCGCACGCTGCCGTCCGCGCTGGCGCAGGTGGTCATCGACCGGGTGCCCTCGACCCAGCGGCTCGCTCGGCGCCTGCTCGCCCGCCATGCGGAGGAGGGGGAGACCCCCGGGCCGATGGCCATCATCGCGCTCGAGCAGTCTGCCGGTAAGGGACGCCGCGAGCGGGCCTGGCTGAGCGGCCACGGACTCGGAGCCTGGCTCACGGTGGCGCTTCGCCAGCCGCTGGCGGCGCTGCAGGGCGTGCCGATGCGAGCCGCGCTCGCTGCCGCCGATGCGGTGCAGGCGACCTCAGGTGTCGACTGCCGGCTCAAGTGGCCGAACGATCTCGTGGTCCGCGGCTACAAGCTCGGCGGGCTGCTCGTGGACGTCACCAGCCGCGGCGAGCACGATGCGTGGGCGGTGATCGGAGTGGGCGTCAATCTCGACCACCGCGCCGAGCAGCTGCCCACGCCGACGTCGACCTCGATTCGACTCTGCGTGGGCGACGAGGCGCGGATTCCACGCCTGGAGGTGCTGGTCGAGGCGCTGGTGGGCAGACTGTGGGGAGCCCTGGTCGATGACCGTGACGAGGCCGGCGGGTCGTGGCGGACTCGCTACGCCGAGCGCTCGGCGCACCGGCTCGGCGACCTGCTGACCTGCGAGCTGGCGGAAGGCACGGTCACGGGGCGTTTCGCAGGATTCGAGGAGCACGGCTTCCTGCGTCTGACGACTGCCGACGGAGAGCGCGTGATCCACACCGGAGAGGTGTTCGCATGGTGAATCGCGGATGGTGAAGCGCGACGCGCGGGCCCGGAAGGCGGAGCAGCCCGGCGACCTGTTGCTGGTCATCGATGCCGGCAACACGACGACGGTGTTCGGAGTCTTCGACGGAGACCAGCTGATCGCGAGCTTCCGGCTGTCCTCCGATCACGAACGCACTGCCGACGAGTACGCTGCGACGCTGCTGACGCTGCTCGACCGTTCGGAGATCCAGCCGGCGCGGATCGCCGCGATCGTCATCTCCTCGGTCGTTCCGCCCCTGCACACGACGCTCGAGCGGCTGGCGCGCGACTACTTCGGACACGAGCCCCTGTTCGTCGAGCCGGGCATCCGGACGGGCATGCCGATCCGCTACGACAACCCGGCCGAGGTCGGAGCCGACCGCATCGTCAACGCGCTGGCCGCGCGGGAGCTCTACGGCGCGCCCGTCGTCGTCGTCGACTTCGGCACCGCCACCACGTTCGACATCGTCAACGCCCGGGGGGAGTACACCGGCGGGATCATCACACCCGGCATTCTGATCTCGGCCGAGGCGCTGTTCGCGCACGCCTCGCGGCTCTACCGGGTGGATATCCGGCCGCCCGAGGAGCTGATCGGTCGCAACACCGCTGCGGCCATGCAGGCGGGCATCTACTACGGCTATGTCGGCCTGGTGGACGGCATCCTGGAACGGTTGCTGGCCGAGATCCCCGGTCTTCAGGAGATCGTGGCCACGGGGGGACAGGCGGCGATGATCGCCGCCGGTTCGCGGCACATCCGGCGCGTCGAACCCCTGCTGACCCTGATCGGACTGCGCCGCCTGCATGAGCTCAACCGCTGACGCAGAGCCAGGCACCGCCGACGACCAGGCCTACTTTCGCGCCATCGAGGAGCGGTTCCTCGCCCTGAGGGGTCGGGCGACGTTGCTGTCGCCGGAGGACTGGCGCGCGGCGCGCGACTGGCACCGGCTCGGAATCCCGGTCGAGCTGGTGATCCGCGTGATGGAGGACGGCTTCACGCGCCAGCGCGAACGCCGCTCGAAGCGGGGAATCTCGAGCCTGCGCTACTTCCGGGCTGCCGTCGAGGCGGCGTTCGAGGAGCAACTCGAGCTGAGCGCGGGCGGTCAGCGGCGGACGCCCGATCCGGGGCCGACCCTGGCCGAGCGGCTGGAGCGACTGGCAGCCCGGCTGCCGGATCGGCTGCCGGGCCGCGAGGAACTCGTGGCGGCGATGGCTTCGATCCGCGACGACCTGGAACTCGCCGAAGAGCGTCTCGCCGCGCTCGAGGTTGGTTTGCTCGAGGCGCTCCGCGCCAGGCTGCCGGCCGCGGAACAGGCCGCCCTGCGGGATCAGGTCGATCGGGCTCTGGGGGCGGTCCGCCTCGGCCTGCCCGCCGACGAGCTCGCCGCGGCGCGGGATCGACTGGTCCGCCAGGCGCTCCGCGCCCGCTTCGAGCTGCCGGTCCTGTCGCTCTTCTCGCCGACCGCTCTGGGCATCGATCCCGACTGAACCGGCCCCAGCAGTGCAAGCCGCGGCGGCGCGAGCGCGTCCTTGTCCGATGTGCCGCGAGTTCCGTCTCTGCTGCCCGCCACTGCGTTCGCCACCGGGATCGGTCTGGCGCTCGGTCTCGCCCCGCGGGCTCCGGTGGCCGGCTGGATGCTGCTGGTCGCCTGCGGAGCGGCACTGGCAGGCGTCCCTGGGCGCCTGGTGGCCTGGCTGGCGTTCGGCGGCATCGTCGGCGGACAGGCGACGCCGATCGCAGTGCCGGACCGTTTCGATCGACACGTCGTCGCGGCGGTCGGCCGGGTGTGCGGGCTGCCGGTCGACGGCGCATTCGGGGCCGCGGTGCCCCTGTGCGCCGAGAGCCTCGCGGCAGGGGCGCAGGTCCTCGTCGGGCCGCTGCGCCTGCGTCTCGACCTGCCGTCCGAGCTGCCGGTGCCGCCGCTGGGCGCGCGAGTGCGGGCGCGCGGGACGCTCGACCGCTGGGCGGGGTTTGCGAACGAGCGGACGGAAGAGCCGGGGCGCTGGCGTCTGCGCGTCAAGTCGGCGCGGTTCATCGAGACGGTGCAACGACCCGGGCCGGTCGCGCGGTTGTCCGAGGGCTTGAGGCGGCCGGTTGTCGAGCGATTCGCGGCCGCGAGCGCGATCGCCGGTCCGTCTTCGGGCGATGGCCTGGCGCTGGCGCGCTCGCTGCTGCTCGGGGATGCGCAGGCGCTCTCGGAGGCCCATCGGCGGGCGCTGCGCCGCACCGGTCTTGCCCACCTGATCGCCGTCTCGGGGTTCAACGTCTCGCTGGTGGCGCTGCTGGCGGGTGGGTTGACGATCGGCCGGACCCGGCCCGTCCGGCTGGCCGCGGTGGCGCTGGCGATTGCCCTCTACCTGTTGCTGGTGGGCCCGGCTCCGTCGGTGCTGCGCGCGGCAACCATGGCGCTGCTCGTGGTCGCCGGCCTGGCGCTTCGACGGACATCGGCGGCGCTGCAGGGGCTGGGACTGGCGGCACTGGTGCTGCTGGCGGCGACTCCGGGAGTGATCGCGGACGTCGGCTTTCTGCTTTCGTTCTCGGCCACGGTCGGCCTGCTGGTGGTCGCACCGCGCTGGGTCGAGAGGCGCCCAGGGTGGACCCCCCGGTGGCTGGCAGTCGGCCTCGGTGCGACCCTCGCTGCCCAGGCGACCTCGCTACCGGTGAGCGTCGCCGCCTTCGGCGAGTTCTCGCCGCTGGCGCCGCTGCTCAACCTGGTGGCCGTGCCCTGGGCTGCAGTCAGTCTGGCAGCCGCCGTCGCCTGGCTGGTGACCTCGTTCGTGGCGCCGCCACTGGCGGGTCCGCTGGTAGCCGGACTGGACCTGCTGGCTCGTCCGCTCGATCTGCTTGCAGCATTGCCGGCCGGCGGCTGGGTTGCCGTCTGCTGGCCGGGCGGACTGGTGGCCGGCCTCGCCGCGGCCTTGCCGCTGGTGGCGATCGGCGAGCGCGGGCGGCGAGGAGCCACGCTGGCGCTGGTGGGGCTGCTGGGGGCTCAGGTGGGGCACGGCCGGATGCCGGAGCCGCGCTTCGAGGCGCTCTTTCTCGACGTCGGTCAGGGCGATGCAACCGTGCTGCGCCGCGGCCTGCACACGCTGCTGATCGACGGCGGCGGGACCGTCGGCCTCGATATCGGAAGCCGAGTCCTCCTGCCGGCACTGACGGATCGCGCCATCGCGGAGGTCGACCTGGCGATCGTCTCCCATGCCGATACCGATCACTGTCAAGGAGTTGCCGATCTGGCCGCCCGAATCCCCATCCGTCGGGTCTGGTTGCCGGCGGGTGCGGCCGACTCGCCTTGTCACCAGACGCTGGCCCGATCTGGCGCCGCGCGGGTGGAGTTGATCGACGTCGATCAGCGCCGCCGGAGCGGTCCGTTCGACCTGGAGCTCTTTGCACGCCCGGGGACACCGGGGCGCGGCGGTTCGAACGCCGACTCTCTGGTGGTACGGGTCGAGGCCGGGGGGCGTCGCCTGCTGTTTCCAGGCGATATCGACGCGCATCGCGAGCGGGAGCTGGTCCGCGTCGCCGGGGCCCGGCTGCGTGTCGATCTGATCCACGTTGCGCACCACGGGTCGGCCGGGTCGTCGAGCCCTGCCTTTCTGGCTGCCGGCGGCGCGCCACTCGCCGTGGTGTCGGCCGGGGTGGACAGTCGCTACGGTCACCCGTCGCCGGCTGCCCTGGCGCGGCTGGCGGCAACGGGGGCGCGGACCGTCCGGCTCGACCGGGACGGCGTTGTGCGCCTCACCTGGCGTCCGTACGGGCCGTGGCGGATCGAGCTGCCCTCGGCGCCGCGATCCCGCGCCTCGCGCCGATAGACTGGCCACATGGCCGCCGTGCTCGCGATCGTCGGTCCCACCGCCGTGGGAAAGTCCCGCCTCGCGCTGGCGGTCGCGGAGCGGTGCGGCGGGGAGATCGTCAGCGCGGACGCGCTGCAGGTCTACCGGGGGTTCGACATCGGAACGGCCAAGCCCTCGGCCGAGGAACGCGCGCGGGTACCGCATCACCTGCTGGATCTGGTCGATCCACACGAGCAGTTCACCGCCGGCCGGTTCGCGGCGGAGGCGCGGGCGGTCCTCGACGACATCGCTGCGCGGAGCAGGCCGGCGATCCTCGTCGGCGGCAGTGGCCTGTACCTGCGGGCATTGCTCGACGGGATCGCGCCGCTACCGGCCGTCGAGCCGGCAGTGCGCGACGAACTGGCGCGACGGCTGGATGACGAGGGACTGCCGGCACTGCGCGCCCAGTTGCAGCAGCTCGATCCGATCACCGCCCGGCGCCTCGGCGCCGGCGACCGTCAGCGCATCCTGCGCGCGCTCGAGATCGTGCTCGCCAGCGGGCGACCGCTGTCGGAGTGGCTCGCCGAACGTCCGTTCGGCGAGCAGCCTCTGGCGGCCCGCCGCGTCGGATTGACGCTTCCGCGTGCGCTTCTGTACGATCGCATCGAGTCGCGAGTCCGGCAGATGATTGCGGATGGATGGCTCGAGGAGGTCCGGCGGCTGCTGGCCGGCGGGGCGGATCCGGGTGGGGCGGCATTCCAGGCCATCGGCTACGCGCAATGGGCCCAGCACCTCGCGGGCGCGATTGATTTCGAGGCAGCGACTCGACAGATCGTGATGGCGACGCGGCGGTACGCGAAGCGCCAGGAGACCTGGTTCCGTCGGCAGGCCGGGATCGAGTGGCACGACAGCCGCAACATCGATTCCCTCGCGGGTCGGCTCGCGCGAGAGCTCGAAGGGTGAAGCGAGGGACGTATGAACAAGCCGAATATCAACATCCAGGACGGGTTCCTGTTCCAGAGCCTGAAGGACGCGCGGGCGATGGAGCTGGAGCTGGTGACCGGGAAGCGTCTCGAGGGACGGATCCGGCGCTTCGACCGGTTCGCCGTGGTGATCGAGATCGACGGCCGCGAGGTGCTGGTCTACAAGCACGCCATCGCGACGATCGCGACGGCTTCCCCGGAGGCGTAGCGGAGTTGCGCCGATGACGCGCGGGCGGACTCCCGGCTCCCGCCTCTGCGGGTTCGCCATCCTGCTGCTCTCGGCTCTGGCTTGCGCCGCACCGCCCGCGCCGCAGCTGGCCTGGACGCCCGTAGACGAGCGGCTGCGAGAGCTGCTGCCGCCTCCCACCGCGGCGTTGGGCCTGGACCCGGACAGCCAGCTGGACGAACTGCATCGGCGGTTGCTGGCCGGTGACTCGCCGGCGGCGGTGGAGCAGGAAGCAACCGCGATCATCCAGCAGTCCGGCGGTTCGCCGGCATCGGCACTGCTGCTGGCCGAGGCGCGCATCGTCGGGGGACGGCCGGTCCAGGCGCTCGAGACGTTGAGCGGGCTGCCGCCCGAGAGCCGATCGAGTGCGGGCGTCCTGCTGGTGCAGGCGCTCGCCCACGAGCAGGCCGGCGATCCGGTCGAGGCCTACGCGCAGCTGCGGCGGATTTCCGCCAGCGACGCGACGGCAGCGCGACGCCTGGCCGAGCTGGAGCCGGCGGCGATCGCCGGGCAGCGTCGACGGGTTCAGGATGCGCTCGCCCGAGGTCATCATCAGGACGCCAGCCGCGAGATGGCGACCCTGGAGCTGTGGCGCCCGCGGGAACGGGAGACACGCCAGCTAGCGGTCGAGGTCGCGGCGGCCGAAGGGGACCGCGCGGCCGAGCGGGCGGCGCTGCTCGCGCTGGCAGCCTTCGACGAACTGAGCCGCAGCCAGGAGCTGCGTCTGGCGCGGCTCGATCTGGAACTGGGCGACAGCGCCGGCGCGATCGGCCGTCTGGAAGGCCTGGCGCGCACCGATCCGTCCGATCCGGGCGTCCACGAAGCGCTCGTCGAAGCCCGCTTCGCGTGGCGCCTCGAGCACTCACCGGTGGAGGTCCGGGCGGCGGCCCGCAGCGCCCAGCTGTCACGGGCGGAGCTCGCCCGCATGCTCTACTGGCTCGTGCCGGGCGTGCGGGCGGCCCGCGGAGGCAGCGCCCGGATCGCGTCCGACCTCTCGGGCCATCCGGCACGCGAAGAGATCATCCGGGTGATCAATCTGGGCGTGCTGGCGGTAGACGAGACCGTCCACGCCTTCGGGCCCGACCGGCCGGCACGGCGCGGCGACGCCATGGGGGCGGTTCTGCGCGCGTTCGCGGTGGGCGGGGTCGCGGCGCCCTGTCTCGCCGCCGTGGACCCGGATGCCGGCGAGGGCGCCTGCGCGGCCGCAGTCGCGTGCGGGTGGATCGCCGAGGCGGGCGAGTGTCTGCCCGGTGCGGCGGTCTCCGGTGCGGAGGTGGCTGCCTGGATCCGTCGCGTCGGCGGTGAGGGACCATGAGTTTCAACGTGCCGAACCTGATCTCGCTGCTGCGCATGGCGCTGGTGCCGATCTTCGTGATCGCGGTGCTGGACGGTGACGTGCGCGGTGCCCTGTGGATCTTCGCGGTCGCCGGCATCACCGACGCGCTCGACGGCTTCATCGCCCGCTTCTGGAAACAGCAGACGACGCTCGGTGCCTATCTCGACCCGGCGGCCGACAAGCTGCTCCTGGTCACCGCGTACGTGGTGCTCGCTATCCCGGGTCTGCACTCCGGCTTCGTCATCCCGGTCTGGATTACGGCACTGGTGATCACGCGGGACGTAGTCATCGTCGTGATGGCGCTGCTGCTGCATCTCGCATCCGGGGTGACTCGATTTCCGCCGAGCCCGGTCAGCAAGGTCAACACCGGGTTTCAGGTGGGCGCCGTGATCCTGGTGCTGCTCTCGGGCGTCGACCCGCGGCTGGTGGGAGCGGCGATGTTCGCGACGTTCGGAGTGGCCGCCCTCACCCTGCTCTCGGGCGTCGACTACATCGTGCGCGCCAACCGCCTGGTGTCCGAGCGATGACGCAGCGAGTGCGCAGGCTCGATCCGGCGATCCTCCGGCTGATCGTGTTCTTCCTCGCCCTGGCGGTGATCGGGGCGATTCTGGTCTTCGGGCGCCACATGCTGCTGCCGCTGCTCGCCGGCCTCGTAGTCGCCTACCTGCTCGATCCGGCTGTGACCTGGTTCGAGCGGCGCGGCCGTTCGCGCATGCTGGGGACGGTCGTGGTGTTCGCGGTGGCGGTGGCGGCGATGGTCGGCTTCCTCCTGCTGGTGGTGCCGGTAATCAATCAGCAGCTGGTGGAGGTCCGTTACCGCTTCCCGGAGTACCGGGAACGCCTGGAGGCCCGGCTCCTGCCGCTGCTCGATCAGGCGCGGGCGGCCTACCCGGTGCAGTACGAGGCCTTGCAGTCCCGCCTGCAGACGATCATCCAGGAGAAGTGGCCGGAGCTGATCAAGTCCGGCTTCGGCTGGCTCGGGGGAATCTTCTCGAGCACCATGGGCTTCTTGCTGTTCCTGCTCGACCTGATCTTCGTGCCGGTGTTTGCCTTCTACCTGCTGGTCGATTTCCCCAAGCTCAAGCGGGGGCTCGGCGAGCTGGTGCCGCTGCCGTACCGGGAGGTCACCAGGGAGCGGACGGCCGAGGTGAACGAGGCGGTGTCGAGTTTCCTGCGCGGCCAGCTGACCATTGCGGTGATCCTCGCGGCGATCAACGGGCTCGGGTTGACCATCATCGGCGTGCCGATGGGCCTGTTGCTGGGCATCATCGCGGGCTTTGCGAACCTGATCCCGTACATGGGGGTCGTGGTCGGTCTCGGTCCCGCGCTGCTGATGTGCTGGATCGAACACCAGAGCCTCGGCCGCCTGATCGCAGTGGCGGCGGTGTTCGCGGGAGCCCAGATGCTCGAAGGGACGGTCCTTTCGCCGAAGATCCTCTCGAAGAGCGTCAAGATCCATCCGGTGTGGGTCCTGCTGTCGATCATCATCGGCGGACGTCTCTTCGGGCTGGTCGGGATGCTGGTCGCGGTACCCACCGCGGCGGCTATCCAGGTATTCGTGCGGCACTGGGTCGTGGCCTATCGCAGCTCCGAGATCTACCGGGGGACGGCGGCGGACAGGGCGGCGGGAGGCAGTGCCGCGTCGGCCGCCGGGACGCCCGCGGGCGCGGAGCCGCTGCCGGCCGCCGCCGGTGAAGATCCGGTGGCATGAGCTTCGTCCACCTCCACCTGCACAGCCAGTACAGCCTGCTCGACGGGGCGAACCGTCTCGACGAGGTCATTGCAGCCGCCAAGGCAGCCGGTCAGCCGGCAATGGCGCTCACCGATCACGGGAACCTGTTCGGCGCGATCGAGTTCTACGACCGCGCCCGCAAGGCGGGAATCAAGCCGATTCTCGGGATCGAGGCGTACGTCGCTCAGGGCGACCACACCGACCGCACTCCGAGCCGCTCGTCGAACAACCACCTGGTCCTGCTGGCGCGCAACGAAACGGGCTGGAAGAACCTCGTCAAGCTCACCACGCGGTCCTTTCTCGATGGCTTCTACTACAAGCCGCGCATCGATCACGACCTCCTGCGTCGCCATGGCGAGGGCCTCATCGGTCTTTCGGCCTGCCTCAAGGGCGAGATCAACGAGCGGATCCTCTCGCACCGGGAGGCGGAGGCGGAGGCGACGGCGAAGACGTATCGCGAGATCCTCGGTGAAGGCAACTTCTATCTCGAGCTGCAGGACCACGGCATCCCGGAGCAGCGGGCGGCCAATGACGTCCTGCGCCGGATGTCCCGCAAACTCGGGATCCCGCTGGTGGCGACCAACGACTGCCACTACCTGCACAAGGCCGATGCCTCGGCGCACGAGGTGCTGCTCTGCATCGGGACGCAGACGACGCTCGACGACCCCGATCGCCTCAAGTACGCGAGCAACGAGTTCTACCTCAAGGGGATCGAGGAGATGCGGGCGCTCTTTCCCCAGGACGCCGAGGCACTCGAGAACACGCTGGCGATCGCCGAGCGCTGCGACGTCCGCGTGGCGGACGACGGCTTCCATCTCCCGGCCTTTCCAGTGCCCGCCGGTGAGACCGCCGATTCCCATTTCGAGTCGGTCGCCCGCCAGGGGCTGGAGGAGCGGCTCGCCGAGCTGCGCCGGCGCAGTCCCGCAGTCTTCGAGCGGACGTCCGAGGATGCCTACCGCGAGCGGCTGCGCTACGAGATCGAAGTCATCCAGCGGATGGGGTTCTCGGGCTACTTCCTGATCGTCTGGGACTTCATCCGTCATGCCCGGGAGTGCGCGATTCCGGTCGGTCCGGGTCGCGGGTCGGCGGCCGGTTCGCTGGTTTCCTATGCGATGCGGATCACGGACATCGATCCGCTTCAGTACGACCTTCTCTTCGAGCGCTTCCTGAACCCCGAGCGCGTCTCCATGCCCGACATCGACACCGACATCTGCCAGCGTCGGCGCGGTGAGGTGCTGCAGTACGTGGCGGAGAAGTACGGGCGCGACCGGGTCTCCCAGATCATCACCTTCGGAACTCTGGCTGCGAAGGGTGTGCTCCGCGATGTCGGCCGGGTCATGGGCCTGCCGTACGCCGACGTGGACCGGGTCGCCAAGATGCTGCCGGACATGGAGAAGTCCCTGACCGAGGCTGCACGGACGGTCGACAGTCTGGCGGCCGAGATCCGCAGCAACCCGAAGATCCGCGAGGTCGTCGAGATCGGTTCACGGCTCGAAGGGCTGACCCGGCACGCCTCGGTGCATGCCGCCGGCGTGGTGATCGCGCCGGTACCGATCGACGAGATCGTCCCGCTCTACAAGACGAACCGGGACGAAGTCGTGACCCAGTGGGACATGAAGGGAGTCGAGCGGCTCGGCCTGCTCAAGATGGACTTCCTCGGGCTGAAGACCGTCACGGTCGTCGACGACACGTTGCGGATGCTTCGTCACGCGGGAATCGAGCTCGATCTCGATTCGATTCCGCTCGACGATCCGGCGACGTTCGAGATCTTCGCCGAAGGCCGCACGAGTGGGATCTTCCAGTTCGAGTCGTCGGGCATGCGCGACATGCTGCGTCGCGCCCGGCCGTCGCGTTTCGAGGATCTCGCCGCCTTCAACGCGCTCTATCGTCCCGGCGCCCTGTCGGTGGGTATGGTGGACACCTTCATCGCCCGCAAGTCCGGGGGTAAGAAGGTGACGTACATCCTCCCGGAGACCGAACCGATCCTGCGCGAGACCTACGGGGTGATCGCCTACCAGGAGCAGGTGATGCAGATCGCGGTGACGATCGCTGGCTTCACCATGGGCGAGGCGGACGTTCTGCGCAAGGCGATGGGCAAGAAGAAGCTCGACGTGATGGCGGAGCAGAAGTCCAAGTTTCTCGACGGCGCCGTCGCGAAAGGGTATGCGCGCGCCAAGGCCGAGGAGCTGTGGAACTACATCGAGCCGTTCGCCGGGTACGGATTCAACAAGAGTCACAGTGTGGCGTACGCCATGCTCGCCTACAAGACTGCCTACCTCAAGGCGCACTATCCGTCGGCGTTCATGGCCGCGATGCTCACTTCGGAGACCGCTTCGACGGACGACGTCGTCAAGTATGTGGGCGAGTGCCGCGAGCTCGGGATTCCGGTTCTGCCGCCGGACATCAACGTCAGTGAATGGGCGTTCACCGTCGAAGGCGATTCGATCCGCTTCGGGCTGGGCGGTATCAAGGGTCTGGGCGAGTCGGCGGCCGAGGCGATTCTGGCGGCCCGGCGAAGGCTGGGCCGCTTCCGCAGCCTCGCCCAGCTCGCCGCGGAGGTCGACTCGCGCAACGTCAACCTGAAGGTGCTCGAGACACTGGTGAAGGCAGGAGCCTGCGACAGCTTCGGGCACCATCGGGCGGCGCTGGTGGCGAGCCTGGAGCGCACGCTCGACTGGGCGCAGCGCCGCCGGCGGGCCGAGGAGGCCGGGCAGGGGAGTCTGTTCGGCGGCGAGGCGCCGGCTGAGCTCGAACCGCCCGTGGATACGTCGACGCCGGTGTGGCCGGAGGCGGAGCGGTTGCGGGCCGAGAAGGAGGCGCTCGGCTTCTTCCTGACCGGCAACCCGCTGGCCGACTTCGAAGCCCGACTCGAAGCGCTGACCACGCACACCACGCGACAGCTGCGCGAGGGCTACCAGGGTGAGGCCACGGTCGGCGGGCTGGTGACCCGCGTCAAGCGGGTGAAGATCAAGAACGGCGCCAACGCCGGCAAGGTCATGGCGCGATTCGTTCTCGAGGACCTCACCGGCGGCGTCCAGGCGACCGCCTTCGCCGAGGCATTGCGCAAGTACGATCCGCTGCTCACGGAGGACATGGCGGTAGTGGTCAAGGGGCAGGTGCGTGAGCGGGGCAGCGAGGTCGAGCTGACGGTCGAGGAGATGGTGCCGCTCGAGCGTGCCGCGCGGCGGCTGATCACCGGCGTGCGGGTCGACCTGCCGCGGGCGCTGTCGCGCAAAGAGCTGCTGGCCCTTCGGGAGCTGCTGGCCGAGTATCCCGGCGACGCACCGGTCTGTCTGACGACCCGCCTGGCTTCGGGCGCCGACGTCGAGGTCGCCGCGGAGACGCGGCTGCGCGTCGACTACAGTCCCGAGCTGGTGCACGCCGTCGAGGGCCTCCTGGGCCGCGGCAGCGTGCACCGCCTCGGCCTCTGACCTCCTTCCGGCGCGGACCGGCCCGCTGCAGGGGAGTAGGATCGGCGCGTGAACCCGCGGCGTGACCCGGATCCGTCTCCGACCGCGCGTGAGCTGCTCGCGCGCGTGCCGACCGACCTGCGGCAGCTCCTCGATCGGATCGTCGAGCAGGCCAGGACTGCCAGCTGCGAACTGGCATGGGTGGGCGGCGGCGTGCGCGATCTCGTGCGGGCGGACCGGCCGGCCAACCTCGACCTGGTCGTCGTCGGCCAGGCGCGCCCGTTCGCGCGTCGCCTGGCCGCGGCGCTGGGCGCGCCGCTTGCCGAGCATCCGCGCTTCGACACCGCCACGCTGTCGATGGCCGACGGCATGGCGATCGACCTGGCTGCGGCGCGGCGCGAGCGATATGCCGAGCCTGGGGCCCTGCCGACGGTCGAGGCGGCTGGTCTGCTCGAGGATCTCCGGCGTCGCGACTTTGCGGCGAATGCACTGGCGCTGCGCCTGGCGCCGGGCGAGCCGGAGCTGCTCGATCCGCTCGGCGGAGTGGCGGACATCCGCGCCGGTCGACTGCGCGTTCTCCATCCCGATTCGTTCCGGGACGATCCGACGCGGATCTTGCGCGGGGTCCGCTTCGAGGTGCGCTTCGGGTGGCGGCTCGCTCCGGAGACGGAGCGTCTGGCCCGCGAGGCGATCTGCACCGAAGCGCTGAGCACGGTGTCCGGGCGACGCCTGGCGCACGAACTCGATCGAACTTGCGAACGGCTGGAACGGCTGGCGGACGTCTTCGCGCGGCTCGCCGACCTCGGCGTGCTGGCCGCGCTCGACCCTGCCCTCGCTGCCACGGATCTCGAGCCGTCGGCCGCAGTCGCCGCCGTGGCGGATGCCGCCGGCGGCCTCGACTTCGCTGCCGGCGGGCGACCTGCGCCGCGCCTCTGGCTGCTCGGTCTGCTGGCGATCGCTCACGGTCAGCCAATCGGACTGCGCGGGCGTCTGGCCGCGAAACTCGATCTGGATCGCCACGCCCGCGCCGCCCTCCTGCGGACGGCTGCGGAGCAGGCGACACTCGCGCGCCTGCTCGCCGACCCTGGCAGCCGCCCGCACGCGACTGCGGACGCGCTCGATCGACTGGAGTCCGAAGAGCTGGCGGTATGGGCCGCCACTGGAGAAGCGGCCGCCGCCTGGGTCGGGCGCTATCTGAGCGAACTGGCGGCAGTACGCCTGACGATCTCGGGCGGCGACCTGCTGGCGGCCGGCCTGGAGCCCGGTCCGGAGGTGGGGCTCGCCCTGCGGCGGACGCTCGACGCGCGCCGCGACGGCCTGATCGAGGCGGCGGAGGAGTTGCGCTATGCGGTGGGAGGTCGGCATGACGGCTGAGCGTCGCCCGTGGGCAACCTGCGGGCTGCTGCTGGTGGCGCTCGCAGGCGGGGTGCCAGCGGCGGCCGACGATCCACGGTCGACCGTGCTGGTTGCCGAGGACTGCACGAGCTCTGTCGGGCGGCGCGAGGTCACGCTGTTCGCCAACGGCACCGTGCGGCGCCGGGAAGGGCCGCCGGGGCAGGTGCGGACGGTATTGGGCGAGCTGGGGCCGGAGGAGGTCGAGGCCTACCTCGCGCGGCTCGGGGAGCGCGATCTGAGTGAGACGGACGCCGAGTCCGGGCTGCTCGAGGGCTCCTGGATCGAGGCCTGTACCCTGGAGCTGAATCTGCCGGGCCGCCCGGTACGCATCTTCCGCTACGATCGTTACAGCTCGCCGTCGCTGGCTCTGGGCTCGATCCGGCAGATCGTGCGCGAGATCGAAGGCGAGATCGATCCGTCCTCACGCGAACAGCAGCTGCCAGCGGGATACGTGCCCGAACTGGGCGACCTCCTCGAGCGAACCGACGGCGTGCGCTTCGAGATCGTGGCGTTCACCGCGGATGAGCGCGGCATCGAGCTGTCGTCGCCCGACCAGCCGCTGACCCTCTACATTCCGCGCGAGGAGGTGGCTCTTCACTTCCAGCGCCTGCTGCGCAAAGGCTGGTAGGAGCGTTGCGTTCAGCGGCGGGAGGCGGAGGCGTCCGGATCGAAGCCGGGGCGCTCAAGGGACGCGTCCTCACCGTTCCGGGAGGGGCGCGGCCGACCGGCGGCCGGGTACGCGGGGCGCTGGCGGCGATCTGGGTCGATCGGCTCGAGGGAGCGCGCCTGCTCGAGCTCTACGCGGGCAGCGGCGCGGTGTCGCTCGAGCTACTCAGCCGCGGCGCGCTGAGTGCGGTGCTGGTCGAGAGCAACCGGGGCGCCATCCCGGTCCTGAAGCGAAACCTGCGCCTGGCGCCGCCCGGTGCGGCGCGCCTGTTGGCGGCCCCGGTCGAGCTGGCGGTGGAGCGCCTGAGCGCCCAGGGCGAGCGGTTCGATCTGATCTTTGCCGATCCTCCGTACGCCACCGGCCTCGACCCCTCGACGCTGGTGGCGCTGGCCGACCTGGCGGCGCCGGGAGCCGAACTGGCGGTCGAGCACGACCGACGCACGACCCTGCCGATGGAGTCCGGCCGCTGGGTCCGCCGCGAGGAGCGGCGGTATGGCGAGACCGCTCTGTCGTTCTACGGGCTGACCGGCTGAGGGCCGGCGCTCAGTACCACTGCCACTTGTGGTTGGCCTCGCCGTTCTCCCACCAGTCGGCCGGGGAGCCGCCGAACCACTTCTGCATCGACGGCTTGCCGGTGGCCGGGAACTCGATCTGCACCTCGAGGTAGTTGCCGCGGCCGTCGTGAAGGCGGAAGGCGCCGGCCCGTACCGCCGAGCCGTCGCTGCGGAAGACGGGCCCCTTGAACTGCTCGTCAGCCGGGAGCGACGCGTCGTCCCAGCCGCGGATGGACTCGGTGCCCTCCGGGGTGGTCTCGCCGGGCGCCTGCATGAAGACCCCCTTGGGGAGCGTGTAGACGCCCCCGACCTGGGTCTCCGGCAGCCACAAACCGTCCGGGTTGTCGTCGACCATCACGCGCAGCATGCGGCTCCCGCCCGCCTGGTCGTAGAGGAGCGCCACCACCTCGTTGCCCGGGTTGCCGTTGACACTGCCGCGCTTGACCGCCTCGAGCCGGGCCACCTGCATCTGCACCGCCAGCTCGCGGGCCGCACCGACCAGCCGGGTGCGGTGGAGAGTGCCGAGGAACGACGGGATGATCCAGATCGCCATGCTGGCGATGAGCGCGATGACCACCAGCAGTTCGATCAGCGAGAAGCCCGCCTGCCGTCCGCGGGCGCCTGGGGACTCGTGCATGAGGGGACCTCCTGGGGCCGATTCTACACGTCCGGCAGATCGGCCGGTGTGGCGGCGTTCTCAGCGTAGTGGGCCAGCTCTTCGAGGTGGATCCGCAGGTCGACGTGCTTGACGCGACAGCCGGGAAACGGCGGCAGCGAGACCGGCGCGAAATTGAGCACCGAACGGACCCCCGCGGCGACCACCGCCAGGTGGGCGGTGGCTGCCGCCTCGGCGGGAACGGTCAGGACGGCCATCCGCGCTCCGGTGCTGGCCACGGTGGCGGGCAACGCTCGCATCGGCAGGATTCGGACCCGGCCGACCTCGCGGTCGATCTTGGCCGGGTCGGAGTCGAAGCCTGCCACGACGCGGAAGCTGCCGGAGTTGAAAGCCGGAAAGCGGGCCAGGGAGGTGCCCAGGTTGCCCATGCCGACGATGACGATCCGGTGGACGCGGTCGAGGTTGAGCAGCTCCGAGAGCTGCCGGGCCAGGCGGGCCACGTCGTAGCCGACCCCGCGCACACCGAACTCGCCGAACAGGGCGAGGTCCTTGCGGACCTGAGTGGGGGACAGGTGGAAGCGCTGGGCAAACTGCTCCGACGAGATCCGGGCGATGCCCTGGGCCTCCAGCTGGCGCAGCGAGCGCAGGTAGACCGAGAGGCGATTGACGACCAGCGGGGAGACGTCCCCGCTGCCGCCCGACCCGGCGCGCGCGGTCGTGGACCGGCGACCGGAGCGCGGGTTCGAGGCGGCCATCGGGCGGATGCCGCGCGCGGCGCTCAGCCCGGCGGCATGGCCGCCGCCGCCCACCCGATCAGGCTCGCCGGGAGGAGCCCGAGGAGCAGGCTGGCGCCGGCCGCCAGGAGCGCCGCCAGGCCACCGGCCGGATCGGCGGCACCCGCCGGCGGCGTCGCGACCTCCGGCTTCATGTAGAGCATGTAGACGACGCGCAGGTAGACGACGATGCCGATGAGGCTGGCGGCGATGCCGACCAGAGCGAGCGCCAGGCGCCCGTTCTCGATGGCGTGCAGAAAGACGAGGAACTTGCCGACGAAGCCGGCGGTCGGCGGCACTCCGCCCAGCGAAATCAGGCAGACGGTCAGGCAGGCCGCCAGCACCGGGAACCGGTAGCCCCAGCCGGCGAGGTCGGAGATCGGATGCTGACGTCCCGAGTCCGGGAACATCCGCGCCACGATGGCGAAGGCGCCGCCGTTCATCAGCGCATAGGCAGCCAGGTAGACGAGCACCGGCAGCCAGGAGGTCGGGCCAGGGGCCGCCAGCGGAATCAGCAGGTACCCCATGTGCGCGATGCCGGAGTAGGCGAGCATCCGCTTGATGTCGCGCTGGGCGAGAGCGAACAGGTTGCCGATCAGCATCGACAGGACCGCCAGCATTCCCATCAGAGCTGGCCAGCGTCCCCCGACCGGGCTGTCGGCGGCCATCAGGACGACGCGCGTCAGGACCACCGCGCTGGCCACCTTGGGGGCCACGGAGAGGAAGGCGGCAAACGGCGTCGGAGCGCCCTGGTAGACGTCGGGTGACCAGGCGTGGAACGGCACCAGGGAGAGCTTGAAAGCAAACCCCGAGGCGACGAGCAGGAAGCCGAGCAGAACCAGACCCGGCGCTCCGCGCCCGCCGGCCAGCGCCTCGACGATTCCGGCGAGCCGCGTCGAGCCGGTCTCCCCGAACAGCAGCGCGATGCCGTACAGCACGAAGGCGCTCACGAAGGCGCCCATCAGGAAGTACTTGATGCCGGCTTCGGCCGAGTGCGAGCTGCGCCGATCCCATGCAGCCAGGCCGTAGAGCGCCACCGAGAACAGCTCGAGGGCGAGGAAGATCGTCAGCAGTTCGGTGCCCCGCAGCAGCAGGAGCAGGCCGGCAGCGCACCAGAGCAGGAGTGCCGGGTACTCCCCGGCCAGCAACCGATGCCGCTCCAGCCAGGCCGGCGCGGCGAGCAGCGACAGGACCGTCGTCACCAGGACGACCAGCGAGAAGGCCGAAGTCAGCGGCGACGTCTCAACCAGACCGTGAAACGCGGTGCCGTGGGCAAGCCGGACGACCGTCCAGGCGGCGCCAGCGGTCAGCGCGACCGCGAGCGGCAGGAAGAGCCGCCGCAGCGACGGCGCAAACGCCTCGAGCAGGAGCAGCAGTGTTCCGCCGCCGACCAGCAGCAGCTCGGGCAACAGGGCCGCCAGGTCGGCGGCGGGGACCGTGTAGTCGGGCGTCACGGCTGGGGCTCTCCGGCGACCGGCCCGCGGGCCAGGAACGTGCGCGCCGCGTGCTCGGGGAGCGGTCGATAGTCGACGAGGTTGGGCTGGCTCACGGGGGGCTCAGCGAGTCGGTTCTGGTAGCTCTCGAGCACCGCCTGGAGGGCCGGACGGCTTGGCTCGAGGAAGCGCTGCGGGGTCACACCGATCCAGAGCATGAAGATGCACAGCGGCAGCAGCGCGATCACCTCGCGCGCGTCGACGTCGGGCAGATTCCGATTCTCGTCGTGAGTGACCGGGCCCCAGATCGTCTCCTGAACCAGTCGCAGCAGGTAGACGGCGGCGAGGATCACTCCGCTCGTGGCGAGCACCGTCATCAGGCGCCAGCCCGCGCTCCAGGTGCCGATCAGGATGAGGAACTCACCCACGAACCCGTTGAGGGCCGGCAGACCGACCGAGGCGAGGGCGGAGAAGACGAGAAAGATCGCGAACCAGGGCATCACCTTCGCGAGGCCGCCGTAGTCGGCGAACTTCTTGGTATGCCGGCGGTCGTACAGCACTCCGACCAGGAGGAACAGGGCGCTCGTCGAGAGGCCGTGATTGACCATCTGCAGGAGGGCACCCTGCCAGGCGACCAGGTCGCAGGCCATGACACCCAGCATGACGAAGCCGAGGTGCGCCACCGACGAGTAGGCGACCAGCTTCTTCATGTCCGGCTGGACCCAGGCGACGAGGGCTCCGTAGATGATCCCGACCACCGCCAGGGCAAGGATCCACGGCGCCAACTGCTGGGCGGCGTGGGGAAACAGCGGCAGGGCGAAGCGCACGAAACCGTAGGTGCCGAGCTTGAGCAGGATGCCCGCCAGCACGATCGAACCGCCGGTGGGGGCCTCGACGTGCGCATCCGGCAGCCAGGTATGGACCGGGAACATCGGCACCTTGATCGCGAAGGCGAGGGCGAAGGCACCGAACAGCCAGAGCTGCTGGGAGATCGGCAGGTCGAGGCGCAGCAGGTCCTCGTACCGGAAGCTCCAGAAGCCGGTCAGCTGTCCGTGCGTCCAGCCCAGCCAGAGGATGGCGATCAGCATCAGCAGGCTGCCACCCATCGTGAAGAGGAAGAACTTGACGGCTGCGTAGACGCGCCGCTCGCCGCCCCAGATGCCGATGATCAGGTACATCGGCACCAGCATCACTTCCCAGAAGATGTAGAAGATGGCGAGGTCCAGCGCGACCAGCGCTCCCACGATGCCGGTGGTCAGCAGCAGCAGTGAGATCGCGAAGCCGGCCCAGTGCTTGGTCACGCCCTTCCAGGAGGCCAGCACGACGATCGGCAGCAGCAGGCCGGTGAGCAGGACAAGCGGCAGCGAGATGCCGTCGATCCCCACCTCGTAGGCGATGCGGATGCCGGCGACGTCGATCCAGGGCAGCACGGTGTCCCGCACGCGCATCCCGGCGGAATCCCAGTGGTTCACCGCGAAAGCGGCCATGAGCCCGAATTCGACCAGCGACACGACCAGGGCGTACCAGCGGATGACCGATGGACGAGCGCGGCCCATCCAGAGCAGGGGCAGGACGGCCACGGTCGGGAAGAAGATCAGGCGTGTGACCGTATCGCCCAGCAGCAGGGACCAGAATCCGCCGTCCATCAGAGCACCATCCACCAGAAGAGCAGGATCACGCCGCCGAGGAAGTAGATCCCATAGTGGCGCACGTTTCCGGTGGTCGTCAGTCGACCGATGTCGCCGACCACTTCAGCCAGGAAGCTGCCGACGTGCAGAGCACCGTCGATCAGCAGGGTGTCGATGACCTTCCACGAGGCATGCGCCACGGCCTTCAGCGGGCGCACGACCACGAGGTCGTACAGTTCGTCGACCCGGTACTTGTCAGCGAGCAGTTGGCGCAGCCGCGGCGCTCGCTGCGCGAACGCCTGGTCGGCCGCGAGGCCGCGCCCGCGACCCCAGAGGCGGCTCGCCAGCCAGATCCCGACCAGCGCCACGGCCACCGAGGCGCCGATCAGCAGCGCCTCGGTCAGATGCGATGCATGGTGCGCGGGCGCGCCGTGGCCGGGCACGACCGCGATCACGGGAGCGAGGAAACGGGCGAGCAGGTCGTGGTCTGCAGCGCCGAACAGGCCCCACATCCCGGTCGGAATGCCGACCCAGCCGGCGCCAATGGCACCGGCGGCGAGCACCCACAGGGGCAGCGTCATCACGGCGGGCGACTCATGCAGGTGATGCTCCTGCTCGTGGGTGCCGCGGAACTTGCCGTGGAACGTGAGATAGACGAGGCGGAACATGTAGCAGGCGGTCAGGCCGGCAGTCAGCAGCCCGACGAGCCAGAGCAGACGGGCCGCCGGGACGTGCCCGAGGAAGGTGGACCCGAGGATCTCGTCCTTGCTGAAGAAGCCGGCCAGCCCGGGCACACCGGCGATCGCCAGAGTCGAGATGAGGAAGGTCCGGTAGGTCGACGGCAGGTGGCGCGCCAGACCGCCCATCTTCTTCATGTCCTGCTCACCGCCCATGGCGTGGATCACCGAACCAGAACCGAGGAACAGGCAGGCCTTGAAGAAGGCATGGGTGGCGAGGTGGAAGATCGCAGCCTTGTAGGCGCCGACGCCGGCCGCCAGGAACATGTAGCCGAGCTGGGAGACGGTCGAGTAGGCGAGGACCTTCTTGATGTCGTCCTGCGCGATGGCGATGGTCGCCGCGAAGATGGCGGTCAGGCAACCGACGATCGCGACCACCGCGGAGATTTCGGGCGCCAGCTGGTAGAAGACGTTGGTGCGCACCACCATGTAGACGCCCGCGGTGACCATGGTCGCGGCATGAATCAGCGCCGAGACGGGCGTCGGACCGGCCATCGCGTCGGGCAGCCAGACGTAGAGCGGAATCTGAGCGCTCTTGCCGGTCGCACCGACGAAGAAGCAGAGCGCAATGAAAGCGGCCGCCGACAGGCCGAGCGCGAACGGTGCCAGCGCCCCGGCCGGGTCTGCCAGGACCCGCTCGGTGAGCGTGGCAATGTGCAGCGTGCCGAACTGCTTCCACGCCGCGAACATCCCGATGAGGAACGCGAAGTCACCGATCCGGTTGACGATGAACGCCTTCTTGCCCGCGAACGGCGGGAACTTCTCCTCGAAGTAGTAGCCGATCAGCAGATAGGAGCAGAGGCCCACGCCCTCCCAGCCCACGAACAGCACCAGCAGGTTGCTGCCCAGGATCAGCAGCAGCATGGCGCCCATGAAGAGGTTGAGATAGGAGAAGTACCGGCGGTACCCCGCCTCGTGACCCATGTAGCCGATCGAGTAGAGGTGGATCCAGAAGCCGACGAAGGTGACTACGAACAGCATCACGGCCGACAGGGGATCGAGCCGGAATCCGACGTCGATCGACAGCGGGCCGGCAGTCCACGCCCACAGGACCTGCTCGAACCCGGCCGGATTGACCGAGCCGAGGTATTGCCAGAGCGCCCCGAGGGCGACCAGCAGCGACAGGCCGGGCGCCCCGACGCCGACCGCCGTGACGAGCGCCTTCTGATGGCTGCGCACCAGCAGTCCGTTGATCGCGGCGCCCAGGATCGGCAGCGCCGGGACGAGCCAGAGGAGTTCGAGAGCGCTCATCCGGTCACCACCGCATCAGGTTGAGCCGGCCGACGTCGATCGTGCGGCGCAGGCGGAACACGGCGATGAACAGCGCCAGGCCGACGGCCGCTTCCGCCGCGGCCACGGCCAGGGCGAAGAAGACCACGATCTGGCCGGTCAGGTCGTCGAGCAGCCGCGAGTAGGCGACGAGGGTCAGATTCGCCGCATTCAGCATCAGCTCGATCGACAGGAAGACGGCGATGCCGCTGCGCCGGGTCAGCACGCCGATCACGCCGATCGCGAACATCGCCGCGGCCAGGATCAGGTACCAGGAGATCGGCACGGCCCCGGTCATCGGGCATCCTCCTGCGGCCCGCTGCCGGAGCCTTCCGCGGCGGGGTCGTCGGCGCGTCGCGCCACCCAGCTCGCGGCGACCACCGCCACCAGCAGCAGCAGGCCGATGATCTCGAACGGGAGCAGGTAAGTGGAGAAGAGAAGACTCGAGATCGAGCGCACCGCCACGAACTGCTCCGAGAGTGCCGGCGGCGTGGAAGTCGAGTGAGCGTCGACCAGCAGACGGATCACGGTTCCGGCCAGCGCCAGCGCGAGGCCGCAGACGAGCCAGAACTGAAGCGAAGTGCGCCGCTGCGGGCTGCGCTCCCGGCCGAGATTCAGCAGCATGATCACGAACAGGAAGAGGACCAGAATCGCGCCGGTATAGAGCAGGATCTGCAGGGCGGCGAGGAACGGCGAGCCCAGCGACACGTAGAGCGCCGCCGTCGCGACCAGCGTTACGACCAGGCTCATCGTCGCGTAGACCGGGTTGCGGTTGCCGATCACCACCAGCGACGAGCCGAGAGCCAGGAGCCCGAAGACGAGGAAGACCGTCAGCTCCATCAGAGCACCCCCGCAGCGGTCAGAGCGGCGGTAACTACGAACTGGGCGATCGCCAGCGGGAGCAGGACCTTCCAGCCCAGGCGCATCAGCTGGTCGTAGCGGAAGCGGGGGAACGTCCAGCGCACCCAGACGAAGAGGAACAGGAAGC
>CAZUAT010000014.1:0-47027 GCA_964618415.1 uncultured Thermoanaerobaculia bacterium
CGTTGAATCCACCGTCCTGCATGACGGGGCCCAGCAGTTCGCGCAACCGAGTGCCTGGTGTCGGAAAAGTGCCAGCCTCATAGACATCAACTGCTTGGTGGAGCACGTCGGGTTGGTTGCCCGGGACGGAGAGCCAGAGAATCCTCACGTGAGTCAGCTCTCCGGCACACGGCGAGGTCAACCAGGCGGCCGCCCGCTCGTCGGCGGCGAAGCCCGGCAGGACGGCGACCTGGCCGAAGTCGACCACGCTGTCGTTCTGAAGAACGATGGTCTGGCCCCCCGCCGGGGGCGGCACGCTGATCGCCAGCACGCCAAGGACGAGCAACGCGACTGACGCATCACGACGAAGACGTGGATGGCGACGGACACCGGTCATCGGACCCTCCTCGCGTAGAGGTCGCGGCGGGCGCGGCCATTCGATCGGATGTTGGGCCGAACCTACCCTCGGCGCCCGAGTTACGCAACTGTGCCGTCGCATCGCCCAGGCGGTGTCGGTCGTCAGCTTGGGACGGCGCTGTCGCGAACGCCCAGCCGGCCCGCCGCCGATCGGTCAGAACTTTGGCGGTGGCAGGGGCCTCAGCCAGCCATGCCACCACGAGGCTGGCACCTGCCGAAAAGCCGCAATCCCGCCTCGTCAACTGGAATCACCAAGAGGCTGGCACCTGGCGGGGGGCACCTATCGAGGGAGGGGTGGGTGGGGGCGGCGTTGGGCGGGTCGCTACGCTAGCCTCCCTCCGATGCGACGCGCGGATCGGTTGTTCCGGCTGCTGCTCGAGATGCGGCGGGGGAGGGTGGTGACCGCGCGGGAGCTGGCGCGGCGGCTCGAGGTGTCGGAGCGGACGGTCTATCGCGACGTCGCGGACCTTTCGGCCTCCGGCGTGCCCATCGCCGGCGAGGCGGGAGTCGGCTACCGGTTGACCGGCTTCGAGCTGCCGCCGCTGATGTTCGACCGCGAGGAGGTCGAGGCGCTGGTGCTCGGCGCGCGCACCGCCGAGGCGTGGGGGGACTCCGTGCTCGCCGGCGCCGCGCGCTCGGCGCTCGCCAAGATCGAGGCGGTGCTGCCGCGCGGACGCGAGCGGCTGGTCGAGGAGACCCGCATCTACGTCCCGGCGCGTGACGAGCCGCGCGGCGAGCGCCTGCCGCTCGGCAATCTGCGGCGCGCCATCCACGGCCGCAGGAAGGTGCAGCTCGACTACCGTGACGAAGCAGGCCGGGCGAGCGAGCGCGTTGTCCGCCCGCTCGCCCTCGCCTTCTACCCGCCGGTCTGGCTGCTGACCGCCTGGTGCGAGCTGCGTGCCGCCTTCCGCAACTTCCGGCTCGACCGGATGGTCGCGGCCGAGCCCACCGACGAGGGGTTCGTCGACGAGCCCGGCCGCACGCTCGCGGACTACGTCAAGCAGGTCGAGGCGGAGATCGCCGCCTGGCGCGAGCGCGACCGGGCTGCCGGCAGCTGCCCCTCTCAGTCGTCGCCGTAGGGCATCGGCGGCACCTTCCCGGCGAGCCGCGCGTAGACCGCGAGCGAGCCGCGGTGGTGGCCGCAGTGGTCGACCGCAGCGGCGACCGCGTGGATCCGTGGCCGCCCCGGGATGATCGGATTGTCGGCCACCGCCTCGAACAGCTTCTCCTCCGGCAGCTCGGCGATCTCGGCGCGCAGCCGCTCCCAGGCCTCGCCCAGCCACCGCCGGGCTTCGGCGAGCGAAGTCACGCCGTCGGTCGCCGCGACCTGGCGCTCGAAGTCGAGGTCCCAGCGGTCGTGCAGCGCCCCTTCGCGAAACCAGTCGAGCACCTGCGCCACGTGCGCGACCTGGCTGGCCACCGTCATGGTTTCCGGCGTGGCGCGAAAGCCCGAGTCGGCCTCGTCGAGAACGCTTGTGGTGCGGTCGAAGAAGCGGCGGGTGGCGGCGATTTCGGCGAGCGCTTCGGCGCGCCAGTCGACAGTCGGTACGGCGGCGGTCTGGGACATGGGATTTCTCCTCCGGTCGCGGCGCGGCATCAGCGCCGCGTCGGTTCCGAGCCTGGCGCCCCCCTCCTGACAGCGTCCCTTCAGCAGCGTGGGCACGGCTTGACGGGCCTCCAGTTTTCGAGTACTCTAAATTTCGAATTCGATGGCCCGCCAACCGCGCGGACTGCGCCGGGCTGGCGGACCGGAGAGGCCGCACTCCATGACCGATCCCCTGCTCACCCTCGTCCTCGGCGCCCTCGCGCTCGTGCTCGGCGTCGTCCTGTTCTGGCCGGCGCGCGGCCTCGTGGGGCGCTGGGCGCGTGGCCGCGAGGCAGCCGACCGCGTGCGGGTCGAGGACGCCCTCAAGCACCTGTGGGACGGCGAGTACCGCCGCCAGCCGTCGACGCTGTCGAGTCTGGCCGGCACGCTCGGCCTCTCCGGCCGCGCCGCCGCCGAGCTGGTCGAGCGGCTCGAGCGGCTCGAGCTGGTTGCCCTCGACGCCGACGGGCTGCGCCTGACCGACGCCGGCCGCCGCGAGGCGCTGCGCGTGGTGCGCATCCACCGCCTCTGGGAGCGCTACCTCGCCGACGAGACCGGCCTCGATGCCGCGAAGTGGCATTCGGAGGCCGAGCGGCTCGAGCACCGGACCAGCGTCGAGGAGGCCGACCGGCTGGAGGCCGCGCTCGGCTACCCGCGCTTCGACCCGCACGGCGACCCGATCCCGATGAACGACGGCGAGCTGCCGCCGGCGCACGGCGTGCCGCTCACCGCGCTCGCCCCCGGCGAGGTCGCCGAGATCGTCCACGTCGAGGACGAGCCCGAGGCGGTCTTCGCGCAGATCGCGGCGGCGGGGCTCGCCCCCGGCACCCGCGTGCGCGTCCTCGAGAGCTCGCCCGGGCGGCTGCGCATCGCCGCCGACGTCGACGAGGTGGTGCTGGCGCCGGTCGTCGCTGCCAACCTGACCGTGCTGCGGACCGAGGAGGAGGTCGACCGCCGGCCGGCGGTGCCGCTCTCCTCGCTCGCGCCGGGCGAGAGCGCCGAGGTGGTCGGCATCGCGCCGGCCTGCCGCGGCGCCCAGCGCCGCCGGCTGTTCGACCTCGGCGTCGTCCCCGGCACCATGGTCGCGAGCGAGCTCACCGCCTCCGGCGGCGATCCGACCGCCTACCGCATCCGCGGTGCGCTGATCGCGCTGCGCCGCGAGCAGGCGGACCTGATCCACGTCCACCGCGGCGAAGCCCCGGAAGCCGAGAGGAGGGCGTCGTGAGTCACCCCTCCCCCGAAGCCTGCGCCACCTGCCCGGCGCACCACGTCCCGAATCTCGAGAAGCTCGGCATCGACATGGCCGGGCACGACTACGTCGTGGCGCTGGCCGGCAATCCGAACACCGGCAAGAGCACGGTGTTCAACGCGCTCACGGGGCTGCGCCAGCACACCGGCAACTGGCCGGGCAAGACGGTCACGAGGGCCGAGGGCGCGTTCTCGACCGGCGAGAAGAAGTTCAAGCTGGTCGACCTGCCCGGCACCTACTCGCTGCTTTCGGCGAGCCCGGACGAGGAGGCGGCGCGCGACTTCATCCTGTTCGGCCGCCCCGATGTCACCGTGGTCGTGGTCGACTCGACCTGCCTCGAGCGCAACCTGAACCTGGTGCTCCAGGTGCTCGAGATCACCGACCGCGCCGTCGTCTGCCTCAACCTGATGGACGAGGCGCGCCGGCGCGGGTTCGACGTCGACGCGCGGCGGCTGGCGCGCGATCTGGGCGTACCGGTGGTGGCGACCGCCGCGCGCTACGGCGAGGGACTTCCCGAGCTGATGCAGGCGATCCTCGAAGTCGCCTCCGGCCAGGTGGCCGCAAAGCCGCACCGGGTCGGCGGCCGCTCGCCGGTGCTCGAGCGCGCGGTGGCGCGGCTGACCGAGGCGGTGCGCCGCCTCCACCCCACACTTCCCAACGCGCAGTGGGTGGCGCTGCGCCTGCTCGACGGCGACGAGAAGCTGGCGCGGGCGTTTGCCGACGGCGAGCTCGGGGCGCTCGACGGCGGTACCGAGCCGCCGGCACCCAGCTCCACCACCGTCGCGTCCGGAGCCGAGGCGGTCCTGCGCCTCGCCTCGACGCTGCGCTGGCAGGTCGGCCCCGACTTCCACCAGGCGCTGATGGAGACGATCTACACCGAGGCCGCGCGTCTGGCCGACCGCGCGGTCACGCGCTCGGGCGAGAAGCGGCGCTTCGACTTCGACCGCACCCTCGATCGGCTGGTCACCAGCCGGCGCTGGGGGATCCCGATCATGCTGGCGCTGCTGACCGGCGTTTTCTGGGCGACCATCGCGGGCGCCAACGTGCCGTCGGGGATGCTCGCCGAGCTGCTGGTCGACACCCTCCATCCGATGCTGAAGAGCGGTGCCGCGGCGATCGGTCTGCCCTGGTGGCTCGACGGCCTGCTGATCGACGGCATGTATCTCGCCACCGCCTGGGTGATCAGCGTGATGCTGCCGCCGATGGCGATCTTCTTCCCGCTCTTCACTCTGCTCGAAGACTTCGGCTATCTGCCGCGCGTCGCGTTCAACCTCGACTCGGCCTTCCGCCGCGCCGGCGCGCACGGCAAGCAGGCGCTGACCATGTCGATGGGGTGGGGGTGCAACGCCGCCGGTGTAGTCGCGGCGCGCATCATCGAGAGCCCGCGCGAACGCCTGATCGCCATCATCACCAACAACTTCGCGCTCTGCAACGGCCGCTGGCCGACCCAGATCCTGGTCGCCACCATCTTCCTGGGCGGCCTGGCGCCGGCACACCTCGCGGGCTTCGTCTCGGCGCTCGCGGTGGTCTCGGTGGCGGTGCTCGGCGTGCTGCTGACCTTCGCGACGTCGTGGCTCCTGTCGCGCACGGTGCTGCGCGGCGAAGTCTCGACCTTCAGCCTGGAGCTGCCGCCCTACCGGCCGCCGCGGGTGCTGCGCACGCTCTACACGTCGCTGCTCGACCGCACCATTTACGTGCTCTGGCGGGCGATCGTCTTCGCGCTGCCCGCGGGCGCCGTGATCTGGCTGATCTCCAACATCCCGTGGGGAGAGGCAAGCCTCGCCTCCCAGCTGGTCGTCTGGCTCGAGCCGTTCGGGCTGCTGCTCGGCCTCTCGGGCGTCATCCTGCTCGCCTACGTGGTGGCGATCCCCGCCAACGAGATCGTGGTGCCGACCATCCTGATGCTGACGGTGCTGGTGACCGGTGCCGCCGGCGTCGGCCAGGGCGCCGGCGTGATGTTCGAACTCGACTCGACCCGCGACACCGCTGCGGTACTCGCGGCCGGTGGCTGGACGCTGATGACCGGCGTCTGCCTGATGCTGTTCAGCCTGGTCCACAATCCGTGCTCGACCACCATCTACACGATCTGGAAGGAGACCCGGAGCGCGAAGTGGACCGCGGTCGCGGCGCTGATGCCGCTGGTGATGGGTTTCGTCCTCTGCTTCTTCGTCGCCCAGACCTGGCGGCTGGTGGCGGGATGACCGCCGTGCCGAGCCGCTCGATGCTCTGACCGGGACGCGATGGCGACTTCGACCGTCGAGGACTACCTGAAGGCGATCCTGCTCGAGGAGCAGGCGGGCGCCGGAGACCGGGTGCCGACCGGCAAGCTCGCGCAGGCGCTCGCGCTGCAGCCGAGCACGGTGACCGCGATGATGAAGGCGCTCGCCGACGGCGGCCTGGTCGAGCACGAGCGCTATGCCGGGGTCCGGCTGACGGAGTCGGGCAGGAAGCTCGCACTCCACGTTCTGCGCCGGCACCGGCTGATCGAACTGTTTCTGGTCGAGGTGCTCGGCTTCGACTGGAGCGAGGTGCACGACGAAGCCGAACGGCTCGAGCACGCCGTCTCGGACCGCCTGATCGACCGCATCGACGAGATGCTCGGCCGCCCAGCGGTCGATCCGCACGGCGATCCGATCCCGACGGCCGCGCTCGAGGTCGTCGACGGCGCTGGCGAGCCGCTCTCGGGCCTGCCGGCCGGCGTGCGCGCGCGCGTCACCCGGGTGGGCGACCAGGACTCGGCCTTCCTGCGCCGGGTCGAGCGACTCGGCCTCTCGCCGGGGGCGCGCGTCAAGGTCGTCGAGCACGACGCCGACGCCGACACCCTCGATCTCGACCTCGGCCGCGGGCGCCGCGTCGCCTTGGGCCTGCGCGCCGCCGCCAAGATCACGGTCGAGCGCGGCTGAGCGGCTCCTGCCGCTAGGGCCGGTAGGCCGGCGGCTGGTCCGGGTCGAGGCGGCGGTAGCGCTCGAGCAGTTGGCGCTGGCGGCTGTCGGCGGGGACTTCGCGGCCGTCGATGAAGACGTGCTCGGCGGTGGTCAGCAGCTCGAAGGGGTCGCCGCTCCAGACCACGAGATCGGCGACCTTGCCCGGTTCGATCGTTCCGGACTCCTTCGCGACCCCCCAGATCCGCGCCGGCACCGCGGTCATGGCGGCGAGTGCCCCGTCCCAGCTCATGCCGTAGGAGACCGCTTCGCCGGCGGCGTGGCGCAGATCGCGCGCGTTGTGGGCGTCGAACGACGCGAAGGCGACGGTCACGCCGGCGCGCTCGAGCCGGGCGGCGTTCTCGAGCGTCGCGCCGAGGCTCTCGAAGTCGGGGAGGTTCGAGGTCGGGTTGATCACCACCGGCACGCCGGCTCGCGCGAGCTCGGCCGCCACCATCCAGGCCTCCGCGGCACCGACCAGGATCGGCTTCAGCTTCTGCTCTTCGGCGAAACGCAGGACGGCGAGGATGTCGCTCGCCCGGTCGACCTGGACTGCGAGCGGCAGCTCACCGCGGACCACCGGCTGGAGCGCCTCGAGGTCGAGCCGGGAGAGCGCGTAGTCGCGGCGCCCGGCGCTCTCGAAGGCGGCGCGGTGGGCGGCGTAGTCGCGGGCGTCCTCGAGCGCCTCGCGCAGCTGGAGCAGAGCCGCGGAGCGGGCGCCACCAGCCAGATCGGCGCCGCGGCTCCCGAGCGCCGCCACCATCGCCACCGGCGCGCGCTCGACCAGCGCGCGCGGATCGGGAACGGCGAGCGGCCGCAGCGAGATCAGCGCCGCTCGGCCGGCGATCAGCGACTCGCCCGGGCGCGGCATCACCACCGCGCGGGTGATGCCGTCGACCCGGTTGACCGCGACGTTGGTGGCCCACGGATTGAGGCCGTCCACGACGTCGAAAGCGGCGGTGATCCGGTCGTCTTGGACCCGCGACTCGTTGGTGTCGTCGTAGGCGCTGATCTCGACCGCCGCGATCGCGGCGGAGGAGTCGAGCAGCCCCGGCGTCACCACCCTGCCGCGGCCGTCGACGACGCGCGCGCCGGCCGGGACGGCGACCTCGGTGCCGACGGCGGCGATGCGGCCGTCGGTGATCACCACCGTCGCGTTCTCGATCGGCGGCGAGGCGACCGGGTGGACGCGAGCGCCGGTGATGGCAATCGTCTCGGCGCGGGCGGCGGCGAGCGTCGGGAGCGCGGCGAGGGCGCAGAGAGCGCCGACGCGGGCGGCGCCGACGAGAGACCAGCGGTTCGAACGGAGCGCGCTCACCACGCCACCTCCCCAGCCGGCTGGCCGAGCTCGAAATCGGTCGAAGGTTGCCGGGCCGGGTCGGCGCGGTCGAACAGCAGCGCGCCGTCGACGAACACCTTCTCGGGGTGGCTGTAGATGCTGAACGGGTCGCCCGACCACAGGACGACGTCGGCCATCTTCCCCGGCTCGAGCGAGCCGGTCCAACGGTCGATGCCGAGCGCCCGCGCCGGGTTGACCGTGATCCAGCGCATCGCCTGCTCGTAGGTGAGATCGATTCCCGCCTCGCGGCCGGCGCGCATCGCCTTGGCGGCGTCTTGGTTCAAGCGCTGGATCCCCTGCGCCGAGTCGGAGTGGACGATGGTGCAGGCGCCCGCCTCTTCCATCAGCGCGAGGTTCTGCGGGATGCCGTCCCAGGCCTCGATCTTGAAGCCCCACCAGTTCGACCAGAGGCTGCCGCAGATCTCCTCGCGCGCCAGCACGTCGCGGATCTTGTACGCCTCGACGCCGTGGTGGAACGACGCGATCCGGTAGTCGAACTCCCGGGCGAGGTCGATCATCTGCATCATCTCGTCGGCGCGGTAGCAGTGATTGTGCACCAGGATCTCGCCGGCGAGGACGCCGGCGAGCGTCTCGAGCTGGAGGTCGCGCTCGGGTCGCTTCTCCGGATCGGAGCCGTCCTTCTTCCACTTCGCCCAGCGATCGGCGTACGCACGGGCGCGAATCCAGGCGGCGCGGTAGCCGGCCATGTTGCCCATCCGCGTCGACGGCTGCCGCCCCTTGCTGCCGTAGACCCGCTTCGGGTTCTCGCCGCACGCCATCTTCAATCCGTACGGCGCGCCGGGAAACTTCATCCCCTGGACCGAAACCGCCGGCACGTTCTTGACCGTCACCGACCGGCCGCCGAACAGGTTCGCCGAGCCGGGGAGGATCTGCATCGCCGTCACGCCGCCGGCGAGCGCCAGCGGGAACTGCGGATCCTGCGGCCAGACGGAGTGCTCGGCCCACACTTCGGCGGTGTTGGGCGCCGACATCTCGTTGCCGTCCGAGAGCGGTTCGCCGCCCGGCGAGGCGTAGACGCCGAGGTGCGAATGGCTGTCGATCAGCCCCGGCGTCACCCAGCGGCCGGTGCCGTCGATCACCACTGCGTCGGCAGGGGCTTCGACCGCGGCGCCGACGGCGACGACCTTGCCGTCGCTCATCAGGATCGAGGCGCCCTCGAGCCGCGGCCCCGCCGCGGTCAGGATCGTCGCGTTGCGGATCAGCGTCGGCCGCGAGGCGAGCGGCCGGTAGGTGGAGGCGTAGGGCGCCGCCGCGGCAGCAGCGTCCTGCGCCGCCGGGGACGCCTCGATTGCGGCGCCGGGCGCCGTCGCGCCGGCGGTGGCGCAGCCGGCGGCCGTGGCAGCGGCAAGCAGCAGCGATACGAGACGGCGGTCGAGCACGCACACCTCCTGTTCGAGCCAGCGGCCGGAAGCTTACGCGACCGGCGGGTGGGATTCAGCCGAGCGGTTCGCGGCGAATTCGCCAGAGGGTGCTGCGGCGGGCCCACAGTCCGAGCCGCGGCGGCCGCGGCGGCCGGGTCGCGAGTGCTTCCGGATGGACCTCGATCCGGCCGAGCAGCTCCAGCGCCGCGGACAACAGGTAGGCGAGCGGGCGGCGCCAGGTCAGCGGGACTTCGCCGATCGCCCGCGCGCCGCGCAGCATGAGCGGGCGAATGCAGTCGCACTCGAGGGCCACCGCGGCGGCGATCTCCTCCGGCCGTCGATACTGCAGCGGCTCGGGCAGCTCGTCGACCGGCAGCGCGCAGCGCCCCGCGGCCAGCTCCGCCGGCAGCTGACAGAGCAGGCGCAGGCGCAGCAGCGCCGCTGCGGCATCGGCCGTGGCCGCGCTCGCAGAGCCCCCGATGAGGGCGCCGGCGAAGGCCGCGGCCCACTGCTCGCAGCTGCGCTCCCAGGATGCGCGGTCGGACGGGCGGCCGTTTGCGACTCCGGCTCGCGCAGCAGCGAGCAGGGTGTCGAGTGCCGGCCGACCGAAGGCGCGGCGCTCGTTCTCGGCGGCGAACGCGCGCACGAACGGCGAATCGGCCGGCTCGCCCGACAGGGCGCGCGCCAG
Source organism: uncultured Thermoanaerobaculia bacterium (assembly GCA_964618415.1). GTDB lineage: Bacteria > Acidobacteriota > Thermoanaerobaculia > Multivoradales > JAGPDF01 > JACTMI01. The sequence goes on from CAZUAT010000014.1 coordinate 9,561, forward strand.
CAGATAGGCCGAGCGGTGCAGGCGCGACAGGCGGGCCTCGGCCGGGTCGCCCTCGCGGCCCGTTGCGGCGAGCGCTTCGACCCAGGCGAGGAGGATCGCCGTGCGCTCGCGCTCCTGGGCGGAGAGCAGCGCGGCTGCGTCGTGCAGGTCGCCGAGCAGGCGGCGCGGCGCCGCGGCGATGAAGCGCGCCAGAGCGACCTCCTCGGCCAGCTCACCGAGCGGCGCGAACAGGTGACCGAGCGCGGTGCGCGGATCGATCGGCCGGTCGACCAGCAGGTCGCCGGCCTCTGAGACACGGCCCGTTCGGACCAGCGGAATGGCGGAGACGCTCACGCCAGCAAGCGGATCAGCTCGCGCTGCGGTTCGCCGCCGGTGACCTCGGCGGTGGTGGGCGTGAGCGCCACGTTGACCTCGGTGCGCACGCCGAACTCGCCGGGCAGGTAGATGCCGGGTTCGATCGAGAAGCCGGTCATCGCGATCAGCCGCCGCGTGTCGTGCGTCTCGAGGTTGTCCATGTTGGCCCCCTGGCCGTGATCCGACACGCCGATCGAGTGGCCGGTGCGGTGGATGAACTGCTCGCCGTAGCCGGCCTTGCGGATCACTTCGCGCACCGCGTCGTCGACTTCGTAGCCGCGCAGGGGGGTCGACGGCCAGCGCGAGCGGACGAGCTCGATGCCGACATCCCGCGCGTCGCGCGCCACCGTCCAGATCTCCTGCTGGCGGTCCGTGGGCGCGGGAGCGCAGACGCCGCACCAGCAGATGTCGCCGTAGATGCTGTCGGCCGCCAGTTCCTTGGCCCACAGGTCGATGAGCAGGAAGTCGCCGGGGCGCACCGGCAGCGAGCTCTCGGGGGTCGGCTCGTAATGCGGATCGGCGGCGTGGGCGTTGACGCCGACGATCGGGTCGGCATCGGTGCGCAGGCCGCTGCGGTCGAACGACTCGAGGATGAACTTCATGATCCGGTACTCGTCGATCTCCCGCCCGGTTCGCAGATGGTCGGCGGTCAGATCGAACGCCTCGCGGACGATCCGGTGCAGCGCCGTGCAGGCGCGCCGGTGCGATTCGAGCTGCGCCGGCGTCCAGACGGCCACGAACTGCTGAACGAGATCGCCCGAACTGGCGAGCTCGACGCCGAACGAGGCCAGCAGCTCGGCGGTGCCGGCGTCGAGGCGCGACACGTTCGGCAGCTCGTTGCGCGGCGAGTACTGGGCCGCCACCCGGCGGCAGTCGCGCACCAGGCGCTCCATCTCCTGTCGATGCTGCTGCCAGGTCCGGTAGCTCGCCTTGCTGCCCGGCAGGTGGTCGAGCATCGCCGGCTCGAGATCGTGCACCAGCCGTCGCGGTTCGCCCTGGCGCGGGATCAGGTAGTAGCAGCGGCGGGTGACCAGCGGCTGGCCGCCCAGGCCGAGAATGTCGATCGAGATCGGATCGTTGCCCTGGAAGACGGCGAACAGCCAGGCGTCGAGCTCGGCTTCGGCGAGGGCCTGCTGGATCTCCTGAATCCGCTCCGGTCGCATCTGGCCTCCTGACACGGCGATCGCCGCCGATGCACAAGGAATTGTACAGGAGGCGGCGGCCCGCGATGCCGATAGAATGCCGCTCTCCATGAAGCCGGGAACACGAGTCGGACGCTACGAAGTCGTCGGAGAGATCGGACGCGGGGCGATGGGAGCGGTTTTCCGAGCCCGCGACCCGAAGCTGGGACGCGACGTGGCGATCAAGACGATCGCGGCGGCAGTGGCTGCCGGCGACGACCGCGAGGAGATCGCGGCCCGCTTCGAGCGCGAAGCGCGCGTCGCGGCGCGGCTGACCCATCCGAACGTCGTGGGCGTCTACGACGCCGGCTCCGAAGGGGATTCGCTGTTCCTGGTGATGGAGCTCGTCGAGGGCGAGACGCTCGCGCATCGCCTGGCGAGCGGGCGTTTCCCGTCGCCCGCCGAAGCGTTCGAGATCGCTGCCCAGGCCGCCGACGCGCTCGCCACCGCCCACGCCTCAGGGGTGATCCACCGCGACATCAAACCGGCCAATCTTCTGCTCGGGCGCGACGGGCGCGTGAAGGTGAGCGACTTCGGCGTCGCCAAGGCGGTCGGAGAGCGCACCGAACTGACGCGCACCGGCATGATGGTGGGCAGCCCCGCCTACATGGCGCCCGAGCAGGTGAAGGGGATGCCTCTCGACGGCCGCAGCGACCTGTTTTCGCTCGGGGTGGTGCTGTTCGAGATGCTGTGCGGGCGCAAGCCGTTTCCGGCCGACACCGTCACGACGCTCGTCTACCAGATCCTGCACGAGGACCCGCTCGAGGACCCGGCCATGGAGGCCTCGCTCGGTCCCGGGGCGGCGATGTTCCTGCGCGAGGTCCTCGCCAAGGACCGGGAGTCGCGTCTCGCCGACGCGCGCACGTTTGCCGCGCGGGCCCGCCAGCTGGCGGCGGACCCCCGGGGTGGCGGGGGGATCGCCCGCGCCGATACCGCACCGACGATGCTCTCCCCGGCCGCGCCGACCGGCCGCGTCGGCAGCGTTGCCGCGCCGGTTGCGCCCTCCCATGCGCCCCCGGCCGCGGCCGCACTGCCGCCGTCATCGGCGCCGGCGGAACAGACCCGGCAGCGGCGCACGATCGCCTGGTTGGCGGGTGCCGGGGCGCTGCTGCTGGTGACCGCCCTGGCGGCTCTGGCGCTGCGGAGACCGCCGGCCGCCCCGCAGGTGGGCAGCGAACGCCCGGTGCTGCACACCGCCCAGCCGCTCGCGCAACCCGAGCCGCTGCCGGCGGCCAGCGAGCCGGAGCCTGCGACCACCCCGGATCCTGCTGCCGCCGAGCCGCCCGCCGCTGCGGCGGCAACGATCTCCCCGGCGCCGTCCGCCGCGGTGGCGCCGACTCCGGCACCGGTCGCCGCTCCCACGCCGGCCCCGGTGCCCGTCGCCACGGCACCGGCCGAGCCGGAGCCGGTTGCCGTCGCACCGACGCCGACCGCGCCCCCGCAGCCCCAGGTCCATGTGGAGGCCACGTTCGAGACCAGCCGGGCGGCGGAGTTCCACGTCAGCCCGGAGGAGGCGCTGGTCGAGATCGAGGGCCGCCTGATCGGCACCGCCGACGACTGGGACGACATGGGAGGCGGCAAGCAGTGGGTATTCGATCGACCCGGCAGCTATCTGGTGAAGCTGTCGCTCGAGGGCTACCAGACTGCCTGGGTGCGAATCGTCGTCCGTCCCGACGCCGATGACGACGTCGCCGACGTCGACACCGATCTCGAAAAGCTCCGACGGCGCTGAGCGGTCAGTAGATCTTCTTGCCGAGCAGGCTTGCGGCCAGATCGACCAGCACGCTCGCGGTGCGATTCTGGCGGTCGAGGATCGGGTTGACCTCGACCAGATCGAGGCTGGTCACCCGGCCGGAGTCGGCGAACAGCTCCATCAGCAGGTGCGCTTCGCGCAGGGTCAGGCCGCCCGGGACCGGAGTGCCGACGCCCGGCGCGATCTCCGGGTCGAGCACGTCGGCGTCGAACGATACGTGCAGCCGTGGCAGTCCGCCCAGGCGCGCCAGCGTCTCCTCGGCGATCCGCGGCAGACCCAGCCGGTCGATCTCCTTCATCGTGTACACAGTCACGCCGGCCTCGCGCATCAGCTTCTTCTCGCCGCTGTCGAGATCCCGCACTCCGATCAGCACGACATCTTCCGGGCGCACCTTGGCGCCATCCCAGGCGAGGTCGACCAGGCGCCGATCGCCGATGCCGCACAACGTCGCCAGCGGCATGCCGTGGATGTTCCCCGACGGCGAAGTCTCCGGGGTGTTGAAGTCGCCGTGCGCGTCCACCCACACCAGGCCAGTGCGCTGGCGGCGCGAGCAGCCGGTGACCGAGCCCAGAGCGATCGAATGGTCCCCGCCCAGCACCAGCGGGAAGACCTCCTCGGGCAGCACCAGCAGCGCCTCGACGGCCGCCTCGCACGCCTTGCGGATCTCGTCGAGGTAGGCCATCCCGCCGCCCGGCCCGGCGTGCGAGATGCCGAGCTCTTCGGCGGCCGGCACATCGATGTCTCCGAGGTCCTGGACGTCGTGCCCGAGCGCCTCGAGACGCGCCTCGAGACGGCCGTAACGCAGGGCAGACGGCCCCATGTCGACCCCACGCCGCCCCTGCCCGAGGTCCATCGGCATCCCGAGAATCGCAATCTTGCGCGCCATGCGGCGCATTCTATCCGCCGCTCGTCCGCGGGCCGCCCGGCGCGAAACGGCGTGTTAGCTTCGCCAGCGACATGGTCGTCGACGCGCATCGCCGCAACTCCGCTGGCTTCCGGCCGCGGTTCGGCATCCTCACCGTGTCGGATTCGCGCACGGCGGCGGACGATCGGGCGGGGGATCTGCTGGCCGAACGGGTGACCGCCAGCGGCGGCGAGCTCGCGCAGCGCCTCCTGGTCCGCGACCAGGCGGACCAGATCGCAGCGGCAGTGCGCGAACTGCTGGCAGCGCCGGGGGTGGACGTCGTGCTGGTCACCGGCGGTACCGGCCTCGCGCCGCGCGATGTCACGGTCGAGGCGGTGCGGCCGCTGCTCGCGCGCGAACTGCCTGGCTTTGGGGAGCTCTTCCGGATGCTCTCCTTCGCCGAGGTCGGCCCGGCGGCGATGCTGTCGCGGGCCACTGCCGGGGTGACCGACGGGCGGGCGATCTTTCTGCTGCCCGGTTCGCCGGCCGCCCTCGCACTGGCGCTCGACCGGCTGATCCTGCCCGAGCTGGGGCACCTGCTGACGCAGGCGCGGCGGACGGACTGAGGCGGTGGGTCAGGTTCGGTCGGCGCGACCGCGCCGTGCCGCAGGACGCAGCAGGGCGACGACGAGGAGCACCAGGAGGGCCCCGAGGGTCGCCACCACGAGGCTGCGGATGTCGAAGCCGCGGATGCCGCCGAAGCCGAGCAGCGTCGCGAGCAGCCCACCTGCAAGCGCCCCGAGCAAACCGAGCGCTACGGTGGCCAGGCAGCCGAACCGGGCGCGCAGCAGGTAACGCGCCAGCGCGCCCGCGAACAGACCCATCAGGATCCACGAACCGAGTCCCATCAGCGGCAGTTTGTCCATCGTTCTCCTGTCGTCCTCTCAGCGTTCTCGGCGGTGTTCGTCCGGCCGGCGCGGCGAATCGCCGCGCCACCGGTCGAAGTCGAGTCTAAGCGACGGCGCTGCTAGGCTCGCCGCGTGTCCGGCGCCTCCGATTCGAGTTCCGTGCCGCCGGCGGCAGCGCCGGGCGATCGACGCCCGCGCCTGCTGCTGATCGACGGCTACCACACCATCTTCCGAGCCTTTTTCGCGATCCGGGAGCTGGCCAATTCGCGCGGCGAGCCGACCAACGCCGTCTTCGGCTTCGTCCAGATCCTGCGCAAGCTGCTGCGCGACGAGCAGCCGGAGCTGGTCGGGGTCGCCTTCGACCTCGGCGAGCCGACCGCGCGCAGCGACAAGTTCGCCGACTACAAAGCCAACCGGGCCCCGACTCCCGATGAGCTCAAGGCCCAGGTGCCGTACATCCGGCGGGTCATCGAAGCGTTTCGCATCCCGCTCATCGAACTCGAGAGCCACGAGGCCGACGACGTCATGGGCACGCTGTCGCGGCGCGCCGTGGCGGCCGGCTACGACGTCATGCTCGTCTCCGCCGACAAGGACCTGCTGCAGCTGGTCGGCCCGGGAGTGACGCTCTTCCACACCGGTCGCAACCGGATCTACGACGCCGCGGCGGTCGAGGAGGAGTGGGGAGTGCCGCCCGAACGAGTGCCCGACGTCCTGGCGCTGATGGGCGACGCGGTCGACAACGTGCCGGGCGTGCCCGGGATCGGCGAGAAGGGCGCGCGCCAGTTGGTGGCGCAGTACGGGACGGTCGAGAACCTCCTCGAGCACGCCGGCGAGCTGTCGCGCAAGGCGTACCGCGAGGGACTCCTCGAGCACCGGGCCGACGCGCTGCTCTCGAAGGAACTGACGACGATCCACACCGATCTGCCGATCGAGTTCGAGCCGGAGCGGCTGCAGGCCGAACCGCCGGACACCGACGCGTTGCGCCAGCTGTACTCGGAGCTCGAGTTCCGCGGCCTGCTCGAGGAGCTCGGTGGCAGCGCCGCGGGCGCCGGGGCGCAGATCGACCTGACCGTCCTCGCCGATCCGGCCGCGGTCGCAGCGTTCGGCGCCGGGCTCGCCGGGGAGATCACCATCGTGCAGGTGCCGGGGGCCGCGCCGGTGGCGGTGGCGCTCACCGCGGGCGAGGCGGCGGGCCTCGTCGACCTGCGCCGGCCGGGTTGCCGCGAGGCGCTGGCGGCGCTGCTCGACCGCTGGGCGGCCGATCCGGCGATCGAACTGGTCGGGCACGACCTCAAGGAGGTCCTGCGCCTCACCGCCCTGGGTGGCCGGGCGCGCTGCCGGCTGTTCGACTTCATGCTGGCGTCCTACCTGCTGCGCAACTCGTCGCACGGCCATCCGTTCGAAGAGCTGGCGGTGGAGCGACTCGGCGTGCAGCCGCGTCCGTTGCGTGAGGCCGGGTTCGAGAAGGGGGAGGCGCCGGCGCCGGACGACCCGCGGCTGCGCGACCTGATCGCCGAGCGGCTCGACCTGTCGGCACGCCTGCTGCCGGGCCTGCGGGCGGACCTCGAAGCGGGGTCGCCGGGACGGGTCTACCGCGAAATCGAAGCGCCGCTCGTGCCGGTGCTGGTGGCGATGGAGCAGGCCGGCATCCGGCTCGACGTCGACTACCTGGCCGCGATGTCGGTCGAGATGAAGGGCGAGCTCGAACGGCTCGAGACGGCGATCTTCGAGCTGTCGGGAGAACGATTCAACATTCAGTCGCCGACCCAGCTCGGCTCCATCCTGTTCGAGAAGCTCGGGTTGCCGGTGCTGCGCCGAACCCGCAAGACGCGCAGCTGGTCGACCGACGCCGAGACGCTCGAGGAGCTGGCGCGGCGCGGGCACGAGCTTCCGGCCCTGCTGCTGCGCTATCGCGAGATCGCGAAGCTGAAGTCGACCTACGTCGACGCGTTGCCGCAGATGGTCGCCTCGGACGGGCGGATCCACTCGCACTTTCAACAGGCGGTGGCGGCGACCGGCCGGATCTCGTCGGTCGATCCCAATCTGCAGAACATTCCGATCCGGACCGAGCAGGGGCAGCGGATCCGGCGCGCCTTCCGGGCCGCCGACGGCTGCCTGCTGATCGCCGCCGACTACAGCCAGGTCGAACTTCGGCTGCTGGCGCACATCGCCCGGGAGCCGGCGATGATCGCGGCGTTCGAGCGCGGCGACGACATCCACCGATCGACCGCCGCCACGGTGCTCGGCATCGATCCCGACCTGGTGACGGCCGAGCAGCGGCGCGCGGCCAAGACGATCAACTTCGGACTCATCTACGGCATGGGCGCTTTCGGGCTGGCGAGCCAGCTGGGCATCTCGCAGAAGGAGGCCGAGCAGTTCATCCAGGTCTACTTCGCCCGTTACGCCGGGGTGCAGGAGTACATGCGCGCGACTCTCGAGCAGGCGCACCGCGACGGGCGGGTCGAGACGCTCTGGGGCCGGCTGCGATATATCCCGGAGATCCGGGCCACCAACCGCGCGGTGCGCGAGAACGCTCAGCGGATGGCGATCAACGCGCGCATCCAGGGATCGGCGGCGGATCTGCTCAAGCGCGCGATGATCGCCCTCACCGCCCGGCTGGAGCGCGAGCACCTCCAGGCGCGGCTGCTGCTGACCGTGCACGACGAGCTGGTGCTGGAGGCGCCGGAGGGCGAGGTCGAGGCGGTGGCGGCGGCGACGCGCGAGGAGATGGTCGGCGCGGCGCAACTGGACGTGCCGCTGGTGGCCGAGGTCGGATTCGGGCCGACCTGGTACGACGCCAAGGCCTGAGGCCCCGCCGCAGCTTCGCGACCGGGCCGGATTCGACAGGCCGGCCGCGGGCCGGGTAGAATTCGACCTCCGGCCGCGGTGCCCGGCGCGCCGCGCCGCCGGCCCCGACCCCGACCGCCATGCGAATCCGCTCGATCCTGCTCGCCGTCGCCCTCCTGTCGACCCTCGCGCCCGCCGCGGCGATGGCCGCCGCGGCGCGCTCGTTCGCCGGGGCGACGATCGCCGGAACGATGAACCGGCCCAACGAGGATCTGGTCACGCTGTCGGGCACCAACGTGCTCTACGACGTGCAGCCGTTCTTCGTCTCCGCGGCGACCACCTGCACGTTCCGCAGCGTGCAGCAGTCCCCGGGCAACGGCTGGCTGTTCCTCTACGAGACGGCGTTCGATCCGGCGCAGCCGCTGCAGCATCTGATCGCGGCCGACAACGACGGCGAGATGGGCGCCGGCACGTCGACGATCCCGAACGTGGTGCTCGACCCGACCCGGTCGTACTCGCTGGTGACCACGTCGTCGAGCACCAGCTCGTCGGTCGAGTTCGTCAACCTGATCGCCTGCACGGGCGGCGCGAAGATCCTGGTCGGCAACGGCGACCTGCCGGTCGACGGCTCGATCTCCGAGTTCCGCAACGGCCGCTTCCAGGTGCGGGGTGTCTGGCGCGCGCAGATCGCGCCCGGGACCTACAACACCGGAATCCTGCGCTTCACCTCGCTCGGCTCGAGCGAATCCGGCATCCTGTGGACGCAGAACCCCAACGACTGGGTCGTCATCATCAAGGTGCTCGACGGCTGCGCGATCAACAACCGGTTCTGGGTCTTCTACGCTGCGGCGACGAACATCGAGTTCACGATCACGGTCACCGATACGTTCACCAACACGGTGAAGACCTACACGAACCCGATCAACACCGCCGCCCTGCCGGTCAACGACACGAGCGCCTTTGCCACCTGCCAGTAGGCTCTGACCCCCCCGGGGGGGCGGGGTCAGAGCATGCCGTCCAGTCGCGCGTAGCTGATCTCCATTCCGCGGTCCATTCCGGTGGCCAGCATGGCGGCGCGCGTCGGCTCGTCGGGCAGCGTCATGCGCATGGTCATCAGCGTTCCCGAGCCGTCGGCCTCGAAGATCGTCTCGACCCGGTTGTCGGGGGTCGGGTCGGGCAGATGCATCCGCTCGACATGCACGATCCGGCGGCCGGGCTCGAGCTCCAGGAACTCCCCGGTAAGGTGGAAGCCGCGGCCCTGGCCGTCGCTCCACTCGTAGCGGATCCGCCCGCCGGGGCGGGCCTCGTTGATGCAGACGGGCATCGACCAGCCGTCCGGACCGAGCAGCCAGCGCTGGATCAGCTCCGGGTCGGTGTGGGCGCGGTAGACCGCGTCCGGCGGCGCCTGGAAGCGGCGGGTCACGACCACGTGGATGTCGCCTTCGGTGCGCAGCGTCAGTGGGCTCATCGTTGCTTTCCTCTCTTGGCCTTCGGTGGGTTGGTTCGATCCATCGTGAGCAGGACTTCGTCCAGGCGGTCGTAGTTGCGGTCGAGCGCCGCCCGGAGCATCTCGAGCCAGCGGTCCATCGCCTCGATCCCCGCAGCGGCGAGGCGGCGCGGCCGGCGCGTCCCGTCGACACGCCCGACGACCAGGCCCGCCCCCTCGAGGACCTTGAGGTGCTGCGAAATGGCCGGCTGGCTCAACTCGAATGGCGCGGCCAGTTCGGTCACGGTGGCCTCTCCGAGCGCGAGGCGCGCCAGGAGGGCGCGACGGGTCGGATCGGCGAGCGCAGCAAACGTGGCGTCGAGGCTGGATGGGCTGGCAGACTGCATGTCCGATACCTTATATAAGCGAAGACTTAAATGTCAAGGGGCTGCCGAGCCACCCCCCGGTGGGCTCGCAGGCGTCTACCGGTAGACTGCCCGCCTTGCCTTCCGACAGAGCAGCGCCGCCGCCGGTCACCCGGCGAGAGATCGTCTCGTGGGCGATGTTCGACTTCGCCAACTCGAGCTACACGACGGTCATCGTCACGGTCGCCTACAGCGTCTTCTTCACGCGTCTGGTTGCCGCCGGGCCGGACGCCGACCTGTGGTGGGGACGCGGTGTCCTGATCGCCAACCTGATCGTGTTGCTGCTCTCGCCGCTGGTCGGGGCGATCGCCGACGAGTCGGGGCGCAAGAAGCACTTTCTGGCCGCCTCGTGGCTGGTCTGCGTGGCCGGGACGGCGGCGCTGGTAGCGGTCGGACCCGGGGACATCGCGCTGGGGCTGGCGCTGTTCGTGCTCTCCAATATCGCCTTCTCGTTCGGTGAGAACTTCGCCGCCTCGTTCCTGCCCGAGATTTCGACGCCGGCCACGGTCGGCCGGATCTCCGGATTCGGATGGGGACTCGGCTACTTCGGCGGGCTGGCTTCGCTGCTGCTGATCCGGTCCCGCATCGAGGGCGGGTTCGTCGAGTCGAATCTGGGCGGTCTGCGCGCCGCCTGGCTGATTACCGCGGCGTTCTTCCTGCTCGCCGGGTTGCCGACTTTCCTCTTCCTGCGCGAACGCGCCCCCCGCCGCAGCGAACCGCTCTCCTGGTACGTGCGCAACGGCTTCGGCCGGGTGGCGACGACGCTGCGCTCGGTCGGCAGGTTTCGCGAGCTGGCCCGCTTCCTGATGGTGTTCTTCGTCTATTCGATGGGCCTGACGAGCATCATCGCGTTCGTCGGCGTCTACGCCGAGCGCACGGTGGGCTTCACCGCCAGTGAGCTGATCGGGCTCTTCCTCGTCGTCCAGCTCTCGTCGGCCGGCGGCGCGTTCGTCTTCGGCGCGGTGCAGGACCGGCTCGGCGCGCGCCGTACCATCCAGGTCGCACTGCTGCTGTGGATCGCCGTCTGCCTGGCGACCTGGGCCACGGCCGACAAACGGCTGTTCTGGGGCATCGCCCTCGCGGCAGGGCTCGGCATCGGCTCCCTCCAGGCGGCCTCGCGTGCCCTGGTCGGTCTGTTCTCGCCGGTCGACAAGGCGGGCGAGTTCTTCGGGCTCTGGGGTCTGGCCGGCAAGGGCGCCTACGCCTGCGGACCGTTCGTCTTCGGGTGGATCTCGTCGGCGACCGGGTCGCAGCGCGCCGCCGTGGTGGCCACCGCCGGCTTCTTCATGCTCGGGCTGCTGGCGATGTTCGGCATCGACGAGCGGCGCGGGCTGGCTGCCGTCGAGGCCTGGCAGGTCCGGCGCGAGGCGGGCTGAGCGGGAGCACGGCGTGCGTCGTTCGCTCGACCGGTTCGTCGGCGTCGCGTGCCGATTCCTGCTGGCGATCTTCTTCCGCCGCGTCGAAGTGGTCGGTCGCGATCACCTGCCGGAGGGCGTTCCCCGGATCGTGGTCGCCAACCACGTCAACGCCCTGGTCGATCCGCTGTTCATCCTCGGTCCCCTCGGGCTGCCGGTGCGCATGCTGGCCAAGAGCACGCTGTGGCGGATCCCCGGCATCGGCTGGCTGCTCGATCTGGCCGGGGCCGTGCCGGTCCATCGCCCGTTCGATCCCGGGGTGGACCCGAGCCGCAACGCCGAGACGTTCGACCGGTGTCACCGCGAGCTGGCTGCCGGTGCCAGCCTCGCCCTTTTCCCGGAAGGTGTGAGTCACGACGACCCGGCGCTGCGCCCGCTGCGCACCGGGGCGGCCCGCATCGCCCTCGAGGCGGAAGAGCGCTTCGGTCCGCTCGGGATCCGTATCGTGCCGGTCGGCCTGGTGTTCGAGGATCGAACCCGCTTCCGGTCGCGCGCGCTGGTCGTGGTCGGTGAGCCGATCGATCCGCAAGCCGCCACCCGGAACGTCGCCACCAGTGCCGAACCGGCGGATCCGGTGCGCGCGCTCACGCGCCACATCGCCGAAGGCCTCGAACGGGTAACCCTCAACTACGAGAGCTGGGCCGATGCGCGGCGGATCGAACTGGGTGCCCGGGTTTGGCACCGGGACCGGCACGACCTGCCGCGCCAGCGCGATCTGGCGGCGGACTTCGCGATGCGCCGCGCCCTCAGCGGGGGGCTCGAAGCGCTGCGCCAGCGGCATCCGGAGGAGGTGACCGAGGCGCTCACGGCGGTGCGCGCGTACGAGGCGCTGCTGCGGGCCACCGGGGTCGCCGATGAACAGGTGGCGGCGCGCTGGCGCCCTGCGACCACCCTCGCCGTCGGGCTGCGCACGCTCGCCCGGCTGCTGATCGCCGCGCCAGTGGCCGTAGTGGGCACCCTGCTCAACCTCGTTCCGTGGCTGGCGGTGCGTTCGGTGGCCCGCCTGCTGCGCCATCAGCCCAACCAGGTGGCCACGTACAAGGTCTTTCCCGCGCTGGTGCTCTATCCGCTCTGCTGGGCGCTGCAGGGCTGGCTGGCGGCGACCCGGCTGCCGTTCGGCGACTGGATCGGCTGGGCGGCAGCGTTGCTCGCGTTGCCGACCGGCTGGGTGGCGATGCGCTGGCACGAACGTCGTGCCGCGCTGTGGAGCCACGGCCGGGCGTTCTTGCTGTTTGCGTCCCGCCGACCGGTTGCGCTCGAGCTGCGCGCCCGCCGGATTCGGGTCGAGGAGGCGATCGACCGCCTCGTCGCGCGCTGGAGGGAGCTTCAGGCCTCGCCGGATTCGATCGCCAGCAGGCGCGCGTAGTCGGCCGGCGTGTCGACGTCCAGGTGCCCGCCAGCGAACGGGACGCACGCGAGCCGTCCCTCGGCAGCGCGCTGCGCCAGCAGCGCCCGGGCGCCGCGCGGGCCGGCATGCTCGGCCAGCTGGTGCAGCGCCGCCCCCGGGACGCAGACCGGCACGCCGCGAGCGCCGTCGCCGTAGTCGCTGGCGGCCCAGCCTGCGGCGGCTGCTGCGGCGGCGAGCAGGGCGGCGACCAGTCGCCGGTCGACCAGCGGCTGGTCGGCCACGGCCAGGACGACCTGGTCGGGCAGATCGCCGCGAGCGAGCAGGTGGCGCGCCCCGCTGGCGAGCGAATCGCCCATGCCGCTTCCACCGCTGCGGATGAACTCGAGCTGCGCAGGCGGTGACCACCCGTCCGGGAGCAGATCGGTCGGAGCGGCGTCGGCGGCGAGCACGGCAACGACCGGGTCGCAGATCGCCGCCAGCTCCGTCGCCGCCCAGCCGAGCAGCGTCGTGCCGCGCCAGGGCAACCCGATCTTGGGACGACCGAGGCGGCGGCTCCGGCCGGCCGCCAGCAGAATCGCGGCGCTCCCGCTCACGACGGGCGGGGGGCGGGCTCGCGCTGTGCAGCCGGTCCGACGGTCGACAGCGGTCGCGCATCGCGCGCCGCGAAGCAGGCCTGGATCTCGGCGACGATCGACAGCGCGACCTCCTCCGGCGCGCGACCTCCGAGGTCGAGTCCCGCCGGGCCGCGCAGCCGGCCCTCGAGCGCCGCCGCAAGCTGCGGGGCGCGCAGCGCCAGGTCGCCGAGGAGCCGCTCACGGCGGGCGGTCGCGCCGAGCGCGGCGAGGTAGCCGACCGGGTGCGGGGCCGCCACTTCGAGGGCGGCCAGGTCGTCGAGGTAGCGGTGGGTGGCCAGCAGCACCGCCGTGCGCGGCGACAGTTCGACGCCGGCCAGGCAGTCCCCCGGCGGGCGGTCGCGCGGATCGAGTCGGGTCACGTGCCAGCCCAGCCGTTCGGCCAGATCGGCGAGAGGCCGCGTGTCCGGCCCGGCTCCGACGATCAGCAGGTGGATCGCCGGCAGCAATCGTTCGAACAGGACCTCGAACGGGCCGTCCGCCGTGTCGACCCGGTCGGGACGGATCTCGCCGGGGGCAAGCGCAGCCAGACGCCGCGCGACCGCGGCCGTCGCGGCGACCGTCGGCGACGGCGGCGCCGCGAGGCTCCAGCAGGTGGCGATCCGGCGCTCGCGCCGCCGCTCGACCAGATCGACGAGCAGCTCGAGTTCCCGACGGCGGCGCTCGGCATCGAGCGGTTCGATCCACAGGGTGACCCGGCCGGGGCAGCCGGTGCCGAAGCCCCAGATCGCCTCGCGCTCGTCGGTCAGGTCGTAGACCACCGCTGTCGGCGCGGCGGCGCTGACCCACTCGCTCGCGCGCGCCGCCAGGTCGCGCTCGAGGCAGCCGCCCGAGATCAGCCCGGTCAGGCGACCGTCTGCCTCGATCAGCAGGCGGGCTCCCTCGCGGCGATAGCTCGACCCCTCGACCCGCACCACGGTGGCCAGGGCGGCCGGGGCGTCGGCTGGGAGCGCGCGCAGGCGGGCAAGTCGCTCGATCCGGTCGCGCATCGGGGCGAGGATAGCCGGCCGCGGGTGGGGGAGGCGAGCGGGCTCCCCGGCGGTCAGGGCTCGCGGGGGTCCGCGGGTGCGGCGATCCGGAGTTCCCGCCGATCGCCGACCCGGCGGGTCACTCCTTCCTGATCCAGCCGTTCGAGAAGAGGGATGGCCCACTTGCGCGACAGTCCGAACCGCTCTTTGAACGCCTGCAGATCGAAGTCGCGCCAGCCGGTTGCCCGCAGCTGGTCGCGCAGGGCGGCGACCGCGGCTGCGGCGACGATGTGGTCGTTGGACAGGCGGACGAGATGGCCGCGGCGCACCAGGTCGCGCACCAGTCCTTCCACCATCGGTACGGAGGCCTGCAGCTCTCCCGCCAGCCTCGCCGGCGACGGCGGCGCCAGTCCCGCCGCCTCGTAGGCCGCGACGATGGTGCCCGCCAGGCCGCCCGGCGGACCGTCCTGCGCGGCGCGGCGCGGGCTCAGGACGACTCCTCGGGCGGCGCGCCGCGCGCCGGCAGACGAAGGCGGAAGATCGACCCGCGCGGCGTGTTGTCCTCGGCGCGGATCCAGCCATCGTGGTCGGTGACGATGCGATGGACGATCGCCAGGCCGAGGCCGGAACCGCGCCGCTTGCGCGAGAAGAACGGCAGGAACAGCTTGTCGCGATCGCGGGCCGGCAGTCCGCTCCCGTCGTCGGCGACCGAGATCTCGATCTCGTCGCCGGCCCGGTGGACGCGCACCACGATCTCGCCCGGCGCCGAGGTCGCCTCCATCGCGTTGTCGAGCAGATTGATCAGCACGCGGCGAATCTGTTCGGCATCGATCCAGATCGGCACCAGATTCGGCTCGACTTCGGCGCGAACCACGATGCCCTCTTTCAGGTCGCGGTAGAGATCGAGCAGCTCGCCCACCAGCGGTTCGAGCTGCGTGGCGGCGAGCTGCGGACCGGGCATGCGGGCGAAGCGCGAGAACTCGTCGACCAGCTGCTGCATGTGCGTGACCTCGCGCACGATGATGTCGACCGAGCTCTCGACCAGCTGCGCTGCGACCTCACCGCCGCCATCGCGGTGCCGGGCCCGCAGCCGTTCGGCGGCGAGGCGGATCGGTGTCAGGGGGTTCTTGATCTCGTGCGCGATCCGCCGCGCGGCCTCGGTCCAGGTGGCCAGCTTCTGGGCGCGGATCAGTTCGGTCAGGTCGTCGACCACCAGCACGTGCCCCGACGGGGTGCCTTCGGGTTCGGGCAGCGGCGAGGCATGCACCTCGAAGGTGCGCCAGGTCGAGCCGACCGGGAACGAGACCTGGACGGCGCGCCGGTCGCCGTTGTCGGGGTCGGGACGGTCGGTCGCCGCGCGCGCCTCGCGGGCCGCCCGGGCCAGCGCGCCGCGCTCGTCGCTGCCGAGAACGGTTTCGAAGTGTGAACCCTCGAGTTCACGCTCGCGCAGGCGCAGCATCTGTCGCGCCGCATGGTTGACGGCCAGCACGTTGCCGTCCCCGTCGAGCGCGATCACGCCGGACGACAGGCTCTCGAGAATTGCGCGCACCAGGGCGCGCTCCTCGGCGAGCGTCCGGTTGGCGCTGACCAGCTCCTGATTGGCGCTCTCGAGGGCGGCGCGGTTGCGCGACAGCTCGTCCGTCATCCGATTGAACGACTCGACGACCACGGCCATCTCCTCGTCGACCGGGACGTCGATCTTCTGGTCGAAATCTCCGCGCGCGATCTGCCGCATCGCCTCGGCGAACGCCTGGACGGGAGCCATCAGGCGGCGGGCCAGGAAGAGGCCCATCCAGGTCGAGGCGAGCAGGATCAGCAGAGTGACCAGCAGGAACAACAGCAGGTAGCTGGCCTTGAACTCGCCGCGCTGGACCTCCATCCGGCGGTAGCTCTGGAAGGCGCTGATCAGCTCTTCGCTGCGCTCGGCGGTGGCCGGATCGAGCAGCGTGCCGACCACGACGAGCGCCCGGCCGCCGGGGCGCTGTCCGGCGGTGGCGGCGCCGACGATCAGCCGCTCGCGGTTTCCCGGCAGGACGAGGATGCGCGACGCCTTGCCGCGCTCGAGCGCCTCGCGCGGCAGGCCGCGCCCGAGTTCCGGCAGGTCGGCCAGGCCCGAGTTCGGGTCGACCACCGCATGGACGAACTCGTCGCGATCGTAGAGGGCGGCGAAGGCCGCTCCGGTCTCCTCCCGCCCGCGCGCCAGCCGGCGCGAGGCGTTGGCGCGGCCGGTCGCTTCGTCGAGCGCCAGCCCCTCGATCTCCCGCGCGAGGCGCGCCGCGTCGCGCTGATTGTGTTCCTCGAGCACGTCGTGCAGCGCCTGGGCGACCGAGTTGCCCTGCTCGAGCACCCCCGAGACCGACTCGGAGAACCAGCGGTCGATCGATCCCTGCAGCAGCTCGTTGGCGAACAGAAACAGGGCCAGCACCGGCGCCAGCGACAGTCCGATGTAGGTGGCGACGAGCTTGGTCTTGAAGCGGGTGCCCAGGGCGCGCTGCCGGTGCTCGATCCACAGCTTGAAGAGGTTGCGCGCCAGCACGAACCCGATCACCAGGATCAGCACGACGATCAGGTACCAGAGCGCGAACAGCAGCACCCGGTTGGTGACCAGGGTGTCGGGCAGCGCGCGGCCGCGCTGGACGAGGTAGTACAGGCCCGTCAGGACGGCGAGCAGGATGCCGAGCACCGCGGCCACCCAGCGGGCGTCGCGGCTGCGGCGGGCGATCTCCTGGCGGAAGTCCAGCCGCGCCCCCGTCAGGGATCTCGCGGGCGAACCTTGTTCGACTCGGCCCAGTCGGTCGAGCGCATGACCGGGACGAAGCCGAGAAGGTTGCCGGTCCCGAGCTCGGCACGCACGCGGACGAGGTAGCGCTCGCGCCGGGAGGCGCCGCGCAGGACGAACACCGGCAGTCCGGTGAACTGGCACATCGCCGCTTCGAGCTCGGCCGGATCGCGCAGAGTCCGGCTGTCGATGAGCTTGCCGCCCTGCTTGGTGTTGACCAGGTACTCGCGCGTCACGGCGTTGAACATCGCCACTACCTCGATGCGCTGCGAGTCGAGCACCTCGTCCCACCAGCGCTTGCGGTCGCGGGAAAGCTCGAGGTCGAACACGAAGCCGGTCGGCAGCCCGCTCTCGATCCGCTCGCGCGTGCGCTCGGAGAAGCCGCCTTCGAGGCGAAAGCTGGCGCGGACCTCGACGCCGGACAGGGCGATCGACAGATCGCGGACCGCCGGGCGCTCGGCCGGGTCGGCGGCCCCGATCGGCGCCGTCAGCAACAGCCATCCGCCGGCCAGCAGGGCGGGAAGCGCTCTCATCGGTCCCGAGACTGTAGCATTCGGGGCGCGCGGGCCGCCCGCCCGCCGTCCGACGGAAAATTCGAGGCTCCCGCGTGACCGGCAAACCATCCGACATCCGGCCCCTGGCCGCCAACCGCAAGGCACTGCACGACTATCACGTGCTCGAACGCCTCGAGGCCGGCCTCGTGCTCACCGGGACCGAGGTCAAGTCGTGTCGCGCCGGACGCGTGCAGCTGCGCGAGGGCTACGTCGACTTCCGCGGCGACGAGGCCTGGCTGGTGGGGGTCCATATCACCGGCTACGAGCCGGGCTCGCGCGACAACCCGCCGCCGGAGCGCGACCGCAAACTCCTGCTGTCGCGGCGGGAGATCGATCGCCTCGCCGGCCGGGCCCGCGTCAAGGGATTCACGGTGGTGCCCCTGTCGCTCTATCTCAAGGGCAGCCGGATCAAGGTCGAGATCGCGCTCGTCCAGGGCAAGCAGATGCACGACAAGCGGGAGACCGAGCGGCGCAAGGAGCTCGACCGCGAAGCGCGTCGCGCCATGGCGGGCGAGCGCGACTGAGATCGCGCCCGGTTACTGCAGGTAGCCGAGCGCCTTCAGCTGCTCGAGCTGCTCGGCGTCGAGCTCAGCGCGCGCCGCGTCGCTGAACCGGCCCGCCAGCGCGCGGTCGGGCCGGGAGCCCCGAACCCCGGATGGCACGTTCAGAACAGGTCGCGCCAGGCGAGGAGGCCGCCGGTTTCGAACCCGTTGGCGAAGATCAGAGCGCTGCGGAGGCGCACCAGGGCCGGACGAAAGTAGTTGTCCGAATGGCGGATCCAGCCCGCGACGACCGGCCGCCCCGCGTTCAGGACCAAGGCCGCGGGATTGTCGTGCCCGGTCGATCCGGGGAGGTCGAACGGGACGACGACAGTGCCGCCCAGCGAGAAGTTGCTGTCGAGAGCCCCGTTGGGCAGCAGGCGACCGATCCCGAAGTCGGGCGGTCCGCTGCTGCCGTCGTAGGCATAGCCGGTGACGACCAGGCGGCCGAGGCCGTCGAAGGCAGCCGCGGAGAGGGACGAGTTGTCCACCCCCTCGAAGAGGAAGCTCGTGCGTCCATCGGTAGAGAAGGTCGGATCGAGCAGCCCGGCGGGCGTCAGCATGGCGACCGCGGCGCGCCGCTCGCCCGGCGCGTCGGCCGAGCCGACGAGCGCGAGTCGCCCGCTGCGGACGTCGTAGGCGAGGCCGGCGGCGAAGTCGGCCCAGCTGCCGAGGTCGAAGGCGACCGCAGCCACGCCGTCGCCCGAAAAGGTCGAATCGAACGCTCCCGTGAGCGTGAAGCGCGCGGCGTAGAAGTCGACGTTCGCCGTGGCGACCGCGCCGTAGCCGGCGACCACCGGTTTCCCGTCGGGTTGAACGACCAGACCCCGCGCATAGTCCTGGCGCGCCAGACCGAACGCATCGAAGGTCAGCCAGCCGTTGCCCGAGAAGCTGAGGTCGAGCGCGCCGCTGGGCAGCAGGCGCATCAGCAGGGAGTCCTGGTCGTCGCTCACGAGCCCCTTGGCAGCGGCGACGAAGTAGCGGCCGAGCGGATCGACCGCGAGGCCGGTCGCAAACTCGCCGTCGGGGGTGAGGTCGTAGACCGCGTAGCCGTCGCCATCGAAGTCGGTGTCGAGCGTGCAGGTGGGGTAGAGGAAGCGCGCCACCGCGGCCACCCGGTTACCCGCGCCGTACTCGACCGTGAAGGCCACCACGAGCTTGCCCGACAGATCGAAGACAGCCGCCAGTCCGAAGACCTCGTAGACCCCGGTTGCTCCGCCGGGCGGGGCGAAGTTGCACTGCGTCGACAGCGACGCGGAACCGATCCGCTGCCAGAAGAGCGCGTCCGGGGCCGACGTCCGGTTCTTGCGGGTCGCCACGACGACGTTCCACCCGTCCGGCGCCGCCAGCACGTCGCCGACCCGGAAGTTGCCGTCGTAGGCCGCCGAGAGGTTCATCTTGCCGTCCTGCCAGAAGGTCGGATCGAGATCGCCGTCGGCGGCAGCCAGGTCCGCAGGCATCGCCAGCGCGCAGGCCAGCAGCAGCACCGGGAGAGATCGGCAGGGGGGCAGGGCGGCGGACCGGCTAGACATGGGCACTCCTTCAATGGACTCGCGCTCTGCTTCTAAGACGTCGAATGCGGGCCGAAAGGGCCACGAGCCGAGTGCTAGAGTGCTCCGTCCGATGGACGAGATCGTCGTTCGCGGCGCCCGCGAGCACAACCTCAAGAACGTTTCCATCTCGATCCCGCGCAACCGCCTGGTGGTCATCACCGGGGTGTCTGGATCGGGCAAGTCGTCGCTCGCCTTCGACACCCTGTTCGCCGAAGGCCAGCGGCGCTATGTGGAGTCGCTGTCGGCCTACGCGCGCCAGTTCCTGCCCCAGGTCGAGAAGCCGGACTTCGACTCGATCGACGGTCTCTCGCCGGCGATCTCGATCGAGCAGAAGTCGGTTTCGCGCAATCCGCGCTCGACGGTCGGGACAGTGACCGAGATTCACGACTACCTGCGGCTGCTCTACGCTTCGATCGGCGTGCCGCACTGCCCGAGCTGCGGCCAGGAGATCCGCCCGCAGACCGTCCAGCAGATGGTCGACCGGCTGCTCGCGCTGCCCGAAGGGACGCGCCTCTGGCTGTACGCCCCCTACGTGCGCGGCAAGAAGGGCGAGTACCGCAAGCAGCTGGCGGAGATGGGACGCCAGGGCTTCGTGCGGGCGCGCATCGACGGAGAGGTCGTCGACCTGTCGCAGGAGATTCCGGTTCTCGACAAGCAGAAGAAGCACGCGATCGACGTTCTGGTCGACCGCCTCGTGGTGCGGCCGGGACTCGAAAAGCGGGTCGCCGATTCGCTCGAGACCGCGTTGCGAGTGGGCTCCGGCCTCGTTCTGGCGGCGCCCGAAGGGATGCCCGAAGAGATGCTCTCGCAGGCGTTCGCCTGCTCCTCGTGCGGGACCAGCCTGTCCGAAATCACCCCGCGCCTGTTCTCGTTCAACAGCCCATGGGGCGCCTGTCCGACCTGCTCCGGCCTCGGGACCCTGATGGCGGTCGATCGCGACAAGGTGGTGATCGACCCCGAGCGATCGATCGATCACGGGGCGCTCGCGCTCTTCCAGCCGGGCTCGAAGTCGTGGCGGCTGCAGATGCTGCGCACGCTGGCCCGGGCGATGAAGTTCTCCCTCGCCACCCCCTGGAAGAAGCTGCCGGCGCGCGCTCGCGCCGCCATCCTGGACGGCCATGGCGAGCGGGAGTTGACCTTCGAGATGGCGGGCAAGAAGTCGCGCTACTCCTGGGAGGGCAAGTGGGAGGGGATCGTCCCGATGCTCGAGCGCCGCCACCGGGAGACCGACTCGGCGCTGGTGCGCGGCGAGATCGAGAAGTACATGTCGGTCCAGGTCTGCCCCTCCTGTGACGGTCGGCGCCTGAAGCCGGAGGCGCTGTCGATCACCGTGGGCGAGCGCTCGATCGATCAGCTCTCCTCGCTGGCGGTCGCCGACCTGCGCCAGGTGATCGCGGGGCTGCAGCTGACCGAGCGGGAGCGGACGATCGCCGGGAAGGTGGTCCAGGAGATCTCGGATCGCCTGCGCTTCCTCGACGACGTGGGCGTCGGCTACCTGTCCCTGGATCGCTCCTCGGCGACTCTCTCGGGTGGCGAGAGCCAGCGGATCCGCCTCGCCACGCAGATCGGCTCGAAGTTGATGGGTGTTCTGTACGTGCTCGACGAGCCGTCGATCGGCCTGCATCAGCGCGACAACGAACGGCTCCTCGCCACGCTGCGGGGGATGCGCGATCTCGGCAACTCGGTGCTGGTCGTCGAACACGACGAGGACACCATCCGCGCCGCCGACTGGGTGATCGACCTCGGGCCGGGAGCGGGCATCCACGGCGGCGAGATCGTGGCCCAGGGCACCCCGGCCGAAGTCGCGGCCAACCCCCGCTCGTTGACCGGCAGCTACCTGCGCGGCGAGACGGTGATCGCCACGCCGCCCCGCCGGCGGCGGGACAACGGCCGGCAGCTGGTCGTCGAGGGGGCGCGCCACCACAACCTGCGCGACCTGACCGTCGCCTTCCCGCTCGGGACCTTCACCGTCGTCACGGGAGTGTCCGGTTCCGGCAAGTCGTCGCTGGTCAACGACATCCTTCACCGGGCCCTGGCGCGACACTTCTTCCGTGCCGGCGACCGTCCGGGCTCGCACGACCGCCTGCTCGGCCTCGACCACCTCGACAAGGTGATCGCCATCGACCAGTCGCCGATCGGCCGGACGCCGCGCTCGAACCCGGCCACCTACACCAACGTGTTCAATCCGATCCGCAATCTCCTCGCGATGACGCCCGAGGCGCGAGCGCGCGGATACCAGGCGGGTCGGTTCAGCTTCAACGTCAAGGGCGGGCGTTGCGAAGCGTGCGGCGGCGACGGGCAGATCAAGATCGAGATGCACTTCCTGCCCGACATCTACGTGACCTGCGAGGTGTGCGGCGGCAAGCGCTACGACCGCGAGACGCTGGCGGTGCGCTACAAGGGACTCAACGTGGCCGAGATTCTCGATCTGACCGTCGAGCAGGCCCGCGAGTTCTTCTCGAAGGTGCCGGCGGTCGAGCGGGTGCTGGCGACCCTGGACGAGGTCGGGCTCGGGTACCTGCATCTCGGCCAGTCGGCCACCACGTTGTCGGGCGGCGAAGCGCAGCGCGTCAAGCTGGCGGCCGAGCTGTGCAAGCGCTCCACCGGGCGCACGCTCTACCTGCTCGACGAGCCGACCACCGGCCTGCATTTCGACGACGTGCGCCGACTGCTCGAGCTGCTCCACCGGTTGGTCGAGAAGGGCAACACCGTGATCGTCGTGGAGCACAATCTCGACGTCATCCGCACCGCCGACTGGGTAATCGACCTCGGCCCGGATGGAGGCGCGGCCGGCGGCCAGCTGGTTGCCTGCGGCACGCCGGAGGCAGTCGCGCGGGTCGCGGAGAGCCGGACGGGTCAGTTCCTCGCCCGCACGCTGGGTCTCACGGAGCCGGCGGCGCCGCCGCGCACGCGCGCGCGCCGCAAGCGCTGACCCGCCGCCGCGGGCGTACAATCGCGACGTGGGCAGCGCACCGTCGTTTGCCGATCGTCGACGCATCCTTCAGCTCGAGACGCTGTACGACCTCGCCTTGGCCCTCTATGGCGAGCGCGGCGAACAGGATCTGCTCGAGGAGCTGCTCGGCCGGGTCTGCCTGGTGCTCGACCCGGCGATGGCCGTGGCCGTGACCCGCGAACCGACCGTGGGCAGCCGCGCCGTCGCGGTGGTGGGTTGGCCGGACGCCGAGCCGACTGGGGCCGAACTGCTGGCCGAGCCGCTGTGGCGGGACCTGCTGGCACAGGACGGCATCGTCCTGCGCCGCGACGGTCGCCTGGCCGGGCAGCGCTACCGCGAGCTGATCGCGGTGCCGCTGGCCTGGCGCGGCGTCTACCTCGGCTACCTGGCCCTGGCCGACAAGGAGGAGCGCGGCGGCGGCGACCCGGAGTTCACCGCCGAGGACCGCCGCTTCCTAGAGTCGGTGGCGGCACTGGCCGGCGTGGCGCTGGACGGGGCGCGCCAGGTCGAGCGGCTGGTCACTCAGCGCGAGCGGCTGGCCGAGGAGAACAAGATCCTGCGCGGGCAGCTGGCGGCGGAAGTGGGCGGACGTCGGATCGTCGCCCACGCGCCGTCCATGCGGCGGGTGCTCGACCTGGCCGAGCGCGTCGCCCCGCGCGGAGTTTCCGTTCTGCTGCGGGGCGAGAGCGGCACCGGCAAGGAGCTGCTCGCCAAGCTCCTGCACCACCTTTCCGGGCGCGAGGGCGCGCTGGTGGCGCTCAACTGCGCGGCGTTGCCCGAATCGCTGCTCGAGAGCGAGCTGTTCGGTATCGAGGGCGGCGTGGCGACCGGCGTTTCGGCGCGGCGCGGAAAGTTCGAACTCGCCGATGGTGGCACGCTTTTCCTCGACGAGATCGGAGACATGTCGCCGGTGCTGCAGGTCAAGCTGCTGCGCGCTCTGCAGGAGCGCGAGGTGGTGCGGGTCGGAGGCGAGGAGCCGACTCCGGTGGACGTGCGCGTCGTGGCTGCGACGCATCGCGACCTCGAGGCCCGGGTGGCCGAAGGGAGCTTCCGCGAGGACCTTTACTATCGGCTGCGCGGCGTCGAACTGGAGCTGCCGCCGCTGCGTGAGCGGCGCGAGGACATCCCGCACCTGGTGCGGCACTTCGTCGAGGAGTTCTGCCACCGCGAGGGGGTTGCCGCGCCGCACATCTCCAAGGAGGCGCAGGCGCTGCTGCTGGCGCACGCCTATCCGGGTAACGTGCGGGAGCTGCAGAACCTGATCGAAGGCGCCATCAGCCTCGCCGACGGAGCGGTCGACGCGGATCTGCTGCAGTCGCTGATCGGCTCGGCCGGTGGCGGTGAGACGGCGGCGCCGGGTCCGGAACCGCTCGACCTCGCGGCGGTCGAGCGCCGCCACATTCAGCGCGTCCTGCGGGCGGCGCACGGCAACAAGAGCGAAGCGGCGCGGATCCTGGGCGTCGATCGTAAGACGTTGCGGCGCAAGGGCTTCTGACTCTAGGGACAATTGGGACCATTGGGGCGAAATGCCTCGAATCCGGGGGTGCGTGCTGCCCTGGTTGTCCTTGCCGCCCCAAGAACACTGCTGAACCGTTCGCGCCCGGGGCAATCTGGTCCAGGTGTCTTGCAGCCGAACTTGGGCGGGATTCGCGATAGGCTTTCCGAACTCCTTTGTTCGCAACGTTTGCCGGAGGTGGTTCGGGCCGTGAGGCGGTTGGCAGAGAGCTTGCGCTGGTCGGGGGCGGGGAGGAACTCCGATGATCCGCACCGCGGTCCGACAGGCAACGACGCTTCAGATTCCCGTCGATCGGCTATTCGCCGTCGGAACGGTCGCCGGCTTCGCTGGTCTCCTGCTGACCGACCGGATCCATCCCCTGGTCGTGCTGGTGCTCGAGCTCTATCTCGGCTTCTGACCCCGCCCCTCCCGCCGCCATGACCACCCCCCCGTCGATCCGGGAGGTCACACTCGTACTCCCGATGGCTCCGGACATGGAGCTGGTCGCCAGCCAGGCGGCCAGTGCCCTGGCCGGTTTCGTGGGGATGAGTGCCGACCGCGTCGACGAAGTGCGCATGGCGGTCGTCGAGGCCTGCATCAACGCGTTCGAGCACAGCCACGCCGAAGAGCGCAAGGTCGACATCACGTTTCGTGTCCGCGGGGCAGGGCGTCCCGAACTGCTCGAGATCCTCGTCCACGACAGCGGCGTCGGCTTCGAGCTGGGCGCGGTGGAGAACCCGCGCATCGATCAGAAGCTGCGGGGTGAGCGAAAGCGAGGCTGGGGGCTTAAAATCATCCAGGGACTGATGGACGAAGTCCGGATACTCTCCGGATCGCAGGGCACGACCGTGGTGATGAGCAAGTTGCGCGAGGGGGAACCGGGGTCATGACTGAAGGGCTCAAGCTCACGATCGACCGCCGGGATGGTGTCGCCGTCATCTACACCGAGGGCTACATCAACAACCAGGGGGGCGAGGAGATCGCCGGCGCCGCTTACGCGCTGCTCGAGGAGGGCTATCGTCGCCTGCTGCTCAACCTGACCGGAACCCGGATCATCAATTCGATCGGCATCTCCATCCTGATCGAGATCATCGAGAAGATGCTCGAGGTCGAAGGGCGTCTGGCGTTCTGCTCCCTGACCCCGACCATCGAGAAGACGTTCCACATCATGGGTCTGGCGCAGTACTCGTCGATCCACGCCGACGAGTCGGACGCCGTCGCACGACTCACCGCCACCTGAGAGGCGCGTGGTGCCGGACCCCGCCACGGTAGATCCCGGCGCCCGGGCGCGGCTCGACCGGCTGATCCACGAGACGCTGCCGGGTGGCCGGCGCGCGCTCGAACGGCTGCTGCCACTGTTCGCCGACTTCGCGGGCGCACCGGCGGCGGTCTACCTCTACGACGGCGGCGTCGCCCGCCGCTACGCGACGGCAGGTCCGCCGGCCGACTTTGCCGCTACCCTCACGGAACCGCCGGCGGGTGCCATCGGGTTCGACGGCGGCTTCATCGCCGTTTCGCGGGCGAGCCCGACAGAAGAGCTGGCGAGCGAGGCCCTCGCCCTGGCGCTGGCGGTGGCGTCGTCCGCCCGTGAGGCGCGCCTGGACGAGAGCCTGCGTCGGCGCGACTTCGAGGTCAAGACGCAGGACGTCCAGATCGAGGCGCTCTACGACGTCGGGCTCGCGATCGCGGGGACGCTCGACTTCGAGCGGCTGTGCGAGGAGATCCTGATGCGCGCCGTGTCGCTGCTCGACGCCCGTCGTGCCGCGCTCTACCTGTGCGACGGCGAGGTCCTGCGCATCGACCGCACGTTCGGCGGCGACGCCCAGCCGGAGCTCGATCCCGAATCGCCGGTCGGCAGGCAGCTGCTGTCCGGCGCCTCGCGGCCGAACTGCGACGCGCTGCCCGGTGCGCAGCACCTGCTCGGAGTGCCCATCGCGGCCGACGGAACGGTCAAGGGGCTGCTGCTGGTCGGCGACAAGGAGAGCCGCCGCGGCATCGGTCCGTTCCCCGAGAGCGATCGTCGCACGCTCGAGCTGCTCGCCACCCAGGCCGCGATCGCGCTCGACAACGCCGAGCTGCATCGTCAGGCACTCGACAAGGAACGACTCGAGCGCGAGATCGAACTGGCTTCCGAGATCCAGGGACAGATCCTGCCCAAGAGCGTGCCGGACGTCGACGGCTGGTCGATCGTGGGCTGGAACCGCCCGGCCCGCCATATCGGCGGCGACTACTTCGATCTCTTCGCGCCGCGCCCGGAGTCGGCCAGCCTGGCGCTGGTGGTCGGAGACGTCTCGGGCAAGGGCGTGCCGGCCGCGCTGCTGGTGTCGACGCTGCACTCGTCGCTCCGGCTGCTGCTCGAGCGGATGCCGCTCTGTCCCGAACTGCTGGCCCGACTCAATCGGCACATCCTGGAGTCGAGCACCTCGAACAAGTTCATCACCCTGTTCGTTGGCGAACTCGATCCGGGCAGCGGCGCGCTCGCCTACCTCAACGCGGGGCACAATCCGGCCGTGTTGGTGCGCGCCGACGGCCGGGTCGAGCAGCTCGGCCCCGGCGGCCTGCCGATCGGCCTCATGCCGACGGCGACCTTCCGTCGCGAACAGCTCGCCCTGGCCCCCGGGGACCTGCTCTGCCTCTACAGCGACGGCATCACCGAGGCCGCCGCGCCGGACGACGAGGAGTTCGGGCTCGACTGTCTGGTCTCATTGCTGCGCGACGGGCGGGCGATGCCGATCGCCGACCTGCGCCAGTCGATCGAGAGCGCGGTCGAGTCGTTCGTGGCCGGCACCGCGCAGAGTGACGACCAGACCCTGCTGCTGCTGCGCCGCGACCGATGAAATCGGAGCGCCACCCGCCCGGCTTGAAGTTTGCAGCCGCGGACGGACAGAATGTCACCCGTCAGGTCATCGATGAACCCCCCCCTTTTTCGCCAGTCGCGCCGCCCGTTCCTTGGTGCCCGCGGTCGGTGGCGGACGCTCCTGGTCGCCAGCTGGACACTGCTCGGACCCAGCCTGGTGAGCGCGCAACCTGACGCGACGGTGGACCCCCGGCAGCAGATGGTCGAGTCGCAGATCCGCGCCCGCGGGGTCGAGGACGACCGCGTGCTGGCCGCGATGGCGAAGGTGCCCCGGCACCTGTTCGTGCCCGAGGACGTGCGTGCCCAGGCCTACGACGACTATCCGCTGCCGATCGGCGAGCAGCAGACGATCTCGCAGCCGTACATCGTGGCGCTGATGACTTCGCTGCTCGAGCTCGACGGCGATGAAAGGGTCCTCGAGATCGGGACCGGCTCCGGCTATCAGGCGGCGGTCCTCGGCGAGCTGGCGGCCCGCGTCTATTCGATCGAGATCCTCGACACCCTGTCGGCGCGCGCGAAGGAGACGCTGGGCCGGCTCGGCTATCGCAACGTCGAGCTGCGGGTCGGCGACGGATTTTCGGGCTGGCCGGAGGAGGCGCCGTTCGACGCCATCATCGTGACCGCCGCGCCGCCCAAGGTGCCGCAGCCGCTGCTCGACCAGCTCAAGGTCGGCGGGCGCCTGGTCATCCCCGTCGGGCGGTACTTCCAGGACCTGCTGGTGTTCACCAAGACCGCCGACGGCATCGAGAAGCGCAACGTGATCCCGGTGCGCTTCGTCCCGATGACCGGCCAGGTTCAGACCGGCAACTCCGGCTCCCGCTGAAGCGGCTCCGGCGCCCCTCGTGGCGGGGGGTTGATTCTTTCAGCCGCTGGATGTAGCGTTCGATATACGAGCCGGTGGCCGCTACTGCCGGCCGGCGCGATTCCGACCACGCCCGAGAAGACAGCCCGCCCACTGCCCATGTCCGAGTACACCGAAGCCCCCGAGTCCCCCGGATCCTCCGCGTCCCAGAGCGGCGCCGGGTCACCGGAGGCCGCGGAGCCGTCGTCGACCGATGCTCGTGCTCAGTGCCGTGGCCGCGATCTGCTGCGCGCCGCCGCCCTGCGTCTGTTCACCCGCAAGGGCTACGCTGCGACGTCGGTCCGCGACATCCTGCGCGACGCCGGAGTCTCGGCGCCGGTCCTGTACCACCACTTCGGCAACAAGGAAGGGCTGTTTCTCGAGCTGGTCCGCGAGGGCCGGGAGCGGGCCGCTGCGGCGCGCGCACGGGCTCTGAGCGAAGGCGGGACGGCCAGGGAGCGGATCCTGCGGGTCGCCCTGGCGCTCGCCGAGATCCGGCGCCAGCACGCGGGTGGCTCCTGGGTCGTCGAGGCGCTGATCTCCGGTCCGCCCGATGCGGCGCCGGACTGCGACTTCCGGGCCCTGGCGCGCGAATCGGCGGAGCTGTTCGAGCAGCTGGTCGCGGAGGGCATTACAGCTGGCGAGTTCGCAGCCGTCCAGCCGGCCACCGCCGCGCTGACCCTGATGGGTGTCCTGGAGGTCGCGGCGCGGCCGCACCTCTGGCCGCCCGACCGCGGCGATGAAGCGGAACGCACCCGACGAATGTTCGAGATCGTCCTGACCGGTCTCGCAATCCCACCCCCGAAACACTGACCCCATGCGGTCGCGGGCAGGCGCCGATCCGGCGCCGGCAGGCGACAAGAGATTGCATCTTCGAACTGCGAGGAGAAGCAGGTCATGAGCAACAGCATTCATACGACTCGTCGCGCTCCATCGGCGCTCGTCGCCCTCACCGCCCTGGTCGCGGTGGCCGCCGCCTGCGGTCGCGGACCTGACTCCGCGGTCCAGGCGCCCCCGCCTCCCGAGGTCGGTGTCGTCACGCTCGAGAGCGAGCGGGTGCCGCTCGAGACCGAGATGCCCGGGCGCACTATGGCGCGCCTGGTCGCGGAAGTGCGTCCGCAGGTCAACGGTCTGCTCGTCGACCGCCTCTTCGAGGAGGGCGCCGACGTGCGAGCCGGTCAGCTGCTCTACCGGATCGACGACGCCCCCTACCGGGCCGCCGTCGAGCAGGCGAGCGCGGCGCTGGCCCAGGCCGAAGCGGCTGTGCCGGCGGCCCGTGCCCGTGCCGAACGGCTGCGCAGCCTGGCGGACGACCGCGCCGTCGGTGAGCAGGACGCCGACGATGCCGCCGCGGCACTGTCGGTGGCCGAAGCCAACGTCGCCGCCGCCCGGGCGGCACTCGAGGCGGCGCAGATCCAGCTCCAGCGCGCGCCGATCCGATCGCCGATCTCCGGTCGCAGCGGTCGCTCCAGTGTGACCGTCGGCGCTCTGGTGACGGCGCACCAGCCGGCGCCGCTGGTCGTGATTCAGCAGCTCGATCCGATTCACGTCGACGTGACGCGGTCGTCGACCGAGCTGCTGCGCCTGCGCCGCGCGCTGGCCGACGGCACGCTTCATCGCGACGCCGACGGCGGCAGCTCGGTGCGCCTGCTGCTCGAGGACGGCACGCCGTATGCCCACCCGGGCACCCTCCAGTTCCAGGACGTGAGTGTGGATCCGGCCACCGGGGCGGTGTCGCTGCGGCTGCTCTTCCCGAACCCGGACAACGTCCTGCTGCCGGGCATGTTCGTCCGCGCCGTGCTCGAGGAGGGTGTCGTCGACGCGGCCGTCCTGGCGCCTCAGCAGGGCGTCACACGGGACTCGCGCGGCAACGCCGTGGCGCTCGTGGTCGGCGAGGGGAACACCGTTGAGCATCGTGAGCTCGAACTCGGGCGCGCCATCGGCGACCGCTGGCTCGTTCTGTCGGGCCTTGCGGCCGGCGATCGACTGATTGTCGAGGGAATGCAGCGCGTCCGTCCGGGCTCCACGGTCACCCCCGTCGATATCTCGGCCGAGCCGGTATCGGGAGGCAACTGACCGCCATGGCACGCTTCTTCCTGGATCGCCCCGTCTTTGCCTGGGTCATCGCGATCGCGATGATGCTGGCCGGCGTGCTGGCGATCATCAATCTCCCCGTTTCCCAGTATCCGCCGATCGCGCCGCCGTCGATCTCGATTACGGCGTTCTACCCCGGCGCGGCAGCCGAAACCGTCGAGGACAGCGTCGTCCAGATCATCGAGCAGAAGATGACCGGGCTCGACCAGATGATCTACATGGCCTCCTCGGGAGACTCGTCGGGAACCGCGCAGCTGACGCTCACGTTCGCGCCCGGGACCGACCCCGACCTCGCCTGGTCGAAGGTACAGAACAAGCTCCAGCTCGCCCTGCCCTCGCTGCCGGAAGTCGTGCAGCGGCAGGGCGTGCGGGTCAGCAAGTCGACACGCAACTTCCTGATGATCGTCGGCCTGGCGACATCCGACCCGACGTGGACACGGGCCGACCTGTCGGACTACATCATTTCCCAGGTCGAGAACGTGCTCGCGCGAGTGCCCGGCGTCGGCGAGGTCGAGGTCTTCGGCACCGGTTACGCGATGCGGGTGTGGCTCAATCCGGACCGCCTGACCCAGTACGGGATGACGACGGACGACGTGGTGGCCGCCATCCGCGCCTACAACGTCGAGGTTTCCGCCGGCCAGTTCGGCGGTTCTCCGGCCGTGCCGGGCCAGCGGCTGAATGCGTCGATTCTCGTCCAGTCGCTGCTCGAGACGCCCGAGGAATTCGCGGCGATTCCACTGCGCATCAATCCAGACGGTTCGGTCGTCCGCGTCTCCGACGTGGGTCGCACCGAGATGGGGACGGACTTCGACGACATCCGGGCCAACTACAACGGCAAGCCGGCCGCCGCGCTGGCGATCCGCCAGGCCGCCGGCGCCAACGCGCTCGACACCTCCCGCGCGGTCAAGGCGGCAATGGCCGACCTCGCGAAGTACTTTCCGGAAGGGATGGAGGTCATCTACCCGTTCGACACCACGCCGTTCGTGCAGGTTGCCATCGGGGAGGTGTTCACGACGTTGATCGAGGCCGTCATCCTCGTCTTCCTCGTGATGTACCTGTTCCTGGGCAACATCCGGGCGACGTTGGTGCCGACGATCGCGGTGCCGGTGGTCATCCTCGGCACCTTTGCGGTGCTCGGTCTGTTCGGCTTCTCGATCAACATGTTGACCATGTTCGCCATGGTGCTCGCGATCGGCCTGCTCGTCGACGACGCCATCGTCGTGGTCGAGAACGTCGAACGGGTGATGAGCGAGGAGGGCCTCTCGCCCCGCGAGGCGACTCGCAAGTCGATGGACGAGATCTCGAGCGCGCTGGTCGGCATCGGCCTCGTGCTGGCGGCGGTGTTCGGGCCGATGGCGTTCTTCCCCGGCTCGACCGGTGTGATCTACCGCCAGTTCTCGATCACGGTGATCGCCTCGATGCTGCTGTCGGTCGTGGTGGCTCTGGTGCTCTCACCGGTGCTCTGCGCGACGCTGCTCAAGCCGGTGCAGCGCGGACACGAGCCGTCGGAAGCCGGGCTGCCGCTGTTCCGGCCGTTCTTCCGCTGGTTCGAGCGCACTTTCGATCGACTGCGCACGACGTACACGCGGGTGGTCGAGCACGTGTTGGGCCGCACCTTGCGCTACGCGCTGGTGTTCGTCCTCATCGTCATCGGCATGGCACTGCTGTTCCGGAGCATGCCGACCGGCTATCTGCCCGACGAGGACCAGGGATCGCTGATGGCGATCATCCAGCTCCCGGTCGGCTCCACGCTCGAGCAGACCCAGGCGGTGCTCGACCAGGTGCAGCGGCACTTCACCGAGAACGAAAAGGAGGCGGTCGAGTCGACGCTCGGACTGGTCGGCTTTGGCTTCGCGGGCCGGGCGCAGAATCAGGGCCTGGCGTTCATCAAGCTGCGCGACTGGGACGAGCGCGACCGGCCGGACCTGCGCGTCAAGGCGGTCGCGGGGCGGGCGATGCCGGCGTTGGCGTCGATCCGCGACGGCATCGTGTTCGCGTTCCCACCGCCGCCGGTCACCGAACTCGGCATCGCGACCGGCTTCGACCTGATGCTCCAGGACCGGGGCGGCCTCGGACACCAGCGGATGACCGAAATCCGCAACCAGCTGCTCGGCATGGCGGCCGCCGACGAGCGGCTGTCGGGTGTGCGGCCCAACGGAATGGATGACGTTCCGCAGTACAAGGTCGACATCGACTGGGACAAGGCGGGCGCCCTCGGCGTGCCGCTGTCGGCGATCCAGAGCTACCTCGCGGCGGCGTTCGGCAGCGCGTACGTCGGAGACTTCGTCCAGGGCGGCCGCGTCAAGCGTGTCTACGCGCAGGCCGACGCGCCGTACCGAATGCAGCCGAGCGATCTCGACCGGCTGCACGTGCGCAATGTCACCGGAAAGCTCGTGCCGCTGTCCGCGCTGGCGAGCGGGCGCTGGGTTCAGGGCCCGCCGAAGCTCGAGCGCTACAACGCCTCGCCTTCGATGAACATCCAGGGCGAGCCGGCTCCGGGCTGGAGCACCGGCGACGCGATGACGGCGATGGAGGAGCTGATCGGCAAGCTGCCGGCCGGAGTCGGTTACGAATGGACGGGCCTGTCGTACCAGGAGCGGATGGCGGGGTCGCAGACGGGCCTGCTGTTCGGCTTCTCGGTGCTCGTGATCTTCCTCGTGCTGGCGGCGCTCTACGAGAGCTGGACGGTGCCGATCTCGATCGTCCTCGCCCTGCCCCTCGGGGTACTCGGCGGCGTGATCGCCTCGTCCACCCGCGGCCTGACCAACGACGTCTATTTCCAGATCGGTCTGCTCACAGTGCTCGGCCTGACCACCAAGAACGCGATCCTGATCGTGCAGTTTGCCAAGGCGTACGTCGACGACGGGATGGAGCTCGTCACCGCAACGCTGCATGCGGCACGCCTGCGCCTGCGGCCGATCGTCATGACCTCGCTCGCGTTCGGCTTCGGCGTGCTGCCGCTGGCGATTGCCTCGGGAGCCGGCGCCGGCGCGCAGGTCGCGATCGGTACCAGCGTTCTGGGCGGCATGCTGAGCGGCACGTTCCTGGCGGTCATCTTCATCCCGCTGTTCTTCGTTCTGGTGTCGCGCCTGTTCTCGGGGCGGCGCCAGGACGGAAAGCGCGGGGAGTACGAGTCGGAAACTACGGCGCCGGGCATGATCGCGCCGGGGAGTGAAGCATGAGAGCCGTCCTCGCATCCATGGCCGCCGTGTCTCTGCTGTCCGGCTGCACTCTGATTCCCGACTACGAGCGGCCGGCCGCTCCGGTGGCCGAGACGTGGCCGCAGTCGGCTCCGACGATGGAAGACGCCGCCGGGGATCCGGCGGCGGAGCCTCCTGCCTGGCAGGAGTACTTTGTCGATCCGCGCCTGCGGGCGACGATCGATCGGGCACTCGAGGCCAATCGCGACCTGCGCGTGGCCTCGCTCGAGGTGGAGCGGGCCGCCGCGCTGCTGCGCATCCAGCGTGCCGAGCTCACGCCCGCGATCGGCGTCCAGGCGGCCGGACAGCGGATGCGCCGCCCCGAGGCGATGACCGACTCCGGACAGGCCGAGATCGTCGAACAGTACTCGGTCGATCTCGGCTTCCTCTCCTGGGAGATCGACCTGTTCGGCCGTCTCCGCAGCCTGCGGGAGCGCGCCCTCGAGCAGTACCTGGCCAGCGAGGAGGTCGAGCGCGGGGTGCGGGCCTCGCTGATCGCGGCCGTCGCCGGCGCCTGGCTGCAGCTGGCCGCCGACTCGGCGAACCTCCGGCTCGCCGAGGCTACGGTCGAGGCGCAGGAACGGGCACTGGCGCTGATCCGGGCGCGCCGCGACGCGGGGGTGGGCTCGGACCTCGAGGTCCACCAGGCGCTCAGTCAGGTCGAGGTGGCGCGGGTGGCGCGGGCCGAGTTTGCCGGCGCCGCCGCGGTGGCGCGCAACGCGCTCGATCTGCTGACCGGCGCACCGGTGCCGGAGGAGCTGCTGCCCGAAGGGGACGAGCTCGCCGGCGTGGCCGTGCCGCTGCACGCCGGGCTGCCCTCCGACGTGCTGCTCGAGCGACCCGACGTGCTGGCGGCCGAGCGGCTGCTGCGGTCCGCCAACGCCGACATCGGCGTGGCGCGCGCGGCCTTCTTTCCACGGATCTCGCTGACCGCCGCGCTGGGGACCCTGAGCCCGGACCTGTCTGGCCTGTTCGGTTCCGACACGCGAAGCTGGCAGTTCGCTCCGCAGATCCAGGCGCCGCTGTTCGCCGGCGGCGGCCTGCGGGCCAACCTGCGGGCCGTGCGCGTCCAGCGGGAGATCGCCGTGGCGCGTTACGAGCAGGCGATCCGCTCGGCGTTCACCGAGGTGGCCGACGGCCTGGCGCTGCGGGCCACCCTGGTCGATCAGCTCGAGGCCCATCGGCGGCTCACCGACGCGCTTGCCGAAACGCTGCGTCTTTCGCAGGCGCGCTACGAGGCGGGCGTCGACGGCTATCTCGGGGTGCTGGTGGCCCAGCGCGCGCTCTACGACGCCCAGCGCGCCGAAGTCGGATTGCACCTGGCCGCTGCATTCAACCGGGTTCAGCTCTACAAGGCGCTCGGCGGCGGCGCCTGACGACGGCGATACCGGGCAGTGGCGCCCCGCGGGGCGGCGCTGCCCGGTGAGCGCTTATACTGCCGCGCATGTCCCCGCTCGGCGTCGGTCGTGCGCTCCACGTCGCGGCGCGGCACGCAGCCTGCTGCGTCGCGGTGGCAGCGGTCGCCTGCGGTCCCGACGTCGACGCATCGGTTTCCGGCGGCGTGGCGGCGACGCCGCCGGATCGGCCCGCACCCTGCCGCGCCCTCGAAACCCGTCAGCCCAACGCTCCCGAGCAGCGCCCGGCCTTTCCCGAGCAGACGCGCGCCTGCGGCGTCTCGCGCGGCGTCGCCTTCGACGTCGAGGTGGTCGCGCGGGGGCTGGAGCATCCGTGGGCGGTCGAACCGCTGCCGGACGGCTCGCTGCTGGTTACCGAGCGGCCCGGCCGGATGCGGGTCGTCTCGGCACGCGGCGAGGTCGGACCGCCGATCAGCGGCCTGCCGGCCGTCGATGCGCGCGGCCAGGGCGGCCTGCTCGACGTCGCTCTCGGTCCGCGCTTCGCCGAAGATCGGGCGATCTGGTGGAGCTTCACCGAGCCGCGCGCGGACGGCAACGGCACCAGCGTGGCGCGCGGAGTGCTGTCCGCCGACGGGACGAGCCTGAGCGACGTCGCGGTCGTGCTGCGCACACAGCCGACTTACGACGGTACCCACCACTTCGGCTCGCGCCTCCTGTTCGGGCCCGACGGCATGCTCTACGTGACTCTCGGCGAGCGTTCGGATCGCCAGATGCGCGAGCAGGCGCAGCGCCTCGACAGTCACCTGGGCAAGATCCTGCGCGTCCGACCCGATGGCACCGTACCTGCCGACAATCCGTTTTCCGGACAGGCAGGCGCGCGCGGGGAGACCTGGTCGCTGGGGCACCGCAACGTGCAGGCGGCGGCGTTCGACCGGTCCGGCCAGCTGTGGGCGATCGAGCACGGGGCGCGGGGAGGCGACGAGCTGAACCGGATCGTCCGTGGAGCGAACTACGGCTGGCCGGTGCAGGCCTACGGCGAGGAGTACGTGGGGACGCCGATCCGCGGGTCGCAGACCGAGCGGGAAGGAATCGAGTCGCCGGTCTACTACTGGGACCCGGTCATCGCTCCGTCGGGTGCCGAGTTCTACGACGGCGCGGCGTTCCCGGCCTGGCGGGGCAGTCTGTTCGTCGGCGCACTGCGCGAGCAGCGCCTGGTGCGAGTCGAGCTGACGGACGGGCGGGTGAGCGGAGAGGAACACCTGCTGGTCGACCGCGGCCAGCGCGTGCGCGACGTGCGGGAGGGTCCGGACGGGCTGCTCTACCTGGTGACCGATGAGGGACGCGGGGAGCTCTGGCGCCTCGTGCCGCGGAACTGAGAGGCGCCGTCGCGGCGCCCCGGCTGCAGGCGATCGAAGGGGAGGGTCGAATGAGAGGTTTTCGCGCCGTCCGGCTGGCGCTCGTGGCGGCATGGACAATCCAGGTCGGAGCCACCGCCGGGAATGCCCGCGAGCTGCACTGGGAGACCGTCGAGGTCGACGCTCAGCTCGAGAACGACGGCAGTCTGACGGTTTCGGAACGCCAGGAATTCGTCTTTACCGGGGACTGGAACGGCGGCGAGCGGATCTTCCGGCTCTCGCCCGGTCAGCGGGTCAAGGTCCTGGGCGTGGTGCGCATCGACCCGGCGACCGGGGCGGAGCGGGCGCTCAGGAAGGGGAGTCTCGACGAGGTCGACAACTGGCAGATGACCGACTCGAAGACCCTGCGCTGGCGCAGTCGCCGGGTCGACGACCCGCCGTTCGCCGGCACGCGGATCGACTACCGGATCGACTACCGCCTGTCCGGAGTGCTGGTCGATCAGGGCGACCGACAGTTCCTGCTCGACCACGACTTCGCCTTCCCGGACCGGTCCGGCGCCATCCGGAGTCTGATCGCGCGGCTCAGCCTGGGGTCGGACTGGCAAGCGCGCTCGGCGCTGCCGGCGCAGTGGCAGAGCGGGCGGCTCGAGCCCGGAGCGAGCTTCGTCGTGCCGGTCGAGCTGCAATTCACCGGGGCGGAGCCCCCGGTGGCGAATGCGGCGCTCGTCGCGCCCGCCCGCGGTGTGCGCCTCGGCGCGCTGAGCGCCTACGTCGTCGGTGTCCTCGCGTTCGCGATCGCCTGGTTCCGGCGCGCCAGCACGGTCGGTTGGTTCGGTGGGGACGATGGGCCGCCAGTGGACCGGGCCTGGGTAGACGAGCACGTGTTTGCGCTGCCGCCGGAGGTGATCGGCGCGATGTGGGACAACACGATCGGCGCTCCCGAGGTCGCCGCGGTGCTGGCCCGGCTCACCGCGGAGGGCAAGATCGAGTCCAAGGTCGAGTCGGTCGGGTGGTGGGTTTTCAAGCGCCAGAATCTCGTCCTGCGGCTCCTGACCCGGCGCTCGCAGCTTTCGGGTTACGAGCGCTCGCTCGTCGACGCGCTGTTCGGCGGCGCGGAGGAGACCTCGACCGAGACGCTGCGCAAGAAGCACGCCGGCACCGGCTTCGATCCGTCCAAGTACATCAAGTCGGGCATCGAGGCGGCGATGGAGAACCAGCCGGGCTTCGGGGTCAAGTTGCCGGCGCCGCGTATCCTCCCTTCGGTGATGCTGATCGCCACCGCCCTGCTGCTGTTCGTGATCGGCGGCATCGTCGGACCGATCGGGGTGGCGAGCGTGCTCTTTCCGTTCGTGACCCTCTTCCCATTCGTCTTCCTCGGGGTGCTCGGCGGCCTGACACTGGGCCAGCGGACGGGCGGAATCGGCGCGCCGGGTTGCGTGGCCACCGTCGCGCTCATCTTCCTCGGAGGTGCGGTGGCGTTCCTCGCCAGCCGGAAGGGGATCCACTTCCTGCAGATTGTCGCCGCCGTACTGCTGGTGCTCGGCTTCGCCCGGATCATCTTCGCGACCGCAACTCCCAAGGTGGGGGCCGAGGCGTTGCGCCGTCGCCGCGATCTGATGCGCGCGCGGCGCTGGTTCGAGCGTGAACTCAAGCGCGAGCATCCCGACTTCGACGATTCCCACTTCCCGTATCTGCTCGCCTTCGGGCTGGCTCCCGGGGTCGATCGCTGGTTCCGCCGCTTCGGCGAGGCCGCCACACACGGCGGCTCATTCTCGAGCGCCGGGTCGTCGGGTGGTGGGGGCGGCGGCGGGTGGACCGGCGGCGGCGGCGCGTTCGGCGGCGCCGGCGCCA
>CAZUAT010000015.1:0-45556 GCA_964618415.1 uncultured Thermoanaerobaculia bacterium
CCCCGACCCCCGTCGCCGCGGTGCCGACGAACCCGCCCGAGGCCGAGCCGCTCGCCGATGCGATCGCGACTGCGGTTCCCGACGACCGACCGATGGCGATCCCCACCCCCGTGCCGGTCGACCCGCGCGCCTCCGTCCGGGCACTGCTCGACCAGTACGAGCGCGCCTACGAGAGCCTGGACGCCGACGCCGTGGCGCGGCTCTGGCCGTCGATCGGCAGCGAGCGCCGGAACGGCTTGGCGCAGGCGTTTGCCGGCTACCGTTCGCTGCAGGTCGAGCTGTCCGACTGCGCGATCTCGGTCGACGGCGACGCCAACGGCGCCACCGCCGACTGCCGGATGCGGCAGACCTACGAGCTCAAGGTGGGCAAGGGAGCGCCGCGCGAGAGCGGCATCCGCCTGCGGCTCGAGCGGGCCGGCGACGGCTGGCGGATCTCCGACGTCACCGGCCGCTGAGCGACGGCCCGCCGCGGCGGGTCGTTGCCAGGGGCGTCAGAAGCTGTAGTCGAGCCCGATCAGCGGCACCCACGCCTCCTCCTGCAGGCCGTCGTCCGACAGCGAGTAGAGCAGGTTGACACTGGCCAGCAGCTGGCCCCACAGGTTGACCTTGCATCCGATCGCGGCGGTGAGCAGATTGAGGTCGTCGACGCTCGTTTCGAGCACCGGCCGGGTCGTCGTCGAGATCTCGGTCTCGTCCCAGCGCCGGAACAGGTGGCGTTCCTGGCGCACCGACATCGAGTTGGCGTCGATCAGCGTCCGCCAGAGCAGATCGGCCGCCACGGTCACCCGCGGGTGCGCGGCCCAGTCGAAACCGATCGTGAAGTTCGCCTCGTCGGGCAGCTCCTGCTCCTGCAGGCCCTCGCCCGAGTACATCGCGTAGCCGGCATTGAAATGGGGCGCGAAGCGCCCGAACGACGACGAGCCGATCAGCAGCAGCCGGGTCTGCGTCGCACCGCTGCCGAGCAGCTCCTCTTCGTCGCCGGTGGGCAGCCGCACTTCGAGCGCCGCCGCCATTCCGCGCCCCTCGGCGCGCAGGAAGTTCCACTTGCCGCGCAGCAGGACGTCGCCGATGCCGCTCGCATCACCGCTGGCGAGGAAGGTGGCCGAATCGGTGCCGCCGGGGAACAGGTGCGCCGGCGGATCCTCGAACCCCTCGGTGGCGAGGCGATGCACGGTCGTCGACAGCGCCGCGTCGAGCTGCACGCGCACCACCGGCAGCGCGATGGTCAGGTCGAACCGGTCCGACAGGCCGACGTGGCCCGACAGCACCGCGATGTCGCTGAGCAACTTGAAGCGCGCGTCGGCGAGGATGATGTCGCCCTCGTAGACGGTGGCGACCGTGGTGCCGTCGTTGTTGGTGTCGAGGTGGGTAAAAGAGAGCGCGATGTCGCCATCCTGCAGATCGAGCCCGTCGATCGAGTCGTAGGCGAAGCGCTCGTACTTGATGCCGAAGTTCCACTTGCCCTTGCCGATCGTGCCGGCGCGCTCGGCGAAGATCGGACCGAACGACTCGCTCGTGCGCTTCATGACGCCCAGCGCCGGATCGAACTCGTAGGTGAAACCGCCGGCCGACGATGAGACCGGGTAGGCGGTCAACTGCGACAGGATCGAACCGTTGAGCTGCAGTCCCGCCTCACGCAGCGCCTGGCCGGAGCCGATGAAGTGCGCCTGGTGGCCGGTGGCCGCGAGGATGATCGTGCGGTCGAACAGGCCGGGGATCAGGTTGGCGAGCGCCGCCGTACTGGTCGACGAGGCGGCCGGGGTCGCCGGCTCCGGATCGTGTGCCGCAGCCGGCGCGACGGAGAGAAACAGCAAAGCACAGGACAGACCGATCGACGAGCATCGGGACGACATCGAGGACTCCTCTCGAATCAGCAGTGGGACTGCTCGGACTCTAACACCCGTCCCTGGAACCGGCCGCGCGAGCGAGCGCGCTGAGCAGCGCGTCGGCGAGGTCGCCCACGGTGACGATGCCGGCCTCGTCGGCCGGGTCGAGCGCGACCTGGAACCGGTTCTCGACCTCGGCCGCCAGGGTCAGCAGGCGCAACGAGTCGAGTCCGAGGTCCTCGACCAGCCGCTGCTCCGGAGCCGGTGCCGTGGCGAGCCCGAGGTGCTCGGCGGCGACGGCCGCGATGCCAGCCAGGACCTCGTCGCGCGTCACGGTGGACCTCCGCCCGGCGGGCGTCCGCCCAGACCTGGCGGCACGAACCGCGGCAGTGCTCCGAGCCGAGCCTCGTAGTCGCCCAGGCGTTCGAGCAGCCGCTCCTCGCGCGGGATCCGCCGCATCAGCAACACGGCGCTGGCGAGGCTGACCGCGAGCGCGGTGACCCAGGCGCCGTGCACCAGTGGCAGCGCCGCCACCTCGAGCGTCACCGCGACGTAGTTGGGGTGGCGCAGGAAACGGTACGGGCCGCCGGCGACCGCCGGGTCGCCCGGCACCGCGATCAGGCGCGTGTTCCAGCGTTCGCCGAGCGCGGTGATCGCCCACCAGCGCAGCGCCATGGTCGCGACGACCACCCCGGTCATCGCCGCCGCCAGCCCCGGCCGGAACGGCCGCGGCGCCAGCAGCGCCTCGACCGCCGCGGCCGGCAGCAGCAGCGCGTGCACGATCACCATCGCCGCGTAGGCAGCGCGACTCTCGCCCTCGACGCCCCCGCGCGCCCGGGCACGCCTGGCGTGGCGCGCCGACAGGATCAGTTCCGCGACGCGCTCGAGCGCCACCGCGCCGAGCAGTGCCAGGAAGAAGCCGATCCCGGTCACTGGCCGGCTACCATCGCATCAGGACCAGCTCGGAGCAGAAGCCCGGCCCGAGTGCCAGCAGCATCCCCCAGGAGCCGGCCGGTGGCCGGCCGTCGCGCAGCGTGTCGGCGAGCACGAGCAGGACCGAAACCGAGGAAAGGTTGCCGACCTCCTCGAGACTGCGCCAGGTCCGCTCGAGATCGGGCCGCGACAGGCCGAGCGCCGCCTGCATCGCCTCGAGCACCCGCGGACCGCCGGGGTGGCAGACCCAGCTCGAGATCTCTGACCGGGTCAGTCCGTGGCTGGCCAGAAACGCGTCGACGTCGCCCGCCAGGTGGCGTTCGACGACCTGTGGCACTTCGGCCGAGAGCACGATCTGGAAACCCGAATCGCCGATGTCCCAGCCCATCACGCGCTCGCTGTCGGGGTAGAAAATCGAGCGGGTGGCGACGATCTGGGGCCCGTCCTGGCCGCGCCGGTACTGCGCGCCGCAGACCACCGCAGCCGCGGCGCCGTCGCCGAACAGGCCCGACGCAATCAGCGCCGGGATCGACAGATCCTGCCGCTGCAGGGTCAGCGAACAGAGCTCGACCGCGAGCAGCACGGCGACCTGATCGGGGAAGGCGCGCACGTAGTCGGCGGCGCGCGCCAGCCCGGCCGCGCCGGCCACGCAGCCGAGACCGAAAATGGGAACCCGTTTGACGTGCGGCGACAGCCCGACTCGTCCGACCAGCCGGGCCTCGAGCGACGGCGTGGCGATGCCGGTCACCGAGACCGAGAAGATCGCGCCCACCTCGGCCGGCTCGATCGCGGCCTGGGCAAGGGCCGCCGTCAGCGCCTCCCCGCCGAGTTCGAGCCCGACCCGGATCCAGGCGTCGTTGGCGGCCCCGAAGCCGTCGAGCGCGGCGTACTGGTCGATCGGCAGGGCGAGGTGTCGTCCGCCCACACGCACGTTGCGATGCAACTGCTCGAGGCGGTCGACGTTGACGTAGCGCTCGCGCCAGTGCGCGCGCAGCGCGGCGAGCAACGCCTCCTGATCGTAGTAGTGGGGAGGAAAGGACGCCGCGACGGCAGCAATCCTCAAGACGGATCTCCCCCGCGGCCGAGACCGGTGGCATGCGCCAGCAGGCCGATCGCCAGCCCCGCGGCCGGGAGCGCCACCAGATCGAGCCGCGCCGCCTGCCAGAACGGGTCGGTCGGCAGCCGGGTCAGCTCGGCCACTGCCAGCACCAGCACGGGTCCGCGAAACAGCCAGGCCGCCAGGCCGGTCGCCAGGCCGTCGAGCAGGCTGCCGATCGGTCGCCTGCGCTGTCGCCGCACGAGCAGGAAGAGGGCCACCAGCGCCGTCGCCTCGAAGGCGAGCGCCAGCAGGCGGACGCCCGTCGAAAGCGCTGCCGCGCGCGCCACGCCGCGCGCCGCGAGCGGCGCCAGGTCCGGCGCCGCACCGAGAATGCGGGCGGCGGCCGGCACCAGTCCCAGCACGAGCATCGCGGCTGGCAGCGCCAGGGCGAGAAAGCGCGCCGTTGCCAGCGCGGGTCGGGCCGGGCCGGGAGCCATGGCCGGCCATGATAGCTCCGCACCGCGGCCGCTTCGGCGCGGCGCGGCTTCGCGGGTAGACTGCGCGCCGGTTCGTCGCCATGTCCGCGGTCTGGTTGCTCCCGCTCGCCCTCGCTCTGGCCGTCGTGATCGGCCTCGAGCTGGTCTGGCTGGTCGTGCGCCGCTATCGACCGCGGCTCGGCGAACGGGTCGCCTACCAGGTCTGGACGCTGGCGCTCGGCGTGCTGACCTTCCTGGTCGCCGGCCGCACTCACACGCTGCTGCCGCCGCGCCTCGAAGGGCGCCTGCTGGCGGTGGGCGGCTTCGTGGCCGCGGCCCTGTCGGTCACCTTCGCCTACCGCCTCTTCGATCACTTCGTGCTGGCGCGAACCCGCGGCGACTCCGGGCGGCCGACCGTTCCGCGGCTGATGCGCGATCTCGGCGCCTGGCTCTCGCTCGCGCTCGGCATCGCCCTGGGCGCGGTCTGGTTCCTCGGGGCCGATCTGGGCGGCCTGATCCTGCCCTCCGCGGTCGTCTCGGCGGTGCTCGGCTTCGCGCTGCAGGACGTGCTCAAGAACGTCTTCGCCGGCCTGGCGCTGCAGACCGAGCAGCCGTTCGACATCGGCGACTGGCTGGTGATGGACGGGGAGCCGCGGCAGGTGATCGAAATGTCGTGGCGCTCGACGCATCTGCGCAACACGCTCGGCGTCGACTTCCGCGAGCCGAATGCCAACCTGGTCATCGCGGGCATCGTCAATCTCGGCGACGGGCGCCGGGTGGTCGGTTTCGCGGTCCCGGTGCGGGCGGCGCACAGCGCGCCGCCGCAGCGAGTGCGCGAGACGCTCGAGAAGGCGGCGCGCGAGACGCCCGGCGTGGCCGCCGAGCCGGCACCCCTGGCGCTGGTGACGGGCTTCGGCGAGTGGGCGGTCGACTACGAGCTGCGCTACTGGTCATCGCAGGTCGACGGCGTCTCGCGGCTGCGCGACGCGGTGCTGTCCCACGTCTGGTACCGGCTGCACCGGGACGGCTGGACGCTGCCGGTGCCGGAGCGCTCGGTGCACGTGGAGTCGCATCGCCATCGACGCGTCGACCGGCAGCGCTGGCGCACTGCGCGCGCCGAGCGACTGCTGGCCCGCACCGACC
This sequence comes from uncultured Thermoanaerobaculia bacterium, assembly GCA_964618415.1. Lineage (GTDB taxonomy): Bacteria > Acidobacteriota > Thermoanaerobaculia > Multivoradales > JAGPDF01 > JACTMI01. The sequence goes on from CAZUAT010000015.1 coordinate 5,418, forward strand.
TGTTCGCCTCGCTCGATCCGCAGGTTCGGCGGCGGCTGGCCGAGGCCGCCACGCTGCACTACTACGACTCCGGCGAGCGGCTGGTCACTCAGGGCGAGCGCGGCGATTCGCTGATGCTGCTCTCGCGCGGCAGCGTGCGCGTGTCGGCCACCGACTCCGAGGGCTCGGCAGAGATCCGGCTGGCCGAGCTCGGCGAGGGCGACTACTTCGGCGAGATGTCGCTGCTGACCGGCGCGCCGCGGCGCGCCACCATCGTCGCCCTCGGCGCGGTGGAGGTGTTCGTCTTCGATCACGAAGCGCTGCGGCCGATCCTGGAGGGCGACCCGGCGCTCGCCGAACTGCTGTCGCGCCGCCTGGCCGAACGGATGGCGGCCACGACCGCCCGCCTCGAGGACCGGCGCAGCGCCGCCGCGCGGCTCGAGCAGTCCGACGCCCACACGCTGCTACACCGGATCCGCTCGTTCTTCCACCTCGCTGCGTCCGGGGGGCGCCACTCGCAGTGAGGGCCGCACCGAAGACCGACGCCGCAGCAGCCTGCTCGACCGACCGGCGATGACCCGCAAGCCCCCGGGCACCGTCTACTCGACCGCCGGCGGACGCACCTGCCCGCGCTGCGGCTGGCCGGTCGCCAACTGCCACTGCGCCGCGCAACTGGCCACCGACGAGCCGGTACCGGCCAGAATCGTCGCCCGGCTGCGCATCGAGAAGGGGGGCCGCGGCGGCAAGACCGTCACCGTGGTCGACGGCCTGCCGGCCAACCAGCCGTTCCTCGCCGCCCTGGCGGCGGAGCTCAAGCGCGCCTGCGGCACCGGGGGCACGGTGGCCGACGCCACGGTCGAGCTGCAGGGCGACCACCGCGACCGCCTGCGCACCTTGCTGGCGGCGCGGGGATGGACGGTCAAGGGCTGAGCGGCTCGCTCAGTCGTAGTGGCGTACCGCCGGCCAGACGTCGGCCAGCGAGCGGTTCGGTCCACGCGCCAGCCAGATCGTGACGTTCTCGTACGGCATCCCCCACGCATGCTCGTGGCGGCCCGCCGCTTCGACCTGCGCAAAGAGCGGCTGGTAGTCCTCGAGTTCGCCGCCGAGGATCAGCATCACCTCGCCGCTGCAGTCGCCCGGGCCCCACAGCCACCAGTTGTTGTGCCCCGAGATGACCGGGGGCAGGTCGAACTGGGCCGCGAACCGCTCCAGCGCGCCGGCCTGGCCGTAGTTCTGCGCGAAGACGCAGACCGCCCGCCGCTCGTCGGCGGGCAGCGCGGCGGCGACCCGCCCGACCGCGGCGGCCAGCTCGCGCCAGCCGTGCATGTCGGCGAAGAACTGCGGCAGGCGTCCCAGCTCGTGCCGCTCGTCGGTGGACGGCTGCCGGCCGAGCCGCGCCGACCAGGCAAGATAGTCCTCGACCGGCAGCAGCGGCTTGGCGAGCGGCGCCGCGACCAGCGCCGAAGCGACCACAACGAGCAGCAGCAGGCGCGAGCGCCGGGCCACCCGGTGCGCCGTCCAGCGCGCCACCACGACCCCGGCGGCGGCGAACAGGAGCGGAACGGCGGGCGCGAAGTAGTAAGGCTTCGAGGGCGAGAGGGCAAAGACGGCGAGGACGGTGACAGTGGCCAGCCCGAGTGCGCGCCACGGCCGGGCCGGCGCGGCGGCGAGCAACCAACCGAGGCCGATCAGCGCGGCCAGGGCGGCGACCGGGCCGATCACGTCGGCCTGCGCGATCACGAAGCCGAGCGGTCCGAGCGCGACGATCTTGCCGGCCTGCGCGTTGGCGACGAACTCGCGCGTCGGCAGGCCGTGGACGATCTGCCAGATCAGATGGGGCAGGAAGATCAGCAGCGCGACGAGCGCCCCGAGCCACAGTTCGCGCACGCGCAGCAGCTCGCGACGGCAGACCCCCAGCCCCACCGCCAGGGCCAGCCCGAGCAGGCCGACGTCCAGCTTGTTCTGCAGGCCCACCCCGGCGAGCGCCCCGAAGGCGAGCCAGAGCCGTGGCGCCGCCCCGGCGAGCAGCGCCACCGCGATGCGGGCGAGCCCGGCCCAGATCAGAATGTCGAAGGCGTTCATCGAGAAGATCGAGAAGATCGCCAGAAAGCCGGGCGCCGTCGCGGCGAGCAGCTGCGCGAACACGGTTGCGAACCGGTCGCCGCCCAGGGCGCGTGCGGTGTCGCCGACCAACAACACGGTGGCCGCGAAGGCGACCGCCGGCAGGGCCCGCAGGGCGAGCAGCGACCCGCCGGCGAGGCGCTCGACGAGGGCGGCCAGGAACGCCACCAGAGGCGGGTGATCGACGTAGCCGAAGGCGAGCCGCCGGCCGCACGACAGGTAGTAGAGCTCGTCGCGGAAGATGCCGTAGCCACTCGCGGTGGCGAGCATGAACAGCAGCACGGCGAGCGGCAGCAGCCAGCGCGCCGCCAGCTCGCCGGCGCGCGACGGCCCGGCCCGATCGAACGGGGTCAGCGGATTCGCAGCTTCCATGGTACGCGGAGCCTACGCCGGGAGCCGCTGCCGCGGCGCGGAGCGGCGCAGGGCTGCACGGGGCGCCGCCCCGCCGGAGTGGATCGTTGTAGGCTCGGGCTCCGGCGGGAGATCGATCGTGGCCCGCCGGCCGCTGTCTCGCCCTCCACCCTGCCTCACGCATCGGTCGCGCGCCGGGAGAGACCCCCTAAGATGACCGCCCTTGCTGCACTGCCCCGCCTGATCCAGGGAGGCATGGGTGTCGGCGTCTCGAACTGGCGCCTGGCCGCGGCCGTGACCGGCTGCGGCCAGCTCGGAGTCGTTTCCGGCACCGGTCTCGACACCCTGTTCATCCGCCGCCTGCAGGACGGCGACCTCGGCGGCCACCTGCGGCGGGCGATGGCGCACTTTCCGCTTCCCGAGGTCGTCGCCCGGGTGCTCGAGAAGTTCCACCGGCCCGAGGGCAAGCGCCCCGAGGTGCCGTACCGCCCGCTGGCCCGCTACGACCTCACAGTCGACAAGCTGCGCCACCAGATCACCGTGCTGGCCAACTTCGTCGAAGTCTGGCTGGCCCGCGAGCAGGGCCGCGGCCCGGTCGGCATCAACCTGCTGACCAAGATCCAGATGCCGAACCTCGCCTCGCTCTACGGCGCCATGCTGGCCAAGGTGGACTGGGTGCTGATGGGAGCCGGCATCCCGCGCGAGATCCCGCGCGCGCTCGACAACCTGGCCGAGCAGCGCCCGGCCACCCTGCAGCTCGATCTCGAGGGGGAACCGGGCGAGGCCGAGCAGATCCGGTTCGATCCGGCCGCCTGCGACTTCGACACTTCGCAGCCGCTCGAGCGGCCTCGCTTCCTGCCGATCGTCGCCTCCAACTCGCTGGCCACGATGATGGCCCGCAAGTGCGCCGGCGGCGTCGACGGCCTGGTGATCGAACTGCCGGTGGCGGGCGGCCACAACGCGCCGCCGCGCGGCGAGCTGCAGCTCAACGGGCGCGGCGAACCGGTCTACGGCCAGCGCGACGAGGTCGACCTCGACAAGATCGCCGCGCTCGGCCTGCCGTTCTGGCTGGCCGGTGGCTACGGCCAGCCAGAACAGGTCGAGGCGGCGGTCGAGGCCGGCGCGACTGGCGTCCAGGTCGGCACGCTGTTCGCCTGGTGCCGGGAGTCGGGGATCGCCGAGCCGCTCAAGCGTCAGGTGCTCGCGGCGGCGCGCGACGGCCAGCTCGACGTCCTCACCGACGCCGTCGCTTCGCCCACCGGCTTCCCGTTCAAGGTGGTCCAGCTGGCCGGCACGATGTCGGAGGAGGAGCGCTATCTGCGGCGGCAGCGGGTCTGCGATCTGGGCTACCTGCGTACCGCCGTGCGCCGCGAGGGCGCGATCGAGTGGCGCTGCGCCTCGGAGCCGGTCGCCGACTTCGTCGCCAAGGGAGGCACGGAGGCCGGCACGGTGGGACGCAAGTGCCTGTGCAACGCCCTGCTGGCGACCGCCGGTCATCCTCAGCAGCGACCGCGCACCGAAGCCGAAGGGCCGCTGCTCACCAGCGGGGACGACCTCAAGGTGCTCGGCCGCTTCCTCGCCGCGCGCGGCGCCTCCGAAGCCGCCGACTACGGCGCCGCCGAGGTCGTCGAACACCTCCTGGCCCCGGTGCCGGCCGCCGGCTGACGCGACGGGCCCGTGCGTCCGCTCCTCGCCGCGCTCGCCCTCGCCCTGGTCGCCCCGCCGATGGCCGTCGCCGAGGGCCTCTCGCCGATCGAGCGCCAGCTGGCCGCCGCAGTCGAAGGCGGGCTGGACGAGTCGCTGGCGCTGCTCGCGCGGGCGGTCGATCTCAACAGCGGCACGCTGAACCTGGCCGGTGTGCGGGCGGTCGGCGACCTGTTCGCGCCCGAGTTCGAGCGGCTCGGCTTCGCAGTGCGCTGGGTCGACGGGGCGCCGTTCGAACGCGCCGGACACCTGATCGCCGAGCGGCCGGGCCGATCGACTGGCGCGCCGAAGATCGTGCTGATCGGCCACCTGGACACCGTTTTCGAACCCGACGCGCCGTTCCAGCAGTTCGAGCGACTGTCGAAAACGGAGGCCCGGGGCCCCGGCCTCATCGACATGAAGGGCGGCATCGTCGTGATGCTGCGTGCCCTCTCGGCGCTCGCCCAGGTCGACGCGCTCGATCGCCTGCATCTGGTCGTCGTGCTCCACGGCGACGAGGAGCGTGCCGGCCGTCCGCTCGAGCTGGCGCGCGCCGACCTGCGCGCCGCCGCCGCCGGCGCGGCCGCAGCGATCGGCTTCGAGGACGGCGACGGCGATCCCCGCACCGCCGTCGTGGCGCGCCGCGGCTCCTCGTCGTGGCGCCTCGAGGTCACCGGCACGGCGGCGCATTCGTCGCAGATCCGGCAGCCGGCAATCGGGAGCGGCGCGATCCTGGAGACGGCGCGCATCCTCGCCGAGTTCAGCGAGCGGCTGGCGGTCGAAGCCGACCTCACCTTCAGCCCGGGGCTGATCCTGGGCGGCACGCAGGTCGACTTCGACGGCGCGGCGGCCCGCGGCAACGCCTTCGGCAAGAACAACGTGGTCGCGGCCCGCGCCGTGGTCACCGGCGACTTGCGCGCCGTCACTCCGGAGCAGCTCGCGCGAGCACGCGCTGCCATGCTGGACGTGCTCGCCTCGACCGGCCCCGGGACCACGGCGCGGCTCGAGTTCGACGAGGGCTATCCGCCGATGGGGGCGACCGCCGGCAATCTGGAGCTGCTGGCGCTCTACGATCGGGTGAGCCGCGACCTCGGGCTCGGACCGGTGGTCGCGGTCGATCCGCGCCAGGCCGGCGCCGCCGATGTCTCGTTCATCGCCGCGGCGGTGCCGATGGCGCTCGACGGAATCGGTCTGATGGGCACCGGCGGCCACACCGCCGACGAAACCGCCGACATGACCACGCTTGGCAGTCAGGCGAGGCGGGCTGCCCTGCTCCTGCACCGCCTGGCGGAGAAGCTGACCGGGAACCCGGCTGCCCCGGCGCGCTGAGGCGGGCTCGGCCTCAGCAGGATGGGTCGACGATGTCGATCCGGTCGGGCGCGTTGGGGACGATGCAGAGGAACTCGAACGGCGCCTCGAGAACGCTGTAGGCGTGGCGCGCTCCGGCCGGGATGTAGAGCACGTGGCCGGCCGCCACCTCGTGCTCTTCCCCTTCGACGGTCACCCGCGCCCGTCCGGTCAGCACGTACTGCTCGTGTTCCACCTGGTTGGTATGGAGTGGCATGCCGCCGCCGGGGCCCATCACGAAACGGCGGAGGGCAAAGTTCGGCGCGCCGTCAGCGGGGCCGACCAGGACCTGCACCTGCGTCGCCTTTCCGGCGGCAACCGTCTGCAGATCGACTTCGCGGCTGCGCTTGACTACCGCGCCCGGCGTCTCGGACTGGCTCATCACGTCTTCTCCGTCGGAGCGCCGGCGGGCTCGTCGAGCAGGCCGTGCCGGCGCATCCAGTCGTCGTTGTAGATCGTCGACAGGTAGCGGTTGCCGGCGTCCGGGAACAGGGTCGCGACCCGGGCCGGCCGGTCGAGGCGGGCGAGCAGGCGGCGCACGCCGGCGAGCGCGGCACCCGAGGAGCCGCCCGCGAAGATCGCTTCGCGCCGCGCGAGGTCGCGCGTCGCCGCGAACGCCTCACGATCGCCGACCTGCACCATCTCGTCGATCAGTTCGAACTGCGGACAGGCGATGATCTCTTCGTCCCCCAGCCCCTCGAGCAGACTGCCATGCGGCTCGACCCGGCGACCGCTGCGGAAGTAGTCGGTGAAGACCGACCCCTCGACGTCGACCGCCAGCACCCGCACGCGCGGATCGCGCTCCTTCAGGTAGCGCGCCACGCCCGAGATCGTGCCGCCGGTGCCGATGCCGCCGATGAACCAGTCGATGCGGCCGTCCATCTGCTGCCAGATCTCCGGGCCGGTGGTGCGGTAGTGCGCCTCGTTGTTGGCCCGGTTGTTGTGCTGATCCGGAAACCAGGCGCGCGGCCGCTCGGCGGCGATGCGCCGCGCCATCCGGTTGTAGCTGTCGGGATGTTCGGGCGGCAGCGCGCCGTCGACCAGCACCAGCTCGACGCCCAGCGCGCGCAGCGCATCGAGCTTCTCCGGGCTGGTCTGACGGCGCACCACCATGACGCAGCGCAGGTCGTACTCGATCGCCATCATGGCGAGCCCCATCGCCGTGTTGCCCGACGAGGCCTCGACCACCGTGTCGCCCGGCCGCAGAGTGCCGTCGGCGATCGCCTGCTCGACCAGGAAGCGCGCGATGCGATCCTTCACGCTGCCCATCGGGTTGAGAAACTCGAGCTTGCCGAACAGCTCGTGGCCGGCGGCCGCGTCGATCACCCGGCGCAGCCGCACCAGCGGCGTCCCGCCGACCACGGCGCTGACCCGCTCTCCCACCCGCGCCGTCACGGAAGTTCCCTCAAAGGAAGCTTTCGAGGGCGAGGCGCGGCGAAGACTCCCTCTGAGGGGATTTCATCGCGCTCGAACAGGCGGCTCGGTGGGTTCAAAACGAGGCGTCCTGGACGATGCGCCACCCACCCCCGTCCTGACGGGCGAAGACGAGCAAGGTCAAGCCGGTCAGCTCCTCCTGCCCCTCTCGGTGGAGCGTCCAGCGAGCGGCCACGCCGGCCTGGTCGTCACCCGGGCGCACGTCGAGCACGTCGAGAGTCAGGCGGCCCATCGCCGCCGCGTCCGGGTAGCGACGCTGGTAACGCGCAAGCAGTTCGGCGCGCCCGCGAGTCAGGCCGCTCGGCGCGACGAACAGCGCGTCCGCGGCGTAGACGGCGCAGAACGCTTCGAGGTCGCCACGGCTCCAGGCCTCGGCCTGCGCGGCGAGCAGCGCGGTGACTTCGGCGACGACCCGCTCGGCGCCCGGCGACGCCGGTGCTGCCGGCTCCCCGGCTGCCTGGTCGGCCGACGCGCGACCGGCGGCGAGCAGCGCCAGCAGCGCCAGAGCCCCGGTGAGGCCGCGGCCGGCGCGCTTCACGAACCCACCACGGCGAGGCCAGGCAGCTGCTGGAAGAAGTCGTTGCCCTTGTCGTCGACCAGGATGAAGGCCGGGAAGTCGACCACTTCGATCCGCCAGATCGCCTCCATGCCGAGCTCGGGGTACTCGAGCAGCTCGACCTTGCGGATCGACTCCTGGGCGATCAGCGCCGCCGGCCCGCCGATCGAGCCGAGGTAGAAGCCGCCGTGCTTCGCGCACGCCTCGGTGACCTGCTTCGAGCGGTTCCCCTTGGCCAGCATCACCATCGAGCCGCCGTGCGATTGGAACAGGTCGACGTAGCCGTCCATGCGGCCGGCGGTGGTGGGGCCGAACGATCCCGAAGGCATGCCGGCGGGCGTCTTGGCCGGGCCGGCGTAGTAGACGGGATGGTTGCGGAAGTACTCTGGCAGCTCCTCACCGCGGTCGAGGCGCTCCTTGAGCCGGGCGTGGGCGGCGTCGCGCGCCACGACGATCGGGCCGGTCAGGCGCAGCGGCGTCGAGACGGGGTGGCGGGACAGTTCGGCGAGGATCTCCGGCATCGGCCGCGTCAGGTCGATCGGCACTCCTTCGACGGCGGCGCCTTCGCGCAGATGCGCCGGAATGAAACGCTCCGGCCGGTGCTCGAGCTGCTCGAGCCAGATGCCGTCGCGATCGATGCGGCCGCGCGCGTTGCGATCGGCCGAGCAGGAGACTCCGACACCCACCGGGCACGACGCGCCGTGGCGCGGCAGCCGGATCACCTTGACGTCGAGCGCGAAGTACCTGCCGCCGAACTGCGCACCGATGCCGATCGAGCGCGACAGCTCGAGCGCCCGCGCTTCGAGCTCCGGATCGCGAAACGCCCGACCGCTGTCGTCACCGCCGAGCGGAAGCCGGTCGAGATAGCCGGTGGTCGCCAGCTTGGTGACCTTCAGGCACTGCTCGGCCGAGGTGCCGCCGATGACGAAGACGAGATGGTACGGCGGGCAGGCCGAGGTGCCGAGGGCGCGCATCTTCTCGACCATGAACCGCTCCAGGCTGGCCGGGTTGAGCAGCGCCTTGGTCTCCTGGAACAGCAGCATCTTGTTGGCCGAGCCGCCGCCCTTGGCGACGAACAGGAAGTCGTAGCGTTCGCCGTCGACCGCCATCAGGTCGATCTGCGCCGGCAGGTTGGTACCGGAGTTGCGCTCCTCGTACATCGAGCGGGCGAGCACCTGCGAGTAGCGCAGGTTCTCGCGCCGATAGGTCTCGTAGACGCCGCGTGCCAGCGCCGCAGCGTCGCCGCCGCCGGTCCAGACGCGGTCGCCCTTCTTGCCGAGGATGGTGGCGGTGCCGGTGTCCTGGCACATCGGCAGCTTGCCGCCGGCGGCGATGGCGGCGTTGCGCAGCAGCGACAGCGCCACCGCCCGGTCGTTGCCCGAAGCGTGCGGGTCATCGAGGATCGCCGCCACCTGCTCGAGGTGCCGCGGACGCAGGAAGAACGAGATCTCGCGAAACGCCTCCCGCGCCAGCAGCGTGAGCGCCTCGGGGGCGACGCGCAGCAGGTCGCGCCCGCCGAACGATTCGACGCTGACGTAGTCGGAAGAGAGGTGACGGAAGACGGTCTCGTCGGGCCCGTCGAGCTCGAGCGGATCGACGTAGCGGAAGTCGGGCGCGGAGGAGGGCGACAGGGACGACGACGGCTGTGGTGCGGACGGACGGGCGGCGGGCGGCGTACTCACGCCGTCATTCTACGGCCCCAGTCCGGCCCGATCAGCCCTCTCCGGCCGCCTGCGCCGCCCGCTCGACCATGGCGCGCAAGCGGGTGCGGTGGCAGCGACTCTCGTCCTCGCAGTAGCAGCCGAGCGCGATCGGCAGCCGCCCGGCGAGCACGGCCAGGAACTCGACCAGCTGGCGCCCGTCAGCCGAGCCGAGCAGCTCGCGCTCGTAGGCGCGGAGGAACCGCTCCAGCTCCCGCTCGGGCGCCTGCTGCGGCCGGTACTCGGCCAGCAGCGCCGCGCTCGGCGCGACGGTCGGCAGCCAGACGTCGAACAGCCCCTCGGCCACCCACCGCTCCCGCGCCACCCCCCGCGGCGGCCGCCGCGTCACCCCGATCCGCAACGCTTCCCCACGCGCCCCCGCCCCCCGCGGCGGCGGATCCCCGATGCGAAAGGTCTCCAGTTGCAGCTTTCCGGTGCTCATGCGCTCGAGCGTACCAGCGCCCGGCGGCTCGACTGCGCCCTGTCGCCTGCTGGCCCGCGCCTCGACGTTGACCCGCCGCTCAGCCGGTGAAGCCGAGGCGGACGAGGGCGGAGTGGAGGTCGTCGGGGGCGGGCGGGTTGCCGGGGGGATGGCCGAGCGGGAGGGCGTGGGCGGGGAGATCGGAGCGGTCGGCCGGGTCGCTGGCGGCCGAGTCGCTGGCAGCGAGAATCAGCTGCGGCAGCGACGGGTTCGCCTGGTGCAGCTGCCGCGACAGGTCGGCGCCCGAGCCGTCGGGCAGCTCGCGCTCGACGATCGCCAGGGAGAGCGCGGCGCCGGCGTTCTCGGCGGCGGTCTGCGCTTCGGCGACGGTCGCTGCGGTCGCCACCTCGAAGCCGACCTGGCCGAGCTGCTCGGCGAGCTGCTGGCGCCCCGGGCCGTCGCTGCCGACGACCAGGGCCACGCCCGCCCCGCGCGGCAGCAGGCGCGGCGGCGCCTGGGCGGCGCGCGGCTGCGGGGCCAGCGCCGGCAGGGCGATGCGGAAGCGCGTGCCGCGGCCGGGCGCGCTCTCGATCGCCACGCCGCCGGCGTGAGCGCGCAGGATGCCCACCAGCGCCGCCAGGCCGAGGCCACGACCGGTCCCCTTGGTCGAGAAGAACGGATCGAAGATGCGCGCGCGCGTCGCCTCGTCCATGCCGCAGCCGGTGTCGGCGACCTCGAGCAGGACGTAATCGCCCGCCGTGAGGTTTTCGCCGCGGAAGGCGGCCAGGGCGTCGCGATCCAGCCGCTCGCGCCGGACCGAGACAGTGATGCGGCCGCCCCGCGGTCCGACCGCGTCCGCGGCGTTGGTGAGCAGGTTGAGCGCCACCTGCTGCAGCTGCGCCGCCTCGCCCTGGACCTCCGGCAACTCCGGCTCGAGTTCAATCGAGAGCACGGTCCCCTGCGGAATCGAGACGCGCAGCAATTCGGCGATGTCGGCCACCAGCGCTCCGAGGTCGAGCGGCTCGGGAGCGGTCTCTTGTTGACCGGCGTAGACGAGCAGCTGACGGGTCAGCGCGACGCCGCGCCGAGCGGCGGCGCGGATCGCCGTCACGCGCGTCTGCAGCCGCGAGTCGTCCGGCAGCGCCTTGGCGACGATCTCCGCGTTGCCCGACACGGTCCACAGCAGGTTGTTGAAATCGTGCGCGATGCCGCCGGCCAGCAGGCCCAGGCTCTCGAGCTTCTGCGACTCGAGCTGTTGACGCAGCAGCCGTTCGCGCTCTTCGCGCTGCGCCCGCCGCTGCGCCAGCTCGGCGGGCAGCCAGCGCCGCAGCAGCACGGTGAGGACCGTGGCCGCGACGAACAGGTTGAGCACCTTGGTGAGCGTCAGCGGCACCGGGTGCGACAGCGGCTCGCGCAGCGCCGCAAAGCCGAGGCCGTAGTTGGCAGTCCAGACGACGCCGAAGTAGACGCTTTCGATCAACGACTTGAACGCGTCGAGTGCCAGCACCGCCAGCAGCAGCGCGATCAGCGGATCTTCGCGGCGCGCCACCCGCCGGTTGCGCAGGTAGAGCACGAGGATCGCGCCCCACAGCAGCGCCAGGATGGCGTACGTCGCCACCGTCCCGTACGCGAACGTCTGCTCGACCGGCATCGCTGCCGCGACTCTAATGCAACCGCGTGGAGCGCCCCGTCAAGGGCGGGCAGTGGACTTCAGGCGAGCAGCCAGAAGAGCAGCCCGGCGAGCCCCGCCGCGACGAGAGCCGCCAGAGCCAGGTGGATCCAGCCCTCGGTGGCGAGGCGCGCCGCGACTTCCGTGGGGGCTCCCGGATAGATCGGCAGGCCACTGGTGCGCGCCGCGTGCGGCCGCAGCGCCCCTTCCGGATCCCAGCGGCCGAGCACGCAGACCTCGGCCTCGGGCGCCAGTATCCATTCGATGGCAGCGGTCGCGCCGAGATCGGTCTCTTCGTGGCGGTAGCGCCAGTCGACGTGCAACGCTTCGGTCGTCGCCGTGAAAAGACGCGCGCGGGCGAACGGGCGCAGCGGTTGGAGCGGGCCGGTCGTCTCGTCGCCCCGCCGCCCGCGCCAGCTCCCGCCCGGACGCGAGTCGAGCTCGCGCAGCTCGGGCATGGCACGCAGGCGCACCGAGTGCGCTGCCGTTTCGATCGTCGTCGGCACGAGATGGAACCCCTCGTAGCGCAGGCGCGACGCCGATCCCGACTTCTTCGCAGAGCCCCGGCCAATCGAATCCGAGCGGTGGTAGGGCCGGTCGCTGATGCGATAACGGCAGGCGAGCGCCGGCACGCCCGCGACCGCGCTGGTGACGACCTCGTCGGTGGCGCCGCGGGCTCGGCCGGCGATCGCCACCCACCGCCCCGACTCGGGTGGCTCGCGGCGCAGCAGGCGCCGGATCGCCGCCGCGTCGACCCAGCGACGCCAGGCGCCGCGCAGCAGCGCCAGGGGCGGCAGGGCGGCGAGCGGCGCACCGAGGGCAAGAGCGACCGCCCAGAGCGCCGGCCGGCCCGCGCCGAGCGCGCCCGTGAACAGGGCCGCGGCGAGCGCGAGAAGCGCGGCCGAGCTCGCCAACGTGACGACCGGGACGCCCCGCGCCTCGTCCGGAGGGAACGACATGGGGTCAGAGTTTCGCACGCCGGCGCCGGGAGCCTCGCGCACCAACGGTCTCAAGGCGCCACGCCGGAACTCTCCCAGCCGCCGGTCGTGCCGCTCTCGAAGCCGTCGGCAAACAACGCACCATAGAGCAGCTGGACGCCGCCGGCGTCGCCGTACCCGGCGTGATCGTCGTATGGAGCGCCAGCTACCAAGTCCCCCCAGCCGTCGCCGTCGAAATCCCCGATCGCCACCGTCCAGCCGAAATGGTCGGCGGGATCGGGTGCGCCAATGCCGAGGCCTTCCCGCGCGACGATCTTCTGCCAGGGCGGCGACCCGCCGCCGATTCCCGCCGAAGCGCCGAAGAAGAGGTAGACCCCGCCGGCATCGGCAACACCTTGCGCGGTCTCGCCGATCGATCCCACCGCGAGATCTTCGATGGCGAACAGCGAGCCGGCGGCGCTGCGATCGAGATGGCCCGCGGCGAGGGCGTAGCCGAAGAGGTCGCCCGTCCCGGGAAGCTGCTGGGCCACGAGGCGCGTCAGGGTCGTCGCGTCGACATTCGTCAGGCCGGACGGCGATCCGTAGGCCACGACGACGGTGCCCGCGTCCGCGACGGAGAGCACCGGCCGGTAGGGGGCGCCGATCGCCAGGTCGTCCTCGCAGGCGACGAAGCAGGCGAGACCGGTCTGGTCGAACTGGCCAGCGGCCAGGGACCAGCCGAACCGCGTCCCGGCGAGGGGCGCCGAGCCGAAGTCGCCGTCGTCGAAGAGCTGGTCGCCCGACGCCGTGAGTCCCGAGGCAGAGCCGTAGAGGACATGGACCTGACCGGCGTCGGCCTCGCCGGCGACGTCCCGGAACGGCGCACCGATCGCCAGATCGTCGAAGTCGTCATCGTCGAAGTCGCCGGCGGCCAGCGACCACCCGAAGAGGTCGCCGGCCGACTCGGTTCCGAGCACGCCTCCGAAGCCGGCGCGAAACGTCACGCTGTTGTCGGTGCGCAATCCGGTGGCGCTGCCGTAGAAGACGTGGACCACGCCGGTGTTGGGCGTCGCCCCGGCATCTTCGTAGGGAACGCCGACGGCGAGGTCATCGAAGCCGTCGTGGTTGAAGTCGCCGCTCACCAGCGCCCGGCCGAACTGGTCGCCGCCCTCCGGTTCGCCCCCCGGCGCGGCGTCCTGGCTGAGGAAGTCCCGGAAGGAAGGGGTCGACACGACGGCGTTCCACTCGTAGATCCAGACCCCCCCGGCCTCGGCGATCGCCGGCGGGGGACCGTACTCCACGTCCCGGCCCGGCGCGCCGATGGCGATGTCGGGGGTGCCGTCGGCGTCGAAATCCCCAGCCACGACGGCGGTGCCGGTTCGATCTCCGGGTTCGCCGACCGCGAAGGCGTGCAGGTTCATCGTCCGGCCCGCGCCCGCGAGGTGGTAGCCGAAAGCACCGGCATCGGTCCCGCCGCTGTTCGATCCCGGCGCCCCGACGACCAGGTCGTCGCGCCCGTCGCCGTCGTGGTCGGCGACTGCGATGGCCGCGCCATGCAGAAAGCCGGGCGCGTTCACGGCAAGGAAACGATCGTCGACCTCCCAGACCTGGGCCGGCGCGGCGGTGGTGCCTGCGAGCGCGAAGCATGTAGCGCCGACTCCGAGCAGAGCGCGGATCGGCAAAGCGGTCGAATGGTTCATCCCAGACTCCTCCTGGCTGGTCCTGCCTCGCGCGCGTTCCGCAAGGTGCGGCCCAAGATGGCCGAACCGGCGCGTACTCATCCCATGCGACGCTTTCGGGCTGCAGGTGCCATGCGGAGCCCGGTGTCGCCGGGCGGGAGGAGGGAATCCCGGCGGGCCGGGTGCGAGCTACTCGGTCTCGGCGGGCGTCGGAGTCCGCTCGATCTCGGCCAGGGCGGCGGCGGCCTCCGTCCGGAGCGAGTGCCCGTCGGGCAGGGAGGCGCCGAGGATGCGGACGGCGTCGCGCGCCAGGGGCTCGGCCTCGCGGGCGTTGCCGCGCGCCAGGAGGAGTCTCGCCAGCGGCACGAGCGTCGTCGCGGCGGCATAGTCCGGGCTGGGCGAACCCGCCATCTGTATCGCGAGCGCCCGGCGCAGGTCGGCCTCGGCCGCGTCGAAGTCGCGGAGCGCGAGGCGAACCCGGCCGCGGTCGCGCAGCGTGCCTGCGAGCTCCGGGTGGTCGGCGCCGCGGACCCGGCCGACCACCTCCACCGCCTCGTCGATCGCCGCGAGCGCCTCCTGGTTCCGGCCCTGGGCGTGCAGCGCCCGTCCTACGCGCAGCCGGTGCAGGCCGTAGAGCCAGTGCTCGGTGCCGGTCGTCCGCAGCAGCAGATCCCGGGCCTGCTCGAAGAGTGGCATGGCGGCGGCGAAGTCCTGCGCTGCCGCGAGGTCGTGGGCGAGCGCATCGAGCATGGCGCCGGTGTGCGGGTGCGCGTCGCCGAAGTGCTCGCGCAGGATCGCGACCGCTTGTCGATGGAGCCCCGCTGCCTCCTCGTAGCGCCCCAGGCCGTGGAGGAAAGCCGCCAGGTTGTGCAGCGTCACGGCGATTTCCGGGTGGGTCTCCCCGAGGATTCGCTGCTTCGCCGCCGCCGCCTCCCGGTAGAGGGGTTCGGCCTCCTGCAGCTTGCCGCGCTTGCGCAGGAGCCCGGCGAGGTTGATGGTCGCCGTCGCCACGTCGGGATGATCCGGACCGTGAACCTCGCGAAAAATGGCCAGCGACTCCCGCAGGGCCTCCTCCGCGGCGTCGAGATCGTTCAGACCCCGCAGCGCGAGGCCCAGGGCATTGAGCAGCGTTGCGGCGCTCGGCGAGCGATCGCCGTGGACGCGGCGCGCGACCGGTAGCCCTTCGCGATAGACCGCGACCGCCTCGGCCTCCTTGCCCTGGCGTTCGAGCGCCGCGCCCAGCTGATCGAACGCTTCGATCGCCTCCTTGCGAGCTTCCGCCCCGGCTCGCCGGTAGGCGGCCAGGGAGTCCCGCAGCTCCGCCTCGGCGGGCTCCCACTCCCCCTTGGCGACCAGGAGCGCGCCGCGCAGGCTCGTCAGGTTCGTCACTTCGACGCTGCCGGCGCCGTGCAGACGCCGCGCGAGCGGCAGGGCGTCGCGCAGCAGTCGGCCAGCCTCCTCGTACGCGCCGAGCTGAATCGAGACGCGCGCCAGGACACGGGACATCTCGAGCCGCACCTCGGGCTGCGTCACGAGCTCGTCTTCGAGTCGCTCGATGCCACGGATGAGGAGCTGGCGGGCAGTGACCTCTTCACCGCGCGCCGCGGCCGGATCGGCCGCCTCGAACAGGCTCACCAGGTAGTCCTGTACCGTGGCGAACTTCTCGGCCTCAACACGCGCCGCGTCGCGCTCACGCGCGGCGATTCTGGCCTGCCAGGTCGTGGCGGCAAGGCCGGCGGCAGCGGCGAGGACGACCAGGGCCGCGGCGGCGACGCCGAGGCGGTGGCGACGCAGGAAGCGGCCGGCCACGTAGAGCGCTCCGGCCGGGCGAGCGGCGATGGGGTGCCCTTCGAGGTGCCGCCGCACGTCGTCCGCCAGCGCCTGCGCCGACTCGTAGCGCCGCTCGGGTTCTTCGCGCAGCGCCTGCAGGACGATCGTGTCGAGGTCTCCGGCGAGACGCCGCGCCAGACGTTCCGGGGACGTGCTGCGGGCGCGAGCCGCCGCCTCCGGGTCGAAGCCGGTCCGCTCGGTCGCGCCAGGCACGGCGACCCGGCGCAGCACCGTCGAAGGACGCGGCAGCGGTGCCGCTGCCGGATCGGGTCGCTGTCCGATGAGCAGCTCGTGCAGCACGACGCCGAGCGCGTAGACGTCCGTCGCGACGGTGACCGCCTCTCCGCGCAGCTGTTCCGGCGACGCGTAGCCGGGCGTGTACGGCTGGTGGCCGTGGCGCGTCAGCGCAGTCGCCGCTCCCGGCTCGTCGGCGTCGAGCAGGCGTGAGATCCCGAAGTCGAGCAGCTTCACCTGACCGTCGGCGGTCACCAGGACGTTGGCGGGTTTGAGATCCCGGTGGACCACCAGCCGCCCGTGCGCGTACTGGACCGCTTCACAGATGCGGTGGAACAGGCACAGGCGCTCGTCGATCGATGCGCCGCGGCGATCGCACCAGTCGGTGACCGGCACCCCTTCCACGTACTCGAGGACGAAGTACGGATCGTCATCCTCGGTCAGACCGCCGTCCAGCAGGCGCGCGATGCCCGGGTGCTCGAGCCGCGCCAGAATCCGCCGTTCGCGCAGGAAGCGATCTCGGAACTCGTCGGTGGCAAGCGCCGGCGGCAGCAGTTTGATCGCCACTCGCTGCTGCCACGCCCCGTCGGCCCGCTCGGCCAGGCAGACGACTCCCATGCCGCCGCGGCCGAGCACGGAGAGGAGCCGGTAGGGTCCGATCCGTCGCCCGGTCAGCGCCTCGAGCGGCGGGTCGGCGCCAAGCAGCGCCGCGGCGCGCTGCGGATCCAGACGATCGGGCCGCGCCTCGGCCCGCTCGAGAGCGTCGAGCAGTGACAGCACTTCGCGGCGAACCGCCTCGGACTCCGCTGCGGCGAGGACGAAGGCGTGCCGCTCCGGCGCCGGCCGGTCGATCGCCGCGCCGAAGAGCGCCGCGACTCGCTCGCCGGTCTCAGCCAAGCTCTAGCTCCCGGGCGAGCCAGGCGCGGGCGAGGATCCAGTCGCGCTTGATGGTGCGCGTCGAGGACTCGAGCAGCTCGGCGGTCTCCTCGACCGAGAGTCCGCCGAAGAAGCGGCACTCGACGACCCGCGCCGGACGCGGATGCTCGACTGCCAGGCGCGTCAGCGCTTCGTCGAGCTCCACCAGCTCGGCGGCGTATGCGTCGACCTCGATGACTGCCTCGTCGAGCGGCAGCGGCGGCAGGCCGTCGCCGCGCTTGGCGCGCTTGCGCCGGCGCGCCGCGTCGATCAACACCTGGCGCATGGCCCGCGCAGCAGCGCCGAAAAAGTGACGCCGGTTGGAGACCGGCACGGCGCGCGTGTCGACGAGCTTGAGGTAGGCCTCGTGCACCAGCCCGGTGGTGTCGAGCGTGCGCGGCCCATCCTCGCGCGCCAGCTCACGGTGCGCCATGCTGTGCAGCTCCTGGTAGACGAGCGGCAGGAGCTCGTCGAGCACCGTCCGCGGGTCGGGCGCTGGGTCGGATAGGAGGGCCTGGACGCGGTCCATCGGAGGAAGGGGCACTGCCGCCGGCGCCCCGTGGCAGTGGGCGGCAGGGGAGTGCGGCACGGTCGTCCAGAGTCTACCCGCGCGGTCGTGCTCAGGGGCAGGTGCAGGCGTCCCAGGCGCTGGTGTCGCCGGAGTCGAAGCCGTCGACCAGCAGCTCGGGGCAGGTGCCCGCCACCACGTCCACGATTGCCGGCAGGTCGTCGGGCGAGACGGTGTAGTCAGCGAGCGGACTGGGCGCGGAGTTCGACAGGTGGATCCCGATCATGCCCGCTGCGCGCGCGCCCAGTGTCGGGTCCTCCTCCGAGTTGGCGATCTCGCCCAGCGTCTCGCCGACGAAGGCGCAGGCGGCGATCGGCACCGGCTTGGGCAGCGCGGCGTGGGCGAAGGTGTAGATCGCCGGGTTCGGCTTGGCGGCGGGCGCCTGCGACGAGAGCGTGAGGACGTCGAACTCGTCGAGGAACTCCGGTTCGAGCAAGATCGCCTCGAGATCCTCACGGGTCCAGCCGGCCGGCACGTTGGTGATGATGCCGAGCTGCACGCCGCGCGCCTGCAGCTCGTCGACGGTCTCCTGCGCGCCGGGCTTGAGGGTGAACGTGCCGCCGCCGGTCGCCGTCACCAGCGTCTCGCCGAGGTCGAAGAAGACGGCGCGCAGACAGTCGGCGCGGGCGGGTGTGGCGGCCGGACCCGCCAGCGCGGCCGCGGCGGCGATTGCCGCGGCCGGCAGGGCGCCGGCCCAGGTGCGGCCGGCCAGCGGGCGCGATATGGTGCCGCCACGCAGCCGCCCTGTCTGCCTGTCCACCCGGAGCCCCTGCCGGAGGAGCCAGCGATGCCCAAGCCCAGTCCGCCGAGGTCCGGCGACGACCGTCGCAGCGGCGAGGATCGCCGTCGCGAGGATCGCCGCAAGCAGAATCTGCCGGTCGACGTCGAGCGGCGCAGCGGCCAGGATCGCCGCCAGCAGGACGATCGTCGCAGCGGCGAGGAACGGCGTCGCCGCTGAGTGCCGCCCGGCGCGGCGCGACGGGCCCGGCCCGGGCGCCCGCATCAACGCACCATTGCGTAGAAGTAGAGATCGAAGCCGCACGCCTCGGCGGTGCTGACGAACCGTCCACGCATCACGCGGTCGTCCCACTCCTCACGGGTCCAGTCGGCCTCGTCGATCGACGGCTGCGCCGCGCCGGCGCCCAGGCAGATGACCTCCCGCAGCTCGCCGTCCTGGTTGCCGATCACCAGCAGCGCCCCGCGCACGCCGGCCTGCTCCATGGCCGCGCGTGTGCTGGCGGCGTCCGGATCGC
Source organism: uncultured Thermoanaerobaculia bacterium (assembly GCA_964618415.1). GTDB lineage: Bacteria > Acidobacteriota > Thermoanaerobaculia > Multivoradales > JAGPDF01 > JACTMI01. Next base: position 24,075 of record CAZUAT010000015.1, read on the forward strand.
TGTTCCAGTCGACGGCGCGGTCGGTCAGCAGGATCGACGAAAGCGGCGTGCCGCCGTCGTCCCACTCGCGCACCCGGGCGTAGCCGACCTCGGTCGAGGTGCCGCCAGCCTTGACCGTGCCCACCGCGCGGTCGGATTCGATCGGCGGCCCGAGCCGGATGATCGACTTGAACGGGCCGCTGAAGCCCCACTGCGTGCCCTGGTAGAAGAAGAACGAGCCGATGATCCGGTCGTTCGTCCACTCCTCCTTCGACCAGCGGATCCGACCCGGAATCGAGCGCTGCAGACTGCCCGGACCGATCAGCTCCTTGGTACGGAAGTCGCCGGTGCCGTCGTTGAGTTCGAGCCAGAGCGCCGTCAGCCGGCCGGCCTTGCCCTCGGCGCGCAGGCGCTCGAGGTCGCGCACGGCGGTCGGGTCGAGTTCGCGGTCCGACAGCACGACGACCGTGTAGTGATCCTCCGGCGCCGGTCCCTCTTCGATCAGGAACGAGGCCGCGAAGAGCAGCTCGAAACCCTGCCGGTCGACCGAACCGGTGACGATCGCCTGCCCGAAGTCCATCGACTCGTCGATGGCTCCGGCCTGAGCCGGAGAACCGGAGATCCACATCAGTGCTGCCGCCACGCCCAGCCCCGCAAGCCCGCGCATCCGCATCGTCTGTCTCCTCTTCGAGAGCGTGCAGTCTAGAACGGTTCGCGGCGAGACGTGCCAGTAAGCCCCGCCGGCGAGCGCAGGCCGTCCCCGGCGCGCACCGCTTACAGCGGATCGTTCCAGCCGCCCACCGCGGTCACCAGGCGATCGGCCTCCGGCGGGCCCCAGCTGCCCGCCGCGTACGGGTGCAGCTCGCTCTCGCCGTGGATCACCGGCTCGACGATCTGCCACGCCGCCTCGACCGCGTCCTGGCGCGAGAACAGCGTGCCGTCGCCGGCCATCGCGTCCCCGAGCAGCCGCTCGTAGGGCGTCATCCGCCCGGCGTCCGGCTGCTCGACGACCGACAGTTCGACCGGCTGGCCCAGCATTCCCTCACCAGGGCGCTTGGCGCGCGCCGCGATCGAGATCGCCACACTCGGGTTGAGACGGAAGCGCACCAGGTTGCCCACCGGCGGCGCCGCCTCGTCGCGAAAGACCACCTGGGGTGGCTTCGTCAGCTCGACGGTGACCTCGGTGACCGTGCGCGCCATCGCCTTGCCGGTGCGTATGAAGAACGGTACTCCCTCCCAGCGCCACGAATCGACCCACAGCCGCAGCGCCGCGAAGGTGCCCATGTACGAGTCCGGTGCCACTCCCGGTTCGGCGCGGTAGCCGTCGTACTGCCCGCGCACCATGTCGGCGAAGTCGAGCGGTCGCACTGTGCGCAGCACTTTGGCCTGCTCGTCGCGGATCGCGTCGGGAGTCACCGACGCGGGCGGCTCCATCGCCAGGTAGCCGACGATCTGCAGCAGGTGGTTCTGCACGACGTCGCGGATGACCCCGGTCTCCTCGTACAGCCGCCCCCGCCCGGCCACTCCGAAGTTCTCGGCCATCGTGATCTGCACGTTCTCGACGTAGGTGCGATTCCAGAGCGGTTCGAGAAAGGTGTTGGCGAAACGGAAGTAGAGGATGTTCTGCACCGCCTCCTTGCCGAGGAAGTGGTCGATGCGAAAGACGCTCGACTCGGGAAAGTGCCGATGCAGGACCTCGTTGAGCGCGCGCGCCGACGCGAGATCGCGGCCGAACGGCTTCTCGACCACGACGCGGGCGCCGGCGGTGCACTGCTCACCGGCCAGTCCCTCGACGACGGTGGGGAAGAGGCTGGGCGGGATGGCCAGGTAGTGCAGCGGCCGCCGAACGCCTTCGAGCTGATCGCGCAGCGCCCGGAAAGTCGCCGGGTCGCGGTAGTCGCCGTCGACGTAGCGCAGCAGCGTCGTCAGGCGCCCGAATGCCGACTCGTCGACGCCGCCGCCAAACTCCGCGATGCTCGCGCGCGCCCGCTCGACCAGCTGCTCGACACCCCACCCCGACTTGGCAACGCCGACGACCGGCACGTCGAGGCGGCCGCTGCGCACCAGCCCGTGCAGGGCCGGAAAGATCTTGCGGTAGGCCAGATCGCCGCTGGCACCGAAGAAGACCAGGGCGTCCGAACGCGGCTGGAGCGAGCCGGGGCTCACCGCCCCGGCCGCTCCACGTGTCCTCCGAAGCCGTGGCGCATCGCCGACAGCACCTGGTTCTGGAACCGCCCCTGGTCGCGCGAGGAGAAGCGCTCGAACAGCGCCGCTGCCAGGACGTGGGCCGGAACGCCGAGCTCGACCGCCGCCTCGACGGTCCACCGCCCTTCGCCGGAGTCGGACACGCGCCCGCCGTAGGACTCGAGCCGCGGCTCGGCGGCCAGCGCGTCGGCGGTCAGGTCGAGCAGCCAGGAGGGGATCACGCTGCCGCGCCGCCACAACTCGGCGATCTCCGCCAAGTCGAAGTCGAACTGGTAGCGCTCCGGATGTGCCAGCGGCGGCGTCTCGGCATCCGCCGGCCGGTCGGTCCGCCCGGCCCCCGCCCGCGCCAGCAGATTGAAACCCTCGGCGTAGGCCGCCATCAGCCCGTACTCGATCCCGTTGTGCACCATCTTCACGAAGTGTCCGGCGCCGGCCGAGCCGCAGTGGAGGTAGCCCTCCTCGGCCGTGCCGCCGCGCCCGGCCCGGGCCGGCGACGGCGCGATGGCGCCGCGCCCCGGCGCCAGGGCACGCAGCGCCGGTTCGAGGCGAGCAATGACCGGCGCCTCACCGCCGAGCATCAGGCAGTAGCCGCGTTCCAATCCGAATACCCCGCCGCTGGTCCCCATGTCGACGAACCGAATGCCGCGCGTGGCCAGACTCTCGGCGCGTGCGATGGCGTCGGCAAAATGGCTGTTGCCACCGTCGACCACCACGTCGTCGGGTGCCAGCAGGTCGGCCAGCTGAGCGACGACGCTGCCAACCGCCGCCGCGGGGACCATCACGAACAGGTGGCGCGGCGGCGCGAGCTGCGCCACCAGATCGGCGAGCGAGGCCGCCGCGCGGGCACCCACGGGCGCCAGCTCGGCCGCCGCGGCCGGCACCCGGTCGTGGACCACCGCCTCGTGGCCGGCGGCGAGCAGCCGCCGCACCATGTTGGCGCCCATCCGTCCGAGGCCGATCATGCCGATCTGCATCCGTCCGCTCCTTGCGCTCGCCGCGCGCCGTCCGTCCGCTATCCTCCGGCAGCGGAAGCGGAGGCGCAAGCTGGCGAGCGAAAGCCGGGAGGCAGCCAGATGAGCGACGCGCGGGCGAGATCCGGGAGCGAGATCGTGGTGGCGCCACCGGCCGCGCTGGCGCGCCGGTTCCGGAGCGTGCTCGAGCGCGAAGCGCGCCGCATCCTCGCGCTGCGGGAGCGGTTCGTGTTTGCGATCGCCGGCGGTTCGGTGGGCGAGGCGTTCTTTCCGCAGCTGGTGACGGCCGACCTCGACTGGCCGCGCGTCGACCTGTGCTGGCTCGACGAGCGCGCCATGGCGCCCGACGACCCGGAGTCGAACTACCAGCTGGCGCGCCGGCTCTGGCTCGACCAGCTCACGGCGGCACCGCCGCGACTGCATCGAATGCCGGGCGAGGCGGCCGACCTCGTCGCCGCAGCCGAGACGGCCGAGGCCGACCTGCGCCACACCCTCGGCTCACCACCCCGGATCGATTTCGCCCTGGCCGGGCTGGGGCCGGACGGCCACGTCGCGTCCCTGTTTCCCGGTTCGCCAGCGCTCACCGAGCGCCGGCGATGGGTGGTTGCTGTCGAGGCGGCGCCCAAACCGCCGTCGCGCCGCCTGACCCTGACCCTCGCCGCGTTCGCGGCGGTCGACCTGCTCGTCATCGCCGCATTCGGAACCGCCAAAGCCACCGCGGTGCTCGAGGCGATGCGCCCGCCGGGAGAGCCAGGGACCGGCGAGCGGTCGCCGGCGGCTCTGGCGGTCGCGCTGGCCGCTCGGCAACTGTGGCTCCTCGACGCCGAGGCGGCGCGCGACCTGCCGCCACTGCCGTCGCCCGCAGCGCCCTGAACCGCGCCGCTGCGAGTTGAAACTCCGGATGCGGACGGCTACGCTTCCGCCCGGATTCCCCAATCCGACGAACAGCTGCCGGCTGCGGCCGGAGGGAGGAGACCGCAATGGCGCGCACGCCCCTGTTTCGTTTCCTGAGCCGGGCTCTCGACCTGGCGCGGGCGGCCAACGCAGCCGGCCGCCCGACCGCGGAGATCGTCGACCTGCACCGCTCCGGCTACCGCTGGACGAGGCGCGACCTGCTGGCCAGCTCGGCGGTCGCCGGCGCCGGCCTGGCGCTCGGCTGCAACCGCTTCGGCAAGCCGGCGCCGGCCGCCGACAAGACGCGCAGCGAGGAGGCGGTCGTCGTGGTGGGCGGCGGCATCGCCGGCCTGACCTGCGCCTGGCGGCTCATGCAGGCCGGCGTCGCGGTGCGCGTCTTCGAGGGCCAGAAGCGGATCGGAGGGCGGATGTGGTCGCTGCGCGGCCACTTCCCGGAGGATCTCGTCTGCGAACTCGGCGGCGAGCTGGTCGACACCGGACACGAAACGATTCACGCCCTGTGCGCCGAGATGGGCATCGCGCTCGACGACTTCGACCAGGACGACCCGAAAGTCGCGCGCGACGTCTGGTACTTCGGCGGCCGCCGTATCTCCGAAGCTGAGGTGGTCGAGGCGTTCCGGCCGATCGCCGCCAGGATCGACGAGGCGTGGGAAGGGATCACCAGCGACTACATCACCTACTCCGACCCGGCCGGCGGCGAGGCGATCGACCAGATGACCCTCGCCGACTGGCTGCGCGAGGCCGGCGCATCGGGCTGGTTCTACGACCTGCTCGACGTCGGCTACACGACCGAGTACGGCCTCGAGATCGCCGAGCAGTCGCCGTGGAACCTGCTGATGCTGATCGACTCGAACCCGGACCCGTTCCGCATCTTCGGCGACAGCGACGAACGGTTCCACCTGCGCGGCGGCAACGATCTGCTGCCGACCGCGCTGGCCGGGCGCCTGGGCGACCGGATCACCACTGAGGCCCGGCTGGTGCGCCTCGCCGGCACGCCGGCCGGCGACTACCGGCTGACCTTCGAGCGGCCGGGCGGCAGCGAGGAGTTCTCCGCCTCGCGGGTGGTGCTGACGCTGCCGTTCACCATGCTGCGCGGGGTCGAGCTGGATCTGCCGCTGCCGGCCGTCAAGCGCCGCGCCATCGACGAACTCGGTTACGGCACCAACGCCAAGCTGATGGTCGGCTTCTCGGAGCGCCTCTGGCGCACCCAGGGCGGCTCGAACGGCAGCGTGCTGTCCGACCTGCCGTTCCAGCTGACCTGGGAGTCGACCCGCCTGCAGCCGGGCAAGGCGGGGATCCTGGTCGGCTACACCGGCGGCCGGCGCGGGGTCGAGATCGGCAACGGCACGCCCGAGCAGCAGTCCGAGCTGCTGTGCGCCGAGCTCGAACGGGTCTTCCCGGGCATCGCGGCGCTGCGCATCGGCGAGGCGCGCTTCCACTGGCCGAGCTTCCCGTGGATGATGGGCAGCTACTCCTGCTACAAGCCCGGGCAGTGGACGACGATCTGCGGCGCCGAAGGCGAGCGCGTCGGCAACCTGCACTTCGCCGGCGAGCACACGTCGCTCGATTTCCAGGGCTATATGGAGGGCGGCGCCGAGTCGGGAGCCCGCGTCGCACGCGAAATCCTGGTCGACCTCGGCCTGGCCGAACCGGAGGCACCGGAGGAGGAGGCCGAAGAGGGCGGCGAAGAGGCGGCCGCGCTGGGCCGAGGCGACCTGCTGACGGCGCTCGGCTGAGGCGGATCGCTCATGGCACTCAAAGACGTCCTGGTCAAACTCAAGCTGGTCGAAGGCACGGCGCCGCCGGGCGGCGGCGATCCGCCCGAGCTGGCAGCGCTGCTCGACCGCCTGCCGCCGCCGGCTCCGATCGACGAGCGGCGCCTCGCCCGCGCCGCGCCCCCCGCCCGCTCGTCGACCGAGGGTGCCCCGGGGTCCGCCCCCGATCCGGCAGGGCCGGCAGGGCCGGCGGATCCCATGGATCCGCTGCTCGAGATTCCACCGTTCGAAGCGATCTACGAGGCGGCCGGCATCGCGGCGCCGGCGCACGGCTTCACCGCGCTCAAGGTGCTCGAGATGCTGGCCAGCCCCGAACTCGCCGCGCTGGATGGCGCCGCTCGCGCGGCCGCGCTGGCGGCCTTCCTCAAGATCAACCCGGCCGGCGCGGTGCCGATCGGAGACGTCGTCCAGGACGCCGTGCGCCGCGATCAGGCGCTCGACCAGTTCGAGCGTTTCCTGCAGGCCCGGCTGACCGAACGCGCCACTGCCGCTGATCGCGAGAACGCCGCGCTGCAGGCCGAGATCGACGAGCTGGTGCGGCGTAACCGGGAGAGAATGGACGCCAACCGGCGCGCCGTCGACGCCGCCCGCGAGCGGTTCGAGGCGTGGCGCCGGGACAAGCAAACCGAGGAGCGCCGCCTCGCCGAGGCGGTTGCGCCGTTCGTGGATGGCAACCCCATCTCGACCGCAGGCTGAAGGGAATACGACGATGTTCAAGCGTCTGATGCGGGTGCTCAAGAGCTGGATGGGCTATTTCATCTCTTTCGCCGAAGACCCGGAGGTCATGCTCCAGGAGTCGATCGAGGAGATGCGCAACACGCTGCCACGCCTCAACCAGATCCTGGTGACCACGCGCGCCACGGCGATCCGGCTCGAGGAAGAGCGCGACGCTCTGACGCGCAAGGAGAAGTCGCTCGTCGCCTCGATCCAGACCGCCCTCAAGGAGGGCAGCGCCGAGGCCCGTCAGCTCGCCGAGGCCGACGCGATGACGCTGCAGCAGGTGCGCCAGGACCTCGCCGCCACCACCGCTCAGCTGGAAGCGGCCACGCAGGCGTTCGAGAACGCGCAGCTCTCGGTGGGCGACATCAAGGAGAAGCTGCGGGCGAAGATCGAGCAGGCCCGACGCGCCATTGCCGAGTCGAAGAAGGCCGAGGTGATGAAGTCGGCCGCGGCAGCGCTCACCGAGCTCGACACCTACGGCACCGCAGCCACTGCGGACAAGTACCTCGAACAGATCCAGCAGAAGGTGGCCGAGTCGAAGGCGGCGGTCGAGGTGGCGACCGGTGGCCTCGACACCGAGCGGATCAAGCTGGAGCGCAAGTCGCGCCAGCTGCAGGCGGCGTCGATCCTGACCGAGTTCGAGATCGAAATGGGCCTCAAGACGCCGGACGCGGTGCGCGAGGCGGCGCCTTTCCCCGAGGCGACTGCGACGGCGCAGGCGACGCCGCAGGCCGAGCCCCAGAAGGGTTCCTGACCCCGGGTGGGATTCCTCGACCGTCACCCGGTTCTGCGCAAGACGATCGCCAATCAGTATCAGGCGATCCTCGCCGCCGGCGCGGTCGGGTTCTCCCTGCTGCTCGCCAATCCGCTGCCGCTGCTGCTGCTGCTCGGCGGCGAGCTGATGGCGTTCCCGTTCGTCTTCGAGCGGCTGCGCCGCCGCATGGAGATCGAGAAGAAGTACGCCGAGCGGCGGGCGGTCGAGATGAGCCGCGACGAACGACTCAAGGCACTGTCCAAGGCCGCCCGCGCCCGCCTCGACCGCCTCACCGAGCTGTGTGACCGGATCCAGGAGAACTACCGCGGCCTCTCGCCGGCCTCGCAGGGTGTGATGGCCGACCAGCGCGAGAAGTTCGATCTGATCGTCGACTCGTTCCTCAAGCGGCTCTGGATCGCCGAGCGCTACGAGGAGATGGACGGCGCCATCGACGACGACGTGCTGGCGCGCGAAATCGCCGAGCTCGATCGGGCCCGCCAGCAGGAGGACCTGGCGCCGCGGGTGCTCGAGGCGGTGGAGAAGAATCTCGAGATCAAGCGCCGCCTGCACGAGGCGCTGGCCCGCAACGCCGCCAGCCGGATGGCGCTCAACGCCGAACTCGACTCGCTCGAGTCGCTGCTCCAGCTGCTGCTGCAAAAGTCGGTGGCCGCCACCGACGCCGTCGCCTTCTCGCACGAGATCGATGACGCGCTGGCGCAGGCCGAGGCCGACGCCGCCTCCGTGCAGGAGCTCGAGCGCATGCTCGGCTCGCTGCCCGGCGTCGCCGCCTCGCGCTCGACCATCCCGCGCCTCGAGCAGGCCGCTGCCGCCTCCGTCGAACGGGCCGCCGGCAGGGCGCGGCGACGCACCCGATGACCCGACCCGCCCCTCAGGAGCCCGCCGTGGATCCGTTCCTCGCCACCCTCCCGGCCTGGGCTCGCAGCCTCGCTCGGGCCATCCGCGCCAAGCAGGCCAACACCTTCGTCCTGCACGGCCAGCCGGCCGAACTGGTCGCCGTCCACCCGCGCACGGGCGAGCCGCCGCAGTTCCTGCTGCTCGACGACTTCCTGCCGCGCCATCTGCTGGCCGGCTGGCCCTCGGTGCTGACCTACAACCGCGCCGAAGGGATCGGCTTCGCCACCCCCGAGGCACGAGCTCACTTCCTCGGGCGCCTGGCGGCCTACGACGCGGTGCATGGCACTCGCTGGGCCGAAGGGCTGCCGCGCGACGCCGCCAACTCGTTTGCGCTGCTCGATTCGTACTTCCGCCACGCCGCCGCCCAGCAGCCGGCCCGGCCCGTCGCCCTGCTGCTTCCATACGCCGAGACGCTGGCGCCGGCGGGCGAAGGCGCGAGCCGCAGCCCGGAGGACCGCGCCATCCTCGTCTATCTGCGCAAGTGGGCGCGCGATCCCGTGCTGCTGGCCAAGAACATCGTCGTCGTGCTGGTCACCGAGAGCCTCGCCGACCTCGATCCGCAGCTGGTGCGCGCCGCCTCGACGCGCGAGATCGAGATTCCGCGCCCTGACGAAGTCGAACGACTCGAGTTCCTGACCCACCTGCGTCCGGCCGACTGGTATGCGCGAGCACCCGAACTCGACGCGGCCCGCCTCGCCCGGCTGGCGGCCGGCATGACGCGCGGCCAGCTGGCGCAGCTGGCCGACGGCGCCGACGCCGACGGCATGCCGCTCGACGTTGCCCGGGTGCGGGCTTTCAAGAAAGAGGTCCTGGAGAGCGAAGGGCTCGGCCTGATCGAGTACCTGGAGCCGAAGTACGGCCTCGACATGGTGGCCGGCATGGAGCCGGTCAAGGACCGGTTGCGGCGCGCTACCCGCGCGATCGCGCGCGGCAATCCGTCGGCGGTGCCGATGGGCTACCTGGTCTGCGGCCCGGTCGGGAGCGCCAAGACCTTCCTCGTCGAGTGTTTCGCGCACGACCTCGGCTTTCCGATGGTGAAGCTCAAGAACTTCCGTTCGATGTGGGTCGGCTCGACGGAAGCGAACCTGGAGCGGATCCTCAAGATCCTCGCCTCGCTGACGCCCGTCGGTGTGATGATCGACGAGGCCGACGCGGCGCTCGGCAACCGCGAGCAGTCGGGAGACTCGGGCACGCAGGCGCGCGTCTTCGCCTCGATCGCCTCGTTCATGGCCGACACTCGCAACCGCGGCCGGGTGCTCTGGTTCCTGATCACCGCGCGCCCCGATCTGCTGCCGGTCGACCTCAAGCGCCAGGGGCGCGCCGAGGAGCACATTCCGCTCTTCTACCCGGAGACGATCGAAGAGGTCGACGAGATCTTCCGCGTGATGAAGCGCAAGCTGCGTCTCGCCACGCCGATCGACTCGCTGCTCGGCCTGGTCGACGACGAGCGCCTGCTCGGCCTGTCGGGCTCGGACCTCGAGGCGATCTTGGTGCGTTCCATCCTCGAGGCGGAGGCCGCCGAGCGCTCCGAGGTCACGGCGGCCGACCTGCAGCGCGCCTTCGACGACTTCCTGCCCGCCACCTCGGCGCGCGAGCGCGAGCTGCAGATCCTCGCGGCGGTGCTCGAGTGCACCAGCCGCGAGCTGCTGCCGGCGCGCTACCGCGATCTCGATCGCGCCGAGCTGGCGGCACGCATCGCCGCCCTCAAGCGCGAGCTGCGCGCCGGCTGACCGGCCGGCCGCGCGGACGGCGGCCTCCCGCCGGGCTGTCCCCTCCGGGGCCGCCATGGCGAATCCCGGATGAGCCTGTACCGGGAGGAGCCCATGTCGCGCCACGCCATCTGCCGCACGCCGTCCGTCTTCGCCCTCGTCTGGGCGCTCTGCTTGTTCGTCCCGGCCGCACCCGTCGCGGCCTGGGACGGGCAACTCGACAGCAACGGCTTTCACGCCCCGAACGGCTACGTGCTGTTCAGCTCTACCTCAGCCGACGCCCACTCTGGAGTCGTCGCGCCCGACGGCGCCGTCGTGGCGATCGGCATGTACGACGGGGTCGGGATCTACTGGGCCCGCTTGACGGCCAGCGGCGCGCCGGCCACCTGCAACTTCGTGCCGCCGCAGAGCGACGGCGCCGGCGGCTGGGACGGCGTCTTCGACGAGGAGGGGCGGCTGGTGATCACCGGCACCGCCTGGTACACCTCGCTGGGGCAGGTGCTGTTCGTGGCCCGCTTCCTCTACCCGGCCTGCGAGCTCGACCCGACCTTCGACGGCGACGGCTACTGGACGCTCGACGCGGGCGACAACCTGATCGGCCTGAAGATCGCCACCGTCCGCGTGCCGTCGCCGATCCCGGGCTTCTTCCTCGAGCGCCTCCTGGTAGCCGGCGACTCGCGCCCGGTGGCCGGCAGCGACCTTTCGGACCTGCTACTGATCCGGCTGCGCAGCAACGGCACCCTCGATTCGACGTTCGGGTCGGGCGGCGTGGCGGTCTACGACTTCGACGCCGAGTCGAACTTCCTGGCCGACCTGGCGATCGACGCCGCAGGCCGGATCGTGCTGGGCGGATCCGTCGACCTGTTCGGCGCCAGCCCGGACGCGATGGCGATGCGCGCCCTGCCCGACGGCACGCTGGACGACTCTTTCGGCGCGTTCGGCTGGGTGCGCTGGAACTGCGGCACCTCCCCGGGAGAGGACCAGCCGGCAGCCGTGGCGGTGGACACCGGCGGCATCGTCCGCGTGCTGAGCCGCTGGCTGTTCCAGAACGCGAACGGCTCGACCCACGGACTGTGCGGCGCCGAACTCGGCGTCGACGGGCAGACGGTGACGCGCCAGCTGCTCGCCAACCTCGGCGATGCGGCGCTCAACGTGCGCGACGCGGTGCTGCAGGGCGACGGCCGGCTGATCGTCATCGGTGACAGCGACGTCACGGACGACACCTGGGACCCGTTCGCTGTGGCCTTCCGGCTGCCCGACTGGACTGTCGACCCGACCTGGAACAACGGCGCGGGCGCCTGGCTCGAATACCCGTTCGATCTCGTGCAGTCCGGGGTCGAGCGGGCGCGAGCAATCGTGCTCGACGCCGGGCGGCCGGTCATCCTCGGCTCGGCGCAGACCGCCCCGGGCATGCGCGCCTTCGCGTTTCGGCTCGAAAACGCCTACATCTTCGCCGACGGCTTCGAGCGCGGTTCGACCGCCGCCTGGTAGGCGGCCCGCGCGAGCGAGTCGGCGGGCGGTCGCCGGCTCAGTCCGCCCCGGACGACCGGTGCCTGCCGGTGCGCGCCGCCACCAGGGCGCGCAGCTCCGGATCGGTCACCTGGGGCGCGAAGCCGTAGGCGGCGAGGATCGGTTCGGCCAAGACTTCGTAGAGCGCGAGCATCGAAGGAATCATCTCGACGTAGAGCCCGAAGCTGTGGCGGATCGTGGTAGTGCGGGTGAAGCCCGGATCGTTGGCGATCTGCGCCAGCATCGCCGTGTCCAGCCGCTCGAAGACGCTCTGGAAGTTGTAGACCCGCGCCAGCTGATCGGCGCGGTCGAAAGGCAGCGTTCCGAGGGCGCCCATGCTCGCCATGGTCTGGAAGGAGGACGAGCGCAGCATTGGCGGCAATGCGCCACGCCAGCCAGGCAGCTGGTAGCCGTAGACGATCGTCTCCGGTTCCTTGGGAAGCGCATCGATCTCGCGCAAGACCGTGCGGTAGTACGACCACGAGTCCTCGAGCTGGCGCTGGTTGTAGTCGAGCTCGCGCGCGATACCGCGCAGGGCCGCATCGGCGGTGCGCGCCAGGGTGCGGGACTCTCGCCACTCGTTGACCCAGAAGCCGAGCGCGATCGCCAGTGTGATGGCGACGAACTCGAGCAGGATCAGCCCGCGGGCGGACAGTTCTCCGGCCCCGACGCGGCCCAGGCGAGCCAGATGGCGCGAGATCATGTTGTCGGCAGCCGGGCGGCGCGGCGACGCCTCAGCGCGCCGGCAGGACGAGTTCCCAGCCGATCTCGATCAGATTGGGATCGGCGATCCGGTTCTTGTTGGCATTCCAGATCTCGGGCCAGCGACCGGCGCTGCCGAGGTGACGGCGGGCGATGCCGGAGAGGGTGTCACCCGGGACGACCTTGTAGACCTGCTGGCCGCTGGCCAGCGACTCGCGCCGGACCTCGGTCGGCCCGGTGCCGCCGAGATACTTCTTGACCAGGTTGCGGTACTCGTTGGAGTCGCGCAGCTGGCGGATCGCCGAGTCGACCATGCGCAGCAGAGTGGTGGCGCCACGCTTCACCCCGACGTTGTAGCTCGACTCGGTGAGATTGAACTCGACGATCTCGAGTCGATTGCCGTATGGCTTGATCTCCTCCTGCGCGTACGGATAGTCGTAGATGAAGCCGTCGAGCTTGCCTTCGGCGAGCAGGTCGAAGTAGCCGTCCTCGTACTTCTCGAGGCGCGCATAGCCGGGCACGAGCTCCTTGACCGCCTCCTCGGCAGCCGGGTCGTTGAAGATGCCGACCACTTTGCCCTCCAAGTCACGCACCGAGCGGATCGGCGAGCCGCGCCGCACCACCAGGCAGAGACCGTAGTCGTAGTACGAGTTCGACCAGTCGATGCCGGCGATCGAATCGTCCTCCGTGTAGCCGGAGATGATCACGTCGGCCTTGCCGGCGAGCAGCCGGCCGGGCAGCTCGGAGTACTTGCCGGGCACGATCACCACGTCCTCGACCCCGATCCGCTTGGCGATCGCCCGCGCGATCTGCCAGTCGAAGCCGTCGTAGCGCGCTGCGTTCTTGTAGAGCATCGGCGGGGTGCCGGGTTCGGCGGCGACGCGCAGCACGCCGGCGTCGATGACGCTCTGCAGGGAGTCGTCCTGGGCTGGGGATGCGCCGGCGCCGAGCAGCAGGCAGGCGGTGGCGGCGAACACAGACAGGGGAGCGAATTTCATCGGGATCACCTCGCGGCAGAAGCGCAGCGCAGCCCGAGGCTCGAGCTGCGGTCGTTGGGGTCTTTCGGAATGCGGTGGTAGACGCGGGCATCGGACAACTCCCAGCTGTCCCACGAGCCGCCGGCGGCGTAGCGCAGATCGGGTTCCTCGGCCGAAGCGGTGGCCGTCCACTCGCTGGCGTTGCCGGCCATGCCGAGCGCGCCGGAGGCGCTGCGGTCGCGCGCGTACCGGGCGTCGGTCACCGCCCAGGTCGGAATCTGCTTGGCGGCGCGCAGCTTGAGGTCGCGCTTGTCGCTGCCCAGGATGTTGACCGCGTCCGGATCGAGCGCCGGTCCGGTGGGGAAGGTGCGTCCGTCGGTGCCGCGCGCCGCGCGCTCCCACTCCGTGGCGGTCGGCAGACGTCCGCCGGCCCAGCGGCAGTAGGCCGCCGCGTCAGCCCAGGTGACGAACACCACCGGCAGGTCGGGATGGCCCTCGACGTAGGCGGTGTCGTCCCAGTACGAGGGCAGGTCGCGCGGGCCGCACGCGTCGCCGGCCGGACAGTCGTCGAGGAATCGCGCATACATCGCGTTGGTCACTTCGGTGCGCTGGATGCGGAAGGCGCCGACCTCGACCGCCGCCTGCTCCGGGCCGGACCGGAAGACGCCCGCCGGAACACTGATCCAACCGCTGTCCGAACGCGCGCTCTCGTTTTCGGCTGGCGGCGTGTCGCGGCGTGTCCCCGGCTCGCGGTCCCCCGGCGCGTCGCTGGGCCGATCGGCCTGCTGCTCGCTGTCGCGACTGCGCAGGCGGTCGAGCAGATCGGGCGGTCCGAACTTCCAGACCGCGGTGGCGACCAGCCCGAGGCCGATCAGGAAGAGCAGCAGTTTGCCGAACGGCGTCAGTTTCATCGTCGAAGACCTCCGGAGGCCCGACGCGGGCCGATGGGCGGCAACGGCCGGCGCGCCGGCGCTGACGAGCGAGCTTCTGCCGCCTAGTCTAGCGAAGCGGGCCGACAGTGCCCGCCGCCCACCGTTCCAGCTCGGCGATGCGGGGGCTGGCCGGATCGAGCTGGCGCTCAAGCTCGAGCGCCGCCGCGGCCTCGGCCGCCGCCGGCGCTCCCGCGGCGACGAGTGCAGCAGCGAGCTGATAGCGCGCCTGCGCGACCCGCTGGTGCCGCGCTCCGAGCTGGTCGTGGAAGACCGCGACCGCCTCGCGCAGCAACTCGATCGCTTCGTCGGGGCGCCCGGCGCGGTGCAGCAGGTCGCCCAGGCGCAAGGCCGCTTCGCCGCTGTACTCGTGCTCCGGGCCGACGATCTCGAGCAGCTGCTCCCGGGCTTCGCGCATGCGCGCCTCGGCCTCGGCAAACTGCCCCGGCCGCGCCATGGCGCGCGCCAGGTCGCCGGTGGAGATCCAGACGAACGGGTGGCGCTCGCCGAGCGCCTCGCGAAACCGCTCGACGGCCTCGGCGAAGTACCGCTCCGCAGCTTCCAGCTGGCCACGCCCCTCGGCGATGCGCCCCAGTCCGTGCGTCGCCTTGCCGACCTCGAAATGGCGCGGATCGATGGACCGGAAGATCTCGAGCGCTTCGCCGGTTGCCGCCTCGGCCTCGTCCCAGCGCCGCTGCTGGGCGAGCAGGATGCCGAGCATCTGCAGCGACTGCCCCGTCGCCGGGTGCGCGTCGCCGAGGCGCCGGCGCCGGACCTCGAGCGCGCGGCGATAGAGCGTTTCGGCCTCCTGCAACCGGTCGAGCGACGCATAGAGCGCCGCGCGGTCGAAGTAGCTCTGGGCGACGGTCGGGTGATCGGCGCCCAGCTGTTGCTCGAGGACTTCCTGCGCGGCGACCATCAGCGGCTCGGCCGCGGCGTAGCGGCCGGCCTGGTACTCGATCACCCCGAGGTTGCGCAGGTGGATAGCGGTCAGCACGTGCTGGTCGCCGAGCGACCGCCGGTAGGTCTGCCAGGCCTCCTCCTCGAGGCGACGCGCCTCGTCGAGCTGCTCGCGCCAGAACGCGACCTCGGCGAGAGCGCTGCGCGCGCGCGCGGCCGCGAGATCGTCGGCCGGCAGCAGGGCGAGCCCCTCGGCGAGCTGGCTGGCCGCTTCGTCGAGCTGGCCCTGGGCCAAGCGAATCGATCCCAGCGTCGCCAGCGCGCTGCCGCGGGTCGCGGCGTCGCCGGCGCCGGCGCCCTCGGTGCGCAGCTCGAGCGCGCTGCGTGCCAGCTGTTCGGCAATGTCGAGACGACCGAGGCCGCGTTCGATCCGGGCGACCGTCTCGAGCAGGCTGGCCTGCACGTCGGGTTCGGCCGCGAGCTCCTGCGGCAGGCGGCGGCCCGCCTGGTCGAGCAGCTCGGCAGCGGTCACCCCGGCGCCGCCCGACTGCTCGGGGTCGGCGATCTCGAACAGGCCGACCAGGAACTCCTGGACCCGCTGGGCGCGGTGGGCGTTGACCGCCGCGGCAGCGGCGTGACGCTGCGCCCGCTCGGCCTGCCAGAGCGCCACGGCGAAAGTCGCCAGCAGCGCGGCGGCCGCGACCGCGCCGGCCGCGGTGGCGGCGCGGTGGCGACCGAGAAACTTGCGCGCGCGGTAGCCGAGCGAGTCGCGCCGGGCGAGGATCGGCCGCCCGTCGAGATATCGCTCGAGATCCTCGACGAACGCTTCGACCGACGAGTAGCGGCGCTCCGGTTCGCGCCGCAGCGCGGTGAGCAGGATCGTGTCGAGGTCGCCGGCGAGCTCGCGGGCCCGCCGCCGGCGCCGCCGCCGCGCTTCGGGAGCCTCGTCGCCGGTGTCTGTCGCGGCGAGGACGGCCGTCGAGGGCGCCTCGATCGACTCGCGCTCGACCTCCGCGGCCAGGTCGCCGGCGCGGTGACTGCGTCGTCGGTGCGGCAGGCGTCCCACGACCAGCTCGTAGGCGAGCAGGCCGAGCGAGTAGACGTCGGTCGCCGTCGAGACCGGCTCGCCGCGGATCTGCTCCGGCGCCGCGTAGGCGGGAGTGAGCACCCGCTCCCCGACCCGGGTGGCGTCGCCGCCGGTCGCGTCGTCGCCGGCGAGAATCTTGGCGATGCCGAAGTCGAGCAGCTTGACCTGCCCCTCGGCGGTGACCAGCAGGTTCGACGGTTTGAGGTCGCGATGGACCACCAGCTGCCGGTGCGCCGCCGCGACCGCCCGGCCGGCCTCGACGACCCGGCGCAGCCGGGCGGCGACTGGAAGCCCCCGGCGCTCGCACCAGTCGTTGATCGGTTCGCCGTCGACCCGCTCGAGAACCAGGTAGGGACGCCCGTCCGGCGCCACGCCGCCATCGAGCAGCCGGGCGATCGCCGGATGGTCGAGCCGGGCGAGGATCTGGCGCTCGCGCCGGAAGCGAGCGACCAGCTCGTCGCTGTCCATGCCCCGTTTGAGCAGCTTGAGCGCCACCCCCTGCTCGAACTGTCCGTCGGCCCGGTGCGCGCTCCAGACCTCGGCCATGCCGCCCCGGCCGATCGGCCTTTCGAGCCGCCACGGGCCGAGCATCGTTCCCGCCAGCGAGTCGGCAGACATCGCCGGCTCGATCTCGTCGAGCACGTGCGCGGCGCCGGCGGCGATCGCCTGGTCGAATGCGAGCGACGCCTCACCGCCATCGGCAAAGAGCAGCTCGCGCACCTGGCGCGCCAACTCCGGGTCCGCGCGGTCGAGCTCCGCCAGATGATGCTGGCGCGTCTCCTCCGGCAGCTCGGCGAGCGCCTCGAAGCGGGCCCGCACCTGCGCCCAGGACTCGCGCTCGTGGTCGCTCACGAGGCCGGCGAGGGCAGCGGGCCGCTGCCGAGCTCACGCAGCAGGAAGGCGCGGGCGGTGCGCCATTGGCGCTTGATCGTGCGCTCGGACAGGCCGACCAGCGGCGCGATCTCCTCGAGTGTCAGGCCGCCGAAAAAGCGCCACTCCACCAGCCGCTCGAGCTCGGGGTCCACCGCGCCGAGTCGCTCGAGGGCGATCTCGAGCGCCAGCATCTCCTCGACCGGCGACTCCGCACCCGGGTCGACGAGATCGAACTCGATATGGGGCGCTCCGGCTCCCCGCTTCTGGCGGCGCCGGTGCCGAGTGTGATCGATCAGGACCTGCCGCATCGCCCGCGCCGCCAGGGCAAAGAAGTGGGTGCGGTCGTTGCCGATCCGCGCGACCTCGTCGCCGGCCAGCTTGAGGTAGGCCTCGTGCACGATCGCCGTGGTCGACAGCGTCTCGACCCCCCCGAAGCCGCCGCGCTGCCGCGACGCGATCCGCTTGAGCTCCGCGTAGACCAGCTCGTAGACCCGCGCGAGGGCGCCGCGGTCGCCCCCGCGGGCGGCGGCCAGCAACGACGTGAAGTCGACTTCGGGAGGCGAGGACACTGCAACGATTCTAAGCCGCCCCGGGGCCGGTTCGGATGCCCCGACGATCCACCCGGCCCGCCGGTCCGCCGGCCACGCCTCACGCCCCGGCCAACAGTCGACCGGTGGTGCGCTCCACAACCAGGCCGCGTCGTTCACAGCCGACCTGCAACGAGGGCGTTCGCTCCGCTCGCGTTGCCAGACTCTGTCGATTCACTATACTCACGCCGCACCCCACGAAGCGCCGTCGAAGACCGGCAGGAAGGAGCGGGCATGGAGAGCCGTGGAAGTCGTTCGTTTGCGCGCATGGAGCTTGTCGCACTGGCGCTGCTGGTGTCGACAGTTGCGCCACTGGCCGCCACCAGCATCGTGCCGCTCTCCGATGAGGCGTTGGTCGATCTCTCTCCGGTCATTCTCATCGGCAAGGTGGAGGGCAGACTGCCTCCGCTCGACGGCGCGCGGTCGACGGACTGGCTGGTGACGGTGGAGCGGCCGCTCAAGGGCGATTCGATTGCCGGCTCGGTGGTCGTCCGCACCCCCGGAGGGCGCGACGGCGAGGAGTGGATGCACGTGTTTGGCGCGCCGGAGTTTCGCCGCGGCGAGCGCGTGCTGCTCTTCCTCCGGCCGATCGGTGACGACCGACTGGCAGTGGTGCACGTCGGCCAGGGGGCGTTTCACCTCGCCCGCGCCGGCGGGCGCCAGTGGGCCGCCCGCGACCAGAGCGAAGTCCAGGTGCTCCGGCGGCAGCCGCGCCGCGGAGGTCAGGGGCGGCTGCGAGATGCGACCCGCTTCGCCGACTGGATCGAGGACCGGGCCGCCGGCACCCTCCGCGGGCGCGACTTCTGGGACCGGCCGGCCCAGGCGGCGTTGCGCGCTCTCACGCGCGAATTCACCTTGCTCAGCTCGAGCGGCGTCTACTTCCGGTGGTTCGAGTTCGACAGCGGCCAGGCGATTCCCTGGCAGAGCCACGGCACGCAGCCCCACTTCCCGAACGGCGGCGTGCGCGAGATCCAGCGCGCCATGGCGGCGTGGAACGGCGAGAAACAGACGCCGATCCAGTTCGCGCTGACCTCCACCGCCGGCCCGTCCTCCCCCTATTCGACCAACGACGGAGCCAACGTCGTCCTGTTCGGCAATCCGCACGGCGACATCGAGCCGTTCTCGTGTACCGAGGGCGGCACGCTCGCCATCGGCGGGGTTTCCGGGCGCGGCACCGGCACCTTCGGCGGGCGCAGTTACTTCCGCGTGATCGAAGCCGACGTGGTGGTCAACGACGGCATCGAATGCGCCATCGCGCGCGCCAGCAACCGCAGCGCCTATCTCGAGCAGCTGCTGGCGCACGAGTTCGGCCACGCCCTGGGTATCGGCCACTCGAGCAACAACGACTACGAACCGAACCGCCGCCTGCGCGAAGCGCTGATGTACAAGTACATTCCTAACTCGGCGCGGGGCGCCAGGCTGACCGCCGACGACCAGGCGGCGGCACGGGCGCTCTACAAGGCCGGCAGCGCGCCGCCTCCGGCACCGGGCGGCTGTCCGGCCGACACGCTCTGCCTGCAGCGCGGGCGTTTCCGCGTCAAGGCGACCTGGGAGAATCAGTTCAACGGCACGAGCGGGGTGGCTAGGGTACCGCGCCGCAGTCCGGCACTGCCGGCCTCGTTCTACGACGTCTCCGGATTTTTCTACTTCACCGACCCGAACAACGTGGAGCTGATCGTGAAGGTCGTCGACTTCGGCGACGTGGTGAAGGTCTTCTACGGTCAGCTGACGAACCTGCAGTTCACGATCACGGTCGTCGACACGATCAACGCCACCCAGAAGGTCTACCGCAACACGCCGGGCGATTGCGGCGGCTTCGACAACGCCGGTTTCCCGTCTGCCGCTGTGCGCACGTTCGCGCGCCCGGGCCGGCACGCCCGCGCGGGAGCGTCGGTCCGCGGGACCTGTCGCCAGGATGCCGACACGAT
Source organism: uncultured Thermoanaerobaculia bacterium (assembly GCA_964618415.1). GTDB lineage: Bacteria > Acidobacteriota > Thermoanaerobaculia > Multivoradales > JAGPDF01 > JACTMI01. The sequence goes on from CAZUAT010000015.1 coordinate 43,510, forward strand.
GTGTCTGCTCAACGACCGGTTCGAGGTGAAGATGCAGTGGCGCAACCAGTTCGACGGCAGCAGCGGGCGAGGCATCCCGACCCGGCTGAGCAACCTGACCGGCGCCTTCGCTTTCACCAGCCGGGCGAACCTCGAGACGCTGGTCAAGGTCCTGCAGTTCCCCGATCGGTTCCTGGTGATGTTCGGCGCGCTCTCGAATCTCGAGTACACGCTCACCTTGCGCGACACGATCACCGGCGCCACCGAGGTCTACCAGAACCCGGCCGGGCGCTACTGCGGAGGGCTCGACCCCTCGGCGTTCTGAGCGGGCCGGGCACCCGGATCCGGCGAGCCGCCGCTGCGCTCAGAGCGTGAACGGCGGCCAGCCGGCGCTCGTCGTCCAACGCCGGCCTTCGGCGAGTCGCTGCCGCACCGCCGACAGGTCGTTGATCCGCGCCAGTTCGAGCGCCGGCCCCCGATGCCGCAATACTCGCAGAGCCGTGATGTCCGCCCTCGTGGTCGGCAGTCCGGCCTCGAGGGCGAGCGGCTCAGCTCTCGGGAGGGTCCGTGGGAGGGAGGGCTTCAAAGTCGGCCTCGAGTCCGTGGCGTGCGAATTGTGCCTTCACTGCCTCGCGGGCGAGCCGTCGGCGCATCCACGTAGAGCAAATCGGCCCTGCCGGGCTCGGATTCCAACCCCGCGTCGCTGGGTCCGCGGTCTTCGCTTGCGTCTAGAATTGTCGCTCCACCAGCGACGCCGGGGAGGAGCAGAGATGGCCAGAGGAGGCTGCCTGAAGGGCCTGATGATCGGCTGCGGCGTCGTGTTGCTGCTGGTGATCGTGGGCGTTGCCGGTGTGGCGATGAACCTCGACGTCATCAAGCAGTCCGACTGGTACCGCTCGATGGCGGACAAGGTCGGCAGCGCCAAGGCCGACTTCGACAGCGCCCTGCGGCTGCGCGCCGAACTGCTCGAGCGCTATCCGGCCGGCCAGCTCGGCGCCAACATCCACTTCTCGTCGACCAACGGCGTCTCCGAGCGGCGTCTGGTCCTCACCTTCGTCGACCCGACCTTCCCCCTGCCCGACGGCCGCGCCGCCACCGAAGCGCTGGCGCGCCAGATCGCCTCCGACGCGGCCGGTCGCTTCGGCCGCATCGAGCGGTTCGACACCATCTTCGTCGAGTTCGCCCGTTCCGCCGGCCCCGCCACTACCACCGAGACCTACTCCTTCGCCGTCCTCGACCTGCTCGCCCCGCCGCTGGCGACCGACGAGCAGTAGCTCGGCTCACTCGCGGGGCGGCACGCCCAGGTAGGCCCCGGCCATGTGCAGGGTGTTGTAGAGATTCGAGGCGTCGTGGGCCAGCGAGTTGGTGAACAGCTGCTCGGCTCGAGCGCGGTCGCCGGCGAGCAGGTAGTAGCCGCCGATCTCGGCCAGCCAGTCTTCGTCCTCCGGCGCCATGTCGATGACGCGGTCGAAGAGCGGCTTCGCCTTGGCCCACTCGCCCGCCTCCTCGTAGACGCGCGCCACCCGGATGATGTCGCCCGCCTTCACCTTGCCCGCCAGTACGCGATCGAAGATGGCCTGCCCTTCGTCCTTGCGCCCGGCGAGGTAGTAGACGCGCCCGATGGCGATGTTCTCGTAGCTGCCCGCCTCGGCGAGCGAGCGCGCCGCGGCGAGCAGTTCTTCAGCCGCGGCGGTCGGCTCCCGCCCCTCGAATGCGGCCGGCGAGACGAGCACCTTCTTGGCCGCGAACACCCCCGTGGCCAGTCCGGCAGCAAAGACGACGGCGAAGACGACGCGGTAGTTGCGGCGATGAGGGCGATGGCGACGCATGGCAGCTCTCTCCTCGAATGCGTGGGACGACAGTGGTCCGAATTCTAACTCCAGCCGCCTGGAGCGACCGGAATCGCAGAACGACCGATCCCCGGAAAATGAAAGGGCCGCCCGGGTGGGCGGCCCTGGGTGTGGCGTGAGAAGCCCTGCTCCTTACGGCGTCGCGGAGCTCCAGCGCACCGTGGTCCCCATACCGAACCCGTCCGCGAAGATCAGGTCCTCGCACTCGGCCGGCAGGT
>CAZUAT010000016.1:0-44282 GCA_964618415.1 uncultured Thermoanaerobaculia bacterium
AGACGACCTCAGCGATCGGCGCCGGCCGGTGCAGGACGAAGCCCTGGCCGTAGTCGATGCCGATCTCGCGCACCACCCGCAGGGTCTCCTCGTCTTCGATCCCTTCGGCGATCGTGCGCATGCCGAGCACGCTGCCGATCTGCTGGATCGACTCGACCAGCGCCCGCTGGATCGGGTCGGTCGTCAGCTGGTGGGTGAACGAGGCGTCGATCTTGAGGAAATCGACCGGCAGGTTCTTCAGGTAGGAGAACGACGAGAAGCCGGTGCCGAAGTCGTCGAGGACGAAGCGGCAGCCGAGGCCGCGCAGCGACGACATGAAACGCAGCGCCGCCGACAGGTTGGCGATTGCCGTCGTCTCGGTGATCTCGAAGCAGAGGCGGTGAGGGTCGATCTTCGCCGCATCGATCTCGGCGAGCACGTGGTCCAGAAACGCTTCGTCGCCGAGTGACTGTCCGGAAAGATTGACCGAGAACAGGGGCAGCGAGGCACCCGCTGGTGCAAGGTGGCGCAGGCTCTCGTGCACTACCCAGCGATCGATGGCGGAGATCGTGCGGTAGCGCTCCGCCGCGGCGATGAAGGCGGATGTCTGCACCGGATCGCCGCGCTCCGACAGCATGCGCAGGAACAGCTCGACCATCGGCTGGCTGGAAGTGCGCGGCTGCAACGGCACGATCTTCTGGCCGTAGATACGGAAGCGGTCGTCGTCGAAGGCGCGCTGAATCTCCTGAATCCACTGCAGCTCGCCGACCCGCCGGGCCACGGCGTCGTCACCCGGCCGGAACTCGTGAACGCGGTTGCCGCCGCGCTGGCGCGCCGCGAAGCGAGCGGCGTCGGCCGCCGCCAGGGCGGCCGGGCCGTCGAGCGTCGATTCGACGATCGTATGCAGGCCGATCGACAGCGTGACCTCCGCCGGCCGTCCGTCGAACAGCAGCCGGGTGGTCTCGATCGCCTGCCGGATCTCCTGAGCGATGCCGAGCGCCCCTTCGGCATGGACCCCCGGCAGCAGAATCGCGAAGTCGTCACCGCCCAGTCGCGAGGCCATGGCTTCGGCGGGAATGCGGGCGGTGATCGCTTCGGCGACCGACTTGAGCACCTGATCGCCGGCAAAGTGACCACTGGTGTCGTTGATGAGGGCAAACTGGTCGATGTCGATCAGCAGCAGCGACGCCGGGGGCGACCCCGCACGCACGTCCGTTACCGCGGCTTCGACACGCGCCTCGAGTGCCCGGCGATTGAACAGACCGGTCAGCGGATCGTGCGTGGTCAGGAAACTGTGCTCGCGCTCCATATCGCGCAGCTCAGTCACGTCCTTGAACGCCAGCACGGCTCCCACCGTCCGACCCTGCCGGTTGACGATCGGCGAGGCCGAGTCGCGGATCGAGATGGGGTGGCTGGCACGCGGCATGAGGAGGCGCTCGCCGGGGAACTCCACGAACCGCCCCTCGGCGAGACAGCGAGTCACCGGGTCGAGCAGCGCCACGTGGGCCTCCGGGTCGACCACCTGAAAAACGTCGCGCAGGTGTCGACCGTACGCCTCGTGAATCGACCACCCGGTCAGCCGTTCCGCAGCCGGGTTCATGAAGTCGATCATGCTGCGGGCGTCGGTCCGGATGACGCCGTCCCCGATCGAGGCCAGCGTCACCTGCGCGCGTTCCTTCTCCTGGAACAGCGCCTCCTCGGCCAGCTTGCGGTGGGTGATGTCGATGGCCACTCCGATCAGCCGGGTGGATCGGCCCTCGCCGCGCACCAGTCGCCCGCGCTCGGTCAGCCAGCGTGTCTGGCCGGACGGCAGCACGACGCGGTGCTCGACGAAGAAGTCGCGGTCCTCGTCGACGGTCAGCGCGAGAGCGGCCTGGACGCGCGGCAGGTCCTGCGGGTGAACCACCGCGAAGAACTCCCGGCCGGTCGCCCGGTCGCCGGGGCCGAGCGGCAGCATCTCGCGGGCTTGGGAGGAGAACGACAGCTGATCGGTCGCGATGTCCCACTCCCACACGGCAATGTCACCGGCCTGCTGGGCCAGCAGCAGTCGCTCCTCGCTCGCCCGCAGAGCCTGTTCGGTCTGCTTGCGCTCGTGGATGTCGAAGACGGTTCCGAGCCCGGCCAGCCGTCCGCGGTAGAGGATCGAAGTGAGCGAGACCTCGGCCCAGCGCTCGCGGCCGTCCTTGCGTACCAGTCTTACCTCGTAGCGGTGCGGCGCCGTGTCGCCTCGCGCCTGGCGTTCCCGGCCACGCTGAGCCAGCCGCTCGCGGGCCGCCGGCTCGACCAGATCGAGGGGCGACAGGGCGGCCAGTTCTTCGCGGTCGTATCCGCTCAGGCGGGTGATCGCCCGGTTGGCCCACAGGATGCGGCTGAAGTCGTGCAGGAAGATGCCGAGCGTGGTGGAGGCGGCGAGCGAACTGAGCCACTGGTAGCTCGAGTCGAGGTCCTCGACGCTGACGCGTTCGATCTCGGCCTCCGGCCCGTCGCCGAGCGGGTCGTGGAGCTCGCGCAGAGAGTCCGGAGAGGGGGGCTGGCCGCTGGACACTACCGACAGTCTAGCGCTGCGCCGTTCTCATTCGTACAGCCGGTCACCGACCTGAATGGACTCCACCCAGAGCAGTTCGCAGCCGCCGTCGCCGTGATCGGTGCGGGTGAGCGACGTGCGCCAGGTCAGCCCCCGGTCGGAATCGACGTCGACCAGCAGCCCGCGCAGCCGCACCGAGTCGCCGCGGCCGACCGTTGCCAGGGCGCGCCGGACGTTGACACTGGCGGGAATCAGGTGTGTGTTGGCCGAGTGCCGGATGACGTACGCCGGGTCGACGGAGTCGTCGCTGGTGCGCCAGTAGTAGAAGCGGGCGCTCTGGGTCACCGACAGCCGGTCGAGGATCCCGGGCGTGGGCAGCTCGCCCCAGGCGAGCGCAAAGTCGAACGGCGACAGGAACGCCGTCGCATCGACGTGGTAGGGCTCGACACGCAGGACGTGCGCGGCCACGTCGTAGGCGGCGCGCGGCGTGATGGTGGCGAGACCGTGGCGCGTTTCGAGGGTGAACGGCGGCCGGTCGGTGGCCTCCTGCAGCGGCTCGCGTTGCCAGTCGGGGAGAGCGTGGCCCGCCACTCCGTCGGGCCGCCCGGCGAGCCAGCCGGCCACCAGCGCGCCGCCCAGCAGCAGGCGGAGCGTCAGGCGGCCGGCGGTCACGGCTGGCGGTGGAGCGGCGCTTCGCGTCGCCGGATCAGTTGCCGCGCAGCGCGGTCAGCTGCTCGGCCAGCGCGTCGGCGTCCGCGGTGCGGCCGAGCGCGCGCAGCACCTCGATCTTGCGCTCGAAGGCGCGGAAGTTGCGCGGCGCCAGGGCGAGCACCTTGTCGAGTTCGGCCAGCGCGGCCTCGAAGTCCTGCTCCCCGATGCGCAGCTCGGCCAGCGCCGAGTGGGCCTGGTGCAGGCTCGGATCGAGGACGAGCGCCTGCTCGAGGCGCTGCTGTGCCCGGACGACATCCTTGGCGTTGGAGGCCAGCGCGCCGGCGTTGAAAAGCAGGCGGGCGGTGTCCGGGGTCCGGACGGTGGTCGCCAGCTGGTCGAGCGCGGCGTCGGCGTCAGCCGCGCGGCCGAGTCCGGACAGAGCGTCGAAGCGGCTGCGCAGCGCCTCGGGATCGGCCGCGTCGAGGGCGAGCGCGCGATCGGACGCCGAGAGCGCCTCGTCGAACTGCTCGAGCTCGATCGCCTGGAAGGCCAGGAAGTTGTAGAGCCGCGCGTTCGGGGCCGCGGCCGCAGCGCCCTGGCGCAGGAACGCCAGGGCACCGGCGAGGTCCTTCTGGCGACGACGCAGCTCGGCAAGGCCCAGGTACGGGTCTGCAAGGGTCGCGTCGAGTGCCACGGCGTCGCGGAACATCGCCTCGGCCTTCGCCAGGTCGCCGCCGGTCAGCGCCGTCACGCCCTGGTTGTAGGACATCTGCGCGTTCGGCTCGCGCATCGTCACCTTGACCTCCGCAGTGGCGCCGGCTTCGAGTCCGGACGCCGCCATGTCGAGCGTCTCGGTGAAGGTCGCCATGCCGGTTGCGGTGACCTGGAGCTGGTAGACCTGGCTGAAGTCGGGCAGCTCTACCTTGAGCTTGCCCTTGCGATTGGTCATCCCCTCGAGCAGGAGTGCGGCGTCCGTCGTGCTGCGGATCGAGATCGCGGCGCCTTCGATCGGCTGCCCTTCGACATCGGCGACCGTCAGTTCCATCGGGAAACGGTCACGTGCCGGGGCGGGCGCGGCGCCGATCAGTCCGACCAGGACGATCGCGGCCGCGAGACCGGAACGGGAGAGGCGGGGGATCGAGCAGGAGGCGTGGGACATGCGGACACTCCTTAGCGCGGATGAGCCGCGCGGTTCTGGGCCTGGAGTATACCGACAGGGCCGATCGCCCCGGCTCGGTTCGCGGGACGCGGGCGTGAAAAAACCCTGACGTCGGGCGAGCGACGTCAGGGTCGGGGAAAGCTGCCGGTCGCGAGGACCGGGATTACATGGCCGGCGGCATCAGCGGCATCGGCTCGGGAGCCGGCGCCGGAGCCTTCTTCTTTGCTGCCTTGCGTCGAGTGGCCTTCTTGGCCGGCTTCTTGGCGGCCTTCTTGGCAGCCTTCTTTGCGGGCTTGCGCTTGGCGGCCTTCTTGGCCTTCTTGGCGGGCTTGCGCTTGGCAGCCTTCTTCGCCTTCCTGGCCTTCTTGGCAGGCTTGCGCTTGGCAGCCTTCTTGGCGGCCTTGCGGGCCGGCTTCTTGGCGGCCTTCTTGGCCTTCTTGGCGGGCTTGCGCTTCGCGGCCTTCTTCGTGGTCCTCTTGGCGGCCTTCTTGGCCGGCTTCTTGGCGGCCTTCCTGGCCTTCTTCGCTGCCTTCTTCTTCGCTGCCATTCCTTGCCTCCTTTGAATGCGGCGACGCCTCCCGTCGCCGTCCTCTCCTCTCCCCGGGAGGTCCCGCGATCGGCGAGGAACGCGCGGATCCGGATCGTCGGAGAAGAACGTTGCATGTAATTGTCAACATTTCCGGTCAGAGTGCAAGTGGTGGGAGAAAAAAGTTCCTGCGGACCCGTTCGGGCGGCGGGCGGCGTCGGACCCCTTTGCTAGGATCGCGGGGTGTCCGACAGCAACTGATGATGGCTGACCACCCGCACATCGACGGAGTCGCGGCCGGCCCGGAAGCGGTGCTTCTGGACGCGCTGCTCGCGGCGCTGGCGGCGTCGACGCCCGAGGCCGGAGCCACCGCTTTCGTCGCTTCGCTCGGACGGGCGTGCGGCGGGCACGCGTGCGCGATGCTGCGCGTCCTGCCGCCGCCGGCCGAGCCGACGGTGCGCCGGATCGGCTCCTGGATCGCGCAGTCGGTCCGGTCGACCGCCGCTCATCCGATGGTCGGCGCTCGTGTCGACACGGACTTCGGCGCCGAGCTGGTCGGCGCCGTCGAGCGCGGAGCTACGGTGTCCGTGGAGGTCGCCGCTCTTCCGGCTCCGCTGGCAGCGCGATTCGCGGCGCGCGGCACGGCGGTCGTGCACCTCGTGCCGGCGCCGGCGCCGGCGACCGCGCCGATCTTCCTCGTCGTCGAGTCGTCCGGCGATCGGAAGCCGGATCGACTCGCCCAGCTGGTCCGCACTGCCGCCTTCGGGAGGCTGTTCGAGACGGCCAACGCGCACTTCCTGGCGGACGGAGAACGGCTGCGCAGCGACGCGCGCTATCGAAACCTGTTCGAAAACTCGTCCGATCTGATCTGGTCGATCGATCTGGATGGTCGTTTCACGGCGGTCAACCGGACGATGGCCGAGCTGATCGGCTGCGAGGTGAGCGAGATCGTCGGTCGCCCGTGGGAGGAGTTCGTCCCCCTCGAGAACGACCGCGAGGTCGTCCGCCGGGCGATGCGCGCCAAGCTGGGGCGCGGGCGTGACCGGACGCGCTACGAGATCCACCTCCAGCGTCGCAGCGGCACGCGGGTTCCGGTCGAGGTCAGCTCGCATCTGGTGTTGCGCGACGGTCAGCCGGAGGGGATCCAGGGCAGCGGCCGGGACGTTTCCGAGCAGCGCCGGCTCGAAGAGCAGCTGCGGCAGGCCGTCCGTCTGGAGGCGGCCGGACGGTTCGCGGCCGGGATCGCCAACGAATTCACCCAGCTGCTCGGCGCCATCACCGGATACGGGGAGCGGCTGCTCTCGAGGCTCAAGCCGACCGACCCGCTGCGTGCCGACGTGCTGGAGATCCTGCGCGCCGGCGAGCGGGCCAGCGACCTGACCCGGGAGCTGCAGGCGTTCGGTCGCCAGCAGCCGGCGCATCCGGACCGCATCGACCTCAACGCGTTCCTCCAGAGCAAGCTGCCGACGCTGCGGCGGATCGTCAGCGAGGACGTCGTCGTCGTCGACCTGACCGAGGAGCAGGTGGGACGGATCCTGGTGGATACCGCGCTGCTCGAGCAGCTGTGCGTCAGCCTGTTCGTCAACGCGCGCGACGCCATGCCGGAGGGTGGGCGCATCGAGGTCTCGACGGCGGTGGCCGACGCCGACGAGATCCGGCGCCGGGGCATCGACGCGCCTCCGGCGCCGGTGTACGTCCGGCTATCGGTGCGCGACAGCGGCAGCGGGATCGACCCGGCTTCGCTCTCCCGACTGTTCGAACCGTTCTTTTCCACCCGTGAGCGCGGCCGCGGCAGCGGTCTCGGCCTGTCGACTGTCTACGGCATCGTCAAGCAGTGCGAGGGGTTCATCTTCGCCGACAGCCACCCCGGACAAGGCAGTGTCTTCCACGTCTACTTCCCGCAGGTCGAGCCGCCCAGCGGCCGGCGCGTCTCGAGCGGGGAGATGCGCCTGCCGTCGCAGGACGAGCCGGCCGCCGACGCCCGCCAGCTGATCCTGCTGGTCGAGGACGAAGAGCTGGTGCGCAGCCTCGCCGAGCAGATCCTCACCGATCGCGGGTACGCCGTGATCACCGCCTCGAACGGTGCCGAGGCGCTCGAGGCGGCCACCCGGCTCGAGCAGGGGGTCGACCTGCTGCTCACCGACATCGTCATGCCGGGCATGTCGGGTCTGGACCTCGCACAGCGCCTCCAGCGCCGCGACCCGCGCCTGCGGGTGCTGTTCATGTCCGGCTACGCCGACAGTCCGCTGCTGCGTGTCGGCCTGGCGCAGGAGGGCGCGGCCTTCCTTCAGAAGCCGTTCTCGGCGGACGTCCTCGACCGCCGGATCCGCGACCTGCTCGAATCGACCTGACCGCCTGCCCTCCGGCCGGCGGCAGGGCCCGCGCCGGTTGACTTTCCCGGCGCTGCCGGTATCATGGCGAAACGGGACTATTTATGTCCTGTTTAGTCGAGGTCAGCCAGGCACCGCCGGACCGCCGGGGTGGCCGCCGACACACGCGCCGGGAGCCCCATGCTGAGAATGACCAAGCAGACGGACTACGGCTTCGTGCTGCTCACGAGGCTGGCGGCGGCGCCCGACCGGGTCGTCAACGCACCCGATCTGGCCGCCGAGACGCGGCTGCCGCTGCCGATGGTTTCGAAGACGCTGAAGCTGCTGGTTCGCCACGACCTGCTCTGTTCGCACCGCGGGGTCAAGGGGGGCTACTCCCTGGCGCGCCCGGCCGAGGCGATCACCGCCGCCGAGATCCTGCGGGCGCTCGAGGGGCCGGTGGCGCTGACGGTCTGCATCGACGGCACGCCGGGCGAGTGCGACCGCGAGTCGTTCTGCCAGGTCCGGGGCCACTGGCAGGCCATCAACGTGGCGGTCGACTCGGCGCTGGGCCGGGTGACTCTGGCCGATCTGGCGCGCCCCGACGGCGCGCCGCTGGTACAGCTCGGCCCCCGGAGGGCCGACATCGATCTGGGCGGGACCGCGGCACGCGGTCGGGAGCCGGGCGGCTCCCAGGAAGGCGCAATTTCGAGATGACGACCGAGAACGAGACGATCGAACAGCTGGCGACCCGCGAGTACAAGTTCGGGTTCGTCACCGATATCGAGCAGGACACCTTTGCCCCGGGCCTCGACGAAGAGGTCGTGACCCGGCTGTCGCGGCTCAAGAACGAGCCGGACTGGATGCTCGAGTGGCGCCTCAAGGCCCTGCGCCAGTGGCAGGGCATGAAGGTGCCGGACTGGGCCAACGTGACCTATCCGCCGATCGACTTCCAGGCGATCTCCTACTACGCCGCGCCGAAGTCGATGAAGAACGCGCCGAAGTCGCTCGACGAGGTCGACCCGGAGCTGCTGGCTACTTACGAGAAGCTCGGCATTCCGCTGCACGAGCGCGAGAAGCTGGCCGGGGTGGCGGTCGATGCCGTGTTCGACTCGGTGTCGGTGGCGACCACGTTCAAGGCCCGGCTCTCCGAGGCGGGGGTCATCTTCTGCCCGATGTCGGAGGCGATCCGCGAGCACCCGGACCTGGTGCGGCGCTACCTCGGTTCGGTCGTGCCGCCCGGCGACAACTTCTACGCGGCCCTCAACTCGGCGGTCTTCTCGGACGGCTCGTTCGTCTTCGTGCCGCGCGGCGTGCGCTGCCCGATGGAGCTGTCGACCTACTTCCGGATCAACGCCGCCAACACAGGCCAGTTCGAGCGCACGCTGATCGTCGCCGAAGCGGGGGCGCATGTCTCGTACCTGGAGGGCTGCACGGCGCCGATGCGGGACGAGAACCAGCTGCACGCCGCCGTGGTGGAACTGGTGGCGCTCGACGACGCGTCGATCAAGTACTCGACGGTTCAGAACTGGTATCCGGGCGACAAGGAAGGCAAGGGCGGCATCTACAACTTCGTCACCAAGCGCGGGCTGGCGGCGGGTCGGCGGTCGAAAATCAGCTGGACCCAGGTCGAGACCGGCTCGGCAATCACCTGGAAGTACCCCTCGTGCATTCTCAAGGGGGACGAGTCGGTCGGCGAGTTCTACTCGGTGGCAGTGACCAACAACTTCCAGCAGGCCGACACCGGAACCAAGATGATCCACGTCGGCAAGCGCACCCGGTCGACCATCGTTTCCAAGGGGATCTCGGCCGGACGCGGGCAGAACACCTACCGCGGCCAGGTGAAGATCCTCAAGGGCGCCGACGACGCGCGCAACTTCTCGCAGTGCGACTCGATGCTGATCGGCGATCAGTGCGGGGCGCACACGTTCCCCTACATCGACGTGCAGAACCCGACCGCCCAGATGGAGCACGAGGCGTCGACGTCCAAGATCGGCGAGGACCAGATTTTCTACTGCAACCAGCGCGGCATCGATACCGAAGATGCCGTTTCAATGATCGTCAACGGCTTCTGCAAGGAGGTCTTCCGCGAGCTGCCGATGGAGTTCGCCGTGGAAGCGCAGAAGCTGCTCGCCGTGTCGCTCGAAGGGAGCGTCGGCTGAACGCCGCATCGGGGAAACCGGAAATGCTGCTCGAAATCCAGAATCTGCACGCGTCCGTGGACGGCAACGAGATCCTCCGCGGAGTCAATCTGAAGCTCGACTCGGGCCAGGTGCACGCCATCATGGGTCCCAACGGTTCGGGCAAGTCGACCCTGGCCAACGTCCTGGCGGGCAAGGACGACTACGAGATCACCGAGGGTCGTGTCTTGCTGGACGGACGCGACCTGCTCGAGATGGCGCCCGAAGAGCGGGCCCGCGAGGGTGTGTTTCTCGCCTTCCAGTACCCGGTCGAGATCCCGGGCGTGTCGAACACCTACTTCCTGCGGGCCGCGGTCAACGCGGTACGCAAGCACCGCGGGCTGCCCGAGTACGACGCAGTCGGCTTCCTGCGACTGGTGCGCGAGAAGGTCAAGCTGGTCGGCCTCGACGAGGCGCTGCTCCAGCGGCCCGTCAACGAGGGGTTCTCGGGCGGCGAGAAGAAGCGCAACGAGATCTTTCACATGGCGGTGCTCGAGCCGCGCCTGTGCGTGCTCGACGAGACCGACTCCGGACTCGACATCGACGCGCTGAGGATCGTCGCCGACGGCGTCAATTCGCTGCGCGGCGCCGACCGCGCCTTTCTGGTGATCACCCACTATCAGCGACTGCTCGACTACATCGTGCCCGACGTGGTGCACGTCCTGATCGACGGCCGCATCCTGCGCTCGGGCGGCAAGGAGCTGGCGCTCGAACTCGAGAAGAAGGGTTACTCCTGGCTCGAGCAGGAGGTGGCGTTGGGAGCGGGGGCGTGACCGGAGACGTGCAGAGCATGGCCACGATCGCTCCGTCGGCCTGGACGTCGGAGCTGGAGCGCGTTCTCGCGCTGCCGCAGCCGGATTCGCTGCGGCGGCTGCGTGAGCGGGCTTTCGGCTGCTTCGTCGAGCGCGGCTTCCCGACCGTCAACGACGAGGAATGGCGCAACACGAACGTCGCGCCGGTCGCCCGCCAGGCGTTCGCGGTGGCGGACACCGCGTTCGACGCCGAGGAAGTGCGGCGCCAGCTGGCCGCGGTCGAGCTGCCCGGGACCCGCTGCCTGGTGTTCGTGGACGGGCGGTTCCGCCACGAACTCTCGAGCTCGGACCCGCTGCCCGCCGGTGTGCACCTGTTCAATCTCGCGAATGCGTCCGATAGCGCGCGGGCAAGGATCGAACCGGAGTTCGCGCGTCGGGCCGATTTCGTCGACCGGCCGTTCGCCGCGCTGTCGACGGCGCTGTTCGAAGACGGGCTGGTGGTCGACCTCGAGCCGGGCGCCGACGCGGGACAGCCGATCCACGTCGTCTTCGTCGCCACGACGGGACCGCGTGCCACGGCAGTCTTCCCGCGCCTGTTCGTCCTGGCCCGCGAGCATGCCCGGGTCACGCTGATCGAGAGCTACGTCGGGCCGGCGGGCGCCACCAGGCTGGTCGCGCCGGTCACCGAGATCGTGGCTGGCGACGAGGCGATCGTCGACCACTACAAGCTGCAGCGCGAGTCGCTCGAGACGTTTCACCTCGGCCTGCTGCACATCGAAACCGGGCGATCGGCCAACGTTTCCAGCGAGTCGTTCTCGCTCGGCGCGGCGCTCGCGCGGCACGACGTGCAGGCGGTGCTGGCGGGCGAGGGCTCGGAGGTGACGCTCAACGGACTGTACCTGGTGCGGGGGACGCAGCTGGCCGATTTCCACATGCGCGTCGATCATGCTCGGCCGCACACCACGAGCCACGAGCTGTTCAAGGGCGTTCTCGACGAGCGCTCGCGCGGCGTGTTCAACGGACGCATCCACGTGCATCCGCAGGCGCAGAAGACCGATGCCAAGCAGACCAGCCGCAATCTGCTGCTGTCGAAGGACGCACTGGTCAACGCCAACCCGCAGCTCGAGATCTTCGCCGACGACGTGCGGTGCACCCACGGCTCGACGGTCGGGCAGCTCGACGAGCTCGCGGTCTTCTATCTGCGGTCACGTGGGATCGGCCTGGAGGCGGCGCGCAGCCTTCTCACCTACGCGTTTGCTGCCGACCTGATCGAACGCACCCGCGTCGAGCCGCTGCGGCAGTCGCTGCAGGAGTACCTGCTGGGCTGGATCCCGCAGGGCGAGGTGGTCCGCGAGGCGGTATGACCCAGCGGCACACGGGGCGGAGCGGGCGGTGAGCGGCACTGCGACGGTGCGGGCGCCCAGCCCGCCGGAGTTCGACGCCGCCGGCGTGCGGGCGCAGTTCCCGGCCCTGTCGCCGCCTCACGAGCGCGGCCTCGCCTATCTCGACAGCGCCGCCACGACGCAGAAGCCGCGCATCGTCCTGGAGGCGCTCGAGCGCTGCTACGTCGAGACCTACGGGGCGATCGCGCGCGGCGTCTATCGCCTCTCGGCCGAGGCGACGGCGGCCTACGAGGCGGCCCGGGAGCGGGCGGCGCGGTTCCTCGGCGCTGCGACGGACGAGATCGTCTTCGTGCGCGGCACGACGGAAGCCATCAACCTGGTAGCGGCCAGCTGGGGCCGATCCCACCTCAAGGTGGGCGACGAGATTCTCGTCACCGGTCTCGAACACCACTCCAACATCGTCCCGTGGCAGCTGGCGGCGGAGGCGACCGGCGCGCGGCTGGTCGTCGCTCCCATCGACGCCCGCGGCGAGGTGGATCTCGAGGTCGCGGCGCGCCACCTGGCCGGCGGTCGAGTGCGGATCCTGGCCATGGCACACGTGTCCAATGCGCTCGGCACCGTAGTCCCGGTGGCCCAGCTGTGCGAGATGGCACGCCGCGCCGGCGCCGTGAGCGTGGTCGACGGCGCCCAGGCCGCAGCGCGCCTGCCGGTCGACGTGACCCGGCTGGGTTGCGATTTCTATGCGTTCTCGGGCCACAAGGTCTACGGCCCGAACGGGATCGGCGTACTCTGGGGCCGTCGCGAGCTGCTGGCGAGGATGCCGCCGTGGCAGGGCGGCGGCGGCATGATCCGCCAGGTGACGATCGAGCGCACGACCTACCTCGACCCGCCGCACCGCTTCGAGGCCGGCACGCCGGCAGGTCCGGAGGCGGTGGGCCTGGCGGCGGCGCTGGACTGGATCGACGGCATCGGGCGCCCCGCGCTCGACGCCCACGAGCGGGCGCTGGTGGAGCTTGCGACCGAGCGGCTCGCCGAAATCCCGGGCGTGCGCATGATCGGCACGGCGAGGGATCGCACCGCCCTGGTGTCCTTCGTCCTCGACGGGGCACATGCGCACGACATCGGCACGGTGCTCGACGCGGCCTCCGTCGCCGTGCGCGTCGGCCATCACTGCGCGCAGCCCGTGATGGATCACTTCGGCGTCGCCGCCACCGTGCGCGCCTCGTTCGGCGCCTACTCGACGGCGGCGGAAATCGAGGCACTGGTCGCCGCGGTCGAGCGGGCGCGGAGGCTGCTCGTCCGATGAGCGGTCTCGAGGAGCTGTACCAGGAGATCCTGCTGGACCACTACCGCAATCCGCGCAACTTCGGCGGCCTCGAGTCGGCCAACCGCGAGATCGAAGGCCACAACCCGCTCTGCGGCGACAGGATCCGGCTCCGTCTGCGAGTAGAGGGTGGTCGAATCGTCGAAGCACGCTTCGAGGGCAGCGGCTGCGCCATCTCGACCGCGTCCGCCTCGATGATGACCGAACGGATCCGGAACCGCCCGATCGCGGACGCGCTGGCGCTGGCGGACGCGTTCCGCTCGCGGCTGACCGGCACGGCGCCGGATCCCGCCGAGAGCGCTGCGGACGAGGACCGGTTCGGCGAGCTGATGGCGCTCGACGGCGTGCGCGAGTACCCGATGCGGGTCAAGTGCGCAACTCTTGCCTGGCATGCCCTGCGCACCGCCCTGTCGGGCGATGACGCCACCCGCGTTTCCACCGAGTAGCGACCGTCAGCGCCGGCGCGCCGTGCTACATTGACGCCTGACTCGAGGCGGAGGCGGACGTCATGGACTCGGGACGGCAGGGGCCGATGCTGCGCGCGCGGTCGTGCTGCGTCCCGGCACGCAGCGGACGCCTGCTGCTCGCGCTGCTGATCGCCCTGTGGGGCAGCTGGACGGCCACGACTGCCGGTGCGCAGCGGCTGGCGTTCACGAGCTACGATGTCGAGTCGGGTCTGCCGTCGACGCAGATCTGGGCGTTGCTGCAGGACAGCCGCGGCCTGCTCTGGGTGGGCACCAGCTGGGGCCTGGCACGCTACGACAGCGGCGGCTTTGCCGGCCTCGGCATCTCGGAAGGCCTTCCCGCGCTGACGGTCCGGGCGATCGTGGAGGACGCGACCGGGCAGCTCTGGCTCGGCACCTCGACGGGCGTCGCCAGCTACGACGGCCGTCAGATCGTGGCGCATCGCGAGTCGAGCGCACCCCGTTCGACGGTCTGGTCGGCCGTGCTGGATCGCCACGGCACGCTCTGGCTGGGCACGCAGGACGGGCTCTACGCCCGCAGCAACGGAATGTTCCGGCGCTACGGGGTCGAGGACGGTCTGCCGGGGGAGTACGTGTACGCCCTGTTGCCGGCCACGGACGGCGCGCTGTGGGTCGGCACGCGCGGGGCAGGTCTGGCGCGCTGCATGCTCGAGGCCGAGGGCCAGCTCGGCGCCTGCCGCACCTGGACCGCCGAGGAAGGGTTCGAACCGCGCATCGTCCGGGCGCTGGCCGAAGGCCGGCGCGGACGGATCGTCGTCGGGACGCGCGACGGCGGCGTTCGCATCTTCGACCAGGGCTCGTGGCGGACGCCCGGCCGCGACGGGCGGCTGGCCGAGCTCGATGTCTACACCCTTCTGGCGCGGCAGGATGGCAGCCTCGTCATCGGCACCTCCGATGACGGCATGCTGCACTGCGTGGACGTGACTTCGGGTCGCTGTCGGCGCGTGCGCGAGAGCGCGGGGCTTCCCGACGACGGCGTCCGCCAGCTGCTCGAAGACCGGGAGGGGGCGCTTTGGGTCGGCACCGAGGGCGGCCTGGCGCGCCTGGACGACATCGAGATGCTGGGCTTCGGCGAGAGCGACGGGCTGCCGGACCGTCAGGTCGACGCCCTGGCGAGCGACCCGGACGGCACCCTCTGGGTCGGCACTTTCGGCGGGCTGGCACGCCTGCGCCTGGGGCCGCACGGCGAACCGGAGACGCGGGTATGGCGCCGTGAGGACGGGCTGCCGGGTCGCTGGGTCTGGTCGATCGTGCGCGATCGCCGCGGTGTGCTCTGGGTGGGCACCGACGGGGGACTCTGCCAGCTGCGCGAGGACCAGTGTCGCAACATGGGCGTCGAAGAGGGGCTGCCGGGCGAGTTCGTGCTCGCCCTGGCGGTGGACCCGGGCGGCGACCTTTGGGTCGCCACCACGGCGGGTGTCGCCCGCCTCGATCCGGCTGCCGAGCCGCCGCGCGTCCGCCGCATCTTCACCGAGGCGGACGGTCTGGCGGCGACGCGCGCGTACATGCTGCAGGTCGATGGCGCCGGCCGCCTCTGGGCGGCTCACGGCGAGGGACTGTCCTGGTTCGACGGTGAGCGCTTCCGCGCGGTCGAACCTGACGCCGGGCTGCGGGTCTCGACGGTGCGCGGGCTCGGCCTGGCGCGCGATGGCTCGCTCCTGGCCGGGGGACTCGGGCAGGTCGCCCGTGCTGCGCCCGGTGCGCTCGAGCCGCGCTTCCAGACCTGGTCGGAAGACGCCGGCCTGGCGGGCGTGCTGACGCTCAACGCGACTGAGCTCGACACGGGCGAACTCGTGCTGGGGACCAATCGCGGCGTCCTGCTCTTCGACCCCCGCGCCGCTGGCGGGCGCGGTCGCGTCACGGCGCGCATCGATCGCGACGCCGGGGCGGTGGGCACCGAGGTCACCAACGGCGGGGCCTTCACGGGTACACCCGACGGTCGACTCTGGTTCGGATTCAAGAAGGGTCTCGCGGGGTTCCTGCCGCCGGCGGCCGCGACCGAGGAACCGCCCGTGGCCTCGATCGTCGCCCTGACCACCGCCGAGGGGCGGACGTTCCGCCTGCCGTTCACCGCCGTCGCCACCGAACCGCTGGGATGGCTCGGAGAGGCGGCACCGGAGCTGCCGCCGGGCGATCGCAGCCTGAGGGTCGAGGCGCGCGCGATGACGCTCGCCGCCAGTCGCGACTTGACGTTCCAGTTCCGGCTGGTCGGCCACGAGAGCGACTGGTCGCCGGCCCGCGCCGAGCCGTTTCGCGAATACATGAATCTCGCGCCCGGTCGCTATGTGATCGAGGCGCGCGCGGCGTCGCGGTCCGACGAGTGGGGTCCCCCGGCCCGCCAGCCGTTCGTCGTCGTCGCGGCATGGTGGGAGCGTCCGGTCGCCCGCCTCCTCGCCACCTTGGCGCTGGCCTTGGCGCTCGCCGCGCTCTGGCGCACCCGCGTCCGCGCTCTGGCGGCCCGCCGCCGGGAACTCGAGGCCCGCATCGAGGAACGCACCGATGACCTGTCCCGCTACGCGCGCGCACTGGCCGAGCACCTGCATTCCGCCGACGTGGCAAACGCCCGCACACGCCAGACCGAGGAGGCCCGGCGCGAGCTGTTCGCGCGCACCAGTCACGAGCTGCGCACCCCGCTCACCGCGATCCTCGGCTTCTCGGAGCTGCTCGAACGAACGGTCGGCGAGCGCCTCTCGGAGCGCGAGCAGCGCTACCTGGCCAACGTTCGCGACGGCGGCGAGCAGCTGTTGCGCCTGGTCAACAACGTGCTCGATCAGCTCAAGCTCGAGGCCGGGCGGATGGAGATGCTGATCGAGGAGGTGGACGTCGGGGCTGTCGTCGAGAGCGTGGTTTCGCTCATGGAGGGGTTCGCGCTGCATCGCGGTGTGCGGGTGGCCCATCGCATCGCCGGGACGCTGCCTCCGGCCCGGGTGGACATCGCCCGCCTGCGCCAGGTGCTGCTCAACCTGCTCTCGAACGCGGTGAAGTTCTCACCGGCTGGAGACGAGGTGATCCTCGCCGCGCGGGCGGTGGCGGCCGAGGAGTCGCCGCTGGGAACGGCGTCCTACGAGCTGGCGGTCAGCGACCACGGAGCCGGGATCGCCCCGGAGCTGCGCGAGGCGATTTTCGAACCGTACCGCCAGGTGGTCGACGGCGTGCGGCCGTTGGCCGGCACCGGCCTCGGGCTGTCGATCGCACGGCAGCTGGTCGAACTGCTCGGAGGCCGGCTCGATGTGGCCCGGTCGGACTCCACGGGGTCGACGTTCCGCGTCGTGCTGCCCGTCGATCCCGAAGCGGTCGTCGCCGACGCGGAAGTTGCGGCCTCGGTGCGAGGTGGCGGTGCGGATGCCGACGTCCGGCGCCACGTGCTGATCGTCGAGCCGGAGCGCGCGCGGTTCAACCTGCTCGCGTACCCGCTCGAGCGCGAGGGGTGGCTGGTCGTCCGGGCGGCCGATGCACCGGAGACCGCTCGACGTCTGGCCGAGCTGCGTCCCCAGATCGTCACCGCCCGGTTCGCGCCGACGCGTGCTGCCGACTGGGAGGCGCTGCATGCGGTGCTGCACGAGGTCGGCGTCGCCGGGTCGGCGCTTGCGCTGCTGATCGCCGACGACGATCGCGTGGGCATCGCACTGGCGATCGACGCCGTGGTGCCGGCAGGCGAGGCGGCCTCGATCGTCCAGCGAGTCCTGCCGGGCCGCGGGGCGCGGCGGCCGGTCCTCCTGGTGGCGGCGCGTCGTGAGGCCGGAGCTCGGCTGGCGGCCCAGGTCGGCGCGCTCGGTGTGGAGGTCTTCCGGGTGGAGGGGCGGGCAGCGGTGCTGCGCGCGCTGGCCGAAGCGCCGGCCGATGCGCTGGTGCTCGACGCCGAGCACCTGCTGCAGCTGGCGCCGGAGATCGGCGGTGGCCGCGCCCGACCCGCCGTGGCGGTCGGTCTGCCGCAGCTGTTGCTCGAGTCCGAGCCGCCCGAAGGCACGACGCTGGCCCTGCTGGCAGAGCGGCTCGTCGAAGAGGCCGGTGAGGCCGGGCGTGCCCTCGCCGGCGCCGTGCGCGCTGTGCGGGCGCGCCAGCGGCCGGCGGCCGGACCGCCTCAGCGGATCGCCAGGTAGGCCGCGGCCAGGATCGCCGTCGGGACCAGCGCCGCGGCGCAGAGTCGAACCGGCGAGATCCCCCCCTCGAAGTGGCGCGCGAGGATCGACTGTCCCGCCGGGTTGGGTGCGTTGGCGATCACCGTCAGTCCTCCTCCGGTCACCGCGCCGGCGACGACTGCGTAGCGCATCCCCTCGTCGAGGCCGGGCACGAGCGAGGCGAGGTAGGTGATCGCAGCGTTGTCGTTGAACGCGGTGAGGGCGACCGAACCGAAGAACAGCGGCAGCTCGCCGAGGCGCGACAGGACCGGTTCGATCCACCACTGCTGGAGCGTGCCGTGCACCACCAGGCCGCCCAGGAAGAAGCCGACCAGCAGCGGAGAGCGCAGGTTGAGCGGGTCCTGATGTGGCGCGGTCGCCTGCAGGAAGGCGAGGAAGAAGAGAAAACCGCCGACGAACAGGGCCGGCGTGTGCGCGGTGAATACGGTCCAGGCCAGGAACCCGAGGTGGATGGTCACCAGCCAGGCCGGCACGGGCGGCCGCGCGGCACGCTCAGCGGACTGCGGCGCCCGCTCAGCCAGAGCCGCGAACTCGCGGCGGAAACAGAGGGCGTAGACCGCGTTGGCCACCAGGATGCCGAGCAGTGCCTTGAGGCCAAACTGCCTCGCCATGTACTCGAGGCCCCAGCCCCATCGTCCGGCCACCATCAGGACGGGGGGTGCGGCGAAGTGCGTCAGCGTGCCGCCGACCGAAATGTTGACGAACAGCAGGCCGAGGGTGGCGTAGGCCAGCCGGGGGCTCGGGCGCAGCGCGTAGAGCCGGTCGGCCAGCAGCAGCGCGGAGATCACCATGGCAGCCGGCTCGGTGATGAACGAGCCGAGCAGCGGGCCGATCGTGAGGATGGTCACCCACCAGGCGAGCGGGGAGCCGCCTGCCAGGCGGGCAATGCGACCGATCGCCGCCTCGGCGAACTGGAGCACTGGACGGGTTGCGGCGATGCTCATGATGACCACGACGAAGAGCGGCTCGGTGAAATGCACGCGGCGGGCAATGAAGCCCTCGGCGGTCGACCAGCCTCGACTCAGTGCGATGACGATCAGCAGCGGTACCACCCAGATACCGAACACCGCCTCGACTTCACCCAGAAAGTGCAGCATCTCGGCGCGAAAGCTGCGCCGATCGAGCGGCCGCTCGTCGGCCGCGATTTCCCCGTCGTGGTTGCGGTCTGCCGCTTCGCGATGGACGAGGGCGTGGGCCCGGGCGGCGATTCGGGGTGCCGCGAAGGTATGCAGAACGGCTCCCAGGAAGAGGAGCGTCGCGACCAGATTCAGCGGCTCGGCCTGGACGCGCTGGCGCAGGATCTCGCCGAGCGTCAGGCCCGACGAATCCCCGTAGCTGTCGAGGCGCGGTGGATATTCGGTTGCAGCGGGATCGTCCGCGGCCGCCGCGGCCGACAGAAAGGGCAACGCGAGCGCGAGCAGTCCAACGAGCGCGAGCCAGCGGATCGCTTTGCGCTGCGGTCGCTGTCGCATCGGGCGTTCTCCTCCAGCGGTCGATTTGGACGAGTCCGAACCGTCGCGGCGCATCGCGCGTGCCGCCCACAGACGGTCGAGCTTGCGGATTCTGGCACGCCGCACCGGCGCAATCGGAGCGTTTCCCGTATCATGGGTGGCGATGCGTGCTCGACGGGTCCGGTGGGCGGCGCTGCCGATCTTCCTGCTGATTGCGTGCGCCGTCGCCGGTCGCGCCGGCGCGGCCCCGGCGGCCGAAACCCTCCATTACAAGTGGCACCTCGAAGGGTTCCTGGGCGCCATCGCCGGCCTGTTCATGCCTGACGAGGGGGTTGGCAGTCTTACTCACGTCGAACTGCCCGACGGCCGCTGGCGTAGCGAGCTGCTCATCACGGTCGACGGGACGGCGGGCGGGGACTTCTTCCGTTACGGTTCGGAGTGGGTTCCCGCCACCGGAGTGACGGAACGAGCCTGGTCGAGCCAACGCTGGCGTGGCGAACCGAAGCAGAAGGCGTCGGAGATCGGACAGACCGGCGTTATCGACATCGCTACCGCCGTGCATCTCTTGCGCCTGTCGCCGCCGCGCGAACCTCTCGAACTGGAGATCTGGTCGGACGGCAAGCTCTATCCGGTCCTCGTCGAACCGCGCGGAGTCGAGGATCGGAAGGTCGGAGGACGGACGGTGGCGGCTCGCCACTTCACGGTGCGGCCGCTGGTGCGCCCGGAACGCCGGGTGTGGAAAGGGGAGATGGATCTCTGGCTGGCAATCGACGAGCGGTCGACTCCGGTCGAGATCCGGGTCGCGCGCTCGTCGGCGCGCGTCCGCCTCGAATTGGTGCAGGGGCTGTCGCCCGCCACCGCGGGTGCTGCCGCTGCGGAAGGAGAAGCGAAGTGAGCATGGACCGCAGAGAAGTACTCGAAACCGTTGCGCTGGTCACCGCCGGAGCCATGGTGGCGCCCCGGGCGATCCTGGCCGGAGACCCGGACAAGACCCCTGATGCGGGCGGGCCGGCGTTCACGCTGCCGCCGCTGCCGTACGCTGTCGACGCTCTCGAGCCGCACATCGACGCCGAGACGATGCGTATCCATCACGGCAAGCACCACGCTGCCTATGTCGCCAAGCTCAACGAAGCGGTAGCTACGGCTCCGCAGCTCAGCGGCCGGCCGGTGGAGGCCCTGCTCGTGGATCTGGCCGCCGTGCCCGAGGCGGTCCGAACGGCGGTGCGCAATCACGGGGGAGGTCACGCCAACCACACCCTGTTCTGGGAGTCGATGAGGCCCGGCGGCGCCGCTCCGTCCGAAGAGCTCGGGCGCGCCATCGAGACGGTGTTCGGTTCGCTCGACGGACTGACCGAGAAGATGAGCGCCGCCGCTGCCGGTGTCTTCGGGTCCGGCTGGGCCTGGCTGGTCGCCGGCGGCGGCGGTGCGCTCGCTGTGACGACCACGGCCAATCAGGACTCCCCGCTGTCGAGCGGGCAGACGCCTCTGCTCGGCGTGGACGTCTGGGAGCACGCGTACTACCTCAGTTACCAGAACCGGCGGAGCGACTATCTGGCGGCGTGGTGGAAAGTCGTCGACTGGCAGGTCGTCGGACGCCGTCTGGCCGCGGCGCGGGCCTGAAAACGCTGCCGGTGCTAGAGTCTCCGGCGTGAGGATCAGGCGCGCCGCCAAGTACGGGTTCTGCGCCGGAGTGCGCATCGCGGACCAGAAGGTGAAGAAGTTCGCCGCCCGTGGCAACACCGGGAACATCCTCGGACAGGTCGTCCACAACGAGCGGGTCGTCGAGGAGATGGAGCAGCTCGGCGTTCACACCGTGCAGGGATTCGAGGAGGTCGAGCAGGGCACGATCGTCTTCTCGGCTCACGGCGTGCCGCCGTCGTTCCATCAGAGGGCCCGAGCTGGCGGCCTGCGCATTCTCGACACGACCTGCCCGTTCGTCTACGACATCCATGACGAAGCGAGCGTGGCCCTGTCGGAAGGCGCCCATCTGGTGTTCATCGGCGACCCGAACCATCGCGAGGTCATCGGCTACACGCACGACCTCGATCCCGCCGACTACCACATTCTGATGACCGAGCGCGAAGCGCGCGCGGTCGACTGGACGCGCTACGAGCGAGTCAAGATCTTCTACCAGACGACCCTCAACGCCGAGGAGTTCGAGCCGGTCGCGCGCCACATCGAGGCGCAGGTGCCGGCCGCCCGCCGCGCCGACACGATCTGCTACGCCACCAAGCAGAATCAGGAGGCGGCTCACGAGCTGGGTCGCGATCCCGAAGTCACCTGCATCATCGTCATCGGAGGCAAGCGCTCGGCCAACACGCGGCACCTGTGGGAGATCTGTGCCCGCTACAAGCCGAGCTACCTGATCCAGGGCTCGGACGACCTGCAGGCCGAGTGGTTCGCCGACGGAGGCGTGGTCGGCGTGACCGCCGGCGCGTCGACCCCCGACTACGTGGTCGAGGAGGTCGAGCAGGCCATCGCGGCGCTCGCCGCGGCGCCCACGACCGCCTGAGCGAGCGCGCGGCCATGGCCGATGCGCTCGCCCGCTTACGCTCCCGCGCCGCGTCGGCCCCGGCGCGAGTCGTACTGCCCGAAGTCGACGACGAGCGGGTCCTCGCTGGCGCTGTCGCAGCCGCACGGCCCGGTCTGGCGCAGCCGGTGCTGCTCGGGCCTCCGGGGCCGACGGCGGCCCGCCTGCAGCGGCTGGGCTGTGACCCCGGAGCGGTCGAGCTGCTCGATCCGGCCTCGGCCGAGCTCGAGCCGGCGCGGTTCCACCTTCGCGAGCGGCTGAGCGCGCGGGGCCGGACGCCGGCCGAGATCGAGCAGCGGGTGGTCGATCCCCTCCCCCTGGCTGCGGCCATGGTCGGCTGCGGGCTGGCCGCCGGTGCGGTGATGGGGGCGGTGGCGAGCACTGCCGACACGGTGCGGGCCGCACTGGCCGGGGTGGGGCCGGCTCCGGGACTGCAGCTCGTCTCCTCCTGCTTTCTCATGCTGCTCGGCGACGGCCGGGAGCTGATCTACAGCGACGCGGGGGTGGTGCCGGAGCCGACTTCCGAGCAGCTGGCGGAGATCGCCATCGCGGCGGCGACCTCCTGTCGGACCCTGCTGGGCCTGGAGCCGCGGGTGGCGTTGCTTTCGTTCTCGACCCACGGCAGTGCAGCCCACCCCCGGGTCGACCGCGTGCGGCGGGCGGTCGAGGAGCTGGCCCGGCGGCGGGTCGACTTCGCTTTCGACGGCGAGCTGCAGGCCGACGCCGCCCTGGTGCCCGAGGTGGCCCAGCGCAAGGCTCCCGGCAGCCCGGTGGCCGGCTCGGCCAATGTGCTCGTCTTCCCGGACCTCGACGCAGGTAACATTGCCTACAAACTGACCGAACGGCTGGCGGGGGCGAGGGCGATCGGCCCTCTGCTTCAGGGGCTTGCCCGGCCGGTTCACGATCTGTCGCGCGGCTGCTCGGCTGCGGACGTCACCGACGTGATCACGGTGGCCTCCGCGCAGGCCGGTCATCCCGGGAGAGGGGAAGAAGCCCCATGAAGGTGCTGGTCATCGGCAACGGCGGGCGCGAACACGCCCTGTGCTGGAAGCTGCGGCAGAGTCCGCTGCTGACGGAGCTGTACTGCGCCCCCGGCAATCCGGGGATCGCGGCCCTGGCCGATTGCGTTCCCCATGGCGTCGAGGAGATCCATCAGCTGGCCGGCTTTGCTCAGGAGATCGGGATCGACTTGACGGTTGTCGGCCCGGAGCTGCCGCTGACACTGGGCCTGGCCGACGAGTTCGAGTCGCGCGGGCTGCGGGTCTTCGGGCCGCGCAAAGCGGCCGCCGAGTTGGAAGGCAGCAAGGTGTTCGCCAAGGAGTTCATGGCGCGCAACGGCATTCCCACTGCCCCGTTCGTCGTCACGCGCGACCGCGCCGAGGCGGCCCGCGCAGCGGCCCGGTTCGACCTGCCAGTCGTTCTCAAGGCGGACGGACTCGCGGCGGGCAAGGGGGTCGTGGTGGCGACGACCCGCGACGAGGTCGAGGAGGCGCTGGAGATCTTCTTCGGCGAGCGTCGCTTCGGAGTCGCCAGCGACCGCGTCGTCGTCGAGCAGTACCTGGTCGGCGAGGAGGTCTCCTTCATGGCGCTGGCCGATGGGGAACGCCTGCTGCCGTTCGCCACCGCCCGCGACTACAAGCGGCTGCTCGATGACGACCGGGGCCCCAACACCGGGGGGATGGGCGCTCATTCGCCGTCCGGCCTGCTGCCCTCGGCGCAGGCGCGCGAAGTGCTCGAGAAGATTCTCAAGCCGACCATCTCGGGTCTGGCCGCCGAGAATCGACCGTTCCGCGGCGTGCTGTATGCCGGCCTGATGCTCACCGACGACGGGCCGAAGGTTCTCGAGTTCAACGTCCGGTTCGGCGACCCGGAGGCGCAGGCGCTGCTGCTGCGGCTCGAGGACGACCTGCTGCCGCTGCTGGCGGCCGGCGCTGCGGGGAGCTTTCCGGTGCATCGCCTGCACTTTCGCAAGGAGGCCGCGGCGGTCGTCGTGCTGGCCAGCAACGGCTATCCGGAGCGCCCGGTGCGCGGCGAGACGATCCGCGGGATCGAGGAGGCGGCAGCGTTGCCAGGAGCGCACGTCTTCCACGCCGGCACCGCTCGGCGGGACGGCGAACTCGTCGCCATCGGCGGGCGGGTGCTCAACGTGGGCGCGACGGCTCCCGACCTGGCCAGTGCGCTCCGCACCGCATACGCGGCCGCGGCCCGCATTCAGTGGCCGAGCAAGGTGCTACGCCACGACATCGGGCGCGGATTCATCGAGCGTGCCGCCGCCACCCAGGAGACCGGAAGCTTCAATCTGCGCGAATTGCGTTCCGGCTTCGAACGGGAGTCCCGCGAGAGCTGAAGCCGGCTCCGCGACGGGCACCGTCGGGGGTCCATTGACGCGGCGCGACGGCGCGGGAGAGACTGCCCGGCGATGGTTCCCGAAGCTCAGGAGTTGCTCGATCGGCTGGCCGCCGGTCTGAGTCGCGCGCGGGCGCGGCGCGACGCGTCGCACGAGGCCTCGCTGCAGCTCCTCGAGCGCATCGCCACGGCGGTCGAGGCGACGCGCCACTACGTCGAGCGGGGTTCGCGTCTCCACGACGGTTCGCTGGAGATGGCCCGCTGGTCGTCAGTGTCCGACAAGTGGCTGGCGGCCGCGCGCGACGTTCTCGCTGCCGACCTGCCGCGCGCCGAGAAGAAACTGGCGGCGGCCGAGGGCTGGACGGCGCGCCGTCCGTGGAAGCGGATCGAGAAGGAGGACGGCGGCTGGCGGCTGCAGACGGTGCTCGAGCACTGCGAGGCGCTGCTGGACGGGCTGCCCCAAGACACCTGAGCGCAAACCGGGCGGCGGCTTCGTCAGGCCGTCCGGCGCGGTTGACCCCCGCCAGGGGCGCGGCCATAATGGCGCCGAATTCGGCAGGCAGTTCACAGGCGCAGTCCACAGGCAGTCCGCGGCGGGTCTGCTCGCGGGCCGATCGGGCCGGTGGTAGCAGCATCGGCTCACCGTCGCCTGCGACTGGTATCGATCCTGCACCTGCCGGGACGGCGAGACGACCATGGGTTGCGGGGGTTGTGCCTTCAAGGGAATGTCGACGGCGGTCGAGACCGCTTTCGTCGGCGTGCGCTTCGGCGAGGAGACCAATCTGACCCTCTGCTCCACCGAGGGGACGATTTTCGCCTGCGGCGACCGCGTCATCGTCGAGATCGAGGGCGAACCGACCTACGGACATGTAGAAAAGTCCCCCATGCCGGTGTTCAAGCCGTGCCAGAAGTCCTCGGCGCGCCGCATTCTGCGGGCGGCCAACGACGACGACTCGGCCGCCTACGACCGCAAGCTGCAGCGCGAGCAGGCTGCGAAGCTGTTCGTCCAGGAGCGGGTGCGGGCGCTGAAACTCGACATGAAGGTATCGCGGGTGGACTTTCCGCTCTCCGGGCGCAAGGCTACCGTCTACTTCACGGCCGAGCATCGGGTCGACTTCCGGCAGCTGGTGCGTGAGACCGCGCAGCGATTCGGCACCCGGATCCAGATGACCCAGGTGGGCGCCCGGGACGAGGCGCGTCTGCTCGGCGGTATCGGGGTGTGCGGCAAGACGCTTTGCTGCTCGACCTGGCTCAAGGAGTTCCGGCCGATCTCGATCCAGATGGCCAAGCGTCAGAACCTGTCGCTGAATCCGTCCAAGATCTCCGGCCAGTGCGGGCGTCTGCTCTGCTGCCTGGCCTACGAGGACGACCAGTATCCGTCCGGGCGCAAGGGCGCCGCAGCGGCGGCGCCGGCTCCGGAGGCCTCATGAGCAACCGCAAACTGATCCGCCCCGACATCGGGGACCAGCGCAAGGGAGACGCCCCCCGCATGGTGCGCCGCAAGTCCTCGCCGCCCGAGCAGACCAACGCCGAGGAGTTCTACTACCTCAAGCAGATGCAGGCGCGCACACCGATGGTGCTGCGCCTGATCAACGGCGACGAGCTGCGTGGCTGGATCGAGTGGTACGACAAAGCGGCGATCAAGTTCCACCGCCATGATGCACCCAACCTGCTGATTCCGAAGTCGAGCATCCTCTTCCTGTTCAAGGAGGAGGAGCTGCGCCGACCTGCCCGTCGTAAGACGGCGGCCGGAGTGCCCGGGCAGCCCGGACCGCGCCCGCTCGGCGACGACGACGACGCCGAGCCGGCGCACGGCGCGGCTGACGACGGCGCCGAGGACGACGACTGAACCGCACCGCCGGCGACGCCGCGGCGTCGCGGATTCTCGCTCTCACGCTCGGAGACCCGGCCGGCATCGGCCCGGAGATTGCGCTTCGCGCTCTGGCCGAGGGCCCACCGCCCGACGTGCGGACGGTCCTCCTCGTCGGGGAGCGCGCAGCGCTGAACGCCGTCGCGGCGAGCCTGCCGCCGGCTGCGCGGCAGACGCTGGAGGCGGTGGTCGAGGTTCGGTCGCCGGACCGGACGGCGCTCGCCACGGTCAGCGGCGGACTGGCCCTGCTCGATCCGGTGGCCGAGGCGCGAGCGGTCCGGCTGGGCGAGTCGGGTGCTGCCGACGCGCACGCCGCCCTGGCGGCCCTCGACGCAGGGCTCGATCTGGCGCGCCGCGGCGAGGTCGACGCGCTGGTCACGGCGCCCGTCGCGAAGTCGTCGATCGCCCGCTACGTGCGGCCGGACTTCGTCGGTCACACCGACTACCTCGCCGCTGCCTGTGGCCTCGAGCGGTACGGCCGCGACTACCTGATGGCATTTCTGGCGCCGGAGCTCCAGGTCGCGCTGCTGTCCGTGCACCTGCCGCTCGCTGCGGCTCTCGCCGGCATCCAGCAGCAGGCGGTCGAGGAGGCGCTCACGTGCCTCGACCGGCACGCCGGGGGGCGCATCGCGCTGGCAGGGCTCAATCCGCATGCCGGCGAGGGCGGGCTCCTGGGCCGCGAGGAGGACGAGATCCTGGCTCCGGCCGTGGCCGCGGCCCGGCAGCGGGGCTGCGACGTCCACGGGCCGGAGGCTGCCGATTCGCTCTTTGCGCGCGCCCGCCGCGGCGAGTTCGACTGGGTCCTGGCGCTCTACCACGATCAGGGACTGATCGCCGTCAAGACGGCAAGCTTCGGCAGCGCGACGAACTGGACGCTCGGCCTGCCTTTCCTCCGCACCTCGGTCGACCATGGCACGGCGTTCGCGCTCGCGGGCAGGGGGCTGGCCGACGCCGGTCCGATGCGCGCCGTACTCGCGACCACCGTGGATCTGTTGGCCGGGCACCTGCCGCGCCGACGACCCTCCTGACGCGTCGGGTTCGCGCGGCGAGACCCCAGGTTCAGGTCAGCGTCCGGTCGAGCCGAAGCCGCCGTCGCCGCGCTCGCTCCCGGCAAGCTCGACGTCCAGCTCGAGAACGGCTCGCCCGACCGGCGCAAAGACCAGCTGGGCGATCCGGTCGCCCCGCCGCAGGCGAACTGGACGGTCGCCGAAGTTGGCGAGCAGCACGCCGAGTTCACCGCGGTAGTCGGCGTCGATCGTGCCCGGCGCGTTGGGCAGGCCGAGCCCGTGCCGCAGAGCGAGGCCGCTGCGTGCGCGCACCTGGCCCTCCCAGCCGATCGGAATCTCCAGCCGCAGCCCGGTGGGGATCACGCGCCGCGCGCCCGGGGCCATCCAGAGATCCTCCTCGATGGCGGCCCGCAGGTCGACACCGGAACTGCCTGGGGTGGCGTAACTGGGCAGCGGCAGATCGGCCGCGTGGGCGAGGCGTTCGACCCGGATCGTCAGTTCGCTCAACCGCGTCCCTCCGGGTTCGGCATCACACCTGGCCTGCCGTTGCGGCTCCGCGGCTGCCCGGGATTCGGTCCCTCGCCGCCGGGCGGTGCCGAGCCCGGCGGTGGATAGGGGTACGGGCGGCCGATGATCAGGGCACTCGAGCGCGGCGGAAAGCCGGTCGGGCCAGGCTTGGCCAGCGACTCCTGCAGTACCTCGATCGTGAACTCCCACTCCCCGTAGTCGGTCGAGTCGAACAGGGTCCGGAACGCTTCGCCCGACTCGCGAGTGCGCACACCCATGATCGGGCCGACCACCGGGCGACCGGTGCCCGTTGGCGGCGGCGTCATTGGCAGCGGGTCCGGCTGGCCATCGCCGTCCAGGTCGACCGGGACGAGCGGCTGGCCGGTCCGACTGTCGAGCGCGATACGCCCGCGCCCGGGCAGCTCGACGATCACGCCCCACCCGTTATCGCCCGTTATCGGATCGTCCCAGAGGCGCCGAATCGAGCGCGGCTCGACCTCCTCGAGCTCCTCGAGCCGGTTGGGCAGGCGTCCGAACCGGGTCTGGAACACCCGCAGCGCCTCGGCGTACTGGAAGCCGCGGGAGATCAGCTCCTCCTCCTTGTCGCGGCGGATGCGCGCGCTCCACAGTGGATAGGCCACCGCCAAAGCGATTCCCATCAGCGTGATCAGCATCATCAGCGCGACCAGCGTGTAGCCGCGCTCGCGCCGCCTACCAGTCCCCATAGGAGGAGCCGTCGAGTCCCAGGAGGTTCGAGCCGGAGCGGACGTCGATGACGCCGGGGCCCTCCATCTCGCCGTCGCCGGGACCCGGGCCCGGCTCGTCCTCCGACTCCTCCTCGATGATCAAGATCCAGGTGTCGGAGGCGCCGGTAAACGGGTCGACCGGCACGGTGCGCAGATACTTCGTCTCCACCAGCTCGTCGAGCGACTCCGGATAGCGGCCTCGGTCGCCGTAGAACATGTCGATCGTCTCGCGGATGGTGTGCAGGTTGGTCTTGAGGACCGCCTCCTTGGCGCGCCGCGGCATGTCCTTGAGCGACGGCATCACGAGCGTCGCGAGAATTCCGATCATCGCCACCACGATGATCAGTTCGAGCAGCGTGAAACCCCGCACGCCGGCCCGCTCCGAGTCCCACGCCTGACCGCCTCGCCGCATCACCACTCCGAGTATGGTACTGCGTCCAGCCCGATCCCCTCGGAGAGCGAGTAGACGTCGTAGACGTTCTCGCCGTTCCAGGACGTGGAATCGGGATCGTCCTCGTAACCACGCAGGCCCCACTCGCGCTCGCCGGTCATCGGGTCGACCGGGATACGCCGCAGGAGCTTGATCTTCTTGTCGATCTGGCCGACGACCTCGACCCCCTCGACGAGAATCTCGAGGTCGGCCGGATATCCGTCGGTGCCGAAGTCGACCGGAATCAGACCGGCGTCCGAGTAGCGCTTGAACTCGTCGATTGCGGCGCGCATCTCGCGCAGCGCCGAGCGCAGCTGCATCTCCTTGAGACGCAGATTCGTGTAACGGCCGGTCGGCAGCGCGACGGCGGCCAGCGCGACCAGGACCGCGCAGACCACGACCAGTTCGACGATCGTGTAACCGCGCTGACTGCCTCGCACGCGACCGACCCTCTACTTGCTGTCCACCAGCGGCGGACGCACTTCCACCAGAGCCTCTCCCGTTTCGATGCCCGCCACCGGAGCGCCGGTGCCGTCGACCACATCGGAGGCGGACAGGCTCAGCCGAGCCTCGCCCTCGGCGAACGCACGGAAGGTGATCAGCGCCAGGCGGCCGCGCCCGGCGATGCCCGGCTCGCCCTCGAACCGGCCAGCGCCGACCACCAGTTCGCCGGGCGCCAGGCCGTCGGCAAACCCCTCTGCGGCGGCCTCACCGTCGAGAAAGTCGCCCGGTTCGACGCTGTCGATCACCAGCAGCTCCGGGTCGAAGTGAAGAGTGGACGGCAGGCGCGACAGCGGGACCCGCGCGTCGACGTCCACGGCCACCTGGAACTGATCGCCCGCGCGCACGCTGACGACTGAGGGATTGAGCCGCAGCGCCACGTCCGGGGCGGCCGAGAAGGCGCTCGACGTCGGGATGAGGGACATCGAGTCGCCGACCGGCGCGCGGTTGAGCGACGAGACGATGCCCTCGGAATCCGTCGACTCGGGTGCCTTCTCCTCGACCGGAGGCGGCTCGATCGGCGCGTCGAAGATGTTGCGGGGCCCGCTCGCCGGGGCGAGTGCCGGACTTTCCGACGGCGGCTGCATCACGGACGGGTCACGAAGGCCCGGCGGCAGCTGATCGACCTGGTCGCGGATCCGCTGCTCGAGCATCTCCTGCGTCGCTTCCGGCGAATCGAACGGCCCCTCGGCCTCGGACTCCACGCGCGGGCTGCCGCCGCGGAAGCTGAGGTTCGACTCGGTGCCGACCCAGATCGGCGCCAGGTCGGCCGCCGTGACGTCCGGAGTCCGAATGATGTGGGGGGTGAGCGTCAGCATCACGTCCGTCCGCTTGACGTCGACCGTCGTCTTGCCGAATAGCCGGCCCAGGATCGGAATGTCCGACAGCCCGGGCAGGCCCGATTCGGAGTTGGTCTCGTCGGTGCGGATCAGGCCGGCGAGGAAGTTCGTCTCGCCGTCCTTGAGGCGGATCGTCGACTCGATCGTGCGGGTGCCGATGATCGGCTGCCGCTGCCCGCCCCCGGCGTCCTGGAAGCCGGTGATCTGCGAGACCTCGATCTTCAGCTTGAGCGTGACCTCCTTGTTGTGGTGCACGCGCGGTTCGAGGTCGATCCGGATGCCGACGTCCTGATACTGGAACGAGGTGATCGGGATGATGTTGCCGCCCGAGGTCTGCTGCGTGTTGAACGTGGTCACCGGGATCGGCACCCGGTCGCCGATGTGGAGATTGCCCTTTTCGCCCTCGGTGATGCGCACCTGAGGCTTGGCGAGCAGCTGGGCGTCGGAGTTGGTCTTCACGAAGTCGTAGATGATGCTCGGGATGGTCAGCGACCAGCTGTTCTGGGTCAGATGGCGCAGGTCGGCGAGCCGGACCGGCGCGTCCTCGCCGAGGTCCAGCGTCTGGCCGATCTGATTGGTCGTCAGCGAGATTCCGATGTCGCGCAGCTTGGTGGTGTTGACCTGGATCAGCTCGACGTCGACGACGACTTCCGACTTCGACTTGTCGATCCCTTCGATCAGGCGTTGCGCGATGCGAACCTTGTCGATGGTGTCGCGGATGGTGACCGCGTTGAGCTGTTCGTTGGGCGCCACGTTGCGCGAGCCGATCAGGCTGCGCAGCAGCTGCACGACGTCCTTGACCTCCGCGTTGGACAGGAAGAAGGTCTGGATGACGAGGTCTTCGTAGGTCTTCCGGTTCTGCGGATTGTCCTGGGCGACGAGAATGGTGTGCTCGTCGATGACCTTGTAGAAGTGCCCCGCCGAGCGCATCAGCGTTTCGAGGGCGGTCTGGGCCGTCACATCGCGGAGCTCGATCGCGAGGTCCTGGTCCCGCAGCTGCGGGTCGAACAGGATGTTGATGCCGAACGCCTTGCCGAGGGCCTGGTAGATGGCAAACAGCGACTGCGGCTGCGGAAAGGCGAGCGAGATCGGGCGGCGCGACCGCGGGCTGAGCATCGGAGGCTGCGCCGGCGTCTCGCGGGCCTGGCGCTTGAGTTCGTCGAGAGTCGGAGTCGGCGCCCCGCTGCCGAGCGAAGCGGCTTCCACGGCGGCGCGTGCCTTGTCGAGTTCGACCTGCGCGTACTGGTTGGTGGGGTCGAGCTGGGCAGCCTGCTGGAACTCGAGCACGGCGCGCTCGGGGACCCCTGCCTCGACGAAGCGCCGGCCGGCCGCGAAATGTGCCTGAGAGGCCCGCAGCTTGGCCCGCAGCAGTGCAGAGCGCCAGCGGACGTTGCCGGGCTGGCGGTCGGTCAGCTCCAGATAGTGCACGACCGCCTCGTCCCAGTCCTCGCGCGCCTCGGCGAGCGACGCCGAGCGCTGCGTCCGGTAGCTTGCACAGCCGGTCGCCAGCGCTGCCAGGAGGGTCAGCGCGAGGATCCGGTGTGTGGTCGCGAGTCGAGTCATCTTCGGAGGCTCCTGTTGCGGCTTCAGCGTGAAATCCCGAGGCGCCGGGCCGGGACGTCCGGGAATCCGACGAACTTCAGATCGACCGATTCGTAGCCGATCCGGTCGACGATGAACTTGCCTTCGAGCACCGTGCCCTGCCGGGCGTTGAGCACGCCCCCGGCAGCAGCGCCATCGAAAACAGCAATCCGATCATTGCGCGGACCGAAGCTGCCGAGATAGCGCAGAGTCACCTCGGGCGGGCGGGGCAGGGCGGCTTCCCGCGCCCGTTCCTCGGCCAGCCGGCGCAGCCGTTCGAGTTCCTCGGGCGACGGCGGCGGCGGTGGCTCGCGCGGCGGAGGCGGGGGCGGCGCCTGGTAGCGGAACGGATCCCGGCCCACCTCGAGTTCGGCCGGGGCATCGGGCACCAGCCGGTCGGTCCGCACCTCGACCACCCGGTCGGGAATCGCCCCGCTGGCGCGCTGGGCGCGCGTCACGCGCGCGCCGGCGGCCGGCGCGAGGCCACCTCCGGGTCCGCCCGCGGCGTGCCAGATCGCCCGCAGCGCGAAGAGCGCGGCCGCCGCGGCAAGCAGGGTGAGCAGGCGGCGTTCGCGGGGTGCCAGCTTCACGAGTTCCCCCGCTGCGTCACTGTTTCGGGTTCGACGCCGAACAGGGTCGACAGACCGAGCTGGATGTTGAGCCTGCCGGAACTCGACTCGCCGACCCGGATCCGGTCGACGACCACGAAGGAATCGGTGAGTTCCAGCAGATGGAGGAACGTCCGCAGATCCGCGTAGCGCCCTTCGACCGAGAAGTTGAACGACCGGCGCGACAGGCCGTAGTCGACCAGCGGTTCGGACGGATAGGACATCGACATCGGCAGCAGACCCGCGCGGCCCGCCAGGTCGCGAACTTCCCGCATCGCGTCGGTCAGTCGCTCGCTCTCGGTGGCCAGCGTGTCACGTTGGAGACTCTCGACCCGCTCGCGATTCTCGAGCAGAGCAACCCACAGACTTTCGCGCTCGGCCAACTGCGAGCTTGCGATGGCGTGTGCCTCGCGCGCCCGTTCGAGGCGGTTGGTCAGGTCGGCGGCGCGCAGGCGGGCGCCGCTGCCGAAGGCGAACAGCCAGGCGAGGTTGAGCAGCACCACGCCGAGGGGCACCGCCCAGACCGCGATATGGCGACGGAAGGGAGAAAGGCGCCGCTTCATCCCGCCTCCTCGTCGGTCGTCAGCGGTTCGCCGGCCGGCTCGGTCACCTCCCCGGCCGCGGGTTCGACGTGGGGGACCTCGTCTGCCGCCGGCTCGGACTGCTCCTGCGCCAGATCGCGTGCCGTGCGCTCGTAGAGCACCGTCAGGTTGAACGACACCTCGCCGGTCCGGGTCGTGGACTGATTGGAGAGGTTCGGGCTGCGGAAGCGCGGGTTGGCGAACAGCAGATCGACGAACTCGAACAGCGCTTCGTCGTTCTCCGCATCGCCCTGCAAGGACAGCGCGACGCGCTCGTCGCCGATGCCGTCGGCGGGCGTGGTGCGAGTCGTCCGGCGGCGGGCACTGCCCGAGCCTCGCATCTCGGTCTCGCGCACCGGCGCGAGCTGGCGCAACCGCACTCCGCGCGGCAGCACCTCGGTGAGGTGGTCGAACAGGCGGTTCCAGGAGAAGACCCGCTCTGCGATCCGGGCGTTGAGGAAAGTAGCTTCCTCGTTGAAGGCGGCGACATCCGAGGTCGCCAGCTCCGCTTCCAGCGTGGCGGTGCGCGCCACGGCTTCGCGCGTGGCCTCGGTCAGACGCTCGAGCTCAGCCATCCGTTCGGCATCGCTCGCGCCGCTGCGCCACCAGGTGCCGATATTCCAGGCCGTCAGAGCCAGGGCGAGGGCTGCCAGGGCGAGGCCGAGCCGGCGGGGCGGCCGCTGGTTGGCGAACGGCCGGCTGGCCAGGTTGGGCGCCTGCCAGCTCACGGCGTCACCCGGCGCAGGGTCGCGCCGACCAGCGGCGCGAGCAGTTCGACGCCCGGCGAGGGCGGCACCTCGGTGAGCGGCAGGTGTTCGGCCTGCAGCAGCGCCACCGGTCGCTCGAGGCCCTCGCTCAGCACGGTCTGCCAGAACGGCTGTACGGCAGGGGGGGCGGTCAGCAGCGCCGCCGACAGCGACTCGCCGCCGAGGCGATCGACCAGGAAGGTCCGGGTCAGCCGCAGCTCCGCGCGCAGGAGGCGGGCTCGATCCTCGTCCGGCAGGCCTTCCGTGAAGCTCTTCTGACGCCACAGGACCGGCGCGCCATCACGCGCGAAGACGAGGGTGAACCCTTCGGGCTCGACCGCGGCGACGGCCGCCAGTCCAGGGAGGCGGTCGCCGGCAGCGAGTGCATCGAGCCGCGCCAGGGCCGCCGGGACGAGCTGTCCGACCCGGCAGCCGGCGTCGTGAAAGGCCTGCTCGACCGCGCTGCAGACGCTCTCGGCGGCGAGCAGGGCCAGCACCCTCAGCGGCTCTTCCTGGCCCGCCAGGCGTTCGATGGGGGCCGCCGAGACGCGCAGCTCATCGATCCGGAAAGGCACCAGCTTGCGCAGGCGGAACCGCAGCACCTCGTCCGCGAGCGCCGGATCGTCCGGCAGCTCGCCGAGCTCGACCGTCATGCCGCGCGCCCAGGCATCGGGCAGAACGACCGACAGCTGCGTCGGCCGGCCGCCCAGGCGCTGGACCAGCGTGCGCACGGCGTCGGCGAGCACCGCCGGGTTGCCGACCGGGCCGCCCAGCGGGCCGTTGCCGAACGTCTCCTCCGGCAGCGGCAGGCGCTGCAGCTCGCGCAGCTCCGTGGCCGCGTCGGCGGGCCGAAACGAGGCCAGGCAGAGCTCCCGCCGGCCGACCAGGGCGGCGGCGGGCGGGACACTCATCGGCGCGAAGCCGAGAGCCCGGTCAATCCACGAAGGTGAAGCGATTGATCTCACGCAGTGTGGTCATTCCGAGCAGGGCCTTTTCGAGCGCGGTCTCGCGCAGGAATCGCATGCCCTCCTCCTTGGCGGCGCGGCGGATCTCCGAGCCGGGTCGCCGGTCGAGGATCAGCTCACGGATGCGGTCGGACAGGTCGAGCAGCTCGGAGACCGCGATGCGCCCGAGGAAGCCCGTGCCGTTGCACTCCATGCAGCCGGCGCCTTCGTGAAACTGGTGATCGCCGTAAACGTCCGGCGACAGGCCCGACTCCTCGAGCAGCTGTTCGGAAACGCGCACGGGACGGCGGCAATGCTGGCAGATCCGGCGCACCAGTCGCTGAGCGAGCACGCAGTTGAGCGCCGACACGAAGTTGAACAGATCGACCTTCATGTTGAGGAACCGGCCGAGCACGTCGATGACGTTGTTGGCGTGGACCGTGGTGAAGACCAGGTGGCCGGTCAGCGCCGACTGGATGGCGATCGAAGCAGTTTCCTCGTCGCGGATCTCGCCGACCATCACCTTGTCGGGGTCGTGGCGCAGGATCGACCGCAGCCCGCGCGCGAAGGTCAGCCCCTTCTTCTCGTTGACCGGGATCTGGGTGATGCCCCGCAGCTGGTACTCGACGGGGTCCTCGATGGTGATGATCTTGTCCTCGGGCGACTGGATCTCCGAGAGCGCCGCGTAGAGGGTCGTGGTCTTGCCGCTGCCCGTGGGGCCGGTGACCAGCACCATGCCGTACGGTTCGCGAATCGCCTTGCGCAGCCGCTTCATCGTGTCGTCGTCGAAACCGAGCACGTCGAGGCGCAGGTTCTGGAACTCCGCCGAGAGCGACTCCTTGTCGAGGATGCGGATTACCGAGTCCTCGCCATGCACGGTGGGCAGGATCGAAACACGGAAGTCGATCGTGCGCCCGCGCAGGCGCAGCTTGAAGCGACCATCCTGCGGGATCCGCTTCTCGGCGATGTCGAGCTCCGACATGACTTTCAGCCGACTGATGATCGTCTGGTGGTGGCGCTTGTCGATCGGCTCCATCGCCTGGTAGAGCACCCCGTCGATCCGGTACTTGACGATGACCTCGTTGTCGCGGGTCTCGATGTGGATGTCCGAGGCGCGCCGCTGGATGGCGTTGAGGATGGTCGAGTCGACCAGCTTGATGATCGGCGAGGCGTCCGCGGTGATGCGGTCGAGCGACAGCACCTCCTCGCCGCGCTCGTCCTCCTGCACCAGCTGAATGCGGAAGTCCTCGGTGGCCTGGTCGAGCACCCGTTGGGTCGACTCGGACTTCTGCAGGATGTCGTCGATCTCCGACGGCACGGCGACCCGGACCTCGATCGGCGTGCCGAGCAGCAGCTCGAGCTCGTCGAGGCGGGCGACGTCCGTGGGGTCCTTGAGGGCGGCGGCCAGCCGGCCCGGCAGGCGCTCGATCGGCACGAAGCCGTAGCGCAGCATCAGGTCGAACGGGACCGAATGGAACAGGTCCGAGTCGAGCCGGGTGTGCACCAGGTCGACGAACTCCAGCCCGTGGTCGCGGGCGAACTGCTCTGCGCGCGCCCGCTCGGCGCCCACGCGGGCGCTGGCGGCGGCGAGGCCGTCGGCGGTCGGCGTCATCCGATCCATCGTGCCCATCCTATCGGTCGGTGCGCGATCAACGGACCTTCCCGAGGGCCGAGAAGATCGGCAGATAGACCGAGGCGAGCAGCACGGCAACCAGGCCGCCGACCACGATCAGCATCGTCGGCTCGATCAGCGACAGGAACCGCTGCATCCGGGTCTCGATCTCCTCGTCGAAAAACTCCGAGACGTTTGCCAGCATCTGGTCGAGCGAGCCGGTCGCTTCGCCGACCTCGACCATGTCGAGGACCAGTTCCGGCACGACTCGCGCCTCGCCGAGCGCGCGATGCAGCGCCTGGCCTTCGCGCACCCGCGGGATGACCGGCTCGAGCTGGCCCCGGATCCAGGTGTTGCCCACCGATCGGGTCGAGATCTCGAGCGCCGGCACCAGCGGCAGGCCGCCGGCCAGCAGGGTGGCGAGCGACCGGCAGAACTCGGACAGGGCATAGCGGTGGAAGACCGGTCCGAGCACCGGCAGGCGGAGCCGGGCACGGTCGAGCGCCGCCCGACCGCTGCCGGTACCGCTCCAGCGCCGCAGCAGGTAGAAGCCGACCACCAGCCCGATACCGATCGGCACCGCCTGGTCACGCAGGAAGCGGGAAATGCCCATCGTGATTTCGGTCAGCCGGGGCAGTTCCTGCAAGTCCATGTCCTGGTAGAACTTTTCGAACTGCGGCAGCACGAACAGGGCCATCACGCCGAGCATGGCGATCGACACGCTGATCAGGAAGATCGGGTAGACGAGAGCCGAGTACACCTTCTTGCGCGACTCGAGCAGGAGCTTGAGGTAGCGGATGAAGCGCCGAATGACCTGCTCGAGTTCGCCCGTCCGCTCGCCGGCCTTGAGACTCGATGAGTACAGAGGCGGCAACGCGTCGCCGTGCTCGGCGAACGCCTCGGACAGCTCGACGCCGCTCTTGACCCGCTCGCGCACCTGTTCGAGCACAGCGCGGAAGCCGGCGTTGCGCTGGCGGGTCGCCAGCATCTGGAGCGCCTGCAGCAGCGGCAGGCCGGCCTTGAGCAGCGCCGCAAGCTCCTGGTTGAACACCAGCAGCTCCTGCGGCGGGATGCGCCGGCGGCCGAGGCGCTGCCAGATCGACCGCAGGCCGGCCGACCGCGAGCGCTCGACCCCGAGCAGCTGCAGGCCTTCCCGGTCGAGTTCGGCGCGCAGCGCCTTCTCGTCCGGGGCCGACCGGGTCTCGCGGCGAACCCGGCCGTCGGCGGTACCGACGTGACAGACGAACTCCATGACTAGGTGGGGGTCCCGGCAGTTGCGCGGCGGTTGGAGGCGGCAGGGGATGGGGCCAAGTTATTGATAGACCGCATTATACTGGCGGCTACCGGCTCATGTGGTGGCTCTATCAGGCGCTCGTGTTCACGGTCCTCGTCGTGGCCGGGCCGATCCTGCTGCTGCGGCGCCGGGAGCGCGATCCGCGGCCGGTCCTTGCCGGCCGATTTGGCGTCGGCGCGGCCGGTCAGCCGGGCGGGGAGTCGGGAGCGCTCTGGATCCATGCCGTTTCGGTCGGTGAGGTCGGCGTCGCCCAGACACTTGCAAGAGCCCTTCCCGCTGACCTGCCGCTGGTGGTGACCACGGTCACGCCGACAGGCCAGCAGCGCGCCCGGCAGGTATTCGCCGGGCGGGCCGCTGTCGCCTGGCACCCGTTCGAGCTCGGATTCGCGGTCCAGCGGTTCTGGCGCCGCCATCGCCCCCGCGCTCTGGTCCTGTGCGAGGGCGACCTGTGGCCGCTCGTGCTGCGCCGGGCCCGCCGGGACGGCGTTCCGGTCGCGGTCGTCAACGGCCGGATCTCGGACCGGTCGTTTCCCCGCCTGCGTCTGGTGCGGCCGCTGGTGCGCCGCCTGTTGCTCGATCCCGTGGAGCGGTTCGGGGTGCAAACTGCCCTCGACCGCCAGCGCCTGCTCGACCTCGGGGTGGATGCCGCACGGATCGAAGTGACCGGGAATCTCAAGTTCGAGGCGCCCGAGGCCCCGGAGCTGCCCGAGCTGGCGGCGCTGCTCGAGCGCCTGGCGGCCGGCCGGCCGCGGCTGGTCGCCGGCTCGACCATGGCGGGCGAGGAGACCGCGGTGCTGGAGGCGTTTGCCGCCGCGGGCGGCGGAGCGCGGGCGCTGCTCGTCCTGGCGCCGCGCCATCCGGAACGATTCGACGCGGTCGCCGCAGAGGTGGCGGCACGCTTCGGCGGCGCCGTGCGGCGCAGCGATCCGGCGGCTGCCGCAGCCTCCGCGCCGCCGGTGCTGGTCCTCGACACGCTCGGCGAGCTTGCAGCGGCCTACCGCGGGGCGGCGGGGGCGTTCATCGGCGGCACCCTGGTGCCGACCGGCGGCCACAATCCGATCGAAGCGGCACGGCTTGGCGTCCCGGTCGTCGCCGGGCCGTCGATGGTGAACTTCCGGGAGATCGCGGGCTCCTTCGATGCCGCCGAAGGCTGGGTCCGCGTCGCCGATGGCCCCGCCCTGGGATCCGTCTGGCGCGCCTGGCTGGACGATCCCGCCACGGCGCGGCGGGTCGGTGAGCGCGGGGCAGCGCTCGTGGCCGCGCACCGCGGGGCGCTGGCGCGGACGCTGGCGCTGATCGAACCACTCGTGACGGCGGCGCGGGTCCCTGCAGGGTGAGTGCGCCCACGGCCCCGCTCGTCGCGCCCGCGCGCCCGCGCTCGCCCTGGCAGCGGCTCTACGCCGCGGCCCTGGCGGCCCGGCGACGGCGCCTGACGACCCGCGCCGCCCGCCTGCCGGTGCCGGTGATCTCGATCGGTAACCTCCACTGGGGCGGTGGCGGCAAGACACCGCTGGTGATCGCCATCGCCCGCCAGCTGCAGGCCTCGGGACGGCGCCCGGCGGTCCTGTCGCGCGGCTACGGCCGCCGTTCCCGCGGCGTGGTCGTGGTCTCGCGCGGGGCGGGCCCGGAGGTCGGAGTGGACGCCGCCGGAGACGAGCCGTTCCTGATCGCGCGCGCCGTACCGGGCCTGCCGGTCGTCGTCGCCGAGCGACGGGTCGAGGCGGGCCGGCGCGCGCTCGCCGAGCTGCTTCCTGCCCCCGACCTGTTCCTGCTCGACGACGGCTTCAGCCACGCGGCGCTGGCGCGCGACCTCGAACTGCTGGTCTTCCCGGCCGCCGACCCGTTCGCCGGCGGCCGCCTCCTGCCAACCGGGCGTCTGCG
Source organism: uncultured Thermoanaerobaculia bacterium (assembly GCA_964618415.1). Taxonomy (GTDB): domain Bacteria; phylum Acidobacteriota; class Thermoanaerobaculia; order Multivoradales; family JAGPDF01; genus JACTMI01. Next base: position 38,846 of record CAZUAT010000016.1, read on the forward strand.
GGAACCGCTCACCGCCGCCCGGCACGCGGACGCGGTGCTGCTCGGTGGTGCCATCGACGACCCGGAGCGGTCGGGCGCGGCCCTAGCGGCAGCGCTCGCCCCGCTGGGGTTTGCCGGCCCGGGCTTTGCCGCGCCGACCCGCGCACGTCCGATCGTCGGGGCCGACGGCGGGCCGATCGACGGCGCGCTGCGGCTGTTCGCCGTGGCCGCGATCGCGCGGCCGGAGGGATTCTTCGCTGCGGTGCGGGCCGCGGGCGTCCGTCCAGTCGGCACGCTGGCACTGCCCGACCACGATCCGTACGCCCCGCGGACGGTCGAGCGCCTCGAGCGTCTCGCCACCGAGGCCGGCGCCGAAGCGCTGCTGGTCACCGCGAAGGATCAGGGCAAGCTGGCCGGTCGTACCCGCTGGCCCGTCGCCGTCCTGCCCGTCGAGGCGGAACCAGAGCCGGCGTTCTGGCGCTGGCTCGATGCGCGTCTGGGGGAGTTCGGGCGGTGAAGGACGCTCCCCTGCGCCACGGCCTCGAGTACGCGGCCTACTGGCCGGTGTCACGCCTGCTGCGCGCGCTGCCACATGCCGCCAGCCGCCGCCTCGGTGGCGCCTTGGGGCGGGTAGCCCATCGTCTCGACGGCCGTCGCCGCGCGATCGCCCGCGACAACCTCGCCCACGCCTACCCCGAGCTGCCGGCGCGCGAGCATCGACGGCTTGCCGCCGCCTGCTTCCGCCACGTCGGCGCCAGCTTTTGTGACGCGCTGTCGGCCACCCGCTTCGATCCCGTCGAGCTGTGCCGCCACGTCACGCTCGACGGCCTCGAGCACCTGATGGCGGCCGAGGCGACCGGGCGCGGCGTCATCATCCTGTCGGCGCACTACGGCAACTGGGAGATCGTGCCGCCGATGATCGCCCTGGCGCGCGGGCCGATGGCGTCGGTCGGCCGGCCGGCCGACAACCCGCGGATCGATCGCGAAGTCCAGTCGCTGCGGGGGCGGCTCGGCAACCGGTCGATCCCCAAGCGGGGCGCGCTGCGCGAGCTGTTCCGGATCCTCGGCGCCGGCGGTCGGGTAGGGCTGCTGATCGACCAGCGGGTGCGGCCCGAGGAGGGAATCGACGTGCCGTTCTTCGGCCGGCCCGCACTCACCAGCCCGATCGTGGCGAAGCTGGCGCTGCGCACCGGGGCGGCGATCGTCCCGGTCTTCGGCGACCATCTGCCCGGCGGACGCTACCGGGTCGAGATCCTGCCGGCGATCGACGGCGGCGCGTCGAACGACCCGGCCGCGGTCGTCGATCTGACCACGCGCTGCCTGGCGGTCTGCGAAACCGTGATCCGCCGCGCGCCCGAGCGCTGGTTCTGGCTGCACCGGCGGTGGAGACATTGACCGTGCGGACCCTCGTCGTGATGCCCAACTGGGTGGGTGACAGCGTCATGGCCGAGCCGGTGGTGCGCGCCCTGGCCGCGGCCGACCGCGAAGTCGTGCTGTTCGCCCGGCGGCCGCTGCCCGCCTTGCTGAGGCTGTTCGCCGGGGTCACCGACGTCGTCGAGCGGCCGGCGGACCCGGCCGAGGCGGTCGAGGCGATCCGTGCGGCCGGCTGCGCCGAGGCCGTCGTGCTGCCCAACAGCTTTCGCTCGGCGCGGCTGGTGCACGCGGCCGGGGTCGCGCGGCGGTTCGGCTACCGGGGCGACCTGCGGGGGCCGCTGCTCGCGCCCGCGGTGCGACGGCCGCGGGGACGGCGACCGCAGGTCGAGGACTACCGGGAGTTGCTGGCCGCCATGGCGGTGCCGCCGCCGCCCGACTGGGTCCCGCGCCTCGAGCTGCCGGCGCCAGTGCGCGAGCAGGGGCTCGAGCGCCTGCGGCGGGCGCACATCCAGACGGGCGCCCGAGCGCTGGTGGGGCTGTTCCCGGGCGCCGAGTGGGGTCCGTCCAAGCGCTGGCCGATGCCGTCGTTCGCCGCCTTGGCGACCGAGCTGCGGCGTCGCCGGCCGGGGCTGCAGGAGATCATCGTGGCCGGACCCAAGGAGGTCTGGCTGGCGGTGCGGGTCTACGAGGAGAGCGGCAAGATCCACCCCGTGATCGGCCCGGATCTCGATCTGGCCGCGCTGGCGGGCGTTCTGGCCCACCTGGACCTGCTGGTGAGTAACGACTCCGGCCCGATGCATCTGGCCGCCGCGCTCGGGGTGCCCACGGTGGCTCTGTTCGGGCCGACCGACCCGCGGCGCACCGCGCCCGCGGGTCCGGGCCACGCCGTGCTCAACCGCGACCTGTGGTGCTCACCCTGCTTCCGGCGCCACTGTCCGCTGCTTCACCACCGCTGTATGCGCGGCCTCACCGTTTCCATGGTCGCCGACGCCGCGATGGCGCTGCTGCCCGCCTGAGCGGGCGAGCCCGGCGCGAGGGGCAGGCGGAGCGACGAGCGTCGCATCGCCTGCCCCCGCGGAATCTCCCCGACTACTTCGTCTTGACAGGATCGGCGGGGCGCGTCGGCAGGCGGCGCGGTTCCCGTTCCATGGCGGCGAGTACCTCGGCAATGGCGCGGTCGAGCTGCGGGTCGCGGCCGGCGATCACCGACGCCGGATCGTTGTCGACCTCGATGTCGGGGTCGACGCCGTGGCCCTCGATGATGTAGCTGCCATCGACGTCGTTGGTGGCCTGCTGCGGCACGAACACCGTGCCGCCGTCGAGCAGCGGACCGGTGCCGCTGATGCCGACGACGCCGCCCCACGACCGCTTGCCGATCAGCGGCCCGAGGCCCGCCTTGCGGAAGCGCGCCGGGAAGATGTCGCCGTCCGAGGCCGAGGTCTCGTTGAGCAGGCAGACCATGTGGCCGTGGAAGACGGTGTAGGGATAGGTCTGCGGGTGATCGGACGAGTAGCCGAACCGGGTGCCCAGCAGCCGGGTATCGAGCCGCTCGATGATCCACTGCGAGATGTTGCCGCCGCCGTTCGAACGCACGTCGACGACCATGCCCTCCTTGCGGATCTGCGGGTAGAACCACTTGATGAACTCGTAGGCGCCGCCGGCGCCCATGTCCGGGATGTGCAGGTAACCGACCCGGCCGCCGGTCTTCTCCGCCACGTAGCGCCGGTTGCCTTCGACCCAGCGCAGGTAGAGCAGGCTGCCTTCGTCGTGAATCGGCCGGAAGGTCGTCTTGCGCGCCTGGTCGAAGTCGGGCCGGCTCGAGAGGGTGAGCGTCACCGGGTCGGTCTTGTAGCGCAGCAGGCGATACGGGTTGTCGTCGGCGGTCAGCTCCACGCCGTCGATTGCCAGCACGTAATCGCCCACTCGGGCGTCGACGCCGACTTCGGTCAGCGGGGAGCGGTAGCGGGCCTCCTCGTTGTTGCCCGGGAAGATCTCTGCGATCCGGTACCTTCCTGCGGCCGCGTCGAGCTCGAAGCGGGCGCCGGGCAGACCCACCTGGGGGCGCTCGGGAAGCTCGAAGTCACCGCCCTCGATGTAGGCGTGGCCGACGCTCAGCTCGGCGATCATCTCGCCGAGCACGTAGTTGAGATCGCTGCGGTGGGCCAGATGCGGCAGCCAGCGCCGGTAGCGCTCCCCGATCGCCTTCCAGTCGTAGCCGTGCAGGTTGCGGACGTAGAAGAAGTCGCGGTAGCGACGCCAGACCTCGTCGAAGATCGTCTCCCACTCCTCGGCCGGGACGCGGTCGACGACGAGGCCGCTCGTGGACACGGTCTTCTTCTCGCCCCCCTTGGGCTTGACGTCGTAGCGCGTGTAGCTGCTTCCGGAGCGGACGAGGACGGTGCTGCCGTCGTGCGAGACGGCCCAATTCGCGACGTCGTCAGCCAGATCGCTGCTCTCGCGCTTCTCGAAGTCGAACAGCTTGAGCTGGGTCTTGGCGCCCGCCGGTCGACCGTAGTAGGCAGCCGGGCTGACCGTGTAGATCAGGTACTTGCCCGCCGCGCCCAGGGACCCGATGTTGTCGGCCTCGATCGGCAGCGCCACGACTCGATCGGCGAGTCCGTCGAAGTCGATGCGGACCGGCGCCGGCGCTTTCTTGTCGGCCCCCTCCTTCTTGTCGCCCTTCTGGTCCGCATCCTCGCCGTCCTTCTTCTCGTCGGCGAGCTTGACCTCGTCGCTTTCCGGCGGCAGCGGGTGGCCGACGTCGCGGCGCAGCGCCAGCGCGTAGACGCCGATCATCCGGTTGCCGGCGAAGTTCCACTCGATCTGCGAGAACTGCGGCGCGAACTGGCGCATCGAAAGGAAGTAGAGATACTTGCCAGCCGGATCCCAGACCGGCTGGTATTCGTCGAACAGCTCGTCGGTGATCCGCCGGGTCTCGCCGTCGGCGGCCGACCAGATCCACAACGACCGGTTGTCGTTGCCGTCGGAGAGTGAGAACGCCAGGTGGGCCGAGTCGGGAGACCAGGTGTAGTCGAAGACGCGGCCGTACTCGTCATCGGCCACCTCGACCCGCTTGCGGTCGGCCAGCGTCACGACGTGCACGCGGCCCGACTTGTCGCCGAAGGCGATCTTCTTGCTGTCGGGAGACCAGGCCGGGGCGTACAGCATCTCGGTGAGATCGGAAGTGATCTTCTCGGCCTTGCCGCTGCCATCCTGGTCGGCGATCCAGATCTGGTCCTCCCCGTCGGCATCGGAGACCCAGGCGATCTTGCGGCCGTCCGGCGACCAGCGGGCATGGCGGTCGTGCGCCGACGAGCTGCGGGTGAGGTTGCGGGTCGAGCCCTTCTCGATCGGGGCGCTGAAGACGTCCCCACGCGCCACGAACAGGGCCCGTTCACCGCCCGGCGACAGCTCGAAATCCTCGATCTGGCCGGCGGCCGAGACTCTGGACGGGCGGCGGTAGACGCCGTCCCCGGGCACCGTGATGTCGAGCGTGCGGGCCTGGTTGCTCGCGGTGTCGAACAGGGCGAGCTGCCCGTCGAGCTCGTAGACGATCTGCGAGCGGTTGTCCGAGTTCGCCCAGCGCACGTCCCAGGTCGTCTCGTGGGTCAACTGGGACGTGGTGCCCGCAGCGGGGTCGAAACGGTAGAGGTTCAGCACCCCGTCGCGGTCGGAGACGAAGTAGATCTGATCGCCGACCCACATCGGATCGCGCTCGGTGCGGGAGCTGTGGGAGACCGGCTGGATCGCGTGGCTCGCCAGGTCGAAGATCCACAGGTCCTGGGCCCAGCCGCCCGAGTATCGCTTCCAGGTTCGGAAATCGCGCATCAGCGGCGAGTAGACGAGCCGCTGGCCGTCCGGCGCGAAGTCGCCGGCGCCGGCCGTCGGCATCGGCAGCTGTTTCGGCAGGCCACCCTCGGCCGGAACGGTATAGAGGGCCGTCTCGCTGCGTCCGCCGTCGGCGTCGCGCTGCGAGCGGAAGAGGACCTGCGTGCCGTCCGGGGTCCACCCGTAGACCTGATTGTCATATCCCCAGCGCGGCGGCAGCGGTCCGGCGGCCGGGTACCAGGTCAGCTGGCGCGGT
>CAZUAT010000017.1:0-35874 GCA_964618415.1 uncultured Thermoanaerobaculia bacterium
GCGAGCCGCGGCGCAGACGGCGCAGTCCGGGGGCAGCGCCCGCGTCGGCCCCGCAGGCCGCCGCCCCACAGCCGGAGGCGCCGGCGCCCCCACCACCGCCTCCGGCTGCCCCGCCGCCGCCAGCCGAGGAGCCACTGGCGTGGCTCGAGGAGGCACCGGCGGCCGCTGCTCCGGCCGCCGCGCCGCCTGCCTCGGCGCAGCCGCCGGCGGCGCCGCCAAGCGGGCCTGCGTCGGCCCTGCGCGACGAGAATCTGTTCGACGACGAGGAGGGTTTTTTCGACCTCGCCGCGGAGCTGGAAGAGGAGCTGTCCCGCGAGGAGCTGCTTGCTGCATCGGGCACGCTGGGGCGCGACGAACCGTCGCTGGACGAGATCGTAGAAGGGTTCAAGAAGGGGGTCGCCGAGAGCCTCTCGTCGGAGGACTACGACACGCACTTCAACCTCGGCATCGCCTACCGGGAGATGGGCCTGCTCGACGAGGCGATCGGCGAGTTCCAGCTGGCGGCCAAGGACCCCAAGTACCTCATCGACTGCTGCTCGCTGCTCGGCGGTTGCTTCCTCGACAAGGGGCTGCCCGAGCTGGCGATCAAGTGGTATCGCAAGGGCCTCGAGGTTCCCGACCTGCCGGAAGAGGCAACGCTCGGCCTCCTCTACGACATCGGCAACCTCTACATGGTGACGGGCAACGACGAGGCGGCCCGCAAGACATTCGTCGAGATCTACGGGGTCAACTCGAACTACCGCGACGTGGTCGCCCGGCTCGAAGAACTCGGCAATCACTGAGAGCGCGTGCGCCCACGCCGCGCTCGGACCTCCCATGGATGAAGGATCGAATCGCTCCACGCGCTGGGTCGTCGGCATTGCGGCGCTCCTGATCGCGCTGCTGGTTGCCTGGCGCATGGCGCCGCGGTGGCGCGCCGCGATCGGACCGGAGCCGACGGCGGCCTACGTAGTCGTCGAGCCGGAAGGGGCCGGCGTCGCCTCCGACGGGCTCCATCGGATCCGCGCCGGCACCGGGTTCCGCCTCCATGCCGTGCTGGAGGCGAGCACGCTCACCGGCGACAATGTCTGGTACACGGAGGCTCCGGCCCTGCGGCTGGGCGACCGGGAGATCCCGGCCGATCGCCTGCGCCGCTGGCCGGAGGGGCGGCGCCTGCGCGTGCGCTGGATGACCGTCGAGGGAGCGGAGCGGGTGATCGAGCCGGACGGCCAACCCCGGTTGCTCGAGAACTTCCATCCCGAGTGGGGCACGGGCTGGACCGCAGCGGGCACTGTCGACCCGGCGCTCGTGGTGGTCGAACCGGGGCTGGCGCTGCGGCCGCTGCCGTTCGGCACCCAGCGCTTCGCGGTGCGACTGGAGAGCTACGACAGCGCCGAGGCGATCGCCCCTGTGGCACGCTGGAGCTCGCCTTCGGTCGAAGTCGCGCTCGCCGAGCCACAGCGGCTGACCACCGTTGTGGCCACGGCGCCGCCTCCGCTCGAGCGCCTGACCGGCGTGGCCGGTGCGATGCAGCACGAGGCCGAGATGCCGCCGGCCGGCGCGGTCGGTGCTCCGGAGTGGCCGCCCTACAGCTACTCGGCACCGCGGCTGCTCGCCGAGCACCTGCTCGCCTCCGGCCGGACCGTCGACGACCTGGCGTTTCGCACCGTCACCCTGGGGCCCCAGGGGCCGGTATGGGAGACGGAGGTCGCTCCCGGCGACCTGTTGCGGGCCGGCGAGCGAATCGTGATCGTCTGGGCGGATGCCGACGGTGGCGGCCGGCTCGACCCGTCCGACATCGTGCTAGATCTCGGGCGGGGAATGCGCCTGGCCCGGGCGAGCAGCCTGTTCGCCGGCGACGACGAACTGCGGCTCGACCTGGCACGGCTGAACGATTGATCGACTGAACGATCGAACAACGACCCCGGGCGGCGCGGCGGCGAAATGGCCTCCGCCGCCGGCCCGATCAGAGGAGATTGCATGACCACCATCACGCTGTTGCCGGGCGACGGCATCGGACCCGAAGTCACCGCGGCAACGGTGCGAGTCATCGAGGCGGCGGGTGTCCGGCTCGACTGGGAGCGGCACGCGGCCGGCGCCGAGGCGCTGGCGACGCACGGCGATCCGCTGCCCCAGGAGGTGCTCGACTCCATCGTGCGCAACCGGATCGCGCTGAAGGGCCCGATTACGACCCCGGTCGGCAAGGGGTTCAAGTCGGTCAACGTGCGCATGCGGCGGGCGCTCGACTTGTACGCGAACCTGCGCCCGGCGCGCACGTTGCCGGGAGTGCCGAGCCGCTACAGCGGAGTCGACCTGATCATCGTGCGCGAGAACACCGAGGGGCTCTACAGCGGCATCGAGCACGAAGTCGTTCCAGGCGTGATCGAGAGTCTCAAGGTCATCACCGAAAAGGCCTCCCTGCGCGTCTCCAGGTTCGCCTTCGAGTACGCGCGCAGCCACGGGCGCAAGCGCGTCACCGCGGTTCACAAGGCCAACATCCTCAAACTCGGAGACGGGCTGTTCCTGGACTGCGCCCGGCGGGTCGCGGCGGACTTTCCGGAGATCGAGCACGACGACCGGATCATCGACAACCTCTGCATGCAGCTGGTCGTGCGGCCCGAGTCTTTCGACGTGCTGCTGCTCGAGAACCTCTACGGCGACATCGTCTCCGATCTGTGCGCCGGACTGGTGGGCGGCCTGGGCGTCGTACCGGGTGCCAACATCGGCGAGATCGGCGCTGTGTTCGAGGCCGTCCACGGCAGCGCCCCCGACATTGCAGGTCGCAATCTCGCCAACCCGCTGGCGCTCATGCAGTCCGGCGTCATGATGCTTCGCCACCTCGGGCTGACCGAGCCGGCGGATCGCATCGACGCCGCTCTCCTGACCGTGCTGGCGCAACCGCAGTTGCTCACCCGCGATCTGGGCGGGGAAGCGTCGACGACCGAGTTCACCGAGTCGGTGGTGCGGGCGCTGGGCTGAGCGGAGCCGGTGGCGTGACGCGCGACGGCGGCTCCCTGTTCGACGATCCTGCGGCTCCGGCCACGGGCGGCGGTCGCGCCGGCCAGGCGGCGGCGCTGCCCGGCGCACCGCTCGCCGAGCGGATGCGTCCGCGCAGCCTCGACGAGGTGGTCGGCCACGCCTCCGTGGTGGGTCCGACGGGTTTCCTGCGAGCCGCAATCGCCGCCGACCGGGTGCCGTCGCTCGTCTTCTGGGGCCCGCCAGGCACCGGCAAGACCACCCTCGCGCGGCTGATCGCCGCGGCGACCCGGGCGCGTTTCGTCGCCTTCTCAGCGGTGGTCTCCGGCATCCAGGAGATCAAGCGGGTGATGGCCGATGCCGAGCGGCTGCGCAGCGCGACCGGGCAGCGGACCCTGTTGTTCGTCGACGAGATTCACCGCTTCCATCGCGGCCAGCAGGACGCCTTCCTGCCCTGGGTCGAGCGCGGCGACATCGTGCTGGTCGGCGCGACGACGGAGAATCCGTCGTTCGAGCTCAATGCGGCGCTGCTGTCCCGCTGCCGGGTGGTGGTGCTCGAGCCGCTGTCGCCGGAAGACCTGAAGCGACTCCTCGAGCGGGCACTGGCCGATGCCGAGCATGGCCTCGGAGCGAGCGGTGTGGTGCTCGACGCGGGAGCGCTCGCGTCGCTCGTGCAGCTGGCCTCGGGCGATGCCCGGCGGGCGCTGACGCTGCTCGAAGCGACCGTCGAGGACGCTCTGGCAACCGGCCGCCAGACCGTCGCACCGGCGGACGTCGAGCGGGTGGCACAGCGCAAGGTGCTCGTCTACGACAAGGCCGGCGAGGAGCACTTCAACCTGATCTCGGCGCTCCACAAGTCGCTGCGCGAGAGCGACCCGGACGCCGCCCTCTACTGGCTGGGGCGAATGCTCGAAGCGGGCGAAGAGGGTGGCTACGTCGCGCGTCGACTGGTTCGATTCGCCGTCGAGGACGTCGGACTTGCCGACCCGCGCGCCGTTGAGCAGGCGCTCGCCGGCTGGCAGGCGTACGACCGACTGGGAAGTCCCGAGGGCGATCTGGCGCTCGCCCAGGTTGCGATCTACCTGGCCATGGCACCCAAGAGCGTGTCGACCTATCGCGCCTGGGGGCGGGTGCGGGAGACGATCGCCGCCCGGCCCGCCGATCCGGTGCCGCACGTGATCCGCAACGCGCCGACCCGCCTGATGAAAGAGGTCGGCTACGGCGCCGGCTACGAGTACGCGCCGGACACGGCGAGCGGAATCGCCGGACTCGACTGCCTGCCGGAGGCGCTCGCCGGAACGCGCTTCTGGCAGCCGGGCTCGGACGGGTTCGAGCTGCGACTGGCCGAACGGTTGGCCACCTTTGCCGAGCGGCGCCAGGCTGCCCGACGCCGGCGGGGCGGTCCGCCGGCCTGACTTGAACCGCCGACCGAAAACCGCGAAACTCGGCCCTACAGCTCTGCAGGTTTGGATGAGGGGGACAGATGGAGCGCAAACAGGGGCTCTCGTTTGCCGACCGGGTCCGGATCCGGGCGGCACCGGAGACCGATGCGCGCCGGGTTGCCGGCCGGATCGGTGAGATCCACGGGTTTACGATGCCGTCGGAGTCGGGCGTCGAGGTGATCGGCACGTCCAACCACGACGTGGCTCTCGGCGTCTACTTCGACGACCTCAAGGAGGCGCTCTGGTTCGCCCCCGAGATGCTCGACTTCGTCGACCACGGCGAGGGCACGAAGATCCGCGTCCAGGGCTCGGACGTGGAATGGGTCAAGACCGAGCGCGGCGACTGGCTGCAGCAGCGGCGGCGCATCCCCCTCCGGCAGCGTTTCCTGCACTGGCTCGCAGCCGGCTGAGGCGCCGCGGCGCGCGCCGCGGGCCGAGCCGTCTCAGCGGGGCGCCGAGAGGGCCGCGAGTTCCCGCACCACCAGGTCGCGGGTGAGCAGTTCCGGGAAGATGTGCGGCGCGCGCCCGGGCCGGTACAGCATGTAGAACGGAATCCCGTAGCGGCCGTGAGCGGCGAGGAAGGCGGCGATCGTGTCGTCGCGGTTGGTCCAGTCCGCCTTCATCGCGACGGCGCCGGCGGCCGCCAGGGCGGAACGCACCTCGGGCGTCTCCAGGATCAGCCGCTCGTTGACTTTGCAGGTGACACACCAGTCGGCGGTGATATCGAGGAAGACCGGTGTCCCGGCGGCCGCCAGACGCTCGGCCTCGGCGGCGTCCCAGACCTGCCATGCGATCCCGCCGGTCGCCCCCGGAGTGAGCGGAGCGCGGACGCGATCGGCGTCGCCCGCTGCGGCGCGGCTGGCGAGCGGTACGGTGAGCGCGGCGCCGACCAGCGCGACGGCGAACCAGACGCGCCGCAGCGTCGAACCGACCGCCGCCCGCGACGCGAGCCAGACCAGCAGGGCCACCGCCAGCATCGCCCCCTGGATCACCGCCAGCCCCTCGGGGGAGACCTGATTGGCGAGCACGTAGAGCAGCCAGACCAGCGCGCCGGCCAGCAGGAAGCCCATCACTCCCTTGAGCGTCTCCATCCAGGCGCCCGGCTTCGGGAGGTAGCGTGCCGCAGCGGGGGCTGCGGCCAGCAGCAGATAGGGCAGTGCCATGCCGACTGCGATGGCGGTAAAGATCGCCAGCACCGGCCCGGCCGGTCGGGCCAGCGCAAAGCCGACGGCGGTGCCGAGAAACGGCGCCGAGCAGGGCGTCGCCATCAGGGTGGCAAACAGGCCGGAGGTGAAATGACCCGCCCAGCCCTCGCGCGCGCTGCCGTCGCTCGCCGCGTGGAGCAGGCGCCCCGGAAGCTGGATCTCGAAGAGGCCCCACAGGTTGAGCGTGAACAGCAGAATGACGACGGCGAGGAAGGCGACGAAGCCAGGGCGCTGGAACTGTACTCCCCAGCCGACTGCCGATCCGGCGGCGCGTGCCGCAATGGCCGCAGCGGCCAGCGCCCAGAACGAGACCAGGATCCCGGCCGCCGTCGCCAGGGCGCCGGCGCGCACGGCGCTGCGACCCTGTCCGGCCGCGCGGACGAGGCCGAACACCTTGAGCGAGAGGATCGGCAGCACGCACGGCATGGCGTTGAGGATCAGGCCGCCGACCAGCCCGAGAACGAGCATCCAGGGCAGGCTGACGGGGGGAGCGCTCGCCGCCTCCTTCGTCCCGGCTGGCGGCTGGACCGGCGGCGCCGGCGCCGAAGCGGCGGGCAGCGCGGTGAACAGCTCGGGCTCGTTCGGCTCGCCCCCCGCCCCGACGACCAGGGTCAGCTCCGCCGAGCGGTCGACCGGTGGCAGGCACGACTTGTCGTCACAGGCCTGGTAGCGCAGGGTCGCACTCACCGTCGCTTCGCCCTGCGCATCGGCCGGCACTGGCTGATCGACGAAGATCCGGACCCGCCCCTGGTAGACCGCGAGCGGGGCCTCGGCGAAGCCGAACGAGTAGCTCTCCGGCTCCGGGTAGGTGACCGTCGCGGCCGGCCAGCCGGCAGGGGCGGTAACGGTCAGGACAGTGGGGATCAGGTAGTCGAAAGTCGGGACGTGGGCCTGCAGGTGCCAGCCGGGCTCGACGTCGGCAACCGCGACCAGTCGGGCGGTCGATCCGGGCTCGAACGCGGTCGCGCCAGCCACCAGGCGCAACTCGGCGCGCTGGACGCGCGGCGGCTGTGCGAGGCTGCCGGCGGGCAGCAGAGAGGCGGCAAGCAGCGCGACGATGACGGCGGCGGGGCGCCGCCGGCGGGACGGGCGAACCGTCACGAGCAGAGGGGACCCGCGTCCAGACGCATGCGCGACATCGCCCGGCGCGCCTCGGCCAGCAGCGGACTCGACGGATGCCGCTGTTCGAAAGTCGCCAGCGCTCCGGCGGCTTTGCCGCATTCGCCGGCCGTCTGAGCGATCCAGAACGGCAGCAGGTCGAGCCGTTCGCCCAGCTCCGGCGGGCTGTCGGTCGCCGCTGCTGCGGCCGCTTCGGCGGCGGCGCGACGGGCGCGCGGGAAGTCGCCCGCCATCCGCCAGGCGTCCGCGAGCAGGTAGCGCGTCCAGGCGTTCTCTCGCGGCGTCAGGGAGACCAGGCTCAGCAGGCGCTCGAGCAGCGCAGCGCTGCGCGCGCCGTCGTAGCGCTCGTAGAACGAGAGCGCCATGCGCTTGAGGGTGGCGGTGTCCGCCCCCACGAGGGCGCGATCGTAGGCGGCCAGCGTCTGCTGGTGGGCCGCCAGCTCGCCGCGCAGGCGGGCGAGGTAGTCGGCCAGCGGCGCATAGCCCTGGACGCGGCCGGCGAGCGCTCCGGACGATTCGAGGATCAACAGGGTCGGCAGGGACCAGGCCTCGTATCGGTCGGCCAGCTCGGTTCCTTCGCCGCCGTCCTCGACGTCGACGCGCAGCAGCACGAAGTCGCGCGTCGCGGCGCGGAACTCATCGCGCGGGAAGACCTCGCGGTCGAGCGTCTTGCACCAGCCGCACCAGTCAGCGTAGGCGTCGACGAGCAGCATTTTTCCCTGCGAGCGCGCCGCTGCGAAGGCGGCGTCGACATCGCGGTGCCAGCTCGAGGTGTCTGCCGGCGGGGGCGGTGCAGGCGACGACGCGGGCGCGCTCGCGGCTCCGCCGAGGAGCGTTGCCGCGGCCGTCAGGATCGATGCAAGAGGCTGATTTCGCATGGGTTTGCGGGCTCCGGCGCCGGTCGATCGCGAAGCGAGCCGATGATACCATGCAGCGCCATGCGTCTCGCCGCCCGCGTCGAGAGGATCTGTGAGTCGGCCACCCTTCGCGTGTCGCGGCGGGCCGGCGAGCTGCGCGCGCAGGGCGTAGATGTCATCGACTTCGGCGCCGGCGAACCGGACTTCGACTCACCTCGCGTGGCGATCGACGCGGCGCGACAGGCGCTGGCGGACGGCTTCACCCGCTACACGCCGACTGCCGGCATCGCGCCGCTGCGCAAGGCCGTCGCGGCGCGCTATCGCGCCGACTTCGACGCCCCGTGGACGGCCGATCAGACGGTCATCACGGTGGGCGGGAAGGGGGCGCTGTTCGAGGCGGCCCTGGCGCTGTTCGAAGAGGGCACGGAGGTGGTGCTGCACACCCCCGCCTGGGTCAGCTTCGCCGAGCAGATCCGCTTTGCCGGCGCGCAGGTCGTCGAGGTGCCGACCGACGGCGCCGACGGCTTCTCCATTCGGGCCGAACCGCTGCTGGCCGCAGTGACCGAGCGCACCCGGGCCGTGCTGCTCAACTCGCCCTGCAATCCGACCGGCGGGATGATCGCGCCCGACGAGCTGGAGCACCTGGTCGCCGAGTGTGCTCGTCGCGGCGTGCTGGTGATTTCGGACGAGACCTACGAACGGTTCGTCTACACGGGGGCGCCGCCGTCCTCGATCGCCAGCCTGGCCGGCCGCTTCCCGGAGACCGTCGTCCTCGTCGGGTCGTTCTCCAAGACCTACGCGATGACCGGCTGGAGGCTGGGTTACCTGGCGGGGCCGCGGCAACTCGTGGACGCCGTGGCACGTATCCAGGGGCATGCCACCTCGAATCCGACCTCGTTCGCGATGGTCGGCGCGCTGGCGGCGCTCGAACAGGCCGAGCCGGATGTCCGGCGGATGGTCGACGAGTACCGCGCCCGGCGGGATCTGCTCGTGCCGCGCCTCGACGCCCTGCCGGGCGTGCGCTGCCTGCCGCCGGCCGGCGCTTTCTACGCCTTCCCGGACGTCTCCGGCGCCTTCCGCCCGGGTCGGGAGGGTTCGCTCGCCTTCGCCGAGCAGCTGCTCGAGCAGGAAGGCGTTGCCGTGGTGGCCGGTGAGGCGTTCGGCAGCGACCGCCACGTCCGGATCTCCTTTGCCTGTTCGCGCGAGGCGCTGGCAACCGGTCTGGACCGCCTCGCCCGTTTCCTCGCCGCCGGCTGAGCCGGCGCCGCAGCGGGGTCGGGTAGACTCCGGGCGACGGACACCGGCGCTTCGGTTCCTCCGAGTGCAGCGCCGCGGCCCCTGCAACCAGTCCGAAGGGAGAACCAGACATGTCGCATCGTGAACCGTGGGCGGCGCTCCGCCACGCCCTGCTGCTGGCCGCCGGCCCGGTGGCCATCGTTGCAACGCTGGCTGCGGCACCGGCCGCCGCCGGACAGGAGGCGGCGACCCCGCCGACTGTCGAAGAGGCGCACGCCTTCCTCGCCGACGCGGAGGCCCGCCTGCTCGACCTGTGGATCGGCCGCGAGCGGGCCGCCTGGGTCCAGACCACTTACATCACCTACGACACCGAGCTGCTCGCAGCGCGCGCCAGCGAGGAGACGATCGCGGCCACCATGGAGCTGGCCCGTCAGGCCACACGTTTCGACGGTCTCGAGCTGCCCGAGGTCGATGCGCGCAAGATGCAGGCGCTCAAGCTCTCGCTCGTCCTGCCCGCGCCTTCCGATGCTGAGCTTCGCTCGGAGCTGACGCAGATCGCGGCCCGCATGGAGGGCACGTACGGGCGCGGCGAGTGGTGCCCGCAGGAGGGGCAGGAGTGCCTCGACATCGGGGCGATCTCCAACATCCTGGCGGCGAGCCGCGACGAAGCGAAGTTGCGCGCCGCCTGGGAGGGCTGGCACGACATCTCCGCGCACGGCATGCGGGAGGACTACCAGCGTTTCGTCGAACTGGGCAATGCCGGCGCCCGTGAACTCGGGTTCGCCGATCTCGGCGATCTCTGGCGTTCCAAGTACGACATGGCGCCCGAGGCGTTCGAGGCCGAGCTGGAGCGGCTCTGGGAGCAGGTGCGGCCGCTCTACGACGCGCTGCACTGCTACGTCCGCGCGCGCCTGGTCGAGCAGTACGGCAGCGAGGTCGTGCCGGCCGACGGGCCGATCCCGACGCACCTGCTCGGGAACCTGTGGGCGCAGCAGTGGGGCAACATCTACGACGTGGTCAAGCCGACCGAGGCGGTGGCAGCCGGCTATGACCTGACCGAGAGACTGGTGGCCGCGGGCTACGACCCGCAGCAGATGGTGCGCACTGGGGAGGCGTTCTTCACCTCGCTCGGTCTCGAGCCGCTGCCCGACACGTTCTGGGAGCGCTCGCAGTTCGTCAAGCCGCGCGATCGGGACGTTGTCTGCCACGCCTCGGCCTGGTCGGTGGACCAGAAGGACGATCTGCGCATCAAGATGTGCATCCAGATCAACGAAGAGGACTTCAACACCATCCACCACGAGCTGGGCCACAACTTCTACCAGCGCGCCCACAACACCAACGACGTGCTGTTCCGGGACGGCGCCAACGACGGCTTCCACGAGGCGCTCGGCGACACCATCGCGCTGTCGGTGACGCCGAAGTACCTGAAGAAGATCGGCCTCATCGACGCGGAGCCGCCGGCCGAGGCGGACATCGCGCTGCTGCTCCGGCAGGCGCTCGACAAGGTGGCGTTCCTGCCGTTCGGGCTGGTGATCGACAAGTGGCGCTGGCAGGTCTTCTCCGGCAAGGTCGCACCGGAGCAGTACAACCAGGCCTGGTGGGACCTCAAGCGGCGCTACCAGGGCGTCGCGCCGCCGAGCCCGCGCGGTGAGAACTACTTCGATCCGGGCGCCAAGTACCACGTGCCCGGCAACACGCCCTACATGCGCTACTTCCTCGCCCACATCCAGCAGTTCCAGTTCCACCGCGCCCTCTCTGAGGTGGCAGGGGAGACCGGCCCGGTGCATCGGCGGTCGATCCACGGCTCGAAGGCGGCCGGGCAGAAGCTGGAGCAGATGATGCTGATGGGCTCGTCGAAGCCGTGGCCGGACGCCCTCGAGGCGCTCACCGGCAGCCGCGAGATGGACGCCACCGCGGTGCTCGACTACTTCGCGCCGCTGCGCGCCTGGCTCGACGAGCAGAACGCCGGTCGCACCTGCGGCTGGAACTGAGGTCGCGCGAGCGCGAGGGAGTCCGGTCAGCGAGACGCAGCAGATGGACAACGACTCGACTCAGTCGAGGATGCGCGGATCGACCGCGGGCGAGAGCCCCTGGTCGATTCGCGTCGGTTCGCTGGCCGGCATCCCGATTCGCATCCACCTGACTTTCTTCCTGCTCCTGCTCTGGTTCGGGAACGTCTCCGCAGAGCAGGAGCAGGGCTTTCTCGGCGGCGTCCTGCTGATGCTGCTGCTGTTCGGATGCGTGGTGCTGCACGAGCTCGGCCACGCGCTGGCGGCGCGGCGCTGGGGGGTCGCCACGCACGAGATCGTGCTCTATCCGTTCGGCGGCGTGGCGCGGATCGACCGCATGCCATCCGGCAAGGCCGAGCTGGTCATCGCTCTGGCCGGGCCGGCGGTGAACCTGGTCCTGGCGGCGCTGCTGGCTTCGGCGATCGCTCTGTGGCGCACCCAGGCGCCGGAAAGCATGCGCGACGTGATCGCCGGCGCGCCGGTCGTCTGGCAGCTCCTGTGGGCCAACCTCACGCTGCTGGTGTTCAACCTGATTCCGGCGTTCCCGATGGATGGCGGCCGCGTGCTGCGCGCCGGCTTGTCGATCGTGCTCGGCGAAGCGCGCGCCACCCAGATCGCGGCGGTCATCGGCCAGGCGATCGCACTCGGGTTCGCCGTTCTCGCCTTCGTGCCGCCGCCGATCAAGCCGATCCTGCTGCTGATCGCCTTCTTCGTTTTCGTCGGCGCCGGCCAGGAGGCTGCCTTCCAGCGCAGTCGCGCGGCGGTACGCGGGCTGACCGCGCGCGACGCGATGATCACCCGCTTCGAGACGCTCGCTCCGCAGGACCCGCTGTCGCGCGCCGCGGAGCACCTGCTGGCTTCCCACCAGCAGGACTTCCCGGTCGTCGACTCGTGGGGGCGGGTGGTCGGCGTGCTGCACCGCTCGGCACTGCTGGCGGCGCTGGCCGCTGACGGCAAAGAGTCGGCGGTGCTCGCAGTGATGGACCGGGAACCGGCGACGGTGCCCCCCGACCAGCCGCTCGAAAAGGTGCTGCGGCAGCTGCAGGCGAATCCGCTGCAGCCGGTGCTGGTCGTGGACGGGACGCGCCTCGAAGGGGTCATCACGGTCGACAACCTTGCCGAACTGCTCGAGATCGCTCATTCGCTCGGTCGCACGGCGACCGTCCGCATCCGCAGCTGATGTCTGCCTGTCTCCACCTCACCCGGAGTGTCCGCAAGCCGTCCCGGAGCGCCGCGCCCAGCGCGCCGCGAGTCCGGCCGCATTCAGGAGGTCGTGCATGAGGTTCCGTTCCCGTTTCGTCGTCTTCTCCATGGCCGTCTGCCTCACCGCAGCCGCCGCTCCGCTCCTCGCCGATTCGCCCGCCGCGCAGCCGGCCGCTGAGGCGACGAAGGGCGCCGCGCCGTCCAGCTCGTCGCTCAAGCCGGAGGCCATCCGCGAGTCGGTGCTCTCGTCGATGGATCGCAACGCCGATCCCTGCAACGACTTCTATCGCTACTCCTGCGGCGGCTGGCTCGACCGCACCGAGCTGCCCGCCGACCAGGCGCGCTGGACGCGCAGCTTCTCGACGATCGCCGAGCGCAATCGCGAACTGGTCCGCGGGCTGCTCGAAGACGCGGCAGCCGCGCCCGGCCCGCAAGGTACCGAGCGCGCCAAGATCGGCGACTTCTTCGCCGCCTGCATGGACGAGGCGGTGATCGAGAAGGCCGGGCTGACTCCGCTCGCCCCCTGGTTCGAGCGCATTGCGGCAGTCGAGGATGCGCGCGGCCTGCTGGCGCTCGCCGGGGTGCTGGCGCGCGATGGCGTCAACGTGCTGATCGGCAGCGGCCGCGTCGCCGACTTCCGCAATCCAGGGGTCAATCTGTTCTTCATGTCGCAGGGCGGACTGGGGCTGCCGGACCGCGACTACTACCTGTCGGAGGATCCCGCCAAGCGGGAGCTGCTCAAGAGCTACAAGTCGCACGTCGCCCGTTCGCTCGAGCTGGCGGGTATTCGGACCGGCGAGGCCGACGCCGCCGCGATCGTCGCTTTCGAGACCGAACTGGCCCGCGCCTCGCGGCCGCGCGCCGAGATGCGCGATCGTGACCGGCTCTACAACAAGCTCGACCGCGACGGCTTGACTCAGCTCACCCCCGCGCTGCCGTGGGCCGCCTACTTCGAAGGTCTGGGCCAGCCGGGGATCACATCGATCAACGTCGCCGTGCCGGAGTTCTACCAGGCGCTCGAGCGGCTGGTGCGCGAGACGCCGATGTCGACACTGCAGGCCTACCTGCGCTGGCAGGTCGTGCGCCAGACCGCCGACCTGCTGCCGGCGGCGATCGTCACGGCCGACTTCGAGTTCTACGGTCGCACCCTGTCGGGGCAGGCGGAGATTCAGCCGCGCTGGAAGCGCTGTGTCGATCTGACCAACGCCGCGCTCGGCGAGGCGATCGGCAAGCTGTACGTGGAGCGCGAGTTTGCCGGCGACAGTAAGCAGGTGGCGGTCGAGATGATCGAGGACATCGAGCGGGCCTTCGAGAACAACCTGCCGAACCTGACCTGGATGGACGGCGCGACCCGTGAACGGGCGGTGGAGAAGGCGCGCAAGGTGCGCAACAAGATCGGTTACCCCGATGAGTGGCGCGACTACTCGCCGGTGGCCATCTCGCGCGCGGACTTCTTCGGCAGCGCCGTTGCGGCGTCCCGCTTCGAGTCCGACCGCCAGCTGGCGCAGGTCGGCAAGCCGGTCGACCGCAACGAGTGGCTGATGACACCGCAGGTGGTCAACGCCTACTACCTGTCGACCGCCAACGAGATCGCCTTCCCGGCCGGCATCCTGCAGCCGCCGTTCTTCCACCGCGACTTCCCGGCGGCGATGAACTACGGCGCCATCGGAGCGGTGATGGGCCACGAACTCACCCATGGCTTCGACGACCAGGGGCGCAAGAGCGACGGCGACGGAGTGCTGCGCGAGTGGTGGGCGCCCGAGGTGGCGGCCAAGTTCGAGGCGGCGGCGGCCTGCGTGGACGAGCAGTTCTCGGGCTACGAGGTCGAGCCGGGAGTGCACGTCAACGGCAAGCTGACGCTGGGTGAGAACATCGCCGATCTCGGCGGGCTCAAGCAGGCCTACGACGCGTTCCAGGCCTGGAAGGCCCGGCACGGCGCGCCGGAACCGTTCGCGGAAGGTCTGACCCACGATCAGCTCCTGTTCGTCAGCTTCGCGCAGGTCTGGTGCACCGAGGCGAGCCCGGAGTTCCTGCGCCGCCAGGTGGTGACCGACTCGCACTCGCCGGGAACGTTCCGCGCCATCGGCGCGGCGCGGAATCTGAAGGCGTTCCGCGACGCGTTTCAGTGCAAGGCCGGCGACCGCATGGTCGCCGAGCCTGCCTGCACCGTCTGGTGAGGCCGGCCGCGTCCCCGGCCGGTCAGGCCGTGCCGGGGGCGCGGTGCTCTTCGAATCGCCCGCCCACCGCGGTGGCGAGCACGACCTCGTTGCCGGCGCCGAAGACCAGAGCTTCGGGCAGCTGCTCGGGCACCTGACCGCGCAGCAGCGGGTGCTCCAGGTCGATCGCCAGGAAGTCGGCCCACTGACCAGGCGCGATGGCTCCGGCGGCGACGGCGAGCGACCGGGCACCGCCGACCGTGGCGGCGCGCAGCAGTTCGAGCGCCGGGCGCTCGCCGAGCACGCCTCGGCGCTCGGTGCGCAGGCGCTGCACCGCCTCGAGCCAGCGCAGGTTCTCCACCATCGAGATGCGCAGGTTCGAGTCGCTGCCGAGGGCGAGGTGGCGGGGCGGAGCGACGTCGCCGACCGACGGCAGCCCGTCGCCGAGGTTGCCTTCGGTCAGCGGACAGAGCGCCATCGTCCAGCCGAGCGCGAACAGGCGGGCGAGGTCGTCCTCGCCGGTGTGGGTGAGATGGATGCCGGTGGCGCAGCCGCCGTGCGACCCGACTGCCTCGACCGCCAGGTCGACCGGACGCCGACCCCAGGCCGCCAGGCACTCTTCGATCTCCCGCCGCTGCTCCTCGAGGTGAATGTGCAGCGGCCAGCCGCGGCGGCTGGCCTCGGCGGCCAGGACCGCGAGGTCGTCCGGAGCGACGGCGCGCAGACTGTGCGGCGCGAGTCCGAAAGACTCGCGCTGCGGATCGAGCGCCGTGGCGAGCTGCTCGCAGTGGGCCAGGAAGCGCTCCGGCGAGACGCCGTCGAAGCGGCGCTGGCCGCCCTCCAGCGGCCGGCCGGGGCCGCCGGTCCGGTAGTAGCTCTCGAGCAGTACGAGGCGGATGCCGGCCGCCCGCGCCGCCTCGATCACCGCCGCGTCGAGCCGGAAGTCGGCAGCGGCCGGGTCGACGTGGTGCACGTAGTGGAACTCGCCGACGGTGGTGATCCCGGCGCGCCGCATCTCGCGGAAAGTGGCGCGCGACAGCTCGAAGAGGCGCGCCTCATCGAGTGAGTCGACGAGCTCGTACATCGCCTCGCGCCAGGTCCAGAAGCTGCCGCGCTCGAGCGGGAAGCGCTCGCCGGCGCCGCGCAGGCCGAGCTGGAAGGCGTGCGAATGGACGTCCACGAAGCCTGGCAGCAGGGCCTGGCCGCGCCGGTGCTCGACTTCGGCCCCGTCCGGAGCCGGACCGACCGCGACGATGCGGCCGCCGTCGACCGAGATCGTGACGCCGGCCTCGAACCGATCGCCGATCCAGACGAAATCGGCGGTCAGGTGTCGCAGGCTCACTTGGCAGCTCCGGCGCCGCACCGGCGCTCGACCAGCGCGGCGAGCAGGCCGCCGGCGCGCTCGAACTGGTCGCGCGGCATCCACTCGTCGGCGCGGTGGGCGACTCCGATGTCACCCGGACCCCAGATCACCGCATCGAGGTCGAGCGCGGCGAGCGGCCCGGCGTCGGTCGCGAACGGAGCGCCGCGGCTGCCGCTCTGGCCGGTCAGCGCCAGCAGGTCCTGGTGGATGGAGCTGTCCTCGGCGGTCAGCAGCGGCTCGCTCAGGCCGAGCGTTTCCACCCTGGCCTCCGGCTCGACGGCGAGGACGGCCTGCTCGATGCGCGCGCCCAGCGCCTCGATATCCGAGCCGGGCAGCGGCCGCACGCCGAGATCGATGACGCACCGATCCGGCACCACGTTGATGGCGACACCGCCCTCGATACGAGCGACGTTGAGCGGCACGAACGGGGCCTCGGGGAAGAACTCCCCGTGGACCGGTCGCTCCCGTTCCAGCTCCAGGCGCAGCGCGCGCAGGGCGGCGACAACCGGGGCGGCGCGCTCGATGGCGTTGTCGCCGAGCTGGGGCGTGCCGCTGTGCGCGGCGCGTCCGGGCAGGCGGATGCGCAGCTTGAGGTGCCCCTTGTGCAGCCGGACCACCTCGAGGCGCGTCGGCTCGCCGATCACCCAGGCGCGCGGCAGGGGCTCGGCGGCCGGCCACGAACGCGCGAAGTCGCGCGCGCCCGCCATGCCGATCTCCTCGTCGTAGGTAAAGAGCAGGCCGAGGGGAGCCCGCAGGCCGGCCGGGTCGAGGCGGGCGGCGAGCGCCGCGGCCAGGGCGAGGAACCCTTTCATGTCGGCGCTGCCCCGGCCGACCCAGCGGTCGTCGCGCTCGGTGAGCTGAAACGGGTCGCTCGACCAGTCGGGCTCGAGCGCCGGCACGCAGTCGGTGTGGCCCGACAGCACCAGGCCGGCGCGCCGCTCCGGGTCGCAGGGCGGGCCCATCCGCACCCAGAGGTTGGCCTTGCGGCCGTCGGGGGAGCGCAGCAGGTGCACTTCGACGCCGCGCCGGTCGAGCACTCCGGCCAGCAGCTCGACCGCCGGCAGGTTGCTGCGCGAACTCGTGGTGTCGAGCCCGACCAGCCGGGTATAGAGGTCGAGCGCGAGCGGGTCGGGCATCGGCGAAATCTACCGGAAGGGTGTGACGCGGGCCATACCGGGCCCCGGTGGCAGGGTTGTACGCTCCCTGCCGTTTCCTGTTCTGGAGGCTCGACCAGATGAAGATCGCCGTCCGCCTGCGCCGGCTCGCCCGGGCTGCCGCCCCTGTGGGGTTGATGAGGTTGAGGGGGTTGTCGGGGCTGCTCGGGCTGCTCGGGCTGCTCGGATCGATGGGGCTGCTCGCCGGGCCGGCGTCCGCCCAGCGCCCGCACCCGATCCTGTTCGTGACCCAGACGCCGATGCCGTCGGACTTCACGACCATCGCGTCGGTGTTCGGCAATCACTCCGGCTCGATCCAGAGCGCCCCTCGCGGCGGCGACCTGTGGATCCTCTACCCGGACGGCAGCCGCCGGAACCTGACCGCCGAGGCCGGCTTCGGCGCCCCGGACGGCTTCCAGGGGACGACCTCGATCGCGGTGCGCGAGCCGTCGGTGCACTTCTCCGGGACGAAGGCGATCTTCTCGATGGTGATCGGATCTCCGCCGGAGCGCTATCAGTGGGGGACCTGGTACTGGCAGATGTACGAGGTGACCGGGCTCGGACAGGGCGACACGGCGGTGATCACGCCGGTGCCGCACCAGCCGCAGAACGCCAACAACGTGAGTCCGATCTACCTGTCGGACGGCCGCATCCTGTTCTCGTCCGATCGGCCGCGCGGCGGCGCGGCGCACCTCTACCCGCAGCTCGACGAGTACGAGGAGGCACCCACCGTCTCCGGCCTGTGGAGCCTCGATCCGGCCAGCGGCCGGCTGGAGCTGCTCGATCACGCTCCGTCGGGCGACTTCAAGCCGATCCTCGACTCGTTCGGCCGTGTCGTGTTCACCCGCTGGGACCATCTCCAGCGCGACCAGCAGGCCGACGCCGACCACGCGGCGGAGCAGGATGGCGAGCCGCCGATCTACGGGACGTTCGACTGGTCGAGCGAACGGTCCAACTCGGTGCCGACCGCAGTGCGGGTGGAGGTCTTTCCGGAGCCGCGCCCGTCACGGACCGACATCCTGTTGCCACACGAGCAGGGGCACACGTTCAACCACTTTTTCCCGTGGATGATGCGCCAGGACGGCAGCGGCCTCGAGACGCTCAATCACGTCGGCCGGCACGAGCTGCACACCTATTTCGATCGCGCCTTCAACGACGATCCCAACCTCGACGAGTTCATCTGCGGCGGCAACTCCTGCGGGCGGACGAATCCGGTCGAGATGTTCAACTTCCTGCAGATCCGCGAGAGTCCGCTGGCGGCGGGGCGCTACTACGGAGTCGACGCGCCGGAGTTCTACACCCACGCGGCCGGGCAGGTGCTGCGCGTGGATGCGCAGCCATCCCTCGCCGCCGACGGCATGGTGGTCACCGAGATCACTCACCCGACGACCGGCAGCCCCGATCCGGCGCCGGGACCGTGTCACTCGGGGTTCTACCGGGGGCCGCTGCAGCTGTCGAACGGCGACTGGATCTCCTCGCACGCCGGTGAGCGCTCGGCGGGCGTCCCGGAGACCCGGCAGGCGGCCAACGATGGCACCCGGGCCAACCCGGTGGCGCGCTACAACTTCCGCCTGCGCACCCTGAACCCGGCCGGCTCGCCCTGCAGTGGCTTCCGTACGTACGGCGGCACGATCTCCGGCGCCCCGATCACGCGCACGCTCTGGTACTGGGATCCGGACGTGCGCGTCGACTACACCAACGTCGTGATGTGGGAGCTCGACGCGGTAGAGGTGCGCTCGCGCCCGGTGCCGCCGCTCGGCGACGACCCGCTGCCGGCGCCGGAGGCGGCGGTGTTCGCCGAGCGCGGGGTCGACCCGGCGGC
The DNA here is from genome assembly GCA_964618415.1 of uncultured Thermoanaerobaculia bacterium. GTDB lineage: Bacteria > Acidobacteriota > Thermoanaerobaculia > Multivoradales > JAGPDF01 > JACTMI01. Next base: position 18,522 of record CAZUAT010000017.1, read on the forward strand.
CTTCCGCCAGCGTCTGGCCGACAGCGGACGCGCTCTGGTGGTCAGCCGCGACGTCACCACCCGCGACATCGCCGACCGCCAGCAGCCGTTCAACCTGCGCGTGCCCGGTGGCGTCTCGACGACGTCCGAGCCGGGCCGGATCTACGACGTCGAGTACCTGCAGTTCTTCCAGGGCGACCTGCTGCGCGGAATCGGCGGCACGGCCGATCCGCGGCCCGGAAGGCGGGTCCTGGCCCGTGCCATGCACGACCGGATGATCACCAATCCGCCGCTCGACCCGGACGATCCGCCGGGCAGTGTCGAGGTGGCCAACGACGGCTCGATGGCCGCTTTCGTGCCCGCTCACCGGGCAATGAGCTGGCAGCTGACCGCCGGAGACGGGACCCCGGTCGTGCGCGAGCGCTACTGGCTGACCTTCCGGGCCGGCGAAGTCCGCGTCTGCGCCTCCTGCCACGGCCTCAACAGCGAGGACCAGACGGGCGCCACCGAGCCGCAGAACGAGCCGGAGGCGCTGCGCGCGCTGCTGACCTGGTGGCAGGAAAAGGAGCTGTTCCGGTCCGGCTTCGAGCTCGGCACCACCGCCGCCTGGTCGCTCGTCGCACCCTAGGTCGACCGGCCCGGCGGGAGGCTAGAATCGACGGCATGAGACCGTCGTCGATCGTGCGCCTGACGCCCGGCAAGCGGGTGTTGTTCCTCACCCGGGACCCGGAGCTGATCCGTCGTCAACTGCGGGGAGAGCTGGACTTGCGGATGGCGGATGTGGATCCCGCCGACCTCCTGGACGACATCAACACCGACGTCATGACCCCGGCCTGGGTCTGCTTCAACTGGCAGCCCGAGGAGATCGCCCGGGAGGCCTACGCCGGCCTGATCGTGGACGGCAAGCGCCTGTTCGAGCGCGATGCCCTGGCTGGCGGCGGCTTCGAAGTGATCGTTTCGGGCCGGCGGAAGGGGACCGGCAGTTCGCGCGAAACCGCGGCGCAGTGCGAGAAGTACGCCGGGATCCGGATCGCCATTGCCGAGTCGTTCGCACCAATCCACGCCCGCAACAACATCAACCTCGGCACCCTGATGGGCGGCTACGAGGTCCTCGAGCGGCTGCAGGCGGGCGAAGGGGTGCCGCTCGAAGAGTTCACGCGCGGTTACGATCCGATCACCCGGCAGATCATCGAGTGGGGCGGGCTGTTCCCGTACTCGAAGGCACTCGCCGAGGGACAGGTGACGCCGCCGCCGGTCAACACGAGCAAGCGGCCGATGACGATGGCCGAGAAGATCCTCGCCCGCCACCTGGTCGGCGGCGCCCCCGACGCCTGCGTGAAGCCGGGCGATGCGGTCGTCGTCTCGGTCGACGGCGGCTATTCGCACGAGTTCACCACCGCCCAGGTGCACGCCTTCCTGGCCGGCGAGTACGGCGACGACTACGAGATCCGCGATCCGGAGCGGTTCGCGGTCTTCGAGGACCATCTGATCTACGCCGACGAAGTGGCGCGGATGCGTCCGTTCCTCGACAAGATCGAGGTGCTGCGCGACATGCAGCGGCAGTTTCAGCGCAAGACGGGGGTGCGCGACTTCTCGGCCCGCGACGGCGTCTCGCCGGGCATCTGCCACGAGCTGGCGCGCACGCACATGGTCGAGCCGGGGCAGTTCATTCAGGCCACCGACTCGCACACGTGCATGGGCGGCGCCAACAACGCGCTGACCTGGGGGGTGGGAGCGACCGAGTACGCGGCGCTGATCCACGCCGGCTTCACGCAGGTAGAAGTGCCGGAGTCGATCCGTTTCGAGCTCGTCGGCCGCCTGCGGGAGAACGTCACCGCCAAGGATCTGATGCTCCACATCCTGCTGCACTTTGCCCGCCCGCAGGCGACGCTCAACCGGGTGATGGAGTTCACCGGACCGGGTGTGGCGACGCTGTCGATGGACGAGCGGGCCACGCTCGCCAATATGGCCACCGAGTGCACGGCTCGCAGCGGCATCGTGGCGGCCGACGAGGAAACCTTCCGCTGGCTGGCCGAGTGGCGGCCGGGCGTCGATCCGGCGCGCTGGCGTGCCGCCGCGGTCGAGCCCGACGCCGATGCCGAGTACGCCGGCGGCATCCACGTCATCGACCTGAGCTGCCTCGAGCCGATGGTCGCCGATCCCGGCGATCCGGATCGGGGCATCGCCTCCGACCCGACCAACGGTGCGCGGGTCGCCGAGATCGGCGACGTCCGGATCGACATCGCGTACGCCGGCAGCTGCACGGCGGGCAAGATGGACGACCTGGACTTCTATCATCGGGTGGTAAAGGAAGCCGTCGATGCCGGCTTGAGCGTGGCGCCGGGGGTGGACTTCATCATCCAGTGCGGCTCGCGCGAGGTCGAGGAGTATGCGCGTACCCGTGGCTATCTCGACACCTTCCGCGTCGCCGGCGTGCGGCTGATTCACCCCGGCTGCGGGGCGTGTATCGGCTGCGGACCTGGAGTGTCGGAAGACGCCGGCCAGGTGACCGTGTCGGCGATCAACCGTAACTACAAGGGGCGCAGCGGGCCCGGCCGGCTCTGGCTGGCGAGCCCGCTCACGGTGGCCGCGTCCGCCTTCACCGGCCGCATCAGTGCGTACGAGCCGGGGATGTTCGCGCGCACGCCGGCGACCGTCTGAGCGTCGGCGCGGCGCGCGCGATCAGAACTTCCAGCGCGCCGACGCGGCCCAGACCTGAGCGCGGGCCGAGTAGGTAGTGAGCACGCCGGGCTGGGGCAGCTGATCGCGCGCGCGCACCGTGTCGCTGTCGTGCATCGACCAGCCGACGTCAAAGGTCAGCCACCCCATCGACCAGCTCGCCCCGAGCGAGGCGACCTGCAGGTCGCCGACCGGCATTCCGGGCTCGACGGCGCCAGGGGCCAGCGGCGACGGCTCGTGGGCGAGCCCGGCTCCGAACGACCAGGCGTCCGACAGCCGCCACTCGATGCCGAGGCGCAGCGACAGCGTGTCGTCCCAGTCGCCACGGCGTCCGAGGGCAAACGGAGTGTCGATCCGGGCCGGCTCGTGGCTGGCCGCCGGTGAGGCGGCTGACCAGCGGCTCCACTCGGCGTCGAGCTCGACCGTGAGCGCCGGCGTGACGCCCCACCAGACGCCGCCCGACCAGCGCTCGGGCAGCTCCTCGCGCAGCGTCGAGCGGCCGCGCGGCAGCGCGGCGCGCGCTGCATCGGCGATCTCGACCGGCACCGAGGCCGGGTCGCTGACCAGATAGTCGAGCCGCCCGCTGCCTTCGACCTCGAGGGCGCTGCGCCAGGTGGCGCCCAGTCCCCAGCGCGGGGCGACGTAATGGGCCCCCAGTTCCAAGCCGAAGCCGTCCGCATCCGCCTCGGCCAGGCGGTCGATCTCGAGTTCGGATCGGCTGCCGTCCGGCAGGTCGACCGTGAACGCGCGGGTGTCGCCATAGCCAACCTCGCCGGCGGCCGCTCGCAGCGCCAGGCCGAGGCTCCAGCGCGATCCGAGCTCGACCGCCGCAGCCGCGCGCAGCTCGAGCAGGCGCGCCTCGCTGCGGCGGGCGGTGAACCGCTCCGGGAAGCGCCGGGTGTCCCAGTCGGCGAACCTCCAGAGCGGTGTGTCGACGCTCAGCCCGAGGGCGAACGGCGTGTCCTCGGAGCGCCAGGTCAGGTAGCCGGCGGGCGGGAACTGAATCGAGTGGGCAGCGCGATGCTCGCCGTCGGTGCTGCGCGCGGTCAGCGTCGGCGAGTCGAAGTCGAGCCCGAACTGGACCTGCAGTCCCTCCAGCCGGGTGAGGGCGGCGGGGTTGATCGCCACGGCGCTCGGGTCGTCGGCGCGCGCCACGAACGCCCCCGCCTGCGCCGTGCCGCGTCCGCCGTGCTGGAAGCGACCGAACTCGGTCGCAGCCGCCGGAACTGCCGACAGCGCGGCGCAAAGGGTGAGCAGGAGCGGAAGTCGGGCCATGCGGGTCTCCTCGGGTCGACCGTCGGGTGCGGCGTCAGTCTACCGGGAGCGGTGCGCAGATGCTCCGCGCGGCAGCGCGCGCCAGGGTGTCTGCAGAGTCCCCCGGATCCCCGTTGTTCGACCTCGGGGCGGTTGCTAGACTGGCCGCGGAGTCCACGCCCATGATCGTCGAGAAGCGCCGCATCGGGGAGCACTACGTCCTCGCCGTCGAGGGGGTCGTCAAGCTGGGCGAGAGCGCCCAGTTCCTCGCCCAGACGCTCGAACGGATGCTCGACGACGGTGGCGGTCACGTGCTGATCGACCTGGACCGCATCAACTACATCGACTCGACCGGGATCGGGGAGCTGGTCGGCTACCTGGCGCGGTTCAAGGAGCGCAGCCGCCGGCTGGTGCTCGTGCGCCCCTCCGAGCGCATTCGCAAGCTGCTCCAGGTGGCGCAGTTGGCCGATATCTTTCCGACCTATGACGAGCTGGATGCCGCTGTTGCGGCGGAATGCCACTGAGCGGCGCCGGCGGCGAGCGCGGGCGGGGTTGATCCTCGTCGCGCTGGTGGCGTCGGGCTGCAGTTCGTTCATGGAGCGGGTGCGGGCCGGAACGGCGTTCCGGCGGATCTCCCCCGACATCGCCTTTACGCTGATGCGAGACGTGCCCGGTGTCGGCATTCTCGATCTGCGCGAACCCGACGAGTTCGCCGGCCCGGACGGCCACATCCACGGGGCAGTGAACGTGCCGCTGTCGGACCTGGATCGCCGGCTGGGCGAGATCACGGTGTGGCGCAACCTGGCGCCGCTGCGCAAGGAGACCTTCCTCGTCTATTGCCGGGGCGGGGACGCCTGCGGTGAGGAGGGCGTGCGCATCCTCGTGCAGCGCGGGTTCACCAACGCGGTGCTGCTGGCCGGCGGGATCGACGCCTGGAAGGCGTCCGGCTACGGCGTTCTGGGGCCACAGCCGGGTGCCTCGGACGACCCGACGCTGCGCTCGTTCGCGACACCGACCCACTGGCGGCGGCTGAGCGACGGCGAGCTGATCGAAGGCAGCCGCGACGAGGTCGAGGGGCTGTTCGTGAGCGGCATCGTGCGCAGCGAGCGCTTCCTGCCCATCGGTGCGGTGGAGGGGACGGGGCCGTTCTGCGGTGCCTGGTGGCGCCGCGACGAGCGCGGGATCCCGGGCTGGATGGAGCTGCGGTCGGGGAAGTTCTACACCGACTCGACCCCGCGCGACCCCGCGTCGCCCTACGTGCGCGGTTGCCGCGCTGCCGACGGCAGCTTCCGGCCCGAGTCGCGGAACGTCCAGTGACGATCGATCTGCCGACCGGCGAGGTCGTTCTCGCCCAGATCAGGACGCGCGGATGAGCCGCATTGCGCTGCTGACCGGGGGCACCAGTCCGGAGCGTCACGTCGCGCTGGCCGGCGCGGCCGAGGTCGCGCCGGCGCTGCGGGCGCTGGGGCACCAGGTGGCGGTGGTGGATACCGTCGAGGGGCCGCTTTCGGCCGCGCGGGAGGGCGAGCTGTTCGGCGCTGCGGTGATCCGCCGCGAGCCGCCGGATGCCGGCGAGCTGGCCGAGCTGGCGGCCCGCGAGGATCTGCCGGCGTTGGTCGGCCGCCCCGAACTGGCCGGGGCCGACCTGGTCTTCCTGGTGCTGCACGGCGCGCAGGGTGAGGGCGGAGCGGTGCAGGCGCTGCTCGACCTGGCGGGGCTGCGCTACACCGGGTCCGACGCCCTCGGCAGTGGGATGGCGATGGACAAAGAGGTGAGCAAGCGGCTGGTCGGCGCTGCGGGCCTGCCGCAGGCGGCCTGGCTGCGCTGGCCCGCCGAGCCGCAGGCCCTGGCCGCGCTGGGCTGGCCGCTGGTCGTCAAACCGTCCCGCGCCGGCTCCTCGGTCGGGGTCTCGGTGGTGCGCGACGCCGCGTCGCTCGAGGTCGCCGTCGCTGCGGCGACCGCAGTCGACTGCGAGGTCCTCGTCGAGCCGTTCCTGGTCGGGCGCGAGTTCTCGGTCGGAGTGCTCGGGGAGCGCGCCCTGGCGGTCGGCGAGATCCTGCCCGAGCACGAGATCTTCGACTACGAGTGCAAGTACACGCCGGGGATGTGCGAGGAGACGTTTCCAGCGCCGATCCCCGAGGCGCTGGCGGAGCAGATACGCGAACTGGCGCTTGCCACCCACCGGACGCTCAAGCTGCGCGATGTCTCCCGGGTCGATTTTCGCCTTGACGCGCACGGCAGGCCGTGCGTCCTCGAGGCCAACACGCTGCCGGGGATGACCCACGCCAGCCTGCTGCCCAAGTCGGCGGCGGCGGTCGGGATCGACTTCCGCGCCTTGTGCGACGAGATCTGCCGCCTCGCCCTCGCCCGCTGAACCGAAATGAAAAGGGCGGCCCCGCGGGGCCGCCCTGGTTGCGAAGCTGTCGAGCCGCGCGGGCCCGTCGGCTCAGCGGAAGTACGTGACCTTCAGGTTCGAGTAGCGCCAGCCGTACTGGAGCGCCTCCGGACCGTGTCCGGTCGGCCACGAGCCGAGGCCGATGAACATGCCGTTCACCGTAAAGCTGCCCTTGCTCAGGCTGGCCGACTTCTGGGCGACCGTCTGGCCCCCGCGGGTGACCCGGTAGGTGACCTGACGGGTCGAGCCGCCGTTCCAGTCGAAGTAGGCGTGATGGGTCGCGCCGGCAGTGGCGCCACCGCTGGCGTCCATTGCGTCGTTGCGGCCGTAGCGGATCTGGTTCTTGAACTTGTTCTGACCCTTGATCGAGACGATGTACGAGAACAGGTCGTTGCCCCAGCTCGGACCGTTCTGGAGCCAGACGTAGATGTGCACGGTCTTCGACGGGTCCCAGTTGGCGTGGTAGACGTCGACATCGACGGTGATCCGCTTGAACGTCTGTCCGGCGGTGGCCGGGTTGCTCAGGCTGTAGCGCCAGAACTTGTTGCCGGAGTTGCAGGTCAGGAAGGTGCCCGGCAGCGTGACGATGAGTCCGTTCTGGCCGGGCGGGTTGGGAGGGTTGTCGCCGCCACCATCGCCATCACCGTCTCCGCCACCGGTGGGGACCGCGAGGGTCGACTGCCCGAGCGACACCGTGGGCAGAAGGGCCGTCGTCGCCCCGGTCAGGTAGTTGTGCCGGACGCCGAACACGTAGAACGGGTTGGGGCAGCTGACCTGGATCCGAGAGTGTGCCGGTACCGTGATCGGGGTCGAGCCCCCGAAGAAGTCGGCCAACATCGCCGAGGAGAGCGCCGCGACGGGCACCGCCACGTTGCTCGCCATCGGCGTGCCGTCGACGCCGGAGTAGAGGCTGAGCTGGCAGGTCGCCGTCGAGCCGCCGAGGTTGAAGATCGCCAGGTCGGTGAGAGTGTTCGCATTGACGCCGCTCTCGACGCCCATCAGCCAGGCCGTCGAGCCCGCCGCGAGAACGTTGTTGCTCGAGATCGCTGGCAGATCGACGATCGTCTGGTAGAGGTCCGACTTGCTGTAGCGCAGCCGCGCGCCGGTGACCATGGAGCCGTATCCGGGCCGGACCTCGGCCATGCCCCATTCGCCACCCTGCATTCCCGCCGCCAGCGAGAGCGAGCTGGCACCGGCGTTGACGTAGCGCACCGCCACGTCGCCGGCAGGCAGACCCGCGGTACCCGCCTTGATGAACCGGTGGGTGACCCCCTGCACGGCGTTGGGGTCCTGATTGGACAGGTAGATGAACCCGGTCCGATTGATGTCTCCGACGGTGATGTTGGCGCTGGGGACGTAGACCACCCCGGCGAGCGCGGGCTGTGCGGCGGCGGCGAGGAGTACAGCGAGCGTGAGGCGGGTGAACTTCGACTTCATCCGGTCTACCTCCCGGTCCTGCGGACCTGGATCCTTACTGCGTCCTGCGTGAACTGGCGTCTAGCCTCGCCGCCCCGTACGGCGAAGTCGGGGGATTTTAGCACAGCTGCGGTGCCAATGTCCTGCCATTGGAGCCGGCCTCGCCTGCTGCCGGGCGTGCGCGACGCCGAGCCGGCGCACGTCGCCTGATAACCTCTCGCGCCGTCATGACTCCGACCCGTATCCGCATCGCCCACAGCCCCGACTCCGACGACGCCTTCATGTTCTACGCCCTCACGCAGGGCATTCTGGACACCTCCGGGCTCGTCATCGAGCACCAGCTGGCCGACATCGAGACGCTGAACCTCGCGGCGCGAGAAGGGACTTACGAGATTTCGGCCCTCTCGATCCACGCCTACGCGCACCTGGCCGACCGCTACATGCTGATGCCGTCCGGCGCCTCGTTCGGCGACGACTACGGGCCGGTCGTCGTGGCGCGTCAGCCGATCGATCGGGAGGCCCTCGCCGGCCGGGTCACTGCGATTCCAGGCGAATGGACGACGGCGGCGCTGGCGCTGCGCCTCTGGCAGCCGGCCGCGCGCACCGTCGTGGTGCCGTTCGACGAGATCTTCGACGCCGTCGAAGCCGGGCGAGCCGACGCCGGCGTGGTGATCCACGAAGGCCAGCTCACCTTCGAGCGCCGTGGCTTTGCCGCCGTCGTCGACCTCGGCAAGTGGTGGCATGCCGAGACCGGCGGCCCGCTGCCGCTGGGCGGGAACGGAATCCGCCGCGACCTCGATCCGGCGCTGCGTCGGCGGCTCTGCCGTCTGCTCACCGACTCGATCGCCTGGGCGCTCGACCATCGCGACGAGGCGCTCGGCTTCGCGCGCCGCTACGCGCGCGAGCTGGAGGGTGACCTCGTCCTGTCGGACCGGTTTGTCGGCATGTACGTGAACGACTGGACGCGCGGCTACGGACCCGCAGGCCGGGCTGCCGTCCAGCTGCTGCTCGACCGCGGTGCCGAGGCCGGCATTCTGCCGCGCGTGACCGCCGAGTTCGAGTCGGAGGAATGAACTCGGCGCAGATCGAGGCGCTCGCCTTCGACCTCGACGGGACCCTCATCGACTCGCGCCACGACCTCGCCGAAGCGGCCAACCGGCTGCGCGCCGATTTCGGGCTCGCCGAGCTGCCCCTCGCCGAGGTCGTGCGAATGGTCGGGCGCGGGGCGCGCGATCTGGTCCGGGAAGTCGTCGGCGACGCGTGCGACGAGGCGCAGCTCGACGGCGCCCTGTCGACTTTCCTGGCGCACTACGACGCGGTGGCGACCGATCGCACGCTGCCCTATCCGGGAATCTCGGCGCTGCTCTGCGAGCAGGCCGGGCGCCGCCGCCTGGCGCTCGCCACCAACAAGCCGGAACGGGCGACGCGCCGCATCCTCGAGCATTTCGGATGGGACGAACTGTTCGAGGTCGTGATCGGGGGCGACACACTGCCGGTCCGCAAGCCGGACGCCGGCGTGCTGCGCAGCATCGCCGACCGACTCGGACTGGCCGCCGACCGCGTCCTGATGGTGGGCGACAGCCGGGTCGACGCCGCCGCCGCGCGCGCCGCCGGCAGCCCGTTCGTCTTCGTCGAGTGGGGCTTCGCCTCCGCCGACGAGAGCCGCGAGCTGGCCGACGAGTGGCGGGCGCGCGACAGCGCCTCATTGCGCAGCTTCTTGTCGCGCTGAACTCGCGCTGGGAGGATGCGAGACCGGGGCGGCGAGTGCGCCGCCCCGGCTCCGCTGGCTCGTGTTACTGCGCGGCGAGGAAATCCGACACGCCTTGCTGCTGCGCCGCGCGGCGGGCGATGCACTGGTCGAGCGCCTCCAGCGCCCGCGTCAGGTGGATCTCGCCGCCCGGGGCTGCCGCGGCCCTGGGCGCGAAGAGCGCTTCGGCGCGCTCTCGCGTCGCAGCGTCACACGGGCCGATCGCCAGGTAGGGCAGATAGGCGAGGAACTGCCCGGGCAGCTGCTCGGCGAGGCGGTCGTAATTCGTCTCGACCCAGGCGAGCGTCCGGTCGCGCGCCGCGCGCTCACTCGAGACAGCGAACAACAGGCCGGACATCTCGCGGACATCAAATGTGCCGGATACCACCAGGGCGAGCGCTGCATCGATCGCCTCCGGCTGGCGGAACTGCCCCAGGCTGCTCAGCAGCGCGCGGCGAACCCGCGGGTCGGTCTCGGCGTGCGCCGTGTTCACGTAACGCTGGAACAGCTCCAGATCGCCGTCGAGGGCGGCCAGCGAGAGCGTCGTGCCGAGCATGTCGGGCGCGATCGCGGCGTGATCCTCGAACCAGCGATCGACCAGCCGGCGCGCCGCCGCGCGCAGCTTGTGGTCGCCGCCGGGCCCGGCCATCAGGCTCGCCAGGTTGGGACGCAACAGGGCGTCGTCCTCGGACTCGCCGGCGTGCGGCTCGAGGCCCAGCTGCGCCGCGCGGGCGGCGAACAGCCCGGCCAGGAACCGTTCGTAGTTCGGGCGCAGGTCGTCCGGCACCAGGTGGGCATCAACCGATTCGGCGATCCGCGCCGCCGACTCGACCACGCTGCGGTGCGGGCTGTCGCGGAAGCGGGGCAGGATGGAGAGCGCAGCCGCAGGACCGACGCTGCCCGAGGCGACCAGGAAGGAGAGGTCGTCCAGCAGGGCGATCTGCTCGCCGTCCGGCAGCTCCGCGACGCGCGTCGAAGCGGCTTCGAGGAGGCCACCGCGGTACTCGGTCAGGTAGTAGCCGACACCATCCGCGTTGCCCGACACCCACTCGGGGCAGAACTCGAGCGGCAGTTCGCCGCTCGCGCCATCGAACAGTAGCCGGGCGCTGCTCTGCCGGTCGCCGGCGCCGTAGTGGACGCGCAGCGGGATGCGCCAGGTCTGCGCAGGGCCGGCCGGCGAGCCGAGCGGCATGTAGCGGCGCTGGGTCAGCCGCAGCGCAGGCCGGCTTTCGGGCTCGCCCGCGGGGGGGCAGTCGGCCTCCATCGTCACGACCGGAGCCCCCGGCTGATCGAGGAAGCTGGCGAAGGCACGCGCCAGTTCCGGGTCGCCGGCGGCGGCGAGCGCCGCCAGGAAGTCGTCCGAGGTGGCGTTGCCCCAGGCGTGCTTGGCCATGTAGGCGCGGATGCCGGCGCGGAAGCGGTCCGGGCCGAGCCAGGCCTCGAACATCTCGAGCAGCGCGGCGCCCTTGGTGTAGGAGATGCCGTCGAACGCCGTGAACACGTCGTCGAGGGTCGCGATCGGCCGCCGCACCTGCCTCGACGACGGCAGGCTGTCAGCGCGCACCGCCCGGCCGCGGCGCAGGGCGCGGTCCGACGGGGTGAACCACTCGGGGTTCCAGTCGGCGATGATGCGGTCGGAGATCCAGTCGGCGAATCCCTCGTTGAGCCAGATGTCGTCCCACCACTGCATGGTCACCAGGTTGCCGAACCACTGGTGCGCGTTCTCGTGGGCGGCGACCGAGGCGTACGCGCGCTTGCGCGCCAGCGGGGCAGCCGCCGGGTCGATGACGATCAGGTTCTCCGAGTAAGTGATCAGGCCCGGGTTCTCCATCGCACCGAAGCCGACCGTCTGGGGGATGCCGAGGTTGTCGAGCTTGCCGAACGGGTAGGGAATGTCGAAGTAATCCTCGAGGCGCGCCAGCAGCTCGCCGGTGACCTGGGTGGCCCAGGTCACCTTGCCCTCGCGTCCGCGGGGCACGACGACGCGCACCGGCGTCCGGGCGCGACCCCAGGTACCGGCCTCGACCACCTCGAACGGGCCGACCCCCAGCGCCACCAGGTAGGAGCTGATCGGGCGCGTGGGGGCGAACTCGTAGCGGATCCGTCCGTCGGCCTCCGTCCGCTCGGCGACGGGCAGGGTGTTGGCGAAGGCGCGGTTGCCGGCCGGCGCGACGATGGTGAGCTGCCACGGGGCCCGGAAGGCGGGCTCGTCGAACGACGGGAAGGCGCGCCGCGCGTAGGTCGACTCGAACTGGCTGAAGACGTACCACCGGTCGTCGACCTGCTGTCGGAACAGCCCTTCGGTCTCCAGTGGATCGAGGCGGCCGCGATAGTCGATCTCGAGGCGGGCGGCGCCTGGCGCCAGCGGACGTCCGGCGTCGAAGCCGACGAACTGGTCGCCACCCGGCACGATCGCCGCGGGAAACGACTCGCCCCCGGCGCTGAAGCGGGCGCTCTCGATCTCGAGCTGCTCCGCGTTGAGCCAGACCCGACCGGTGGCGGCGGCGAGCTCCAGGTCGAGGGTCACCCGGCCGCGGAAGGTCTCCTGGGTGGGATCGATCTCGAGTCGCGCAGCCACTGCGGTGGGCCGCGGGTCCGGGGCCAGACGCAGCGTCGGCGGGTCCTGCGCCGAGACGGCCGCGGGAGCGAGGGTGAGGGCGAGTACCAGCAGGCGGACCAGGGTGCGCGGCGAGCGCAGGGAGGGCACGAAGGGCACGGGCGGGATTCCTTTCCGGGGTGCCGGGGGGCGGGCAAGGCTCCGCCCGCTCGGGTCGTCGACTCGTGAGTTACGCACCCGGCGGACGGAGGTTGCGTCCCTCCGGCAGCCGGAAGACCTGCGGGAACAGCTCGCCGAGCGTCGTCACGCGCCTCTCCCCGCCGACGGAGGCGAGCAGGATCGGCAGCTCGGGGGGACAGAACTCGGCCAGCGTCTCCCGACAGAGCCCGCACGGTGGGGCCGGCGGGTCGGCCTCGGTGAGGATTGCCACCGCGGCGAGCTCGCGCCCTCCGGCCGCGACGGCGGCCGCCACCGCGCCCCGCTCGGCGCACAGCGTCACGCCGTACGAGCGATTCTCGATGTTGCAGCCGGCGAAGATGCGGCCGTCGGAGGTGGCGACGGCGGCGCCGACCGCGAAGCGGCTGTAAGGGGCGTGGGCGTGGGCGCGGGCCGCAGCGGCGGCGGCGAGGAGAGGCTCCCAGTTCATCGGACAGCCGCAGGCTAGCACTGCGCGCCGCGGCGCGAGCAGCCCTCGGCGCTCGGGTAGGCTCGGGCGCCATAGCTGCCGCGGCCGCCGCGAACTCCGGCGTCGCGCGTACGTATCAGGGACGAGGAATCCGCTCCATGCGCTATCCGTACCGAACGACGCTCGTCTGGCTCGCCGTTCTGATCTTCGGCGCGCTCGCCGTCCGCTGGGCGTTCCCGCGCGCCTTTCCCCTGGCTCCTGCCGAGTGGACGATGTCGCGCCAGGAGGCCCGGCTCGTGGCGCTCGAGCAGATGCGGGTGCTCGGGGATCTCCCGGAGCGGCCGCTGGTGGTCGTCCGGATGGGTGACGACGCGCGGCTGGAGTACCGGATCCTCGAGGACGTCCCGGGTCGGCGTGCGGCGCAACTGCGCGACTCGGCACTCGGCGAGCAGATCATCACCTGGGAGGTCGTCGTCTATGCCCCGCAGGCGACGCCCAAGAACTGGTCGTACAAGGCCGAGTACAGCCTCGACGGCCAACTGCTCGCTCTCCAGCGCGGATTCCTGCCGACCGATCCGGGCCTGCGGCTGCGCGAGGACCTCGCGATCGAGCGGGCGACCGCGCTGCTCGGCGAGCTGGGCATCGACGTGGGGAGGCTCGAGCCGCCGACGGTGCGGCGCCAGGACCTGGAGAAGCGGACCGATCTGTTCGTCCGCTTTGCCGATCCCGAGCGCGCGCTGGGCGATCGCCTCGCCTACGGTATCGAGGTGGCATTCGCCGGCGACCAGCTGGCCGGTTTCACCCACTACCGGGACGATCCGGACGAGCAGCAGGTGGCGATGGCGCTGCAGCCGGTCGGCCTTTACGGCAACATCGCGTTCTTCTCGACCTTCCTCGTGCTGCCGCTGGTGGCGCCGGTGTTCCTGCGCCGCTACCACGAAGGCGAAGTCGGCGTGCACCGCGCGCTGCAGATTGCCGGCCTGATGCTGGTCTGCGGACTCGGGGTCTTCCTGCTCTCGTCGCTCGGGGCGACCCAGAACTCCACCTGGGGGGTGCTGTCGCGGCTGCAGGTCACCTGGATGTGGGGCGGGCAGATGCTGGTCATCTGGGTGCTCCCGATGGCGATCGTGTCGTTGCTTTCCTGGTCGGTGGGCGAGTCGATGATGCGCGAGCGGGAAGGCCGGAAGCTTGCCGCCTTCGACGCCCTCTTCCAGCGCGACTTCGCGAACCGCACGGTGGCACTGGCGTCGCTGCGCGGCTACGCGGCCGGGTTCGCCATCGCCGCGCTCACCCTGCTGGCCGTGCTCGCCACGGTGCGCGCCGGCGCTCTGGCGCCGGTGACGTTCCAGCTCGGGCCGTTCTGGCACCACGCGCGATTCCCGGGCCTTGCGCTGGTGCTTTTCAACGTCATCTTCACCCTCTTCACCACCCTGTTCGGGCGTCTCTTCCTGGTGCCGTGGCTGCAGCGCCGGCTGGGGCGCTGGATCGGCGCCGCGCTGGCCGCGGTCATTACGAGCTTCATCTTCTTCGCTCCCATCCTGCTGCTGCCGCTCAAGTCGGCAGTGCCGATCTGGCTGGCCTGGAGCGCCGCCACGGTGCTGCTGTTCGTGACGACCGACCTGCTGTCGACGCTACTCGCCACGTTCACCGCGAGTTCCGTCCTGATGTCGTGGCCGTTCGTGAGCGCTCTCGACCCGTCCACACAGGTGCAGGGCTGGATCGCGCTGCTCGCCGGCGCCGTGCCGCTCGTCCTGACGGCGCGCCATCTGCTCTCCGAGCGCGAGTTCGCCTATCGCTACGAGGACGTGCCGCCGCACGTGCGGCGCATCGCCGAGCGCGAGCGCCAGCGGGTCGAACTGGAGACGGCCCGGAACATCCAGAGTTCGATCCTGCCGCAGCTGCCCGACGCGCTGCAGGGGGTCGAGCTGGCCCACACCTACCTGCCGGCCACCGAGGTCGGCGGCGACTTCTACGACGTGCTGGCGCTCGAGGACGGGCGCCTGGCGGTGGCGGTGGGCGACGTCGCCGGCCACGGCGTCTCGTCGGGGCTCGTCATGTCGATGGCCAAGTCGGCGCTGGCGGTTCAGGTGTCGTTCGACCCGGAAGTCGCGGCGGTCTTCGCGACGCTCAACCGGATGGTCTACCAGAGTGCCCGCAAACGGCTGCTGGCCACGCTCTGCTATGCCGTCGTCGACCCACGGCGGCGCGAGCTGACCTTTGCGAGTGCCGGCCACCTGTTCCCGTATCGCCTGGGCGCCGACGGCCGGGTCGAGGCGCTCGAGTCCGTCTCCTATCCTCTGGGCGTCCGCCCGACTCTCGAGGTGGTTCCCCGGCGAGCCTCACTCGAGGCGGGGGACACCATCTTTCTGTTCAGTGACGGCCTGGTCGAGGCGCGGCGAGCCGGCAGTGAGGAGCACTTCGGTTTCGAGCGGCTCGAGGGGCTGCTGGCAGGTCTGCGCGCCCGTCCGCCACGGGCGCTGCGCGACGCCGTCCTCGCCGCGCTGACCGAGTTCGTCGGCGACGGCCCGCGGGAGGACGACCTCACCTTGCTGGTGCTGCGGATGCCCTGACGGCAGCGGGACCCTCCCGCGAGGCGATAGACTGGCGCCGAGCGTTCCGGGGCGCCAGCTCCGTTTCGAATCCATCCGAGGAGGTCTCGATTGAAGATCCACGAGTATCAGGCCAAGGAGATCCTGCGCCGCTACGGGGTGCCGACCCCGCGCGGCCGGGTCACCGAGAGCGCCGACGAGGCGCGGCAGATCTGTGAGGAGCTGGGCGGCCGCGCGGTGGTCAAGGCGCAGATCCACGCCGGCGGGCGCGGCAAGGGGGGCGGCGTCAAACTGGCCGGCTCTCCGGACGAGGCGCGCGCGCACGCGGCGGCGATCCTCGGCATGCAGCTGGTCACCCACCAGACGGGCCCGGAGGGCCAGCAGGTGCGCAAGGTACTGATCGAAGAGGCGGCGGAGATTGCCTCTGAGCTCTATCTGGCCGTCACCTTCGACCGTTCGGCGGGAAAGCCGGTGATCATCGCCTCGGCCGCCGGCGGCATGGACATCGAGGAGGTCGCGGCGAAGGATCCGAAGGCGATCCATCGCGAGCGGTTCGATCCATTCCTCGGGCTGCGCCCGTTTCAGGCGCGCCGCGTCGTGCGGGCGCTGGGGCTGACCGGCGAGACGGCATCGCGCGCCGTGCGGGTGGTCACGGCGCTCGCCACCGCCTACCTCGAAACCGACGCGTCGCTGGCGGAGATCAACCCGCTCATGATCACCGGCAGCGGTGACGTGGTGGCACTCGACGCCAAGATGAACTTCGACGACAACGCCCTCTTCCGGCACAAGGACATCGTCGCCATGCGCGACCTGGCCGAGGAGAACGCGCTCGAGGTCGAGGCGTCGAAGTCGAATCTCAACTACATCAAGCTCGACGGCGAGATCGGCTGCATGGTCAACGGCGCCGGCCTGGCGATGGCGACCATGGACATCATTCAGCTCTATGGATCGGCGCCGGCGAACTTCCTCGATGTGGGCGGATCGGCGTCGCAGGAGGCGGTGACCAACGCGTTCAAGATTCTCATCTCCGACTCGTCGGTCAAGGCGGTGCTGATCAACATCTTCGGCGGCATCGCGCGCACCGACCGGATCGCCGGCGGCGTCGTGGCGGCGCTCGACGAACTGGGCGGCGTGAAGATCCCGGTCGTCGTCCGGCTGGAGGGCACCAACGTCGAGGAGGGGAGGCGCATCCTGCGCGAGAGCCCGTATCCGTTCCTGGTCGCCGAGACGATGGCCGATGCTGCCCAGAAGGCGGTGACTGCCGTCCGGGGAGGTGCGTGATGGCGATCTGGCTCAATCGCGACACCCGACTGCTGGTGCAGGGCATCACCGGGCGCGAGGGCAAGTTCCACGCCCTCGGCTGCCGCGACTACGGCACGCAGGTGGTCGGCGGTGTGACCCCGGGCAAGGGAGGCGAGGCGGTCGAAGGCATTCCGGTCTTCGACTCCGTCGAGCAGGCGCGCGAGGCGACCGGCGCCAACGCCACGATGATCTTCGTGCCGCCGCCGTTCGCGGCCGATGCGATCTGTGAGGCAGCGGCGTCGGGGATCGAACTGATCGTCGCCATCACCGAGGGGATCCCGGTGGCCGACATGCTGGTCGTGCGGGCGTTCCTGCGCGACTATCCGGGCGTGCGGCTGATCGGTCCCAACTGCCCCGGCATCATCACGCCCGGGCAGGCCAAGATCGGCATCATGCCGGGCCACATCCACCGGCCCGGCAAGGTCGGCGTGGTGTCGCGCTCCGGCACGCTCACCTACGAGGCGGTCTGGCAGCTCACCGGCCTCGGCCTGGGGCAGTCGACCTGCGTCGGCATCGGCGGCGACCCGGTCAACGGCACCCAGTTCCTCGACGTGCTCGAGGCGTTCCGAGCCGACGGCGACACCGAGGCCGTGATCATGATCGGTGAGATCGGCGGCGACGCGGAAGAGACCGCGGCGGCGTGGGTCAAGGATCACTTCGACCGCCCGGTGATCGGCTTCATCGCCGGTCGGACGGCACCGCCGGGACGCCGTATGGGCCACGCCGGCGCCATCGTCAGCGGCGGCGCCGGCACCGCCGACGCCAAGATGCAGGCGATGCGCGAGGCCGGCATCCACGTCTGCGACAGCCCCGCCGACCTCGGCGCCACCGTCGCCCGCGCCCTGGGCAA
>CAZUAT010000017.1:35974-43968 GCA_964618415.1 uncultured Thermoanaerobaculia bacterium
TTTTCGTTCGGCGAGACGGTCGAGGCGGATCGGGCGTGGCTCGAGCGGGCGGCGCCGGGGCCGGTGGGGTTCGTGCCGGCGGCGTCGGGTTCGGTCGACTACGGGCGGCACTTCACCGACTACCTGCAGGCGACGTTCGGTCGTCCGGTCGAGGTGATTCCGATCTACCGCGATCGCGACGCGCGGCGCGGGCGCAACCTAGAGCGACTGGCGGCCTGCCCGGCGGTCTACCTGGGCGGCGGTCTCGCCGAGCAGCTGCTCGACGCGCTGGCCGGCTCGCCGGCCGCCGAACTGCTCGCGGCCCGGCTGCGCGACGGCGGCCTGGTGGTGGCGATTGCGGCCGCCGCTCAGGCCTGCGGCGAGGTCGTGCGCGCGATTGCCGGGGGCGGTATCCTCGACGGGCTGGGGCTGTTGCCGGGAGTCGCGGTGGAGACCAACTTCGACCCGGCGCACGATCGGCGCCTGCGCCAGCTGGTGGCGCACCCGCGCGTCGAGCGCGGCATCGGGCTGGCAGCCGGCGCACTGCTGATGGTCGGCTCCGACGGCCGCTTCGAGGCGCAGGGCGACGTGCTGGCGCTCGGCGGCCCGGATGCCGACCTGGTTCCCCTGGTCGGGGAAGCCCCGGGCAGCGACTGAGCGGAAGCTCGAGAGGGGAGACGATGCGCAAACTTCGCAAGGGACCGATCGCGTTGGCGATCCTGGGAGGCATCATGCTGTTCGGAATGATCGGCAGAGCGGACGAACTCGAACTCGGCGCGCAGCTTCCGGCGGTGACGGTCGCCGACCAGAACGGCGCCTCCGTCGACCTCGCGGCAGCGGGCGGGCAGGGCTGGACGCTCGTCTACTTCTACCCGAAGGCGGACACGCCCGGCTGCACCAAGCAGGCCTGCAGCCTGCGCGACGCCTATGCGACCCTGCTCGACAAGGGTGTGCGCGTCTTCGGCGTTTCGAGCGACGAGGTGGCCGACCAGAAGGCGTTCCAGGAGAAGTACCACTTGCCGTTCACGCTGCTTGCCGACACCGAGAAGAAGGTGATCGGGGCCTTCGGCGTTCCGTACATCACCGGTTTCGCCAAGCGGCAGGCGTTTCTGTTCCGCGACGGCAAGCTGGTCTGGCGCGACCTGGCGGCATCGACGGAGGAACAGGCGGCCGACGTGCTGGCGGCCATCGAGTCGGCGGGCGACTCCGCCGAGGCCGGCGGCGGCGCCTGAAGCGGGCGGCCGGCCGCGGCGAGGCTTTCGACGGCGGACGGCGGCGCGATAGACTCGGCGGTGACCACGGCCCGTTCCCCGGCGCCGCGGATTCCCAGCCACGGTACCGAGGAGATCGCTTTCCATGCAGACGACGCTTGCCATCCTGAAACCCGACACGGTCGCCGCCGGCAACGCCGGCAACGTCCTCGCGCACCTCGAACGCGACGGCTTCGTGCTGCGCGGCCTGCGGGTGATTCACCTGACTCGCGACCAGGCCGAGGCGTTCTACGCCGTCCACCGCGAGCGCCCGTTCTTCGGCTCGCTGGTCGAGTTCATGACCGAGGGCCCGGTCATTCCGGTCGCTCTCGAGCGCGAGGACGCCGTGGCCCGTCTGCGTGAGGTGATGGGCGCAACGGATGTCGCCAAGGCGGCCGACGGCACGATCCGCAAGCTCTACGGCACGTCGATCGAGCGCAACGCCATCCACGGCTCCGATTCGCCCGAGAACGCGGCGATCGAGCTGGCTTTCTTCTTCCCGACCACCGAGCGAATCGCGGCGCGCTGAGCGCCGGGAGGTCGTCATGCGCCACTTCGTCCCGCCTGCCCCGCAGTCGAGAATTCCGGCCGACCGGAGGGGCGCCGTCGTCGGCCGCTTCTGCCACGGCTGTCTCGAGGTCTACCCGACCTTCGCGGCGCGCCACGCCGGCAAGCCGTCGTGGGGCAAGGACCTGGTGCCGGCCACCTGCCCGTACGAGGGCAGACCGTTCCGGCCCGAGGAAACCTGGTGGGAGCCGGCGGTCGAAGTGCTCGCACCGGCGCCGCTGCCGGAGGCGGCCGCCTCCGCCTGACCGGGCGGCCGCCGGCTCACTCGCGCAGCGCCCGGTGCAGTTCGAACGCGACCGCTTCGAACTCGCCGGCGGTGGTCGCCCGCCAGGCTGAGCCGAAGCGGGTCCGCAGCAGCTCGTTGACCCGGTCGAGCGGCCAGCGCTGCGACGCCTCGACCAGGGTGTCCCACTCGGTGGCCAGTTCGCCCAGCTCGTCCAGTTCCGCCTCGGCGGCGTAGCTCCACGCGGCAGCCGCCGCGGAGCCCTGCTCGACCGCCAGGTCCTCGTGCAGATAGGCGGCCAGGAACCAGGCGAGCCGCGGCGACTGCTCGGCGGTCAACCGGGCATCGAGCGCGTCGTCGTTCGTCCCGTCGATCAAACTCATCGGCGCACCTCCGGGTAAGCGGTCAGGACGAAAAAGTTGCGGCGGCCGCGGCGGGCGAGGATCACCCGCGCCGCGTCGGCCGGCACGGCGGCCGGCGCTCCGCGTTCGAGCACCCGCCCCAGCGGCGCGCCGTCGCCAGGCCAGCGCAGCACCAGGTTGCCGCCGCCGGGCCGCTCGAGCCAGGCCTCGACGCGCGCGCTCTCGCGCGCGAGCGCCGCCGTCACCGCGCGTTCAGCCGCCTCCCGATTGGTGAAGGTCGAAGCCCGCACGAGGTTGCGCTCGCGCGCGAGCCGGCGCGCCAGATCGCCGTCCGTGCGCCCGACGTGCCGCGCCAGCGTGTGACCGCCGGCCGCCTCGTCGAGCCCCAGGTCGCGCGTCGCCGTGGCGGGAGTCGCGCGGTCGCTCGTCGGGGTCGAGTTGGAGCGCGGCGCAGGCCCCGAGGTGTCGGACAGGCGCTCGCCGGCGAGCAGCCAGACGCCGAGGAGCAGCGCCACCAGAACGACAACGACGACCCAGGGCGAGCGCGCGGGGGCGGGCATGGCGCGCATCCTATGCGCGCCCGGAGCTTCAGTCGTCGATCCGGCCGTGGCGGCGGAGGCGGTCGAGGTGGGCGACGATCTGGCGTTCGGCGAGCGGGCGCGCGGCCGGCTCGAGGTCGGGGTAGACGAGGTCGAGGAAATCGGCCGGGGCGCGGCGGCCGGCCTGCCAGGCGGCGAGGACCTGGCGCTCGCGCTCGAGCCGGTGGTCGATGTACTCGCGCAGCTTGGCGGCGACATCGAGCACCGGCACGCCGTGGGAGGGGAACAGCGTGCGCCAGCGCCGGGCGGCGAGCCGCTCGAGCGTGGCGAGGTAGTCGTCCATGTCGCCTTCGGGCGGATCGATGACGATCGTCCCGGCGGCGGCGACCAGGTCGCCGCCGATCAGATCGTGCAGGTGGATCAGGTCCTGCCCGGCCGGCCTGCCGGAGGCCGCCGCCACTGCGAACGCGAGGTGGCCGCGGGCGTGCCCCGGCGTGTGCAGCGCCCGCACGGTGAACGGCGACGGTCCGTCCAGGCGCCGCTGCTCGCCGTCGTCGAGCAGCCGGTCGATCGGGATGCCGACCGCTGACAGGCGCTCGGCGGTGGCCGGGTGGGCGGCCACCGGTACACCGAGGGCGCGCCGCACGGTTTCGACGCCGCCGACGTGGTCGGGGTGGTGGTGGGTGAGCCAGATCTCGACGACCCGGCGCCCCAGCTGTCGCTCCGCCGCCTGCAGCGCCGCAAGCAAACGGTCGTTCTCGGCGGCGAACGGCGAGCCGGGGTCGATCAGGATCGCCTCGCCGGTTCCGACCAGGAAGGCGTTGGTGTGCGTTGCCGGCGGCAGCGTCGCCGCCGCGAGCGGGAAGCAGAGGACGCCGGGCCGGAACTCGATCCGCCGCAGCGGGCCGAGATCGGCCTCCCGGGTGTCCACGAGGCGACCGCGGCGGTCCTCCGGCCCGTCTTCGGCGAGAACCCGCAGGACGTGCAGCACCGGCGGAGCGACGATCACATCGCCAGCTTCCACCCGGTCGAGCGCGCGCCGCGGCTCGACCCACTCACCTTGCTCGCATTCGGGCTGGCGCGGCTGCGGCTCGCCATCGGCGGGGCGCCACTCAGCCAGGAAGCAGCGGTTGTCGAAGCGGCGCGGACCGAGGTTGGGCGTCAGCCAGCGCCCGCCGAAGGTGAGACGGTCCGCCGTGAGGCGCAGCCCGACCTCCTCCTCGAATTCGCGCAGCGCGCCCGCCACGACGCCCGGCGCGAGGTCGGGCGCGAGCGGGCCCACGGCATCGGGTGCCGGCCGCGTGACGCCTTCCGGGGTCGGGTGATGCGGTCGCCCCGTGACCGGCAGGTCGGCGTCGGTGCGCTCGATCGCCCCGCCCGGGAAGGCGTGCCAGCCACCCATGAACGGGATGGTGCGACCGCGCTCGATCCAGTAGACCTCGAGCCGATCGGGGTGCCGGCGCCAGAGGGCGATCGAGGCCGACGGGCGGGCGGGCCGGGCGGCCGGCAACTGCCCCCCGGCTGCCTCGAGCACGCGCTCGTAGAGCCCCGTCTGCAGATCGTTCGGATCGCTCGACACGTCGTCGGGTCCGCGCCCGCGGTCAGTGTGCGGCTGCGGGCGGCCCGGCGTATCGCTTCTCACCGGCCTCGACGCGAATCGGCAGCTTGTTCTCCGGGGCCGGCAGCGGGCAGGTGGCAAACGGCGTGAACACGCACGGCGGGCTGTAGGCGCGGTTGAAGTCGACCACCACACGGCCGTCGCGGGGCGGATCGGTGTAGAGGTAGCGACCGCCGCCGTAGGTTTCACGTCCGTTGGTGCGGTCGCCGACGATCAGGAAGAGGCGGCCGTCGCCGGTGTCGTCGAGCGCGATCAGGCGGTGGGTGACGCCGTCGCGTTCGAAGCGGACCCAGCCCGGCTGGGCGATCCGCTCCGTGCGACCGACCGAGTTGGGGAGTTCCTGGAAGCTGCCGGCCGGCGCCGGCTCGAACGTCGCCTCGATGCGCCAGCTCGGGTCGGCGGGGAAATAGTCGAGCCCGGCAAAGTTCTGCCGGGCCGCCGCCTCCGCGTCCTTGATGCGCATCGCCAGAGCACCGCCGCGTTCGATCAGGTAGAACGTGAGCGAGCCATGGCGCAGCAGCGTCGGGCCGCCCTCCGCGGCGTCGTCCGCAAGGTCGACCGCTTCGATCGGAGCTTCGTTTACCGTCACGCGGACGCCGGGCGCGGCCCGGAAGGTGGCCCGGCCGCCAGCCAGGTGGACCGTTCCGACCCGGGCGGGCGCGCGGTCGGCCGGCAGGCGCACGGTGGCGTCCGGGGCGGATCCGACCGGGTTGTCACCCTCGGCCAGCCAGGCCAGGCCGATCAGCGTCAGCCAGCCGTCGGGCTGCTGCAGCCGCTCGCTCCGGCGCTGTTTCCACGCCTCGAGCCCGGAGGTGAAATCATCCTCCACGGGCCCGGACGTTGCGGGTCGCAGCGGGGGAGCCGCAGCCAGCATCAGCAGCGCGGTGAGCAGGGTGCAGTGACGGATGCGAGTACGAAACGCCATGCGGAAAAACCTCCGTCGCTCAGGATACCGCAGGGAATCGGCACCCATCTGATCGCCGTCCGCGTCCGTATCGGTTCCACGAGAGCGCCTGGAGGCGCTCTCCGAGAGGAGTCGACGATGAATGCGACAGCAGCAACCGGAAGTTCGATTCACAGAAGGCGTGGCGCGACGATCACCCGCGCGCTGCTGACGCTGATGCTGCTCGCTGCCTGCACGCGCGCCGGCGCGATGCGCGACGCGGACGGTTCGGGCGACGAGATGGACAACAGCGTGCCGGGAGTCTCACAGGGAGTCCCGCAGGAGGAGTCGAGGATGAAGACCGACAAGCCGACCGACGAGGAGCTGCGCCGTCGCCTGACGCCGCTCCAATACCAGGTAACGCAGCACGAGGGGACCGAACGACCGTTCGCCAACGAGTACTGGGATCACAAGGAGCCCGGCATCTATGTCGACGTCGTGAGCGGCGAGGCGCTGTTCTCGTCGCTCGACAAGTACGACTCCGGCACCGGCTGGCCCAGCTTCACGCGGCCGATCGACGAGGAGGCCGTGGCGACGCGGACCGACACCCAGCTCTACCTGCCGCGCATGGAAGTGCGCTCCGCCGCTGGCGACTCGCACCTCGGGCACGTCTTCGACGACGGGCCCGGCCCGACCGGTCAGCGGTTCTGCATGAACTCGGCGGCGCTGCGCTTCGTGCCGCTTGCGGAGATGGAGCGGCAGGGTTACGGCAAGCACCTCGCGCGCTTCGTCGAGGCGGGCCTCTGGCCGCCGCAGACTGCCGCTGCCGAGGATTCGGGGATGCCGGCTCCGGCTGCTGACGCGCGACGGGAAACGGCGATTCTGGCCGGCGGCTGCTTCTGGGGGATGGAGGAGCTGCTCCGCGCCATCCCGGGCGTGATCGAGACGGAGGTCGGCTACAGCGGCGGGACGGTGCCCAACGCCACCTATCAGGACGTTCGCACGGGGCGGACCGGTCACGCCGAGTCGGTCCGCATCGTCTTCGATCCGCAGGTGCTCAGCTACGAGGACCTGCTCGCCTGGTTCTTCCGCATGCACGACCCGACTACGCGCAACCGGCAGGGCAACGACATCGGCACGCAGTACCGCTCGGCCATCTTCACGACCAGCGAGGCGCAGCGACGGACGGCCGAAGCCGTCGTGGCCCGCGTCGAGGCGTCGGGCAAGTGGAAGCGGCCGATCACGACCGAGATCGCGCCGGCCGGTGAGTTCTGGTCGGCCGAGGCGTACCACCAGGACTATCTGCAGAAGAATCCGGGCGGCTACAGCTGTCACTACCTGCGAGACTTCGACTTCATGGCCGAGCGATGACGCCGCGCACGCTGCTGGGCCGCACCGCGCGGCTGGCCGCCGAGTACCTCGACAGTCTGCCGACGCGGGCGGTCGGGCCGCCGATCGCCGTCGACGCGCTGCGCGCCACGTTCGGCGGCCCGCTGCCGGAGCAGGCGAGCGACCCGGAGGCGGTGATCGAACGCCTCGCTGCGATCGCCGAGCCCGGCCTGATGGCCTCCTCCGGGCCGCGCTTCTTCGGGTTCGTGGTCGGTGGCACGCTGCCGGCGGCGATGGCCGCGGACTGGCTGACCTCGGCGTGGGACCAGAATGCCGGTCTCTACGCGCTGGCGCCGTCGGCTGCGGTGGCCGAGGAGGTCGCCGGCGGCTGGATCCGCGACCTGCTCGGCCTGCCGGCGACGGCGAGCTTCGGCTTCGTGACCGGCTGCCAGCAGGCCAACTTCTCGGCCCTCGCTGCGGCGCGCCACGCCGTGCTTTCACGCGCCGGCTGGGACGTCGAGCGCCACGGCCTGTTCGGAGCGCCGGAGATCGAAGTGCTGGTCGGCGAGGAGGCGCACGTCACCATCCACACCTCGCTGCAGACGCTCGGGCTCGGGCGCGAGCGGGTCCGCCGCATCGCTGCCGACGAGCAGGGGCGGATGATTCCCGCCGCGCTGGCCGAGCAGCTGCAGCGCCTGGCCGGTCGACCGACGATCGTCTGCGCGCAGGCCGGCAACGTCAACAGCGGCGCCTTCGACGATCTCGCGGCGATTGGAGCGCTCTGCCGGGCGCACGGCGCCTGGCTGCACGTCGACGGAGCATTCGGGCTGTGGGCCGGTGCCAGCGAGCGACTGCGGCCGCTGGTGGCCGGCGTCGAGCTGGCCGACTCGTGGGCCACTGACGCGCACAAGTGGCTCAACGTTCCGTACGACTCGGGACTCGTCTTCTGTGCCCACCCGGAGGCGCACCGGGCCGCCCTGTCGGCCACCGCCGCCTACCTGGTGCAGACGGCAGGGCGCGAGCGCGATCCGTTCGAGTGGGCGCCGGAGTTCTCGCGGCGAGCGCGCGGCTTCCCGGTCTGGGCCGCTCTGGTCAGCCTGGGGCGCGCTGGCGTCGTGGAGCTGATCGAGCGCAGCTGCGCGCAGGCGCGGCGGTTCGCCGAGCGCCTCGGCGCCCACCCGGGCGTCGAAATCCTCAACGAGGTCGTGCTCAATCAGGTCCTGGTGCGCTTCGTGCCGCCGGGG
>CAZUAT010000018.1:0-42964 GCA_964618415.1 uncultured Thermoanaerobaculia bacterium
GTTGAGGTACTCGTCGGCACCGAGATCGACGGCGACCGGTGGGCGGGGCACGCCGTCGAAATCGTCGGCGGATTCGGCGAGGCGCACCACCTGGTCGCGAATCGGCGTCGAGGCCGCGCTGAGGTGGAGATCGCCGGCGGCCACGTCGCGGAACCACGCCGCAACCGCCGCCGTCGAGTTGTCGACCAGGGTCGGAGTCGCACCGTCGCGCGGCGTGATCGCGGCGTCGAGCAGGTTGTGGCCGACGACGACACCGCTCGCTCCCGCGAAGCGAACCTCGACGGCACTCGGGTACTCGCCGCGGACGAGGACGCTGTTGTGCAGGATGCGCGCGCCGGGCGACGTGGTGTAGATCGGTACGTCGACCGCGTAAGGGGCGTTTGCCTCCCAGCGGATGAAATTGTCGCGCACCAGACCGCCAGTGTGATCGCTGGCACCGATGAGCCCCAGCGAAACTCCGCGCGACGAATCGAGGATCGTGTTGCGTTCGACCCGCGAATCGCTCGAACCCTGCCAGAGCAAGACGGCCGGGCCGGCGAGCTCGCCGTTGGCGCACCGGATGTCGCGGATCAGGTTGTCGCGGATCACCCAGCGCGCCGAACCGATCGCGTCGATCGCGTTCGTGTAGCAGGAGCCCGGAGGGCTCCCTTCCGGGTGCTCGACCGCGCCCGCGGTGTAGAACAGTTCGGAGTACTCGATCGTGATGTCGTCGGCGTCGCCGCCCGAGCCCTTGACGATCTGCTGGCCGGCGTCGAAGAGCCGCAGATGGTAGAGCCGGACCCGCTCGGCGCCCTGGTCTCCCTGGATCGCCACCGCGTGGTAGTACACCGAATGGATCGACAGGTCGGCGATCGTCACGTCCGTGGCGGTGAAGATCTGGATGCCGAACGGCACGATCGAATCGAGCATCCCGGCGCCAACCAGCACGACGTCGGCTGGGTCTCCGGTCGCGCCGCGGACCTGTACGTTCGAGATGGGCGGCGCCCCGAAGCGACCGACAGTCAGGCGGCCGTCGACCCCGTTGGGAAAGTTCACGCTCGCCAGATCGTAGACGCCCGGGGCGAGAACGATCGCGGTGTCACTTGCAAGGCTCCAGCAGGCGTCGGCGAGCGCCTGCGCCGTGGCGACCTCGACGATGGTGAAATCTTCCGGATCGGGGGCCGGCAGAGGCGGGGCGTCGCCGGGAAGCTCACCCCCTGCCAGGCTCGGGATACACGTGGCCAGAGCGAGCACGACCAGCCGTCTGCGCATGGCCGGACGCTACCCGCTCTCGGCCCACAGCGGCTGTGCACCGCTTCGCAAGGCCCGTCGAGTCGACCTTCAGTCGCCGGCGTAGCGGACTTCGAGCCTGCGGGCGCCGGGCGCCGCGAGGATCAGCAGCAGGGTGGCGACCTGCGCGCAGCGCGCGGATCAGGGCGACTCGAGCGTGACGGCCAGGATGGCGGTGCAGGCGGCGGTGGCGCCAGGCAAGGCGGGGGCGAACTCGATCGCCTCGATGTCGCGGCCGTAGGCCTGAGTCGGCAGCTCGATTCGGACGAGCGCGTCACGCTGGTAGGGCTTGCCCGCATAGGTGCGGCTCGGCGGCGGCCAGCGGCTGCGGGCGTTGGGGTCGTAGGGAGTCAGACGCTCGTCGTAGCGCAGCAGATGCAGCGCCGGCTCGGCTGCGCCGACCGGCTGGATGCGCACGAGGACAACCGGAGTGCCCGTCTCGATCGCACCGGTCGCCGGAGCGCTCGCGAGTACCGAAGCGACCAGCTGAACGCGGCGGACCCGCCGCGGCGGATCGACGGCGATGTGTACCGGCTCGCTCCCATCGCAGAGCACCACGGCGTTTGGCTGCCCGGCGGGCAGGAACTCGAACAGCGCCCCGGGCCGGTTGAGCAACTCGGCGTCGAGACGAGGAAAGGCCGCCGTCCACTCCGCATTCGGCAGGTCGGCGAACAGTTCACCGTCGTAGCGGGCGTTGGCAAACGGCGCCAGGTCGAGGCGGCGTCTCCTGGGCGACGGGCGCGTCTCCCGGGATGTACTCGGCGCGTACGGCTGCGGCGCAAATCGCCACTGCGGCCGGAGCGTCGCGGCGAGCTGGCTGTTGCGAACGTCCCAGAGCAGCTCGGGCATGCGATCCGGATCGACCACATCGTTCCACGCCCAGGCGACCGCCCTCTGCATGCCGAGGAACTGGATGCCCGCGGCCAGCCCGAGCGCCAGCGCGCAGCTCCATGCCCTGCGCCGAGCCCGGCGGCGGAGGCGGCGCCAACCCATCGGCAGCAGGGTCAGCGCAAGCAGCGGCGAGAGCCCGGCCAGCAGGCGTGGTCCGAAGCCGTAGCCACCCCACCACTTGCCGTAGCTGGCGCACAGCAGCAGCGTCGCGGCGAGCGCCAGGAGAGCTGTGGCGCGCAGGGGTGCGGGCAGACGGCGTTCGCGGGCGAAGATCGGCACGGAGAGCAGCAACCACGGCAGGAACAGCAGCAGGCCGCGCGAGGGGCTGACCAGCAGGCCCGCGAGCCCTGCCGGCATGCCGGTCGGGTCGAACCCGACCTGCGACCGATTGAGCTGACCGTAGCCGCCAAGAGGACTGCCGACCACCAGTCCGTTGATCGCCATGGCCCCAGCGACGCCCAGGCCGAGGGCAAGCGCGACCCCGGCGCGGGCCCGCCACGAGCCCGCGCGTGCGAGCGCAACAAGACTGGAGCCGAGGTCTGACGGGCGCGAGAGAAACAGGCCACAGGTCGCGAGTGCAGCCTGAGCGCCGGGGGGCAAGTTGCGCGCGCCGGGGCGCCGCAGCACCGAGCCGAGCAGCAGGACCACCGCCAGCGTCGAGCCGGTGGCCGACCAGAGGCCCTGGCTCTGGGTGGTGACCAGCGGAGTGGCGACGGCGAGTGCCAGTGCGGGCAGCGTGGCCGTCCGGGTGCCGAAACGGTGCGCCAGGACGAGAAAGAACAGGCCGACCGCGAGACTCGTGAGCGCCGCGGCCGTGAGCTTCTCGAAGACCGGCAGCCGCTCGGGCTCCAGCAGCTGCGACGCGACGACGCGCGCCAGGGCGCCGAACGGTACGGTCGCGAGGCCGGTGCCCAGCGGGAAGGCCGAGTGCACGCCCGTCTTTCCGTCGACCAGCCAGTACGGCAGTGACTCCTGCCGATCGAGTTCGGCGTAATGCAGCCCGCGGCCATCGAGCAGGCGGGCCGCCAGCTCCCTGGCGGGGTGGTTGTCCCCACCGGTGAGGGCTCGCCCGTTCGACAGGTAGATAGTGAAGCTGCCGGCGACCAGCAGCAGCGCGAGACCGAGCCGCTTGCCGCGCGGTGGCAGCCGCCAGACGAGCCACCCTCCCACCGTCGCGACCAGGCCGGCAACGAGCAGTGTCAGCCGGGCTGCCGTGCGCTCCAGCGGCAGCGCGTGCGCCAGCGGCGACAGCGCCGCCAGCGACCAGGCCCCGAGAGCCCCGCCGGCGGTGATCAGGCTGTCGCGGGTGGGTCGTCGCATCGGCGCTGAGGCCGTCGGCGCCGTGAGGCGCCGGGCGGCTCAGTCGCCAGCGTATCGGATTTCCATACGACGAGCGCGTCGGGCGGCAAAAACGAGCAGCAGACCGACAAGAATCAGCAGCGATGCGATCGCCACGGGCGCCGAGGTCGGCTCGGCCGCCAGCGCCCAGGGACCGCGCGCCACCGGCAGCGGGCAGAGCGCCTGCAGGTGGTGGATCACCGACAGCTTCTGCAGCACCGAGGGCAGAAACGGGTTGACCCACTCCCAGCCCAGGATCGCGGCGGCCGGCAGCATCGGATTGCGCACCGCCATCGCCAGGGCGGTGAAAATCGCCCCGTAGCCGATGACGGCGAGAAGCGACACCGCCGCGTACGTCGCCGCATGGCCGCCGCCGGGACCACCGAACAGGTAGGCCGCGCCGCCGGTCGTCGCCGCCGGCACGAACAGCAGCACGAGCTGCGACGCCAGACTGAGCAGGACGAGCAGGCCGGCAGCCACGACTCCGGCCACGTACTTGCCGAGCACGAATACCGCCCGATCGAGCGGCGCCAGCAGATAGAAGTGGAGGCTGCGCTCGGCGGTCTCGCCGCGCACCAAATAGGTGAAGACCGCGAAAGCGACGAAGAAGATCACCAGGCGCAGGAAGAAGAACTGGAACAGGTTCGAGTAGGAGAGCGCGAGCTCCGGGGCCGGAGTCGGCTTCATGCTCCCGATGTGGGAGCCGGCGAGACGCATCAGCGCCATCGCCGCCGGCAGGAACGCCACCACGGCGACCGGCAGGGCGCGCCAGCGCAGGAAGGTCTTGCGCAGCTCGAGACCGAGCATGGCGCCGATCTGCCGCGCCACGAGACGGGCTCCGCTCGGTCGCGCGGCGGTCGGGACGACAGGCAGCTCCATCAGCTGGCTCCCTGGGCGTCACCGCCGATCAGGTACTGGTAGACCGACTGGACGTCCTCGTCGGCCGGCAGCAGGGCGTCGACCTCCAGCGTGCCCTCCGCCGCCATCGCGCGGACGACCTCGAGCAGGCGGTCGGCATCGGCCGTGCGCACCAGCAGCCCGCGGCGATCGGCGTCGAGTTTCGCCTCCACGACGTGATCGTCCGAAAACAGGCGCGCGGCGAGCTGCGACGGGCGATCGCAGCGCACCATCACCTGCAGCGGCCGCTCTTCGGCCATCTCGTCGCGGACGCCGTCGATCGCCCCTTCAGCGACGATGTAGCCGCCGTGCACGAGGATCACTCGATCGGCCAGATCGTCCACCTCGTGCAGCACGTGCGAGGAGATCAGCACGTGCCGGCCTTCAGCCGCGAAACTGCGAAACAGGTCGATCGTTTCCGCTCGTGCCAGCGGGTCGAGGCCGTTGAGCGGCTCGTCGAGAACCAGCACGCGCGGCTCGTGGGCGATCGCCTGCGCGAGCTTGATGCGCTGCTTCATCCCCTTGCTGTAGCCGGCCACGCGGCGCCCGGCCGCCTCGGACAGACTGACCCTCTCGATCGCCCGGGCCGCACCCGCCGCTGCGGCCGCGGCGTCGAACCCATGCAGGCGCAGGTAGAGGCGCACGAAGTCTCCGCCGCGGATGCCGCGCGGGAAAGTGTCGAACTGGGTGCAGTAGCCGAGCAGGCGACACAGCTCGGCCGGGCGATCGGGCGACAGGCCGAGCACGGAGACCGTTCCCTCGCTCGGCCGGATGAGACCGGCCAGCAGATTCATCAGGGTTGTCTTGCCCGACCCGTTGGGGCCGACGAGCGCCGTGATCCCCGGGCCGATCGTCAGGTCGATCCGGTTGACCCCCAGGACCTCACCGTAGAACTTCGACACCCCGGCAAAGACGATGCGGTCGCTCATCGCGCCACCTCGACCGCCCGCACCCGCGCGGCGAGCATCCAGATCACCAGCGCGAACACCAGCCCGAGCGCCGTGAGCGCGGCACCGAGCGGCAGCGGTTCACTGGTCAGCATCTCGCTGGCATCTCCGGCGACGCCGAACAGGGCGAGCCAGACCGAGTCGATCAGGTCATCGAGGATGACCAGCTTGCCCCAGTTCGTGTCGAGGAAGGCGTTGATCACCCGGCCGAACGCCTCGCCGACTACGAAGACAATGAACAGCATCGCGGTGGCGAGCGGCCGCCAGCGCACCCAGGCCGAGATGGCGAGTGCCATCAGCGCGACCAGCGCGATCCAGATCCACGCCCCGGTCACCAGCGCGAACGGGATCCGCAGGTGTGCCGCCAGCCACCCCGCGGGGGCCAGGGCGGCCTGCAGTCCGACCAGCAGCAGGCCGGGCACCCAGGTGATCAGCGACAGCATGCCGGCGAGCACGACGAACTTGCCGAGCACGTAGTCACGGCGCCGGATCGGACGCGACAGATAGAGCGGCATCGCGCCGTGGGCCAGGTCGGGCGCCACCAGTCCGGGACCGAGCAGCGCCGCGAGCAGGAAACCCGTCGCGGACTGGACGATCAGGAAGACGAAGAAGGTCGACGAGTCGACGAGGTCGATATCCGCCCGCATCCCCAGATCGGCCAGCATCTGCAGGTTGTTCGACAGGTAGATGAACGTCCCGAAGCCGAGCGGCGGCACGCAGGCGAGCGCGAACAGCACCAGTGACAAGCGCGAAGCGGCGATGCGCGACACCGCGTGACGGGCGATGGTGAGGATCGCCGAGCGCCCGCCGCGGCGCTGCCCCTGCCACGGCCGATACCGATGGTCATAGACCGGCACTGGGCTCCTCCATGGCGCGCAGGAACAGATGTTCGAGCGAGTTGCGGGCCGAGGTCATGCGGCGCATTACGACGCCGGCCTCGCCGGCTGCCCGCCACAGCGCGCGCGGATCGACCCCCTCGGGCAGCACGACCTTGAGACGGCGGTTCGGCAGCTCGGCAACCTCGCAGCCGAGGCCGGTCAGCGCCGCCGCGAACCCCGGCGCGTCGCCGCCGCGCGTTTCCAGCTCGAGGAAGCGCCGCCGGGCCGCCCGCTCGGCATCGAGGTCGGCGATCGTCGCCACCCGGCCACCGCGCAGCACGATCACCTGATCGGAGACCGCCTCGACGTCGCGCAGCAGATGCGACGAGACGATCACCCGGACTCCCGCCGCGGCGATTTCCCGGATCAGTCGCAGCATGCGCTGGCGTGCCGACGGATCGAGGCCGTTGGTCGGCTCGTCGAGCAGCACCAGGCGCGGACCGTGGGCGATCGCCTGCGCCAGTTTCGCGAGCTGCTTCATGCCCAGCGAGTAGGTTTCGAGCGGGCGGTAACGAGCCTCGCCGAGGCCGACCCAGAACAGCGTCTCGTGCGCCCGCTCCAGAGCGGCGCGGGGCGGCAGGCCCGACAGCTCCGCCATCATGCGCACGAAGCGCACCGCCGACTGGCCGGCGATGAACGACTCGTTCTCGGGCATGTAGCCGATCTGAGCCAGCAGTTCGCGCCGATCGGCTACCGCGTCCAGTCCGAGCGCCCGGATCGTGCCGGCGCTCGGACGATGGAAACCGAGCAGCGTGCCGAGCAGCGTCGTCTTTCCCGCCCCGTTGGGCCCCAGCAGCCCGACCACTCGGCCGGTCAGGCTGCCGGTCAGCCCGGCGAGCACCGGGCGACCGGCGAGCCGGACCTCCAGACCGTCCAGCTCGAGCAGCGGTGACGGATCAGACACGCGCCCGCAGCTCGAACGGGAGACCGGAGATCCGGAAGGCTGCCGGAAGCGGAGACATGAGTGTCGACTCTACGCTGCCGACCGGACCTCGGTTTCGACCGTCGCGGCCGCCGTCTCGGCGGCCGCGTCCGGATCGGACGTGAAGTCGTCCTGCGGACCGAACTCCGCGGGATCCGCCAGACCGGCCAGCGCGAACAGGCTGCCGAGCGGGAGGCCGAGCGGACCGCGTCCGCCGCGGGAGGCAAAGCTGACGCGGTCTCCATCGGCCACCGCGACCGCCAGCATCGGTCCGACGTCACCGGCCAGGCGGACCAGCTGGTCGCGCTCGGCGGCGGGGACGCCCGCCGCGTCGGCCAGCAGCCGACCGAGGTCGCCTGCGGAGGCGGCCAGATTCTGCCAGGCGATGGCCGAGAAATCCGGCTCGTCCCCCGTCGGCAGTGCGTCTCGGAACGCCGCCGAGGAGGCCAGCGTGGCGCCGGCGGCCCGGCGATCGATCGACTCGGCCAGCAGCGCGCGCGACGGTCCCGCCAGCAGGTAACCATCGGAGAAGGTCAGGTGCACCAGGTCGGCACCCCCTGTCCGAGCGAGCGTGCGGTAGACGCGGCCGGCGGCGACCTCCTCGCGCCAGACCAGCGGCGCCTCGCCGTGGCGCGCGGCCTGGCGGTTGCGCGCCTCGGTGACCCGGTCGAGACCGGCCACCACGAGGCCGAGGTCGGCGACTTCGACGACCAGCTTCCACGACGGCCGCGGCAGCCAGGGACCGTCGAGAGCAAAGGCGACGTCGCCGCCGAGGGCGGCCGCCAGATCGTCGCGCAGCGACAGCCCCAGTTCGTCCTCGGCACGCTCGAGGCCGGCCACCGCGTCGTCTCCGTCGAGCTGCACCAGGCGCAGCAGGTCGTCGAACATCGCCACCGGATCCTTCAGCAGCCCGGCCACGGCCATCGCGGCCTGCGGCGAGACGAACTCCAGAGCCCCGGACGGACCTGGCGCCGCCAGCCAGGAGGCGAGGCCGGTGCGCGGCCCCGCAAACCCGGCGACGGCTCGATTCTCCGTCGCGCCGCCGTCCGAATAGCTCTCGAGCACGACGTGCTCGAGGCTGGCGAAGCCCGACGCGGCCAGCTGCTGCGCGGCCCGAGCGTCGTCCGCGGTCGGACGGCTCGCCAGCAGGCGCCCGGCATCGAAGGCCAGCAACCAGCCGGCGCCGTGCCGGTAGACATCCGCCAGCCGCCGGTGGAACGACGAACCGACGAAGGCCGACGGCGCGCCATCGAGCGTCGCGGCAACCGCGCGCAGATGGTCGAGTGACGGCGTGGCGACCAGCACACCGGCCGGCGCGGGCCAGAGCAGCAAGGTGTTCGCGGGAGCGTCGACCCGCGCCGGGTCGTCCACGAGCACGGCAGCGGGCGCCCCATCGGACTCCGCATGACGATCCAGCTCCGCCGTGATCGCAGCCCGCAGGCCGCGCTCGTCGTGGATCTCGGCCAGCATGACCGGCAGCGACTCCCGGGCGTCCGGAGCCACGGCAATCACCAGCTCGTCACCCAGGTAGTCGCCGAACTCGCGCAAGCGCCCCGCCACGGCCACCGCCTCCTCGCCGGCCTCGCCCCACCACTCGGCCAGCGCCGGGTTCTCCTGGGCCCGCTGCTCGAGCTCGGCGATCGCGTCAGCCAGCTGGCCCGAAACGTCGGGCAGACCGGCGTAGATGGTGGTCCCTGCCGGGGCGAGGTCGAGCAGCCGGGTGGAGGTCCGGTCGGCCCCGACTTCGAGGGCGCGGTCGAGCTGGCGGCCGATCTCCGTCAGCGCCGCGATCCGGTCCCGATAGGCCTCGGCGTTGCGGCTCCAGGCGATCTCGTCGGTCAGTGCGACGCGCTCGAGCCGGTCGGAGGTCGAGACCTGATCGCCCGGGTGCAGGACCGCCTGTTCCGCACCGTGGCGGACCCGCACCTCGCCGTCGAGCACGGACACACGGGAACCGCGGGTGCCATTGGCGACGGTGAAGATGGTGCCGACCACCGAGACCAGGCAGTCGTCGGTGCGCACGTACAAGTGACCGCGGCGCTGCTCGGCGGCCTCCACGATCACATTGCCGCGGCCGAGCTCGACCACGACCCCGTCGCGCCGGCTGGTGAGCCGGACCTGCGAGCGAGGCGCCAGCTCGACCCGCGAGCCGTCGGCCAGCGCGAACACGGCCCGGGAGCCGGCGCCCGTGCGCACGGTGTCGCCGGGGCCGATCGCCGCACCGGCGGCCAGCGGCCGGGCGGTCGTGCTCTCGACGGCCAGCAGTTCCCCTTCGATCACGCGCACCTCGGCCGAGGCGGACGGCCCCCGCCCGCCAGTCGCCATCCAGAGCGCGCCGGCGCCGAGAACCAGCCCGCCCAGCGCCGCGGCCAGGCGCCAGCCGCGCGCGGAAGCTCCGAAGGTTCCCGTTCGCGCTCGACCCGACGCGACGGCGGGCGCCGCCGCGACCCGGCCGGCGGCCTGACGGGCCCGGCGGCACGGCACGCACTCGCGCAGGTGATCCTCGAGCAGCAGCCGGCGCTCCGGCGACAGCGCGCCGGCCGCCAGCGCCGGCAGCAGCTCCTGGAACCCCTCGCAGCCCTGGATGCGGGGCGGCTCGGCAGCGTGCCCGGACCGTACTGCGCCGGCAACGGCGGCGGTCAGCCGGCGCTCGACCCGCGCCAGGGCGGCATCGAGCGTCGCAGAGTCGAGCGGTTCGTCGCGCACGGCGGCGATCGCTTCGTCGAGCAGGGGGTCACGGGTCATGGCAGATCTCCCTTCAGGACCGCGAGGTCCTTGCGCAAGCGGGTGCGAGTACGGTGCAGCAGCACGCCGACCAGGCCGGGCGAGATCTCCAGCAGCCGGGCGATGGCGGCGTTGTCCATCCCTTCGAAGTAGCGCAGTGCGAACAGCTCCGCCGAACGTGGCGACAGCCGGGCCAGCGCCAGGCGCAGGTGGCGGCGCAGCTCGGCGGCGCGACGGGTGCGCTCCGGGTCGATTCCCGGATCGCTGCTGATCGGTTCCGGCGCCGCCTCGAGAGGTACCCAACCGGCCCGGTGGCGCGCCCGCAGGACGTCGAGTCCGGCGTGGACCGCGGAGCGGTGGAGATAGCCGCCGGCGTCGGCGCCGAGCGGCTCGTCCGCGGCGCGCCGCGCCAGGCGGACGAACACCGTCTGGACGACGTCCTCGGCGTCGGAAGCGTTGCCCGTCACGCGCAGTGCGGCCCGGAAGACGGCCGGTCCGTGCTCGCGGAAGCAGGTCTCCAGCCAGTCGGGCGGCGCCGAGGGCGCGACGGGGTTCGGAATCGGGTGGGGCTCGGGCGTCAAGGGCGGGCTCCGTGTTCGAAATCGGTTCCAACCGTTACCACGCCGAGGCCGGCCGGATGTTACGCCCGGCCCGCGCGACCGGAGCTCACGCTATGATAGGCGTACGCTTCTACCCGGCTTCCGCCGGCACCTGTGCCTCGACGACTGGGAGATCCCGCATGCTGGCCCACCGTTCGACCCGCCTCTCGCTGCGCTTCGCCCTCGGCCTGGCGCTTCTCCTTCCGCTGGTGGCCTGCCAGAAGAAGGGCGCTACCACGTCGGACGCCGCGACCGGACCGATCCGCGTCGGCGTGTTCATGGACCTGACCGGCCAGACCTCGAGCTTCGGCCAGTCGACGGTCAACGCCATTCGGCTGGCAGTGGACGAACTGAACGCTGCCGGCGGGGTGGGAGGGCGCCCGTTCGAGCTGGTGGTCGAGGACGATCAGGGGCGCCCGGAGCAGGCCGCCACGGTGGTGACCAAGCTGGTCGGCGAGAGCAACGTGGTCGCGATCCTCGGCGAAGTGGCCTCTTCGAACAGCCTGGCCGCCGCCCCGATCGCCCAGCGGGCCGGGATCCCGATGATCAGCCCGTCGTCGACCAACCCGAAGGTGACCGAGGTCGGTGACTACATCTTCCGGGTCTGCTTCATCGATCCGTTCCAGGGCTCGGTGATGGCGCGCTTCGCCTCCACGAGCCTGGGCGCCAGGACGGCGGCCATCCTGCTCGACGTCAACAGCGACTACAGCCGCGGCCTCAACCAGTACTTCACCGAGGCGTTTACCGCCTTGGGCGGCAAGGTGGTCGACACGCAGTCCTACGCCCAGACCGACCGCGACTTCAGCGGCCAGCTGACTGCCATCAAGGCGAAGAATCCGGACGTCATTTACGTCCCCGGCTACTACACCCAGGCCGGCGTCATCGCCCGGCAGGCGCGCCAGCTCGGGATCCGCGTGCCGCTGCTCGGCGGCGACGGCTGGGATGCGCCGCAGCTGTTCGAGCTCGGCGGCGAGGCGGTGCGCGGTTCGTTCATCTCGAACCACTACTCGGCTGACGACCCGGCGCCGCAGATCCAGACCTTCGTCAAGGCCTACCAGGGCCGCCACGGCGCAGTGCCGGACGCGCTGGCCGCGCTGGGCTACGACGCCATGAAGATCCTGGCCGACGCCATCGAGCGCGCCGGCACGACGGCGCCGGCGGCGCTGCGCGACGCCCTCGCGGCGACGAGCGGCTTCAACGCGGTGACCGGAACGATCTCGATCGACGAACACCGCAACCCGGTCAAGTCCGCGGTCATCCTCGAGGTCGGCGACGGCAAGTTCAACTACCGGGAGACGATCCAGCCGGGTAGCCCGGGCGCCGCTGCCACCGAGGGCGCAGAAGCATCGACCGAGGAGATGGCCGCCGAAGCGCCGGCGGCCGAGGCCTCGGACGCCGCGCCGGCCCCCGCCGCCGGCGAATGACGACTTTTCTCCAGCAGCTCGTCAACGGCCTGACCATCGGGGCGATCTACGCCCTGGTCGCCCTCGGCTACACGATGGTCTACGGCATCCTGCGCCTGATCAACTTCGCGCACGGCGACGTCTACATGGTCGGGGCGTTCGTCGGCTTCTTCGTCGCCGGCGCGCTCGGCGCGGGTGCGGGCCTGGCGGGCGGGGCCGGACTCGGCGTCCTGCTGCTCGTGCTGGTCGGCGCGATGGTGGCCGCTTCGGTCCTCGGCTACGGGATCGAGCGCCTCGCCTACCGGCCGCTGCGCAGCTATCCGCGCATGGCGGTGCTGATCACGGCCATCGGTGTTTCGCTGCTGATCGAGAACCTCGGCATCGTGGCCTGGGGTGGCGCCCCGCGCTCTTTCCCCAGCCTGCTCGGCAACCGCTCGTTCGACGTCGGCGGGGTGTCGATCTCGTCGGCCCAGATCCTGATCTTCGTCGTCTCGGGGCTGCTCGCCCTCGGCCTCGACTGGATCATCTACAACACCCGCCTGGGCACCGCGATGCGGGCGGTCTCGTTCAATCTCGACGTGTCGAAGCTGATGGGGATCGACACTGACCGGATCGTCTCGTTCACCTTCGTCCTCGGTTCGGCGCTGGCCGCCGCGGGCGGCGTGCTGACGGCCCAGTTCAACCCCCAGATCGATCCGCTGATGGGGATCATGACCGGCCTCAAGGCGTTCGTTGCCGCGGTACTGGGCGGCATCGGCAGCCTGCATGGCGCCCTGCTCGGCGGTCTGCTGATCGGCCTGGCGGAGACGTTCGTCGTCGGCTACGGCAGCCGGATCGGCATTCCCTCCACCTACCGGGACGCGGTGGCCTTCGCCATCCTGATCCTGGTTCTGCTCGTGCGGCCGACCGGCATCCTCGGCCGCCCCCTGACGGAGAAGGTGTGAGCGCCGAGGCGAGCCCGGAGACGACCACCGCCGCGCCGCGCCCGCGCTGGCTCCTGCGACTGGCCGGCGGCGCGGCGATCCTGCTCCTCCTGGTAGCACTCGACCGGTTCCTGTCGGCGGACGGACTGTTCGGCTACGGCGTCTCGGCGTACACCTCGCGCCTGCTGATGCTCGCGGGCATCAACGTCAGTCTCGCCGTCTCGCTCAACCTGGTTCTCGGCATGACCGGCCAGTTCTCGATCGGCCACGCCGGGTTCATGGCGGTGGGCGCTTACGTCGCGGCCTACCTGTCGGTCTACCACGGCGCCGCGATGGAACGCGCTCTGGCGTTCCTCGGCCCGGGGATGGCGCCGCAGGGGGCCTTCCTGCTCATCGTCGTCGCCGCAGCGCTGGCCGCCGCCCTGGTGGGACTGCTGGTCGGCATCCCGAGTCTGCGTCTGCGCGGCGACTATCTCGCCATCGTGACGCTCGGTTTCGCCGAGATCATCCGCATCGTGCTGGTCAATCTGGACGTCGTGGGCGGCGCGACCGGCTTCGCGGTGCCGGCGCGGGCGAGCTTCCTGTGGATCGGAGGCCTCGCCTTCGTCACCGTCGTGGCGGTGCGCAACCTCGGCAGCTCGGCCGTCGGTCGCACCCTGGCAGCGATCCGCGAGGACGAG
This sequence comes from uncultured Thermoanaerobaculia bacterium, assembly GCA_964618415.1. Taxonomy (GTDB): domain Bacteria; phylum Acidobacteriota; class Thermoanaerobaculia; order Multivoradales; family JAGPDF01; genus JACTMI01. Next base: position 13,472 of record CAZUAT010000018.1, read on the forward strand.
ATCGCCGCCCAGGCGATGGGCGTGCACATCACCCGTTTCAAGGTGCTCGCCTTTGCGCTGTCGGCCGCCTTCGCCGGCGCCTCCGGCGCGCTGTTCGGGCACTACACGCAGTTCCTGTCGACCAACGACTTCACCTTCATTCGTTCGTTCGAGATCATCGTGATGGTGATCATCGGCGGCGTTGGCTCGCTGACCGGCTCGGTGCTCGGCGCCTTCCTGGTCACCCTGTTGCCCGAGCTGCTCCGCGGCTTCGCGAGCTGGCGCCTGGTGCTCTACTCGGCACTGCTGGTGACGATCATGCTCACGCGCCCCCAGGGCATCCTCGGGCGCCGCGAGCTGAGCGATCTCTGGCGGGGCTGGCGGCGTCGCCGCTCGGCGGGGGAGCCGTGAGCGAGCCGATCCTCCAGACGCACAAGATGACGATCCGCTTCGGCGGGCTGTGCGCCGTCTCGGAACTCGACCTCACGCTCGGCGCCGGGGAGATCGTCGGCCTGATCGGCCCCAACGGCGCCGGCAAGACGACGGTGTTCAACCTGCTCACCGGCATCTATGCGCCGACCGAAGGCTCGGTCTACTTCTGCGGCAAGCGGATCGACGGCCTGCCACCCCATCGCATCGCCGAGCTGGGGATCGCGCGCACGTTCCAGAACATCCGGCTGTTCACCGGCCTGTCGGTGCTCGAGAACGTCCTGATCGGCGGCCAGCGCCACGGCCGCCAGACGCTGCTCGACGCGCTGCTGCGCAACGGCCGCTTCCTCGCCGACGAGGCGCGGCAGCGCGACGAGGCGCTGTCGCTGCTCGAGGTGCTGGGCCTCGCCGCCGTCGCGAACGACCCGGCCCCGAGCCTTCCGTACGGGCACCAGCGGCGCCTCGAGATCGCCCGGGCGCTGGCGGCGCGCCCGCGCCTGCTGCTGCTCGACGAGCCGGCGGCCGGCATGAACCCGGCAGAGTCGGTCGAGCTGCTCTCCCTGATTCGCCAGGTGCGCGACCGGTTCGACCTGACCATCCTGCTCGTCGAGCACAACATGAAGGTCGTGATGGGTGTCTGCGACCGCGTCCAGGTGATGGACTACGGCAAGTCCATCGCCCTGGGAACGCCCGAGCAGGTGCGCCGCGACCCGCGCGTCATCGAGGCCTACCTTGGCGACTGAATCGAATGCCGCAGTGCAGGCCGCCGGGCGCTCCGCGGGCGCGGGCGAGGTTCTGCTCGAACTGACCGGAGTCGCGGTGCGCTACGGCGCCGTCCATGCGCTGCGCGAAGCGACGCTGGCGGTGCGGGCCGGTGAGGTGGTGACCCTGATCGGCGCCAACGGCGCCGGCAAGACGACCACGCTGCGTTCGATCACCGGCCTCGCGCAACTGACCGCTGGCGATGTGCTCTACGACGGGCGCTCGATCCGCTCCGTGCCGGCGCATCGCCGGGTGGCGCTCGGCATCGCGATGGCACCGGAGGGGCGCGGCGTTTTCGCCACCCTCTCGGTGCGCGAGAACCTCGAGATGGGCGGTTACCTGGTGCGAGACCCCAAGCGCCGCGAGGCCGGGATCGAGCGCGCTTACCGACTCTTTCCGCGCCTGGCGGAGCGGGCCAAGCAGAAGGCCGGCACGCTGTCCGGCGGCGAACAGCAGATGCTGGCGATCGGGCGGGCCCTGATGTGCGACCCGCGACTGCTGCTGCTCGACGAGCCGTCGCTGGGGCTGGCACCGCTCGTCGTCCACACGATCTTCGAGGCGATCGACGAGGTGCGCGCTGCCGGGACGACCATTCTGCTGGTCGAGCAGAACGCCCACGCCGCCCTGCGCCACTCGGACCGGGCCTACGTGCTCGAGCAGGGCCGGATCGTCATGTCGGGCCCGTCCGCGGAGCTGGCCGCCGATCCGCGGATCCGCGAAGCGTACCTGGGCGACTGATCGGCAAGGGCAACCGGGGCGCCCGGGGCGCCCCGGGGCCGGGCCGGCGGCAGGCCCTGTGACATAATTCCGCCGCTTCGCGACCCCCGATTCAACCCTCGCAACTTCAGAAACGGACTGGATGCGTATGAACGTCGAGACGCTGCTCTACCTGATCCCCCTGCTCGGAGTGGTGGGTCTGCTGTTTACCTGGTTCAAGTCGGCCTGGGTGACGCGCCAGGAGGTCGGCACCGACCGGATGGCCCGCATCGCCAAGGCGATTCAGGAGGGCGCGATGGCCTTCCTGCGCGCCGAGTACCGCGTGCTGGCGGTCTTCGTCGTCGTCGTCGGCGCCCTGCTGGCCTGGTCCGGCACGACGCAGGAGGCCACTTCGCCCCTGGTCGGGCTCTCGTTCGTGATCGGCGCCACCTGTTCGGCCCTCGCCGGCTTCATCGGCATGAAGGTCGCCACCCGGGCCAACGTCCGCACGACCAACGCCGCCCGCACGGGGCTCGGACGGGCGCTCGAGATCGCCTTCTCTGGCGGTTCGGTGATGGGCATGGGCGTCGTCGGCCTCGGCGTCCTCGGCGTCGGCGGCCTCTTCCTGCTCTACACCACCCTCTGGGGCGACGACATCAACAAGATCGTCACGGTGGTCACCGGCTTCTCGTTCGGTGCCAGCTCGATTGCGCTGTTCGCGCGTGTCGGCGGCGGCATCTACACCAAGGCAGCCGACGTCGGCGCTGACCTGGTCGGCAAGGTGGAGGCGGGTATCCCCGAGGACCATCCGCTCAACCCGGCCACCATCGCCGACAACGTGGGCGACAACGTCGGCGACGTGGCCGGCATGGGCGCCGACCTGTTCGAGTCGTACGCCGGGTCGATCGTCGGCACGATGGTGCTCGGGATCGCCTTCCGGCAGGCCATCGCCGACGACGGCTTCGGCGGACTGTCCGGCGTGCTGCTGCCGCTCGTTCTCGCCGCGGTCGGCATCCTGACCTCGATCGCAGGCACTCTGTTCGTGCGTGTCAAGGAGGGCGGCAACCCGCAGACTGCGCTCAACGCCGGCGCCCTCGGCTCGTCCGCGGTGATGGTCGCGATCTCCTGGTTCCTGATCCACTGGATGATGCCCGCCAGCTTCACCTTCACCGATGTGCTGTACGGGGTCGAGCGGACGGTCACCGCGGACGGAATCTTCTGGGCCTCCACGGTCGGTCTGCTGGCCGGTGTTGCGATCGGCTACCTGACCGAGCACTACACGGGCACGGGCAAGGGGCCGGTGCTCAGCATCGTCCGCCAGTCGGTCACCGGCGCGGCCACCAACATCATTGCCGGCATCGGAGTCGGCATGATCTCCACCGCCTTGCCGATGCTGGTGCTCGCCACCGCCATCGTCGTGGCGTTCCACTTCGGCGGCCTCTACGGCATCGCGATCGCCGCGGTTGGCATGCTCTCGAACACCGGCATTCAGCTGGCCGTCGACGCCTACGGGCCGATCTCCGACAACGCCGGCGGCATCGCCGAGATGTCCAACCTGCCCAAGGAAGTACGCGGGCGCACCGACAAGCTCGACGCGGTCGGCAACACCACAGCGGCGATCGGCAAGGGCTTCGCGATCGGCTCGGCGGCGCTCACCGCGCTCGCCCTGTTCGGCGCCTACATGCTGGCGACCGGCGTGCGCTCGATCGACGTCTCGCGCGCCGACGTGATGGCCGGCCTGTTCATCGGCGCGATGATGCCGTTCCTGTTCTCCGCCCTCGCCATGCAGGCGGTGGGACGCGCGGCCATGTCGATGATCCAGGAGGTTCGTCGCCAGTTCAGCGACATCCCGGCCCTGCGCGCCGCTCTGGAGGTGATGCAGCGCAACGAGGGCAAGGCCGAGGACAGCTGGTCGGCCGAAGACCGGGCGACCTTCGACGCTGCCGACGGCAAGGCCGAGTACGGCAAGTGCGTCGAGATCTCGACCACGGCCGCCATCCGCCAGATGGTGCTGCCCGGCATGCTTGCTGTCGTCGCGCCGGTCCTGGTCGGCTTCGGGCCGCGCCTGTTCGGCTCCGATGTCGGCCCGCAGATGCTCGGCGGGTTGCTCGCCGGCGTCACCGTCTCGGGCGTGCTGCTCGCCATCTTCCAGTCCAACGCCGGCGGCGCCTGGGACAATGCCAAGAAGATGTTCGAGGAAGGTGTCGACATTCAGGGCAAGAAGTACTTCAAGGGCTCCGAGCCGCACAAAGCGGCGGTCGTCGGCGACACCGTGGGTGACCCGTTCAAGGACACCTCGGGCCCGTCGATCAACATCCTGATCAAGCTGATCTCGATCATCGCCCTGGTCATCGCGCCGCTGCTCTGAGGCGCGGCGGGCGGACGAGCGGCTCGAAGGCCCCGGGCAACCGGGGCCTTTTCTTTGCTACCAGGCCAGCAGCTCGCGGGCTGCCGCTGCCAGACGGTTCGCGTCCGGCATCAGCTCCTGCTCGAGGATGCGGGAGTACGGGCTGGGCCGGTCCGGCCAGGCGAGGCGCCGCACCGGCGCATCGAGCCAGGCGAAGGCGGCATCGGCCACCTGGGCGGCCACCTCGCCGCCGAAGCCGCCCGTCAGCTGCGCCTCGTGGACGACGAGGACACGACCGGTCTTGCGAGCCGAGGCGAGCACGGTCTCGGCATCGAACGGCACCAGGGTGCGCAAGTCGACTACCTCCACCGAGACTCCTTCGCCCGCCAGGACCTTTGCCGCATCGAGAGCCGTCCAGACCTGCGTGCCCCAGCTGATGACCGTGAGGTCCGAACCCTCGCGGGCGATCCGAGCCTGGCCGATCGGGCCCGGCTGGCTGTCGGCGGGCAGACGTTCCTTGATCCGTCGATAGAGGAACTTGTTCTCGCAGAAGATGACCGGATTGGGATCGCGGATCGCCGCCTTGAGCAGGCCCCGGGCGTCGGCCGCCGTCGACGGGCAGACGACCTTGAGGCCGGCGACGTGGGCGAACCAGGCCTCCGGATTCTGCGAGTGGAACGGCCCGGCGCCGACCCCGCCCCCGGCCGGCAGGCGGATCACCACCGGGCACGGGCGCTCGAAGCGGTAGAAGAACTTCGCCATCACGTTGACGATCTGATTGAAGCCGCAGGAGACGAAGTCGGCAAACTGCATCTCGACCACCGGCCGGTAGCCGAGCAGCGCGGCGCCTGCAGCGAGGCCGAGGGTTCCCGACTCCGAAATCGGGGTGTCGAAAACGCGCTCGGGCCACCGCGCGTGCAGACCGCGGGTCACCCGGAAGGCGCCTTCGAACGCCCCGATGTCCTGGCCCAGCAGGACGACCAGCGGATCGCGCTCCATCTCCTCGACCAGCGCCTCGTTGAGCGCTTCGAGGTAGGTGACCTCGCCCTCGACGATCGGCTCGGCGGGCGCGCCGGTGAACGCCGCCATCGCGGTCGGGCCCTCGGCAGCGCGGGCCGCCTCCGTGCGGGCCGAGATCTCGGTCGCCTCCAGGTCGATGCGCGTGCGCGGCGGCACCGGGTTGGGCAGCAGCTGCGGACCATCCTGGTCCGCAAAAACCGGCCGGCGGGCCACCGACGGGTCGGGGTGTGCCGCGTCGAGGCCGGCATCCACGGCGCGCTCGACCAGCTCCCGCACGCGGCCGTCGATACGCTCGCGACGAGCAGGGTCGAGCACTCCTTCCTGTTCGAGCCGACGCGCGTACGCGGGCACCGGATCGAGCGCCTGGTAGATGGCCAGCTCGTCGGGCGGCACGACCTTCATGGACCCGTCACCCTCCGCGTGCCCGCGCAGGCGCCCGACCATCGCTTCGATCAGCGTCGGGCCCTTGCCGGTGCGAGCGCGCGCGATGGCACTTTCCAGCGCTTTGACCATCGCATCCGGATCGTTGCCGTCGACCGTCTCGGCCGGAATCCCGTAGCCGACACCACGGTCGGACAGCTGCAGACAGGCGTACTGATGCCGCGCCGGAGTCGAGAAGGCGTAGCGGTTGTTCTCGACCACCAGAACGAGCGGCAGCTTCCAGACCGCCGCGAGGTTGAGCGCCTCGTGGAAGTCACCGGTCGAGGTTCCCCCTTCGCCGATGAAGTTGATCGCCACCCGGTCGGTGCCGTGCTTGCGCAGCGCGAAGGCACAGCCGGCGGCGACCGGGATCATCGAGCCCAGGTGGCTGATCATGCCCACGTGCAGCACGCCCGCTTCCGGCGCGAACCAGCCGTAGTGGTACGACCGCTCGACACCGCGCGAGAACCCTTCATCGCGCCCCAGCACCTGACAGGCGAGCCGGCGGAACAGCGCCTCCGGATCGGGCCGACGGAGGTCCGGCTCGCCCAGACCCTCGTCCGGAAAGCAGCGCGCTGGATCGAGGTAGAAGGCGAGGATCGCTCCGACGTCGCGATGCAGCGAGCAGAGCACGTCCCCGCGCTCGAGCGCCAGCCCGGCCGGCACGGTGATCGCCTCGTTGCCGATGGCGCTGTACCACTTGGCGACGCGGCCGGTCAGCAACAGGGCCTCGAATCGAGCGTCGAACTCGCGGGCCAGCTTCATGAAGGCGTAGCGACGAATGCGCTCGCGCGCCTGCAGCATCAGACGGCTCCTCAGCGTCCGCCGAGACGCAGCGCCCGGACGCGCTGTTCGAAGTGATTGCGCTGCGGATGCTCCGGATCCATCTGGAGGACGATGCGCAAGGTCATCTCGGCCTCGTCCACCTTGCGCTGATCGAGAAATGTCTCGAGCTGACGCACGCCCTGCTCGACGCCGAGCTGCTTGCGATAGATGTCTTCCAGGCGCGAGATTTCGGACATCAGCTGCTGCGGACGCTGGCTGTCCGGCTGGACCTGCTCGAGCTCGAGGGCAACTTCGCGCGCCGCCATGTAGTCGTGGGCCTGAATCCGCTCCCGGTAGCGGCGCTCGAACTCCTGAGTCCGGTTCTCACGCTCGGCGAGCGCGGCGATATCCGAGATGCGCAGGCGGTAGGTTTCGACCGATACCCGCGCCAGGCCGCCAGAGGCGAGGCGTTCGAGCTCGGACTGCGCCTCGGCGAGCCGCTTGTCGCTGATCATCTGCTCGAGCCGGGTGCGCCGCTGCTCGACCTCCTGCGCCTCGCGGTTTGCCGCCTCGGCCGCCTCGAGTTCACGCCGGAAGCTATCCACGAGGCTGTGCGACGGGTCGGCCTTCTCGATCTCCTGGGCCTTGCGACGCGCGGTCTCGAGGTCGCCCGCCGCCAGCGCCTGGCGTCCTTCGTCGAGCGCCGCCTGCGCGCGCCGGAGCTGCTCGGCCTCCTCGCCGATCAAGCCCACCCAGGCCTCGTAGTCGGTCCGCCGCGGGTGATCGGGCGCCAGCTCGAGCAGCGTGTCGAGCGCGAAGCGCGCCAGCGACTGCTTGTGCTCCCGGATGTACTTGTCGAGCAGCTTCTCCGCCTCCGAGACCCGGGCCCGATACGCCTCCGCCTCCGCCACGCGCTGGGCATCGGGACTCGGCCGCGGTGCCGGCGGCGCCGACGGAGCAGGTGCAGCGGGCGCAGGAGTCGCCGGAGCCGGCGGCGCCGGCGGCGGGGGCGCAGGGGCGGCCGTAGTCGCGGGCACGCCGCCGGCAGCCGCCAGCAGGGCCTTGAGGTCGGGCAGCGCCGCGTGCCGGGAGTTGAGGGCCTCCAGCTGACCGATCTGCTGCCTCGCGGTCGCCAAATCGCCGGCCGCGAGAGCCTGCTGGGCCGCTTCCTGCAGCCGCGTCGCCTCGTTGACCCGCTGCGCCGCTCGTTCGATCTGCGCCAGCAGATCCATCCGCTCCTCGCGCGACAGCTCCGAGGCGCCCGACCGACTTCCCGGTCGCGCCGAAGTCGTGGAGGTCGACGGTTGCGCCGCAACCGGAGCGGCGCCCGCCTTGCGCGCCACGGGAATCTCCTGCGTCGATACTCCGCGCAGCAGTTCGGACACGCCCACCAGCGCCTGCAGGAACGACAGCGCGTCCGGCCAGCGCTGGTCGCGGTCGCGCGCCAAACCGCGCAGGACCACGTCGTTGAGCAGCGGCGGAATCGGAATCGACGGGTCGCGACCCAGCAGCGGAATCGGCGGTTCGGTCAGGCGCTTGAGCACGAACCCGTGCGGGTTCTCCGATTCGAACGGCGTGCGCCCGCACAGCATCTCGTAGAGGACCGCGGCAAACGAGTAGAGGTCGCTGCGGTGATCGAGCGGCTCGTCCTTGATCGAGCCAGCCTGCTCGGGCGAGCAGTACATCAGCTTGCCCATGAACATGCCGGCCTGCGTGATTTCGAGGTTCCCGGGCGTCTGAAGGTTCTTGGCCAGGCCGAGGTCGATGATCTTGACCAGCGGCCGATCGCGCCGGTCGCGGGTGATCATCAGGTTGTCCGGCGACAGGTCGCGGTGGATCACCCCGGCCGAGTGGATGGCATCCAGCCCGCGCAGCGACTGGATGCCGAGTTCGACCGCCAGCGCCATCGGGAACGGCCCCTTGCCGCGCAGGAAGCTGCCGACGTCCTCGCCGTCGATGTGCTCCCAGACCATGTAGAAGCTGCCGTCCTCGAGCCGCGCAAAGTCGTAGAGGATGGCAACGTTCGGGTGCTTGATCTGGGTGGAGATGCGCGCTTCCTGGGCGAAGCGCTGCAGGGCATGCGGGTCGGTGGCGCGATCGGCGCGCAGGATCTTGATCACCCGCAGCTCGTGCAGGTGGATATGGCGGGCACGCCAGACTTCACCCATGCCGCCAGTGGCCAGGCGTTCGAGGATCTCGTACTTGCCGTCGAGAATGGACCCGCTGTCGCGCTGGCTCACCGTACCCGTCGGCCCCCTCCCGGTCCCACCGCCACTCCGTCCTCGCCTCGTCTACCGCGGCGGCGATCGACTGCCTGCCGGCTGGATGAGGCCGCATTCTAACGTCGGCGTGGGAGAATTCCGCCTTCCCGTGTCCGCCCCGCCGCCCTCCGCCCTGCGCGCCGCCCTGTTGCCGGCTCTTCTGCTGTTCGGGGCGATGCTCAACCTGACGCTGGTGGTGCCCGGCCTCAAGGAGCTGGTGGTCGATGAGCTGGGGGGAACCCCGGCAGACGCCGCGCTGTTCGTCACCGTCGAGATGGTCGCGTACCTGATTTTTGCGCCGGTCTGGGGTCTGCTGTCCGACCGCACCGGGCGACGCCGGCCGCTGATCGTCGCGGGCTTCGTGGTCAGCGGAGCGCTCTACTTCACTTATCTGCTGCTCGACACGGTGCCGGTGCTGCTGTCCCTGCGGTTTCTGCAGGGGGCCGCCTCCATCGCCGGCTGGTCGACCGCCCTCGCACTCGCGTTCGACCACGCCGACGAAACGAGCCGGCCACGCGTCGCGGGGCTGGCGGGAGCGTCGATGATCCTCGGCGTCGGGCTCGGCGCCCCGATCGGCGGTGTCATGACGACGGCTTTCGGGGCGCACGCGCCGCTGGTGCTGGCCGGCGTGCTCTTCTTCGCCTTGGGCGCAGTTGCGCTGGCGCTCGCCGAGCCGGCTGGTACCGTCGCCCGGCCCGGCCTCGGCGAGATCGCCCGCACCCTCGCCGCGCGTCCGCGCCTGCTGCTGCCCTGGGGCTTCTACTTCATCGAGCGCTTCACGGTCGGCATGTTCGTCGTCCTGTTTCCGCTCTACCTGGCCGACCTCACCGGCGCCGGCGCGGACGCGCGGGGGCGCGCGTTGGCCTACTACCTGCTGCCGTTCGCCTTCCTCCAGCTCGGCACCTACCGGCTGACCCGGCGATTCGGCGCGCTGCCCGTCCTCGGGTCCGGCATGGTCCTCTACGGGCTCGCGATGGCAGGTCTCAGCCGGGTCGGACCCGGAGCGCTGATCCCGTTTCTGGTCGTGCTGGGGGGACTGGCGGCGGTGATCTTCCCTCCCACCTTGGCGCTCACCGCGCAATGGGGTGGCGAGACGACGCGCGCCAGCGCCCTGGCCGGATTCAATCTCGTCGGTTCACTCGGCTTCGCCCTCGGCCCGGTGACCGGCGCGTGGGCATTCGCCCGCGCAGGCTACGGCTTTGCGTTCGACGTGGCGGGCGGGCTGGCGGTGACCGCCGCACTCTTGCTGGCAGTCGCTGCGCGGGCGCTGCGGCGCGTCAGCGAGCGCGGCTGACGGTCTCGATCGACAGCTCCGGCACGAGAGCCCGCACGCGATCCCGCATTCGGGCCGGGACGAGCGCACGCAGGCGGTCTCCCTCGACGACCAGCAGGATGTTGTCGCCCTGGCTGGGCGAGGCGGCGAGCTTGAGGCGCGCTGCAGCGGGCCCGAGCACGAACAGCGCCGTCGAGCGGCAGTCGGCCAGGGTGGCGGACGGACCGATCGACGTGGCCGTGCCGAAGTCCGGGGCAGGGTGACCGGTCCGCGGGTCGAGCCAGCGACCAAAGCGTCGCCCGTCGACTTCGTAGCGCCCGTCCTGCTCGCCGGAGGTGGCGACCGAGCCGCGCGGTAGGTCGAGCGCCACCTCGAGCACCTGCCGCTGCGGATCGCGCGGATCGGCCAGCCCGACGGCGAGCGGCGAGCGGCGCCCCGTCCAGGCGAGCTGGCCGCCAAGTTCGAGGCGCACTTCGGCCTCGGGCGCCTCCGCCGCAGCCAGATCGAGTGCCGCCTTGAGCGCGACCCCGCGCGCGAACAGCGCCGGATCGAGCTGCAGCGCGGCGAGGCGCCAGGCCGTCCGCCCCGGTCGATCGAGGCCCAGCTGAGCGAAGCCGACGGTCCCGCGGGCCGCAGTGAGTTCCTCGTCCGTCGGCACTCGTCCCGCGCCGCGCAGATCCCACGCGGCGACCAGCGCGCCGGTCGTCGGATCGCCGGCACCGTCTGTCTCGTGCGCACAGCGGACGGCATCCGACAGTCCTTTCCAGACGGGCGGCGAGAGAACGACGCGTTCGCCGATCGGCGCCCGGTTCAGGCGAGCGAGCTCGCCGAGCTCTTCCCCCTCGCCGGGATCGGACACCGACAGCCGGCGCTCCATGTCGACGATCTCGGCGACCAGCCGGTCGGCCAGCGCCTTCGCGCGGTCGGCGTCCAGCCCTTCCACCACCACTTCGAGACTGCCGCCCAGCGCCTGTCCCGAGCGGGTCACGGCCTCCACCTCAGCGAGCTCGTCCGTCGGCTGGGCCGCTGAAGTCGCCAGCAGTGCTGTCGGCAGCAGCGCGGCTGCGAGCAGCGCGAGGCCTGCCGGTCGCGCGCCGCGTGGGTCGGAAGAGGCAGCGGCGCGAGCCGCCGGGCAGCCGGCGCATTGCGGTTCGGCCGGCACCGAGGGCCGCCGCAGGAGGCGGCGCAGCGCCAGACTGACGACAGCAACCGTGACCAGGGTGACGATCCAGAACTGCGGGTCAGCGACGGGAAGTCCGAGCATCGATCAGGCAACTCCGAAGGCAAGCAACAGGTGACGGGCGGCAAACGCGCCGACCCAGGCGAGCCCGGTCATCCAGGCAAACTGCAGGGCCGGCCACTTCCAGTGTCGGGTCTCGCGGCGCACCACCACGACCGTCGACAGGCATTGCATCGCGAGGACGAAGAAGACCAGCAGCGAGACTGCGGTCGAGGTAGTGAGCATCGGCGTGCCATCGGCGCGGCGGGCGTTGTGGATCCGTTCCAGGACCCCCACCTCGTCGTCGACGTCTGGCGCTCCGGCCAGCACCGCCATCGTCGCCACGAAGACCTCGCGCGCCGCGAAGGCGGTGAGCACGCCCATGGTCAGTTTCCAGTCGTAGCCGAGCGGAGCGAAGACCGGTTCGAAGGTGCGTCCGAGCCGACCGGCGTAGCTCGCCTCCTGCTGGTGACGGGCCACCAGGGCATCGGCCTCCAGGCTCATCGCAGTGGCCGCAGCCGGGTCGGTGGCCTGGAGCCGCTCGGACTCGACCCGCAGGGCGACCGCGTCGGCAGGCGGCTGTACCTGCGGGTAGGCCGACAGCCACCACATGACGAAGCAGATCGCCAGGATCACCGTGCCGACCGTCATCAGGAAGGCCCAGCCCTGTTCGATCGCCCGCGCCAGAGCGACACGCAGCGACGGTCGCTTGTAGCTGGGCAGCTCCAGGACCATCGGGCGCGACCGCCCCGGCAGCAAGGTCCGCCGCACGAGAAATGCGCTGCCGATCGCCGCCAGCGCTCCGAGCAGGTAGCACGCCGCGAACGCCAGCCCCGCCAGGGCCGGACGACCAGGAAACAGGAAGCCGGTGAGCAGCACGTAGACCGGCATGCGGGCCGAGCAGCTGATGAACGGCGCCACCAGGATCGTCGCGAACCGATCGTGCCGGTCGGGGATGAGGCGGGTCGAGAGGATGCCCGGAATGGCGCAGGCGTGCGAGGAGAGTAGCGGCACGAACGCATTGCCGGGCAGCCCGAACCGGCACAGCAGCCGATCCATGACGAAGGCGGCGCGAGCCAGGTAGCCGGTGTCCTCGAGCAGCGTGATGAGGAAGAACAGGAGACAGATCTGGGGCAGGAAGACCACCGTCCCGGAGATGCCGCCGATGAGCCCCCCCACCAGCAGGTCGCGCACCGCTCCCGCCGGCAGTCGAGCGGTGAGGAACTCGCCCAGGTGCGCAAAGGTGGCTTCGATGAGATCCATCGGCACGGCGGCGAGCGCGAAGATGACCCAGAACAGGCCGGCCATGACCAGGAAGAAGATCCCGAGGCCGGCGAGCGGATGGGTGAACGCGGCGTCGAGACGATCGATCACCGTGTCCGACGGCGCGCCGAGCGCGGCCGGACCGCCGACGCTCGCGGCGACCACCTGTTCCGCCCACGCCTCGAGAGCCTCCGTTCCGCCCTCCGGCACGTCAGCGAGCCCGCGCGGCACGCTGCCGTCGGCGACGCCGCCCATGACTTCCAGCAGGCGATCGAGCCCTTCCCCTCGGCGTGCCGACACGGCGACGACCGGCGCGCCGATGCCGAGCGCGAGCCGCGACAGGTCGTAGGAGATCGCCTTGCGGCGCGCGAGGTCCATCATGTTGAGCACCAGCACGAACGGCAGCCCGCGCTGGCTCAGCTCGCCAACCAGCAGCAGGTGACGGACCAGATTGGTCGCGTCGGCGACCACCACGACGAGATCGGGCGGGCGACCGTCTGCCCCGGCGAGCGCGCCGACTGCCACGCGCGACTCCGGCAGGTCGAGTTCGAGGCTGTAGATGCCGGGCAGGTCGACCACTTCGACCGGCTGAGCAGATCCGTCGGAGCGGCGCGCCGTCGCGCGCCCGCGCCGCAGCTCGGTGGTCGTGCCGGGGAAGTTGGCGGTGCGGGCCCGCAGGCCGCAGAGGCGGTTGAACAGCGTCGTCTTGCCGCTGTTGGGGTTGCCGAGCAGCGCTACGCGCAGCGGCGCCACGCGGCTGCCCGCAGCCGGAAGCGGCGCGACGGTCACGAGCCCATCCCACCGTCGGACAGCACGATCAGCTTCTCGGCCAGCGCGCGAGCGATTCCGATGCGCGTCGCACGCACCTCGACCACGCACGGGTCGCCGCTGACCCGTACGGTCAGGCGGCAACCTGCCGTCAGTCCCATGGCCGACAGCAGACACGCCTCACCGTCGCTCAGTTCGCGCTGATGCAGCCTCGCCACGCTCCCTCCGTCGAGTTCCGAAAGGCGCCGCAGCCGCGGCTCGGCGCCCGGCGGAGGCATCGGCGGACCGGGCGGCAACTCAGCCACGGCTCGCCAGGCCAGCGCTCGCCGGCTCGCAGGTGAGGCAGGCGCCGAAGATCTGTAGCTGATTGCCGCGCGGGGCGAAGCCGTGAGCGCGGCAGATCTCGCCGAGCGTGGCGGTGATGCCCGGGCTGACGAACTCGATGATCCGGCCGCAATGGCGACAGGTCAGGTGGTCGTGGTGCTGACCGGGGTGGAGGTGCTCGAAGACGTGGCGCCGGGTGCCGAGACGGACCTTGTGCACGAGCCCGCAGGCCACCAGCAGTTCGAGATTCCGGTAGACCGTGGCACGCGAGATTTTGTGCCCTGCGGAACGCACGGCGCCGAGCACTTCGTCGGCGTCGATGTGCCGGTGCTGTGCGAAAATCGCCTCGAGCAGGGCCCGCCGTTCCGCCGTCACGCGGCGGCCACGGGCCTTCAGGTAGTCGAGGAAGATCGTCTCTTCGCGCGGGGGAGTCATTTTTTGAGACACGGTCTCAACAGTCCACGCTGATTCTGGACGCGTGAGGTCCTGATTGTCAACGAAGGCCCCGCCAGAGAGCCCCACCGACGACCTGCGGTCGAGTCGCGCGACCGGGCGAATTCCTCGCCACGAGCGACCCCGCTACCAGCGCCTCCCCCTGCCTCCTTGGGTGCGTGTGCTCGTGCTGACTGCCGGGTGGCTGCTCGTGCTGCTGGGCATCGCCGGGATCTTTCTGCCTGTCCTGCAGGGCGGGCTCTCACTCGCGATCGGCTTCGCCCTGATCTCCCTCGGCAGTCAGCGGTTCCATCTGGGTCTGCGACGCCTGATGGGCCGCTGGCCGCGCATCTGGAAACGGATGGAGCGCTTTCGCCGGCGCGTGCACACCTGGCTCCATCGCCGCACCCACCGCACACCGCCCCCGGCGGACAACGACGACGACCGCGCGGCCTGATCCCCTGGCGCGCCGCTGCGCAGCGGTCGCCGCGTCTCAGCGTTCGGCGACCGGCACCCAGGGCGAGCGCGTCGGACCGACGTAAATCTGCCGCGGACGGTTGATGCGTGAACCCTGCTCCCGCATCTCCTTCCAGTGGGCGATCCAGCCCGGCAGCCGGCCGAGGGCGAACATCACCGTGAACATGTTGGTCGGGATCCCCATCGCGCGATAGAGGATGCCGCTGTAGAAGTCGACGTTCGGGTAGAGCTTGCGCTCGATGAAGTAGTCGTCGCGCAGCGCCACCTCTTCGAGCCCCTTGGCGATCTCGAGCATCGGGTCGTGGACGCCGAGCTCTGCCAGAACCTCGTCGGCCGCCTTCTTGAGGATCCGCGAGCGGGGATCGAAGTTCTTGTAGACCCGGTGGCCGAACCCCATCAGGCGGAAGCCGGAGTCCTTCTTCTTGGCCAGGTCGACGAACTTCTGGTAGCCGCCGCCGTCGGCCTGAATTGCCTCGAGCATCTCGATGACCGCCTGATTGGCGCCGCCGTGGAGGGGTCCCCACAGCGCGGAGATTCCCGCCGAGATGGACGCGAACAGGTTGGCGCCCGACGAGCCGACCATCCGCACGGTCGAGGTCGAGCAGTTCTGCTCGTGATCGGCATGCAGGATGAGCAGCAGGTTGAGCGCCCGCTCGAGAGTCGGTGAAATCGTCAGCGGCTCGGACGGCACCGCGAACATCATGTGCAGGAAGTTCTCGGTGTAGGCCAGATGATTCATCGGGTAGACGAACGGCTGCCCGATCGACTTCTTGTACGAGAACGCAGCGATCGTCTTCGCCTTGGCGAGCAGCCGGACGATGTTGAGGTCGAGATCCTGATCGTCCGGGTAGTACGTCGACAGGCTGGCGACCATCGCCGACAGCATCGCCATCGGGTGCGCGGTCGCCGGGAAGCCCTCGAAGAACTTCTTCATGTCCTCGTGCAGCAGGCTGTGGCGGGTGAGCTTCTCGCGCCAGGTCGCCAGCTCGGCAGCGTTCGGCAGATGGCCGTAGATGAGCAGAAAAGCGACCTCGGTGAAACGCGCCTGCTCGAGCTCCTCGATCGGAATGCCGCGATAGCGAAGGATGCCGCGGTCGCCATCGATGAACGTGATCGCGCTGCGGCACGATCCGGTGTTGCCGTATCCGTCGTCGAGCGTGATCGCGCCGGCCTGCTCCCGCAACCTCGAAATGTCGATGCCGACCTCGTTCTCGGAGCCGGTCACCAGCGGCAGCTCGATCTCCTTGTCACCCAGAATCAGCTTTGCATTGCCCATGACGCGCCTTTCCATCCGCGACCTCGTTGCCGCAGCGCGTCAATCCTATCGTCGCGGAGCACCGCGGACAAGGCGCTTCGGGTGTCGCGGACCGATGTCACTCGGGATGGAATTCGATCCGCACCCGCAGCTTGCTGGCGCGCTCCAGCCCGTAGCGAAGGGTCGACAGGGTCACCGTCTGCACGTCGTGCCGGGAGTCGCTGTCGAGTTCCTCGGTGTCCCGGTAGCCGTCGACGACGTGCCCGGCGGCATCCAGCCATTCGATCCGCAGGCTGGCCTCCCAGTCTCGCGTCGCGTCGTTGGTGAACTCGAGCTGAACCTGCACGTCGGCCAGGTACTCGTCGTTGCCCGGCCGCATCAGCTTGGACTTGGGTGAGCGACTCGAACTGGCGAGCCGGATCCGGTGCAGCGTCACCGGCCCGTCCGAGACCTCCAGCGGGATCCACCGGTCGAGCGCGAACGCCTCGGTCCGCTCCACTTCACCTGCCGTCGCGGCAGAGGCGCACAGAATCGACAGGCAGGCGGCTGCGAGGGTCAGGCGGCGGCTGGGCAGCATCTCGACTCCTTTCTGGAGCCCGGGATTCTACGCAACCGCCGCGGCGCACCGCTCAGGCCTCGCGCAAGGCTGCGGTCACCGGCAGCCGGGCGGCGCGCAGCGCTGGGAAGAAGCCACCGACCAGCCCCATCGCGAGCGCGAAGACGAGCCCGGCCACGAGCAGCGGCAAGGTGATCTCGAAGGCGAACGTCACCTGGCTGAAGCTGTCCCAGTTGAGGGTCGAGGTCCGATAGCCGTCGAAAGCCAGCCAGGCGGCCAGCGCCCCGAGCAGGCCCCCTGCCGCTGCGAGCAGCATCGACTCGGCCAGCACCGAAACCACCACCGCGCCGCGGCCGAAGCCCAGCGCGCGCAGCGTCGCCACCTCACGCGTGCGCGCTGCCACCGCCGAGTACATGGTGTTGAGGGCGCCGAAGATGGCGCCGATCGCCATCAGAATCGACACCGTGAATCCGAGCCCGCGGATGATCGCCTCCAGCGTCCGCCCCTGGTTGGCGTAATACTCGCTCTCTCGCAGGACCGCCACGTCGAGGCGCGGATCGGTCGTCAGGGCATCCTTGAAGCGTTCGAACGCCTGCGGCGACTCCAGCCGGGCGATGACCGTCTGGAACGAGTTTCCACGCCGGTAGGCCGGCTGGAGCACCGCCGCGTCGGTCCAGATCTCCGACTCCCACAAGGCCCCGCCGGCCGAGAACGTGCCGACGACCGTCCACTCGTTCTGGCCCCACCGCAACCGGTTGCCGACCTCCAGACCGCGGAACTGGCGCTGCGCCCCTTCGCCGACCAGGATCTCGTTGCGCCCCCAGTCGAAACTGCGGCCGGAAGTGATCACCAGGTCCGAGCGGGTGGCGAACGCGGCCGGCTGCACGCCGCGCAACGGCACGTTGGCGGGGGTGCCGGTCGACTGCTTGGGCAGGTCGACGATGACGAACAGCTCGCCGGACGACAGCGCCTGCGGCGGGCCGCCAGGCAGCACCGGGGCGCGAGCGACGCCCGGGGCCTGGGCGATGATTTCGACCGCGTCGCGCAGCAGCACGCTCATCATCTCGCTCTCGCTGCCAGCCCGGAGGACGAGGGCGTTGTCGGGCGAGCCAGCCGTCCGCAGTGCCTTGCGAAAACCTTCGCCGATCGAAAGGACGGCGACGAAGACGGCGACCACGCCGGCGATGCCGAGCACGGTGGCGAGCGAGGCGCCCCGTCGCTCCGGGATGGTACGCACTGCGGTAGCCGTGACCGCGGCGATCTGCGAAAACCAGTTGCCGATCGAAGCCATTCGTCAGCCCCTCCTCAGTGCGTCGACGATGCGCAGCCGCAGGGCGCGCACGGCAGGCATCAGTCCGGTCACCAGGCCGAGCGCAAAGATCAGCACGACCCCCAGCAGCGCGTCGCGGTCGGGCAGGAAGAAGACCGGCAGAAAGCCGCCGGTAGGATCGCCCGCGCCCACCGCTGCCGTTCCGATCGCCAGGCCGGCACCCCCTCCGAGCAGCGCCAGCAGGCACGACTCGGCGAGTACCAGCGCCATCACGGCGCCGCCGGAGAACCCGACCGTCTTGAGCACGGCCAGTTCGGCCGTGCGCTCGCGCACCGACTGGGCCATGGTGTTGCCGGCCACCAGAAGCAGAGTGAAGAAGACGGCGACCAGCACGTACCGGATGATCGCGCCCACGTCGCCGATCTGATCGGCGAAACTCTGCGCCAGCGCCTTTTCGGTCACCGTCTTGGTCTCGTTGGGGGAGTTCGCGAACACGGAGTCGATGGCGGCGGAAATCTCGGCCGTGCGGGCCGGATCGGCGATGCGCACCAGGTACCAGCCCACGATCCCCTGACCGAACTGGCGGGCCTCGTCGAAGTACTTGTAGTGGAACAGGAACTGCGTCTCGTCCGTGCCCTTCTGGGCACCGGTGTAGATCCCGCGCAGGTTGAACTCCCAGATCGAGCCGCCGTCCCGCTTGCGCCAGATCGTCCCCTGGACCGGGATCCGGTCGCCGACCTTCCAGCCGTATCGCTCGGCGGTGCGCCGGCCGACGATTGCCCCTTCGCGATCGGCCAGCCAGGCCGCCCGCTGATCCTCGGGCAGTTGGAACTCGGGAAACATGTCGAGATACGACTCGGGCTCGACCGGCCCCTGGAAAACCCCTTGAAAGCCGGTGTTCGGGTTCTGGTAGATGCCGCCGAACCAGGTGGCGTGAGTCACCTTCTCCACTCCGGGCACGCGCGCGATCTGCTCGAGGTAGGCCACCGGCAGCGGCTGGATGATCGAGGTCTTGTGCGTCGTGTAAAGCCGGTCGGCACCGGCCACGTCGACTCCCGCCCGGAAAGCGACACGCACCGCCCCCAGGTAGGCGAACAGGACGAAGGCCACCAGGATCGACAGCAGGGTGAAGATCGTGCGCACCTTGCGCCGACGCAGGTTGCTCCAGACCAGGGGCCAGTACTTCACGCCGCGCCCGCCACCAGCACGCCCTTGTCGACGTGCAGCACCCGGCTCGCCCGCTCGGCAGCCCGGGGATCGTGAGTGACCATGATGATCGTCTTGCCCTGCTCGCTGTTGAGTGCTCGCAGCAGATCCAGGATCTCGTCCCCGGACTTGCGGTCCAGGTCGCCGGTTGGCTCGTCGCACAGCAGCAGGGTCGGGTCGGTGACGATCGCCCGGGCGATACCGACCCGCTGCTCCTGTCCACCCGAGAGCTGGCGCGGGTAGTGGCGCGCACGGTCCGACAACCCCACCAGGCTCAGGGCCGTCGCGACGTGCTGGCGCCGCCGGGCCCGCGAGAGCGAGGTCAACAGCAACGGCAGTTCGACGTTGCGCTCGGCAGTGAGCGCCGGCAGCAGGTTGTACATCTGGAAGACGAAGCCGACGTGGCGG
Source organism: uncultured Thermoanaerobaculia bacterium (assembly GCA_964618415.1). Taxonomy (GTDB): domain Bacteria; phylum Acidobacteriota; class Thermoanaerobaculia; order Multivoradales; family JAGPDF01; genus JACTMI01. The sequence continues at coordinate 32,602 of CAZUAT010000018.1, forward strand.
GCGCGCCAGGCCGCCAGCGCCCCCTCCGACAGCTGGTCGATGCGCTTTCCGTCGACCTCGATCGAGCCCGCGCTCGGGCGGTCGAGCCCGCCGATCAGATTGAGCAGCGTCGACTTGCCCGAACCGGACGGGCCCATCAGAGCCAGGAACTCACCCCGACCCACCTCGACGTCGAGACCCTGCAGGACGTCGATCTTCTCGTTGCCGCGCACGAAGGTCTTGTGCACCCCCGAGACCCGCACCAGTGCGTCCATGCCTTCCCCTCCGTCCGATTCAGTTGCGTTCACGCTCGACCACCCGCGCTCCCGCGGCCAGGTCCGCAGGTGCTTCGATCACGACCCGTTCCCCCGCCGCCAGCCCCGCCAAGACCTCCGCCGGATCGGCACCGCCAGCGGCGAGACGCACTGCGCGTCGCTCGACCACCTCATCGCGCACGACCCAGACGAATTCCTGTCCTGCCGAGCCGCGAATGGCCGCGCGCGGGATCCGAGTCACCCGGCGGGCCTCAGCGGCCTCCCCGGGGTCGGCGAGGAAGGCGACTTTCACCCCCATGTCCGGCAGGATCCGCTCGTCCAGCCGGTCGAACGCGATGCGCACCTTGACGGTCGCCTTCTCGCGCTGGGCGGCGGGGATCGTCGTGATCACCCGCCCCGGAAACGGCGCGTCGGGATAGGCGTCGAGTGTCGCCACGACCTGCTGCCCCGGCTCGACGCGCTGGATGTAGGCCTCGTTGACGTCAACCTCGATCTCGAGCGACGACATGTCGACGATCGTCGAGATACCGGTGCGGGTGAAACCGCCACCAGCCGAGATCGGGGAGATCATCTCGCCGGGCTGGGCGTTCTTGGAGACCGCCACGCCGTCGAACGGCGCCCGGATCACCGTGTCCTCCAGATTCTGCCGCTCGATCGCGAGGGCGCGCCCGGCGGCGCGGATCTGCTCGCGCTGCGTGGCGATGCGGGCGTCGATCGCGCTGCGTTCGGCCTCGACCGCATCGAGGTCGGCCTGCGGGGTGATGCCCTCCGCCGCCAGCTCGCGCAGCCGCCCCTCCCGCAGCCGAACTTCGTGCTGCCGCGCCACCGTCTCCTCGAGACCGCGCTCGGCGGCGGCCAGCTGCGCGGCCGCCAGGTCGAGGGACAGGCGAACCTGCCGGTCGTCCAATCGGGCAAGCACCTGACCGGCAACGACCCGCATTCCCTCCTCGACCAGCACCTCCTCGACTTTGCCGGTCACCTTCGAGGAGACGGTCGCCTGGCGTCGGGCGGTGACGTAGCCGGAAGCGTTGAGGACCGCAGGCGCGGCGTCGGCGCCGCCCGCCGACTCGGTCACCAAGGTGGTGCGGACGGGTGTCGCGCGGCCGGCGAGACCCCACCAGGCGAGTCCACCGAGCAGAAGAACGACGCCGGCCGCGATCCAGGCGAGACGCGCCCGGCCGCGCCCGGGATCGGGACGCTCGTCGCGATCGATGCGCAGGCTCTCGAGCGAACGGTTGAGATCAGACGTCATGGGCTCTCCTCGACTGCGAACGAATCTACGCGAGACGAAGGGGCGGGACCTGGGGCGACCGGCGAGAGGCGGTCGACGGCCGGCGAGTGGCGCCGGCCGGGGGGTCAGACGCCACGGGCGTCCGGCCCCCAGAGGACCTTGTGCAGCTGCAGGCCGAGCCGCGCGGGAACGCGATCGGCCAGCATCCAGGCGGCCAGCTCGGCCGGCTCGAGCGCACCCCAGACCGGGGAGAGATGGATCGGGCAGCGGCCGGCGAGGCCGTGCTCGGCGATCCGGGCAAGCGCCCAGTCGTAGTCCGCGCGGTTGGCGATCACGAACTTCACTTCGTCGGTCTCCCGGAGGAGCGCCAGGTTCTCCCAGCGATTGTTGGGCGCCTCGCCCGAGCCCGGGCATTTGACGTCGACGATGCGCCGGACGCGCGCATCCACCGTCGAGATGTCGAGCCCGCCACCCGTCTCGAGCAACACCTGGAAGCCGCGGTCGCACAGAGCGGTCATCAGGGGATGTACTGCTGGTTGAAGGAGGGGCTCCCCCCCGGTGACCTCGACCAGCGGGCAGCCAAAGGCGGCGACCCGGTCGAGAATATCGGCGAGCGACATCCAGGCGCCGCCGTGAAAGGCATACTCGGTGTCACACCAGACGCAGCGCATCTGACAGCCGGTGAGACGGACGAACACACAGGGTTGTCCGGCGAAGCTCGACTCGCCCTGGATCGAATGAAAGATCTCGTGGATGCGCAGCCGACCCGCCGGGGCGCCGCCGACGGACTCGCTCACGTCGCCTCGTAAATGGCGCAGGAGGTGTCGGTCTCCCACACCTCCACCCGGCGGACCGTGCGGCCGGCCGGCAATCGCGCAGCCACCTCGTCGTGGATGTACTGGCTGAGCAGTTCGGCAGTCGTGTTGCGCTCGTCGAACGGCGGCAGGTCATTGATCACCGCGTGGTCGAAGCGGCCCACCACCGCGGTGAGGATCTGCTTCAGCTCCGCGAAGTCGATCACCATGCCGAGTTCGTCGAGCTGTGGCGCCGACACGTGCACGCGGACGCGATAGTTGTGGCCGTGCAGATTCTGACAGCCGCCGCGATGCCCGCGAATCGCATGTCCAGCGGCGAACGAATAGTCCTTGAATACGGTAAACATCACTGCTCTCCTCGTGCCGCACCCGCCGGCTCTTCCGTCGCGGTCAGCATCGGCACCAGCTGCGGCAGGCCCGCGTCCAGGCCGCGCGGGGACCAGTTCAGTTCGCGCCGCGCCTTCCTGTCGTCGAACGCCCAGTGGCGCTCGAGCGATGCCAGCTGCTCGATCGGGATCGGCAGGCGCCGCCGGCGCAAACGATAGAACGGAGAGGCCAGCCTGAGCGCCAGCCGCGCCGCGGGCACCGGCAGGGTCCGGCGCGGTACCGGCGCGCCGCCGAGCGCGTGGATCCGGCCGGCCACCGACCGCACCGATGCGATCTCGCCGGTCAGCAGGTAGCCGGCGCCCGGCTCCCCGCGCTCGAGGGCGGCCACGATGCCGCTGACCACGTCGTCGATGTAGACCCACGAAGTCTGGCGGTCGGCCCCGACCAGAAACGGGAATCGACCCTCCCAGAGATGCCGCAGCAGCACGTTCGAGCCGTCCCGCTTGCCGGGTGGCCCGTAGACCAAGCCGGGGTAGACGGTGACGACCGTCGGCCCGCGCGCGCCGACCGCCCGGATCGCCAGCTCTCCCTGTCGCTTGGTTGCCGCGTAGCGGGTCGGCGGCGACCGCCAGGGGGTCGACTCCGTGGCCGGCGACCCGTCGTCCGGACTGCCACCGAAGCAGGCCATCGACGCTACGGAGAGCAGACGCGGGACGCCGAGCCGGCCAGCCAGCGTGGCGACGTTCTCGGAGCCCCCGACGTTTACCGCCTCCATGCGACCGGGCGGACCGGACAGGTCGAGATCCGCCGCGGCATGGATCACTGCGTCGGCGCCCGACATCGCTTCGCGCATCGAGGCCCGGTCGGTGACGTCGCCGGGAAACATCGCGACGCCCGCCGCCGCCAGCGCCGCGCCTCGTTCTGGCCGGCGGACGATCGCCCGCACCTCGTGCCCGTCGATGAGCAGGCGCCGACAGAGCTGCCGGCCGATGTATCCGGTCGCGCCGGTGACGAACAGTCTCATTGCGCCCTTTCCGGCTCGAGCGGGAATCTCCGCCGCCCTCTGCCGCGTTGGCAGAGACAGCGGACGATCCGGGAGTCGGGTCCGCCGCCCGGGAGTGTTCCCGGGCCCCCACGGCTCTCGCTCCTCCCCCCGCGCGGGCTTCCCTCCACCGTGCGGGGCCTTTTTGTTACGACGCGAGCAGCTCCCGCAGCACGTACTGCAGGATCCCGCCGTGCCGGTAGTAGTCGGCCTCGCGCGGAGTGTCCAGACGCAGCCGAGCGGCAAACTCCAGCGTCGAACCGTCGGGCCGTTCAGCCCGCACAGCAACCTCCCGGCCGGCCACGAACGGCCCGGCCAGCGCCGCCGCCAGACCGCGGATCGAGAACGTCTCCCGGCCGGTCAGGCCGAGGCTCTCGGCGCTGGCGCCGTCGACGAACTCGAGCGGCGCCATTCCCATCCCGATCAGGTTCGAGCGGTGGATCCGCTCGTACGACTCGGCGATCACCGCTCGCACGCCCTGCAGGGCCGGGCCCTTGGCCGCCCAGTCGCGCGACGAGCCCGAGCCGTACTCCTTGCCCGCCACCACCAGCAGGGGCGTGCCCTCGCCGGCGTAGCGCATGGCGGCGTCGTAGATGCTCATCGACTCGCCCGACGGCACGTGCAGCGTGAATCCGCCCTCGAGCTCCGGCACCATTCGGTTGCGGATCCGGACGTTGGCGAATGTGCCCCGCACCATCGCCTCGTGGTTGCCGCGCCGCGAGCCGTAGGAGTTGAAGTCGTGCGGCAGCACGCCGTGAGCGGTCAGGTACTGGCCGGCCGGGCTGTCCTTCTTGATGGCGCCGGCCGGCGAAATGTGATCCGTGGTGATCGAGTCGCCGAGCAGCGCCAGGCAGCGAACGCCCTCCAGGTCGGCCACCGGCGCCGGCTCGAGGGTCATGCCCTCGAAGTAGGGGGGCAGCCGCACGTAAGTGGAGTCCTCCTGCCAGGAGAAGGTGCTGCCTTCCGGAACCGCCAGCTCCTGCCACTCCTTGTCGCCCTTGAAGACGTCAGCGTACTCACGCCGGAACTGCTCGGAGCGCACGGCGGTGCGGATCGTCTCCTCGATCTCCGCCTGGGTCGGCCAGATATCGGCCAGCCGCACCTCGCGGCCGTCGCGGTCGACGCCCAGCGGATCCCGCGTCAGGTCGATGTCGACGCGGCCGGCCAGCGCGTAAGCGACCACCAGCGGCGGCGAGGCCAGATAGTTGGCCCGCACCTCGGGGCTGATGCGCCCTTCGAAGTTGCGGTTGCCCGACAGCACCGCAGCCGCCACCAGCTGGCCGTCCGCAATCGCCTTGGAGACCGGAGGCGGAAGGGGTCCGGAGTTGCCGATGCAGGTGGTGCAGCCATAGCCGACCACGTTGAACCGCAGCGCCTCGAGATCGGCCAGCAGCCCCGACTCGCGCAGGTACTCGGTGACCACCTTCGAACCGGGGGCGAGGCTGGTCTTGACCCACGGCCGCGTCGTCAGGCCGCGCGCCACCGCCTTGCGCGCCAACAGCCCGGCGGCCAGCATGACCGACGGATTGGAGGTGTTCGTGCACGAGGTGATCGCCGCGATCACCACCGAACCGTGCCGCAGCTTGCACGGCACCCCGTCCATCTCGAAGTCGATCTCCTCGGGCGGCGGGGCCGGGGTGGCCGGCTGGCCCCCTTCGGCCTCCCAGCGGCGGAACGCTTCGGGCTTGGGCTGCGGTGTGGCCGGCTTGCCACCCAGCAGGCCGGGCAGCTCGGTGAGGAAGTTCTCCCGCACCTTCGAGAGCTCGATGCGGTCCTGCGGGCGCCGCGGGCCAGCGAGCGAGGTCTCGACCGTGCCCAGGTCGAGCTCGAGGTGGTCCGAATAGTCCGCGGTCGGGCTGTCGGCGTCGTGGAACAGCCTCTGCTCGCGCATGTACGCCTCGACCAGCGCCACCCGCTCGGCCGAGCGGCCGGTGAAGGCGAGGTAGTCGATGGCGACTCGATCGACCGGGAAGATGCCGCAGGTGGCGCCGTACTCGGGTGCCATGTTGGCGATCGTGGCGCGGTCGGCCAGCCGCAGCTGGGCGAGTCCGGGCCCGTAGAACTCGACGAACTTGCCCACCACACCGCGCTGTCGCAGCATCTGAGTGATGGTCAGCACCAGGTCGGTGGCCGTCGCCCCCTCAGCGAGCCGGCCGGTCAGGCGGAAGCCGACCACCTGCGGGATCAGCATCGAGACCGGCTGGCCGAGCATCGCCGCCTCGGCTTCGATGCCGCCGACGCCCCAGCCGAGCACTCCCAGTCCGTTGACCATCGTGGTGTGCGAGTCGGTGCCCACGAGGGTGTCGGGGTAGGCCCAGCCCTCTTCGTCCATCACCACCCGCGCCAGGTACTCCAGGTTGACCTGGTGGACGATGCCGGTCGCCGGCGGCACGACGCGGAAGTTGCGGAACGCCTTCTGTCCCCAGCGCAGGAACAGATAGCGCTCGTGGTTGCGTTCGAACTCGCGCCGGCTGTTGATCAGCAGGGCTGCATCGGAGCCGTACTCGTCGACCTGCACCGAGTGGTCGATGACCAGTTCGACCGGCTGCAGCGGATTGATCCGCTCCGGGTCGCCCCCCATGGCGCGCATCGCGTCACGCATCGCCGCCAGGTCGACCACCGCCGGTACGCCGGTGAAGTCCTGCAGCAGCACGCGCGCCGGGGTGAAGGCGATCTCCCGCGACGGCTGGGCGGTGGCCTGCCAGCCGGCGAGCGCGGTGATCTCGTCGCGCGTCACCACCCGGCCGTCCTCGCGCCGCAGCAGGTTTTCGAGCAGGATGCGCAGCGCATAGGGCAACCGGTCGAGCCGGAACCCGTGCTTTTCGAGGGCCGCGAGGCGGGCGATCCGGTAGGACGCCCCCCCGACGCTGAGGGTGCCGTGACTTCCAAAACTGTCGAGCATGGTGAGCAACTCCGCGCCAGCTGTCGTGGAGGTTCAGGATATCCCACGCGCCGCGGCGCCCCGGCGACCCGGGGGTAGACTCGCGGCCCGTGCCTCCACAGCGTCCCGCTCGTCCGTCGCGCTCGAGCGCAGCCGCGCGCTCAACCGGGTCACAACGACTCCGGGTGCTGGTCGGCTGCCCGCAGTGCGGTCGCCAGTACGAGACCGATCGCCGGGAGCCGGGCAGCCGATTCGGCTGCGCCTGCGGCGCCGAGCTGGAAGTCCCCTCGGCGCACCCGGTCGACTCCGCCGTCGTGCGGTGCTCGGCGTGCGGCGCAGCTCGGAGCCGGGGTGAGGCGGCCTGCCGGTTCTGCGGCGCCGAGTTCTCGCTGCTCGACCGGGATCGCAACACCCTCTGCCCGGCCTGCGCCGGCCGGATCCCAGACCGCGCCCGCTTCTGTCCCTGCTGCGGCGCGACGATCGTCGCGCTGCCCGCGGCAGCCGCCGCCCCTCACGCCTGCCCGGCGTGCGGACCGGAGCGGCGTCTCGTCGCTCGACGGCTCGACCGCGGCACCGGAGCGGCTCTCGAGTGCCCCGCCTGCACCGGCCTGTGGCTGGACCGCAACACCTTCGAGCACCTGGCTGCCGCGGCGCGACGCGAGCGCGCGCCGCTGTTGGCCGCGCGCCCGACCCCCTCGGTGCCCACCGGCGCGGCCGCCCCCTACCGGCGCTGCCCGGAGTGCAACAAGCTGATGCACCGCCGCAACAAAGGGGGGCGCAGCGGCGTCCTGGTCGACGTCTGCCAAGCCCACGGCCTTTGGTTCGATGCCGAGGAGCTCGAGCGGGTGCTCGCCTGGCTGCGGGCCGGCGGTGCCGAGGCGGCCGAGGCGGCCCGGACCGCGGAGGCCCGCGAGCGGCTGCGGGCCGACCGTCTGCAGCGCGAGCTCAGCGACGCCTCGGCCCGCCAGCGGGGTGAGAGCGCGCCGTACGACATCACCGACGACCCGCTGCTGCGTGCCCTCGACTGGGTGATCCGCGGACTGGCGGGCATATTCCGGGCGGCTGCCCGCGGCCGAGGCAGCGGGTAGACTGGCCGCGATGAGCGGCGCTTCCGACCTCTCGGCACCGGTCCTCCTGCTGGCCATGCCGCAGGTCGTCGACCCGTTCTTCCACAAGAGCGTCGTCTTGCTGCTGGCGCACCAGGACGAGGGCAGCTTCGGATTCATCGTCAACCGGCGCACGGACCTGCGGGTCGCCGCCATCCTGACGGATCTCGAACTGGTCTGGAGCGGCGATCCGGAGGCCTGCGCGCGCTTCGGGGGCCCCGTCCAGCCGCAGGTCGGCAGCGTCCTCATCGGAGACGCGGACGGCCAGATCGCGCTGCCCGACGCCGCCGAGGTGCTGCCCGGGCTGCGGATCACCCAGAACCTGTCCGAGCTCGCCCATCTCGGACGCCGCCCCCCGGCGCGCTTCCGACTCCTGCTCGGCTATGCCGGCTGGGGACCCGGACAGCTCGTCACCGAGATCCGCCGCAACGACTGGCTCACCGCCCCGGTGGATCTCGATCTGGTGTTCGGTGAAGGAACCGAGGCGACCTGGGAGCAGGGGCTGCGCTCGGTCGGTGTCGATCCGGCGAGCCTGCCGGCGTGGACCTCGACCGAGCCGGACGGAGCGGTCAATTGACCGCCGCCGACCCGATCGAGGAGTTCATCGCCCTGTTTGCGCACGCCGCGCGCGAGGCACCGTCCGACCCGACCGCCATGACCTTGGCCACCGCGGACAGCCAGGGACGGCCGTCGGCCCGCATCGTCCTGCTCAAAGCGGTCGACCAGCGCGGCTTTCAGTTCTTCACCAATTACGACAGCCGCAAGGGCGGCGAGCTGGCTGCGAATCCGCGCGCCGCGCTGGTCTTCTACTGGGCCTGGATCGACCAGCAGGTGCGGGTGGAGGGCGCGGTCGAACGACTCAGCGAGGAGGAGTCGGATGCCTACTTCGCCGCCCGACCCCGCGGCAGCCAGATCGGCGCCTGGGCGTCGCGCCAGAGCCGCCCGCACGCCAGCCGCTTCGCCCTCCTGCGTCGCGCGGTGAGCACCGAGGCGCGGTTTCTCGGCCAGGAGATCCCTCGGCCCCCGCACTGGGGCGGCTTCCTCGTCCGCCCGCAGGCGATCGAGTTCTGGCTGGCGCGCCCGAGCCGCCTCCACGTGCGCCGCCGGTACACCCGGCAGGGGGACGCACCGTGGTCCCTGGCGAGGCTCGACCCGTGAGCGCCGCCCGCCGTCCCTCGCCCCGCCCCGGCCGCACCGCCGGTCGCCCGGTCATCTCGCGGGCCCCTCCGGAGCGCCAGCTCTCGGCCGGGGGTCTGGTCGTCCGCGACGGAAAAGTGCTGCTCATCGCCACCGCCGGAGGGCGACGCTGGCAGATCCCAAAGGGACACCTCGAGCCCGGCGAACGGATCGAGCAGGCGGCGCTGCGCGAAGTGCGCGAGGAGACGGGCGTCACGGCGCGCATCGTCTCCGTGCTGCCGGCCGTCGACTACACCTTCGTCGGCAAGGACGGCCGACGGATCCGCAAGCACGTCGACTACTATCTGCTCGCCTACGTCTCCGGGGACACTTCGGACTTCGACCGCGAGGAGGCCGACGCGGTCGCCTGGCTGCCCTGGGACGAGGCGCTGGCCCGGTTGTCGCATGTCAACGAGCGCCGCGTGGCCGAACGGGCGCGGCAGCTGTCGGAGTCCGAAGCGTCACAGTCGGCACCCGAGGAGGAGACCGCATGAGGATCCTGGCCCGCATTCTGCTCAATGGCCTCGGGCTGTGGGCGGCCGCAACGCTGCTGCCCGGCCTGCACTGGGACGGCGACCTGCTCTACCTGCTGGTGGCCGGCTGCGTGATCGGGCTGGTCAACATCTTCGTCAAGCCGCTCGCCACCGCGCTCTCCTGCCCGCTGCTCATCCTGACTCTCGGACTGTTCTACCTGGTCATCAACGGCGCGATGCTCTGGCTGGTCGATCTCCTGCTCGACAGGTTCCGGGTGGATGGCTTCCTGTGGGCCATGGCCGGCGGGCTGTTCCTGGCGATTTTCAACATGCTCCTCAAGCCCCTGGTCGAGGCCCGGTCGGAGGACTGAGCCTGGCCCGCGAATCTGTCGCCGCGCGCCGCGCCCGAACTCACGAGCTGCTCGCGCGCCTCGAGGCGATCTACCCCGAAGCGCACTGCGCGCTCGACCATCGCTCGCCACTGGAACTGCTGGTGGCGACGATCCTGTCGGCCCAGTGCACCGATGCGCGGGTCAATCAGGTCACCCCGGCCCTGTTCGCCCGCTATCGGGAGGCAGACGACTACGCGCAGGCACCGCTCGCAGAACTGGAAGAGGCGGTGCGGTCGACGGGCTTCTTCCGCAACAAGGCCCGGGCGCTCAAGGGACTCGGCGTGGCGCTGGTCGAGCGTCACAGCGGCGAAGTCCCAGCCACCATGGCCGAGTTGACCGCGCTGCCGGGGGTCGGCCGCAAGACCGCCAACGTGGTGCTGGGCAATGCGTTCGGCCGCGACGAGGGGATCGTCGTCGACACGCATGTCGGGCGCCTGTCCCGCCGCCTGGGCCTGAGCCGCGCCCTCGACCCGGTGGGCGTCGAACGGGATCTGATGTCGCTCGTGCCCCGCGATCGCTGGACCGTCTGGGCCCACCTGCTGATCTCGCACGGCCGAGCGGTCTGTACGGCCCGGCGCCCGCGCTGCGGTACCTGCGCGCTGGCCGACCTCTGCCCGAGCGCCGGGCGCTACGGCTGACCGCCCCCTCGCGGGGTTCGAAGGCGCT